>CADACD010000126.1:1457-2091 GCA_902786365.1 uncultured Lachnospiraceae bacterium | reverse complement strand
ATCTATGATTTCCTTAGGTGTACCATCTTTAAATCTATTATGTATTGGGTCATCATAGTTTATATACGGCCTAATCATATCTTCCAATTTTTTCATTTCATCAGTAGATTGTGTCCTCATCCATGCTCACTCCATTTCTTCACTCTAAACTCTGTGTATATTTCATCATATCTTTCTCTGCTTATACATTCTGATGCATAATTACTTATTTTTTCAAAAAAATACCCACTTTTTAGTAATTTATCAACTTCTTTTTTACTATCAGCTATAATCGATTTTAAGTACCCTCTTTGATTCTTTATTGTACCATATTTTTTTATATATCGCTGTGCATCTTTCCAATGTAATAATTCATGATAAAATGTACTGAGCCTATTATCTGATGCAGCATAATCTTTTTGTAATTCAAGTACTTTATCTGGCAATCCTATTAAATTGTTTATATATAAAATATTATTTTGTGCATTGTAAGATAATACATTAACGGTATTCTACCTGTTCCCTGATTAACCTGTGTATTTACCCTGTTATTTATTCTTGAAACCAGTTCAACTACCTCTCTGTAGTCTAATTTTCCATTATATGCCCTGATTTCATCCAGTATCTTCATGGGAGCCTCAACCTTGGCTTTTGT
>CADACD010000126.1:0-1430 GCA_902786365.1 uncultured Lachnospiraceae bacterium | reverse complement strand
AAATGAAGCAAATGCATCATCCAGAAAGGAAAAAAGCACATCCTGCGATTTTGTCAGGGATACTCTGTATATCCTGAATCTTGAATATGAAAGCAGCAAACAAATATATTTATTTATTTCCAGTGTCTCCTGATGAAAGTATAAATGGAATAGATTCTTTCCAGTCTAACTGTGCCTGTTTTCCTATATCTGTTTCATATCTGACAATAACTTTATTATTTCTTAATCTGTTATGATTTGAGTTTTAAATATCATTATGAGCTCCACCTTTTGGCTCATATATCATAACATTTGTACATTCTTATTTGACATTTTGGGGTATAAAAATACCACCTAGCCATTGTGACTTTGTGGTATTAATCAATTACTACATTAGGCTCAACTGTCAATTTATCTCCACAACAATTACATATAAAGCAATGATTTTTTTCGTATCTAGGATTTAATGGTTTATATTTTCCTTTATGACAATTAAAGCATTCCACTTCACCTTTATTCAGTTGTTCTTCTGACAAAATCAAATTGTTTGAAATCTCCATATCCACCAGCCTCCCACTCTAAATCCGGATAATTATCTACTGCAAGTTTTACCATTTTATTTCATTCGTCTTCAGTCAAATAGTCTCTATTCACGATATGCATTTTTTCCATCGCAAAACATATTGCTTCTGCATGTTGACAGTTCCCTATATTATAATAATAATGTGTCATTTCATGTATTACAGTCTGCGCAACCACCCTCGTATTTTTAATATTACTCAAAAATATTTTTATTTTATTACCCTGCTGGTAACATCTATTTGTATGATATTGCTTTTCATTTACCATTTCTATGATGACATCACTATTCACTATATGATTTATGGTATCTATGCCTATAGCAGATTTTTGCATTTCTTGCAAAACATCTTGTCTGGTATACAATGCTTTTTCATCAGTAGTATCTGATATTATCAAATTAATTGCCTTTGCACTATTCTTTTTATCTATTATATCATAGTTAGATTTTTCCGCAATATTTTTCCACTTCTCAGCCCTTGCCTTATAAATCCTCTGATTATCCTCATCAAGTGAGTACTTTGCTGCTGCTGTTGTTCACCCTTGTAATCCTCTGCAAGTTTCTTCAATTCTTCTCTGGTATATCCTTCGGCAGGCATGGTATTGATTCCTTCAAAGTATGTAGTATGTGAATCCCGGCATCTTGGATGATACAAACCTTCTTTTATCGCCTGACTGACTGTCTTATACTTGACTCCTGTCACATTTGACTTACCATCTTTACTGCCTCCGCTCCATACATCATCTACAAGAGCTTTACCCACCCAAGGTGCACGAGGGCACTGAAAAACACACCATTTTTAATAAAATTCTATAGAGAATAGAAAAATCCACCAGCGCCAAGTGGTTCTGATGGATTTTTTGTTTCATTC
>CADACD010000125.1 GCA_902786365.1 uncultured Lachnospiraceae bacterium | reverse complement strand
GGGAAGAACCATTACTGTTGCTTATCTGGCCATCATCGATGAGCCGATTGCGGTCACTGGCCAGGATGATGCGGTCAAAGCAGAATGGTGGTCACTGTCTGACTTGCCACATCTGGCATTTGACCATTATGACATCATGCAGGATGCGATTAAACTATTAAGGCATCAAAAATAATCAGTATTTAATCAGATAAAACTTAAAAAAACATAATAATAGTATGATTTGAGACAAGTTCTAAAGGCGAAGTATTACAAATTGAAATATTTTCATTATATTTGTGGCATAAAAACCTAGAATATGGAAGATATTAATCGCATTAAGTTAGTACTTGTCGAGAAAAAACGTACCAGCAAGTGGCTGTCTGAGCAGCTGGGAGTAACACCATCAACTGTTTCAAAGTGGTGTACCAATTCGTCACAGCCTGACATTACCAATCTTTTGAAAATAGCAAGTCTCTTGGATGTTGACATCAAAGAGTTGTTGGTCAGTGAGTATAAGAAGAACTACCTATTGCCACAAGAGGATAAACTTCCGTTTTCACAAGGCTTGTGAAAACATTACAGATAAAAGGAATCGTTTTTTATTGTAATTTTGCATCAAGTATGGCAACATGGGAAAAATATAATAGACAAACAGAGGACGGAACAGTTGTCGAAATGCAAGCTCCACTCATTATTTCTGCAAGCAGAAGCACGGATATACCTGCGTTTTATGCAGACTGGTTCTTTGACCGTTTGCAAAAGGGTTATTCTGCATGGACGAACCCTTTCAATGGAAAGAAATATTATGTTTCTTATGAAAATACGCGCTTTATCGTGTTTTGGTCTAAGAACCCCCAGCCTTTGTTGAAATTTCTACCAATATTAAAAGAGCGCAATATCAAGTGCTACGTTCAATATACCTTGAACGATTACGAAAAGGAGAAACTTGAAAAGGTTCCTTCATTAGCAAGCAGAATTGAAACATTTAAGCTTTTGCATGAACTGTTGGGACACGGAGGTGATGACATCTCAATTGATGACCTGCTGAGTAAGATTCAGAATATTGGCGATCAGCTAAAAAACTATTCGGAAAAGCTCGTATTTAGTTTTGCCGATATCGATGGTTATAAAAAGGTGAAAAACAATCTGCTCAATAATGGAATTCCGTATCATGAATGGGAGTATGAAGAAATGAATGATTTTGCCGAAAGACTCGTTGAACTGAATAAAGAACGGGGATGGAACTATCAATTGGCTACATGTGGAGAGAATTTTGATGCTCTTGGTATTTCCCATAATCGTTGTATTGATGGCGATTTAATAGTCCGTCGTGCATGGGATGACAAGAAACTGATGGATTTCATGAGGGTAAAGATTGAAGATGTCCCTGCACCGTCATTGTTTGGTCAGCCAGAACTTCCACAAGATGCAATTCTTCTTCCCAAGAATCACTATTTTATAAGTAAACATAGGAAAGATATGGGTCAGAGGCCATTTTGTGAGTGCATGGCCTCAAAGGATATTGGTGAATACAACACCTGTCCTCACTTGTGCGAGTATTGCTATGCGAATACCAGTAAGCAGGCAGCAATGTTTAATTTCAACTGTCATAAAAATAACCCGTGGGGTGAAACAATAACTGGCAAATAGGACATGAATAAGGTTGATAGTTTTTATATTGTTGACAGGAGGTGGACTATAAAATACCATGATGGCTCCGAGGTTGAATATGACGAGTCACCAATAGAATGTGAATACATAGGTGAGTCTATGACGCTTGAGCCATTAGATATTTCACCAGATGAATATTGTTATGAGGCCTGGTGGAATTTCAAAAATGGATTGTGTCCTATTAGGATTAAAGGAAAGTGGGGCTTCGTCAACTCCAACTTTACGATTGCAATTCGTCCACAATTTGACTTTGTTGGAGAAGTCCTAAGCCAAAAAAGAGCATGTTGGCGGCCAGAAGAATTTATCCATAATGTTGTATGGGATTGCGGAATTTGCAAAGTTATATTTGAAGGAAGAGAACTGGCGATTAATGAAAAAGGCGAATTCCTTTCAACCGATAACTCAAAGCAAACTCTCTCCACAAATAATGTGTCAGAATTCATAAATAGATTTAGGGAAAGAGGAAATATATCTTTCCTTGGTATGCGAGATACTGCGATAAGCATGTTGCCTTCTGACAGGATGGTGCTTGA
>CADACD010000124.1 GCA_902786365.1 uncultured Lachnospiraceae bacterium | reverse complement strand
AATTTCTTCTTTTTCTGTTTCATTTTTGCTCTCCTTTCAAAACGAAATATTCTGATGACCGGTTTTTGTTACAAGTGCCTGCTTGGCAAGCCGCAATGATTCCTCATACCTGCCCTGCATAAAGGCAAGACGGGAATCGGTAACGATTAGTTTGACGTTATCTGCTAATAATTGTTGCATGGAATCTCCTCGGTTTTTTAAATAAAGCAATTTTTTACAAATTGTTTTCTTTCATATATTCCTGTTCTTCCTCATAACAGTATCTGTCATGAAGCAATACATCTTCCACGATATCTTCTGGACAATATATTTTCAATCCTAGTTTTGCACTTGAATAACCTTCTTTGTTACCATCAAGTATTAAATCATCAGTAATCTTTCTTATTTGTGAAACCAATAAATCAACGTCTATGCATAATATAATTTCTTTTTCGTGATAAATTAGACTATAAGGTTCAGTAGTCATATCAGGGAAAATTTCTATTGCTTCTAATAAACCTTGGTTATTACACAATGTATGAATTTCACCATAATCATCGAGAAATCTGTCCTCAACGGGGAAGCCATACATGCACGAAAATATGATTTCACCACAAATGTTAGTTACATTTTCTCTTGACATACCAAATGATAAATCTCCAACTTTTTCATATGGTTCAAATAATAATTTGTTTTTCATTTTAATTTACCTGCCTTAAACAATAAATCAAGGCATTTTTGCGGTCGATGTCAAGTGCCTGCTTGGCAAGCCGCAATGATTCCTCATACCTGCCCTGCATAAAGGCAAGTCTGGAATCGGAAATGACAATTTTTACTTTATCTGCTAATACTTGTTGCATTGTATTACCTCTTTATAATGTAACGCAAATAATCTATAAGCTGCTCTTTTTTTATATTCTTATGCTATTCTTCCAAATAATAATTTCTATCATGAATCAATACATCTTCCACAATATCTTCAGGGCAATATATTCTTAATCCTAGTTTTACTTGAATAGCCTTCTCCATCATCATCAAGTTTTAAATCATCGGTAATATTTCTAATTTGTGATACTAATAAATCAATATCTATACATAGAACAACCTCTGTTCCGTGATAAAAAAGACTATAGGTTTCAGTAGCCATATCTGGAAATAGTTCAATTGCTTCCAAAAACCCTTTTTTATTACATAATATATGAACATCGCCAAAATCATCCAGAAAACTGTCCTCAATAGGATATCCATACATACGTGACCTTTTAATTTCACCACAGATCTCAACAGCGTTTTCTCTGGTCATACCGAAAACTAAATTACCAACTTTTTCGAAAGGTTCAAAAACTAATTTTTTTCCATTATAATTTACCTGCCTTAAACAATGAATCAAGATATTTTTGAGCTTGCTGTATACTCTTATCATATTTTCCGGGAAAATTCTTTTGAATATCTTCGCGCGACATATACGCGTTGCCTGCGCACTGGTGCGCGTCGGAATTTTTGCGGTCAATGTCAAGCGCCTGCTTGGCAAGCCGCAATGATTCCTAATACCTGCCCTGCATAAAGGCAAGTCCGGAATCGGAAATGATTAGTTTAACTTTATCTGCTAATACTTGTTGCATGATTTACTCCTCAAACTTCTCCAACAAATTCGTAAATCATAGCAATATGTTCACGAATCTTCACTTTTTTTAGATTGTTCACAGATTCCTTTCCGCCTAATGCAAGCAGGGGAACATATCCGAAACATTCATCATATTCTAAGTTTCCAAGTTTCTTTATAGCAGCTTTGTATTGTTTGATACTTAATTCATCATCATCTAATTCGCCATTTGTAAGTTCGTCAAAAAAGAAATCAAAGCCATCATCTATAACATCAAAGTCACCATAGCGGTATTTTACAATTCCTATATACCGGTCTTTTTGCCATGTGATCAAATCACCAAAGCCTGTTGCAAAAATGGGAATTGAAACATCCCCCAGGAAATAAGACTTTTCAATCAACTCTTTATAATCATTGGGGTTTATTGATTTTAAGTATTCATTATAAAATACTCCAAATCCAAATTCCTTCCAAAAGGCTATCACTTCGCTAGGAAGCTTATCCTCATATTCCTTAATTAATTCTTCCGGAACATCATCTTTCTTAATAAAATCTGTTATCATAATATGTACCTCCTGTTATTTTAGCAAGAATTCAATATCCAACTTGTATATTTTAGTGCTAGCGGGTGGTATTGCTGTTTTTCATTTTCATTTATATAACTACCCAAAATCAATTTTCGTTACAAG
>CADACD010000123.1 GCA_902786365.1 uncultured Lachnospiraceae bacterium | reverse complement strand
CTGAAACTCATGGTTTGGAGTGCTTTCCATCACTCCTACCCTTATTTCTTTAACACCTTTACATAGAAATTTCAGGCACCAGAAAGTGGTTTTGAAACTCATGATTTAGCATGGTTTACTCTGGATTCGAAGATGTTTTTACTGATATTCTATTATACACTAACAAGAGTTATTTTTCAAGGGAAGATGACATAATACGATACTTTGGGGGAAAATAAATAATACCGGAGCTCTTGCCAGCACATTTTTAAGTTTCTTAGAGATATGCATACTACCTCCCCTTTCTCAAATAAATTTCTGATAGCTAAACTACCAGTTTAAAAAGAAAACACGCGGTTAAACATGCAATCCCTAAGGAAATTACAATCTCAAAACAGAGGATGAAAATAAGAGTACACCCCCTAAATGCAAAATAAGGGCAGCTAAAATAGCTACCCACCTGCGAACAGGTTTTAGTAAAGTATTGTACAAACAGCCCTCTAATCATGCTTTTACACTAATCAAAAATGAGGTGGACATCATGTGCAATAAAAATAGCCCAGCAGTTGTATCATCACATTTTTAATGAAAAGAGCATACAGGCTGTTACACCTGTATGCCCTAGTTTAGGCAGGAGATGCCTAAATTACCTTATTTATGCACTGAAAATAACTGCAAGAAATGGACGCATCATCCCTTGCAGTAAAAAAGCGTATGAGCTGTGACACTCATACGCCTTAGTAAGCAATTACAAAATTGCAGTTATTTAATTTTTGTAATGTCTAAATCCATACCACAGAAATTGTAAGCGCACTCAACAGGTTCATCGTAAGATGCAGATGAATCTCTAACCTCAAACTTACACTGTTATAAATTTCCAGGTGCTAAATTACTGTTCTGAAATTCATGGTTTGAGGTGCTTTCCATCGCTCCTACCCTTATTTCTTTAACACCTTTACATAGGAATTTTAGGTATCAGAAAATGGTTTTGAAACTCATGATTTAACACAGTCAGCCCATGATTCATGACTATTTTTACTGTATAGGTAGTTTTGAGTGTTGTTATACTATTCTTATAGATACTAAATGTTAATACTTATAATTGGTAGTTTCATATTATTGGAATAACAAACATATCCTTCATTGAATCCGCGTTTTGCCATAATGTCTCTATTTACAGCCATATCAAAACTCCTTTAGGGTAAGCGTGGTATTCGCATAAGTTACAATGTATTTATGGACATTTTCCATATCTACATGACTTGTATCTTTCATACACATAATAATGAATTTATCGGTTGATTTAAGCCACAAATTTAATTCATTCGTTAAATACAAATCCGCATTATCAAGCAAAACCACTTGTGCATTTTTACAAACCTCTTCAATCTGTTCCTGAGTATAATCCTTAAACCTGAAATTACAATATACACATTCGATAGAACTATTCACACAAAAAAGCTCTATTGCCTGCATTAAGAATGTTTTACCAGTTCCAGAATACCCACTTAACATATTCAATCTGTTAATGAAATTAGCGGTTACGTGTACGCCCTGATAAGTCATCATTACATTTAGATTCTTCATGGTATTTACCTCTAATCCATCATAAATTTCAGAAAATCTCTAAATTTCGTAAAATGAATATCTTGTGAAACTATATCACAGTCACCGTCACCAATATAATGCAAGACTGGCATCTCCCACAAGATATTCCCATTTTGTATCAATGGCAAAAGATTTAATGCATTCACACCACACTCAATAACATCAAAACATTTATCCGGATTATAAACAATATTGAGGAGTGTTTTACATCCTGTACTTAAATGCTCCTTATTTAAACTTCCTAAACACCTGTCCCGCCCAATAAATGTATTTTCCGAACTATACTCAGCTTGATCAATTTCTTTCATAATTTTTCTACTAAGAGTATCGTTCCGTAGGCATCCCCCATTGAAGAACAAATCGTTATAATTCACAAATTTCATACCATTGGGTATTTCTTCTTTATGTGTGTATATTCGTAATGACATTTTGAACCCCCATATACAAAGATAGACAATTTTCATCGTCATCAGGGGTTGTGTACCTAGTAATCATAACACCTACCATGCCTCAAGCTGAATTTCTGTTAATTCATCTCGTGATTCATCTGCATATTTAACTATTGCAGATTTTATATACAAACCTTTACTATTAGCAGCTCTCCCAGCATTAAGCAATTCAACCAATTGCTATAGATACTTATTATTTATACCAAAATAGGCTCTCGCTCATATACAATCACCTCTTAGTTTTTTAGTGTATCTTTTATCATTGGGTGCAATATTATCATTCTATTTAAATTTCAGGTACCAGAAAATGGTTCTGAAACTCATGATTTAACACAGTCAGCCCACGATCTATACATGTTTTTACTGATATTCTATTATACACCATCTATTGGTGATTTTCAAGGGAAGATGACATAATACGATACTTTGGGG
>CADACD010000122.1 GCA_902786365.1 uncultured Lachnospiraceae bacterium | reverse complement strand
TATTTTACACCAACTGCTGAATCTTTTCGAGGTTTGGCAGTTATTTTTTTCATAGAAAAGGAGCTGCGCACTAATCACTTAGTGCGACAGCCCCTTTTTATTTGTTGTTTTATAACGTAACGTAGGCTGTGGTTTGACATATATAGTGTATAAGGATAGAAAAATGGGATTTGTGAAAAATGTACTAAAAAAGCAAGTAAATAGTGAAATGGATTTAGTAATAATGGTAATTGTAAACAAATTATGAAACAATGTTTAAAAAATATTAACAAAATATTTACTTTTGATTTTTTAAAAATATTGCAATTTTATAAATCAGAGTATATAATCAAAAATAAATTAGGTGAATAAGCCTAATAGAAAAACTATATTTAACTTAAGGAGGAATACAAAAATGAGTAGGAAG
Source organism: uncultured Lachnospiraceae bacterium (assembly GCA_902786365.1). Classification (GTDB taxonomy): domain Bacteria; phylum Bacillota; class Clostridia; order Lachnospirales; family Lachnospiraceae; genus Bovifimicola. The sequence goes on along the minus strand of CADACD010000122.1, from coordinate 1,763 downwards.
CTTAAAAGATTTTTAAGCAGTTTACTGGCACTGATGATGGTGTTCTCGCTTATCAGCTATACACCAAGAGAAGTGCAGGCGGCAACAGCATCAGACTATGGTTTGATGGACAGTGTTGCAGATGGAGTAATACTTCATGCATGGAACTGGAGTTTTACTAACATTAAGAATAATATGAAGGATATAGCAGAAGCTGGTTATACAGCAGTTCAGACATCTCCGGTTCAGAGACCGAAAGATTCTTCAATGAGCAGTGATAACACAGGCTGGTGGAAAGTTTATCAGCCAACCTCTCTTTGCTTTTCACCAGGTGGACATCCTTGGTTTGGCACAAAGGATGATTTTAAGGCAATGTGTGACGAAGCTGAGAAATATGGAGTTAAGGTCATTGTCGATATTGTAGCTAATCATATGGCGAATGATACAGGTAGAAAAGGAAATACAAGATCAGATATCAGTAGTCAGAATGAGGAAACCTATCGTGATGATGACAGTTGCTGGCATCTGAATGGTTCTACAGGTATTGACTATGGCAGAAATTATCGTGGTGACAGTACAGATTCACTTACAAGAGGATTTGGCGGATGGCCTGATTTGAACACAGGAAGCAGCAAAGTTCAGCAGGGTGTTTTAAGTCTTTTGAAAGAGTGTATCGATTTAGGAGCAGATGGATTCAGATTTGATGCTGCTAAGCATATTGAACTTCCAACAGACCCTGATGGTTCGGATTTCTGGCCGGTAGTTATTAATGGAGCAAAAAATTATGCTTCATCAAAGGGCATTGATTTATATTGCTATGGTGAGATTTTGGATGACTCAGGTACAACAATTTCAAACTATACAAAATATATGGCTGTTACAGACAACAGAGCAGGTAACAATACAAGAGAAAACGTAAAAAATGGCAATGCATCAGGAGCAGCAAGCTCATACTTATATTATAGTGGAGAAAAAGCAGACAATATCGTTCTTTGGGCAGAGTCACATGATACATATGCAAATGATAACTTTACAGGACCATCTGTTTCATCTTCCCAGGATGTTATCAACAGAACATGGGCTATCGTTGCATCAAGAGATTTTGCAGCACTTTACTATATCAGACCGAGTGATGTTCGTGCAGCAATGGGAGCAGCAAGTGGCAATACAAGCTGGAAGAATAAAGAAGTAGCAGAAGTTAACAAATTCCACAACTATTTTTCAGGAACAAGTGAATATCTTGGATATGATGGAAATGTTGTATATAATGTAAGAAATAAGGCCGGTGTTGTATTGGTCAACGTTCCGGGCGGTTCTGCGTCAGTTAATTTCTCAATTTCTAAGACAGGAATGGCAGACGGTACATATACTGATCAGGTAACAGGCAACAAATTTACAGTATCAGGTGGAAATATTTCAGGTCAGATTGGTAATACAGGAATTGCAGAACAACTCCTACACCTACAATTTCAAAACAGGGTGGAAGTTTTTCTTCTGATACATTGACACTTACATTAGGTTTAAAGAATGCAACAAGTGGTACATACAAGATTGGCAGTGCTTCTACTGAAACTTATACAGGAACAAAGACAATCACAATCGGTAGTAACATGAATTATGGCGAGAGTGTGACAATCACATTAACAGCTACAGACGGTACAACATCTTCGAATCCGGTATCATATATATTTACAAAAGTAGAAAAGGTTGTCAACACAGCATACTTAAAGCTGCCATCAGGCTGGAGTACAGATGTATATTGCTATGCATATGATTCAGTAACA
>CADACD010000121.1 GCA_902786365.1 uncultured Lachnospiraceae bacterium | reverse complement strand
TCCTTTCTTTTTTATAGTTTTATTGACATTATAATGGGTCATTTCGTGACATGCAACCCAAATCAAACCCAGACAAAAAAATCAGGCTACAACAATAATACCGGGGTTAATATTCCTAAATGAAAAAATGCGATAGAGTTTTATTAACTCTTGTCGCATTTTTACAATGAACCATATTTTTTTATCTCTGAATCCTTTTGTATCCCTGTTATGTTGCCGGATTTCCATAAAAGAACAACCGTCCCCGCTAAAATTAATCACTAGTGTATCCCGGATTCATTTCCTGTTCAACCACTTTTTCCCTTTGTCTTCTATGTTTTCTAGCAATTTTCTCCGCCTGGGACTGATACTGCAGTGGGTAAAAGCATATTTCGGATAGGCATTGCATAATGCATCTGCGACTGTGGCCAGAAGCAAATATACAGCTTTCCCATTCTCCATTGCCGACAGATATTTCAGCACATCCCGAACTAAATTAGTGTTTTGTCCCAATGAGTACTCTTTTCCCTTCAAAAGCAAAACCATACTTTTTGATATCCCTCTCCTCAAATCCCAAGGAAAGAAGCTCCGCTGCATAATTTTTTTCTTCAATCTGATGTAATGCTTCCTGTACAGTATCCTCTAATGTTTTTTCATCCTCCGAATCATGCACTTTAAATTCTAAAATAAAGGCATCTTTGTTTGTCTGATTTTTTGAAAAAATCATGACATCATATCTTCCAAAACCACTCTCCCTGTTGGAACGAACCTGATATTCTCCGGACATATCCACCAGCAGTCCCAATACAAAGCCATGATAAAAACGCTCCGGCTCTGCTCCCAATGGTCCTTTTCCTGTGTCAAAGTAGCTGAAAATACTCTGCGAAACCCGGTTCATATAAGTATTCATTGCCTTTATATTTCCCTGAAGCAATGCCTTGATAAAATCATTATAACTATCCTTCACATTCCCGAACCAGCCACTGACCATCCGGTAAAACATTTGTCTCACTTCTTCGTTTGTCAAAGCCAGAACATATTTGGCATATCCGTTCCCGGTAATTTCTTCTCCCGTCTGATAGGATAAAACTTTCAGATAACCGGTAGCCAAGAGAATACTCCAAATTGATTCTTCATTGTCATCCAACTGATTATAGACGATCTGTTCATCTACTGGCACCTCGATGCTCTCGCTACGCAAAAGTCTTTCAAACTTTTCCTTACAATCCACACCACTTTCTCTCAGCAGTTTACCCACCAGACTGTTAGAGCTGGTATTCGCCCAATAAGCAGCCAGTTTTCCCTCTTTCAGATAATTAATGATTGACCATGGATTATAAATGTCCTTTACCTCTCCGAAAATAAAACCGTCATACCAGTATTTTACCCCTTCCTTATCCGTCATTTCTCTTTCATCCATAGCCGCAAAGACTTCTTCCTCCGTAAAGCCGAAGGCAGTGGCATATCTTAAGTTAGTGGTGGTAATGACCGACAGATTATTTAAATCTGAAAAGATGGATTCTTTGCTGACTCTGGTAATTCCTGTCATAACCGCCCGTTCCAGATATGGATTCGTCTTAAAAGTAGAGTTAAACAGATTTCTGATAAATGAGGTAAATTCCTTCCAATATCCGTTTACATAAGCCTCCTGCATCGGTGTATCATATTCATCTAACAGGATAATGACTTTTTTGCCGTAATGTTTCTTAAGACACATCGCAAGATAATGTATTGACATCGATACATCTTTTTCTTCCATATGTTTCATATAGCTTATAAGCTTTTCTTTTTCAATCTCCGATAATTCTTCTGATTCCATCAAATAATGATATGACTCATACACTTGCCTCATAATTTCACAGATACGATAAACTGTCATCTCATAGGAAGTTTCCTTCACACTTGCAAACGATAAACTAATAACCGGATAGGTCAAGGTCTTGCCAAATCTCCTCGGTCTGGCAATCAGTGTGACATCATCACCACTCTCCCACCATTCCCTGATAAAATCCGTTTTATCAACATAAAAGCACTCTCTAAGAATCATCGTCTCAAAGTTCTGTATCCCGATTGCCACATTTTTTGCCATTCATCTCACTCCTTCATATCACACTCTGTGCTCACACTTCTAAGGGTGTCATTACTTTCAGCGATTAATACTTTCTTTCCTTCGAAAGCAAAGCCGTATTTCTTGATATTTTCTTCTTGAAAACCAAGTGCTTTTAATTCTTCCGTATAATGCTTGTCTTCGATCTGTTTTAGTGCCGCTGCC
>CADACD010000120.1 GCA_902786365.1 uncultured Lachnospiraceae bacterium | reverse complement strand
CTTGCGTTCTTAATCCATTGCTCTATTTGAAGAATTTTTTCTCCTTCTTTACTATGTATCCATGTGTAATCTATACAAATATCTTTCACTTCATCTTTAAGTTCACTAAATATTTCTTTTGGCAGGCTCGCTTTTAGAGTCTTTAGTAAATTCTTGACTTCAGATATTTGTGACTTGTTTCGGATTGGAAAAAATGAGAGTAATTTTTCGATATTACTACTATTCAACTTTTTCAAATGTTTTTTTATATCGTCACTCAAATCAGTTTGCAACAATTCTAAGACATCATATTGAATTGTTGATTCTTTTTCTTGATAGAATTTTAGGGTTATATCCTTTATATCCATAAGCCTGCTTATAGTCGGGAATTAGTGTTCACTGATTATCCTTCATTCAAAAGAATTTTTACCATATCAGAATCTTCAATTTGTTCTGCAAAATCAATAGGTGATCGACTGGCTTTATTTTTATTGTATGCATCAGCACCATATTTTACAAATAATTTTACCATCTGATAATTGCCACGCGCACTAAACACTGCAGTCCACAATGGATTGTTTCCATATGAGTCGCAAATATTTACATTTGCATTGTTCTTTAGTAGTAACTTTGCAATACGAATATTACAATACTGTGCACAATAGTGTAATGGAGACAGTCCTTTACCATCTTGGTGATTAACGTTGACTCATTTTGACAATTAACATCAATGTTTGTTATCAATTTCAAATATTGCTCATATAGTCCATTTCTAACTATGGAAAAAATGCTATTTTTTTTCATGTTTATGACTTCTATTTGATTGTCTTGATTGTGGTAAATAATTATTAGGATTCCTGTATTCTTCAAGAAATTTTTCCTTTGAAATTTTCCCGTTCATGTAATCTTGATGCAATTTTCTATATTCCTTGCCTAGCTTATGTCCCATATCCCATGTTCGAGAACTACTCTGATCCCATTTAAGTTCTTCACCAGTATAAGGGTCATATACCTTACCATTAGGCTGTTTTGCTTGTGATGTCGGATACGCCTCATTTCCTATCATAAAAGTTTGAAATACATTTATAATTAATCAAATTTTCTATCTTAACATTCTTTGTTTCATCAAAGACAACCCATCCTTTATCAAAAACAGGTATAATCCAATGAGGCTTATTATCTTCATCAAAACAAAATACATAAATGCTGTCTTTATTGTAATAGTAACTTTTTATATAACTGATAACAAATTTTGTATTATGAGAGTTTACAGGAATGGAACTTCCAGTTCCTGTAAACTCTAAACTATCCGTAATTAAATAGAACCTCTCTATCGGTACTATGGTGCCATTCTCTATAATATTGTCTTTGGTATAATACGGAGTTAGTCCATACGGCAGCTTATGATAATCAATATAACTTTTGCCATAAAAATAGTTATTGTAATCATGCAATATCATTAAGCCAAGTACCATAACCATTATTACTGATATTATTATTTTCTTCATTTACTAATAGAATTGTAGATAATGATCAAAATCTTCCTCGGATGAAAATTTCATATCGTTTTTGATGATTTCTATAGATTCAGGAGGAATGGGAGAATTCCTATAATCTAAACCGTTATTCTTTAAAAACTCAACAACTTTCATCTTTTCTTGAAATTCCTTAGAATTTAACGGATATGCACATTTGCGTAATTTATATAAAATGTTGACAATGAATGTGGGATAATTAGGGCGATTAAAATCTACTTCATAAAATTCAGTATGAATATTTGCTCCTTTTTGCAATAAATACAGCATGATGTCCATTCTGTCATGTATCATACAGCTCTCCAATGCCGTTTCGTGTGTAGATGTTGAATAATCTATGTTAGCACCAGCATCAACCAATAATTTGACTTTGTCAAATGACACACCAACTGCATAACTTAATGCAAACATTCTGATAGGAACAATATTACCTTCATTATTTTTCTGTACACCACATGTTGTAGCATTTGGATTTCCACCAAACTCTAATAATGATTTTAGTATTGTATTTGACGGACGAGTAAAACGAGATGCTATTATCACAGCATTTTCTCCAAGATATTTTGTAGAATCGTCATGTGCATTGGGATCTGCTCCCAATTCTAATAATTTCTTTACGGACAACTCTTTATTTGTTCTCACTGCCAACATCAAAAGTGTTTGACTATATTTAGGCTCCCTAAAGTCAACAGGAATATGTTCATCTACTATGATTTTTTGAATTTTTGTAGTGTCCTCCTCTTGCACAGCTTGGGCCAATTCCCAAGCAGCGGTTGCTTTATAGAGTCTATAATCATCTCCCAACATCTCTTTTTTATCTTCATTCATAGTACATGAACAACAAAGTATCAGTGAGAGATATAAATAAAACTTCATCTTCATATTTTTTTAGTAAGGCATGATGTGAGGTGATTGTATATACATATTTTGATACAGAGCATTTGAATTCTTTACATTATCTCTCATAAGTTCTAAATTTGTTTGGTACTTATTTTTTTATAGTTCTTTTTTATTATAATATATAACCAAATAAAGGAGCACAAATAAATAATAGAATAAAAAACTATATATCTTATTGTTAATTCATTCCGCTCAAAAAGCTTGTCATTTTCTTTGTCATAGTATATTTTTACTTTATCCAATGTAAATGATTTACATTGTCTTGAAGTTATTCCTACATAATATTTTTTC
>CADACD010000119.1 GCA_902786365.1 uncultured Lachnospiraceae bacterium | reverse complement strand
ATGCTGTTTTTGCTCTGTTTTGTATGGATTTAGTGATAAAAATTAGCGTTATAGTGATTTGAATTAGGAATACATTGATTTATTCAGTGTTTCCTTAGATATCCAGAAATGATTCACCATGGACAATGTGTAGCAAAAGAAGTTTATAACAATGAAATAGATGATTTACAAGCAAAAAATATTGCTATCGAAATGTATTATAGATCTTTGTTTAGACTTAAAAACAATCAGGAGGGACCGAATATAACATTTTCTATTCTAAAATGGTTTGATAATATGGCTTTTAAAATCGGTGTTAGTGATAAAGACGAAGTCATTACAAGCGATTTGCCAATGTGCTTTTATAATAAAAAGGGATTATACCCTTTTGAAGGTACTCCGGATCAAGTTACTGTGCCGCTAACATCCAAACTTGTTCTGTATTTATCACCAATGGAAAGTGAAGATATAGGAAAACGAAATATACTGTTTCCCCTTACTGATAAAGATATTAGTGAGGAACATACCGCAATGTTTTCAATGGCAAAGAGATGGATTTATTCATATAGTCCTTTGAGTGAAAAGGATAAGAATCAGTTAGAAAAGATAGAAGGCATTAATGTCTTTATGAGGTAAACATGTCATGCTTCAATATCGTAGCAGAAACCCACGAAAACACCGTAGTTACTGAGTATATTCCCGAACCTCGTACCGCTAAAGCCTATCAAAGTGAAACTGAACTCGAAAAAGAGTTTATTCAGCGTCTCGAAAAATTAGTGTATGAATATCTTCACATCAAAAGCGAGACTGATCTGATTGATAATGTACGACATCAAATTGAGAATCTGAATAATTATGTATTTTCGAATGATGAATGGAAGCTGTTTTTCAATAAGGAAATAGCTAATATCAACGATTGTATCGTCGAAAAAACACGCACGATACAGGAAGATAATGTAAAGAACCTGAAGCGCGATGGCAGCAACCGAAGAAGAAGTTTCAATTGTATTCAAAGCTAAAGGAATATAAGAATAAACTTGAAGAATTTAAAAGAATGATATTTTGGAGGAATTGAAATGGACACAGCAATTTATGTTGGATTGTTTTCTCTATTTGGTATGCTTATGGGTTTTCTCGTAGAATTTTCTATTGAAAGATTGAGGGTGAAATTAGAAAAGAAAACTCATGTTAGCAAGACAAGGTTTGATAAAGAATTTGAAATATATCAGGAACTGTCCGAAAAAGGATTATCCTTGGTATATAGCGTAGGCGAAATTGTTTTAAGTGTTAATGGATTTGAAAATACACCTGAAAAATTAGAGGAAAACAAAAACAATACTTGCAACTATTTGAATGAGATGGAGTTCTCATGCAAAAAATACGCACCATTTATAAGTAAAGATGTTTACGAAAAATATAAAAAACTTGTTGAGTTAACAACACAAATTTTCAGATTGTATGTATATTGGACTGGTAATGATGACAAATTACGTATCAAAATACACGGCGTACAATACAACGGTAAAGAAGAAATGAAAGACAGTATTATATCGTTACAAAAAGAATTATCTTCTCTTTCTGATGAAATCTTGGATTATGTAAGAGAATACCTAAATAGTTTAGAGGTAAAGGAGTAACAAATAATGGACAAACTTAAAATGCACACCCCCGACATTGCGGAGGAAAAATTCAAAAAACTGGCAGCCCTGTTCCCGAATGCAGTAACCGAAACAAAAAACGAAAACGGCGAGGTCGTCCGTGCGATAGATGCAGATGTACTGCGGCAGGAAATATCGTCTGCGGTGGTTGAGGGCACTCAGGAGAGGTATCAGTTTACATGGCCGGACAAGAAAAGATCCGTTGTGCTTGCCAATCAGCCCATAGCAAAGACACTCCGCCTTGACCGCAGTAAATCAGTAGGACGTGACGGTACACAGGGCTGTTGGTTTGTCAATGATGTGTTACACATGTTTTAAATAGCATCAATTTCGCGTGTTTCTAGAAAGTGATTGATAACCTCGCGAAGAGATTTCCAATTC
>CADACD010000118.1 GCA_902786365.1 uncultured Lachnospiraceae bacterium | reverse complement strand
ATCTTTATACTGGGTAAACGAAATTTCAGAAAGCCTGAAAAACGGGTAATATTTTTTGATGTTGTGCATACGCTCATTATGACCGCTTACAATATCCCTAATTAATGTATATTCCTGTGGCATGTATAATCTACCTTTCTTCAAATTGAAGCTTTTTCTTAAACCAATTGCAATACCTCATCTTTTTCATCCTTCTGTCATTTGCAAATCTAAAGTATCACATTTTTTCTACATATCTACTCTGCCTTCCAATGCCTTTAACAGTGTCACCGTATCTACATATTCCAAATCGCCTCCAACCGGTACACCACTTGCTATTCTTGTCACTTTGATTCCGGCAGGCTTGATTAACTTGCTGATGTAAACTGCTGTTGTCTCTCCCTCAAGGCTTGAGTTTGTTGATATAATTACTTCTTCAACATCTCCCCTGAGTCTCTCTATCAGTTCTTTTAATTTGATATCATTCGGACCTATACCAAGCATTGGTGAGATTGCCCCATGAAGAACATGATATACGCCGTTGTACTGACCTGTCTTTTCATATGCAGCAAGGTCTTTCGGTCTTTCAACCACCATGATTGTCTTATGATCTCTCTTGCTACTCTTACATATCGGACATAACTCCTCATCTGTCAGTGTATAACAAGACATCTGTAAAACATGAAAAGCAAGACGTCCGGCTGATTTTGGACCAATCCCCGGAAGTCTTGAAAATTCTTCTATTAACTTTGATATATGACTGCTATAGTAATCCATCTTAGAATGGGAAACCTCCTCCAAGTCCGCCAAGTCCGCCTGTAATCTTAGATAATGATTCTGAAGTCATCTCATCCATTTTTCTAAGCGCCTCATTTGTTGCTGCCATGATTAAATCTTCAAGCATCTCTATATCGTCAGGATCTACTACTTCCTCAGAAAGTTTTATCTTAATTACTTCTTTCTTTCCTGAAACAGTAACCTCTACTGCACCGCCACCTGACGACGCTGTAACCTCTTTTGTTTCCATTTCTTTTGCCTGCTCTTCCATCTGCTTTTGCATTTTCTGAGCCTGTTTCATTAAATTGTTCATGTTTCCCGGCATACCGCCCTGGAATCCTCCTCTTTTTGCCATAGCTTAAAAGTCCTCCTCTTCCTCTTCAACATCTTCTATTTCAAAATTAATTGCGTTTGTCTCAAGTAACTGATATGATTCTTCATACTTTTCCTGTGACTGCACATGGCGAAGCTCTACCTTGACTTCTTTGCCAATTGCATTTGCAATGGTTTCTTTAATCAGTGCAATATTATCCGGTTTGTTATCCTGCTCCCAGTCTATTGACGAATCATAGACAATGCATAAAACAGAATTTTCATCAATGGAAAGCCGGTTCTTTCTGATACCCACACCCAGATGCCCGCTTATGCCCTTTGTGATACTGTACCAGTTATCTGCTACCTTTTTGATTTCCTCCGGAACTGCCATCGTTAATTTCTTTTTCTGCGGTTGGTTTTCACTCGTTCCTGACATACCGGCTGCCTGTGCGCCACTGACACCATTTTGTGAAATTGCGCCTGCCTGATTTGCACTACTCACTAGTATACCATTTTCCAATTTTTTTTCAATATTAGAAACGCGGTTTTTCAGTGATTCATAATCTACCTCCATCGATGGTTGCATAATCTTGATGAGTGCAATCTCTATCAGCACTCTTTTTTGCACTGAATATTTTATCTGATTGGAAAGTTCTGACAAAATTCTGATATACCGCATAATGGTATCAACTTCTATGAGGCCGGCCTCTTCTGTTAAGGCTGCCATCCTTTCGCCTGACATATCAATGATTTCTTCTGCATGATCCGATGTCTTTAGCAAAAGCAGGTTTCTTAAATACCATGTAAAATCCACAACAAACTGTGCCAAATCCCGCCCATAGCTTACCATTTCTTCCAACTGCTGCATACAGGAAAGTGTATCCTCTCTGATGATTGCCCGAAGCATATTGCTGAACACATCTGTATCTACAGCTCCGAGTATATCAAGTGTTTTATCATAAGTAAGTGGTTCTCCGATACTGAATGCCTGGCATTGGTCAAGAAGACTGAGTGCATCTCTGAGTGAACCGTCTGCCGATTTTGCGATATATCTTAATGCCTTATCCTCAACCTCCATCTTTTCAATATCCGCAAGTTCTTTTAATCTGTCCTTAATCGTGTCAACTGAGATATGTTTGAAATCATATCTCTGACATCTTGACAAAATCGTGATTGGTATTTTATGTGCTTCCGTTGTCGCAAGAATGAATATCACATATTCCGGCGGTTCTTCAAGTGTCTTTAATAAAGCATTAAATGCACTTGTAGAAAGCATATGAACCTCATCCACAATATATACCTTATATTTTCCTGTGGTTGGGCGGTACTGAACTTCCTCGACAATCTGCCTGATATTTTCAACACCATTGTTGGATGCGGCATCCATCTCTATCACATTCATAGACGTCTGTGCAGCTATCGCCCTGCATGTATCACACTCATTACACGGATTACCATTGACCGGATGCTCACAGTTTACCGCCTTTGCAAATATTTTTGCCACAGTCGTTTTACCTGTCCCTCGTGTTCCACAAAACAGATACGCATGTCCTATTCTCTCTGATAGAATCTGATTTTTCAATGTGATGGTAATATGTTTTTGACCTTTTACATCATCATATGTGTCCGGTCTGAATTTTCTGTACAAAGCTGTATACGACATGTGTTTTCCCTCTTTTTCAATCATAATATTAAAATGCTTTTAGCTTGCATTTTTCTTCCAATATCTTTTTGGCTTACTGGCAAAATATTACTATTTCACTAATTC
>CADACD010000117.1 GCA_902786365.1 uncultured Lachnospiraceae bacterium | reverse complement strand
AGACCGTTTTCATCAGTCGTTACTCCATATCTTCCATTGTACAGGAATCTTGTATGTTCTGCAACTCCGCTTAAAAGCTCGCCATATGTTCCATAAGTAATGCGATAAACTCTACCGCCATAGTTCCTATATTAGAATCCGAATCTCCAAAATTTATACAGAACTCAAAATAGATTCAGTTATTATCAGAACAACGACAGAAAACATGATAAGCATAACATTCACAATCTTATTGATGCCAGTAATCGTGACTATTCTCCCCCTCCGTAGTCTCCCAAGATTTCAAAATTTCTCACTGCTACAACTTACCGATAAATATCAGAAGCAGATGGATATGCCAAGCATTACCATGATTCTCACCTTGTGACTCGGCAACTGCGATAAACTTAAACTCGGTCTTTGACTCTGGAAACTTCTGCTTCTTCAGATATCTGCGGAGCTTACGCAGGAATGCTTTGTTGTCTTTAAATACTCTTTTGCAGTCGGTCATTTCTTCTTGATAAGTAAGCGTTATCCACTTACAGTTATTAGGATTGGTAGCATTGCACCTTATTAAATCCATAAGAGAATCGATACTCTTCCGAACACTTTTCGGTGACTGAAAACGATTCTCTGAATGTCGGCGTTTCTTTATCTCACCTGTCGATAAATCCACGAACTCATCTTTGGAAAGATTTTTTATTGGACACTTCCTGTTTTTACCAGCAGAGAAAGTAACCTGTGCTGTATTACCTGCCAACTTAAGTGATACTTCGGCATTCTGAGCGATATAAAGCTGATTTGAATTGATAGATTTAATTTTAGTCATAGAAAAACACCCCTAACAAAAAAAATAATTTTGTTAAGAGTGCTTTCATATCAGCTTATTAGAACTAAACTATAAATTGCCTTTCAATGATTTTCTTAAGTATTCCCAACTGGGGCTAAACCCACTATATTCTTGCTCGTTACTACCGTAACTCGCTACCCACCCCGCCCCCTCATCGACTGACATCAGCGTAGCTGAGAGGCGATTCGGGTTGGGATTGTGGTTGGATTTACTTTGGTTGGCTTTGATGGGAGGGATTGGTGGTGCTAAGGTATTGACAATCATTAAAGCTATTTTGTCATTCCTCTTTTTTGCAGTATCATTCTTTTTTCATCTAAAACATATAAATAATCATAATCCCTATTTGTAGATACAACTATAAACAACTTGTCTTGTACATAATACATATCATAAAAACATATAGCATTTGAATCCAGAGGGATACTTATACTTTTATTATCACCATGAATAAATATCTCATCAGAAAACATATAATATACATTATTGTTTATTTTGGATTTTAATACTATATCTGCCTTTTTTGATTCTTCATTATTGTTAATCACAATCGTTCCAGTATAAATCCCATCATCATATTTTTTAACAAAACCCTTTGATGGAAAATCAGGATATTTAATTTCCCATAAACACCCACATATCATACACCTATACCATTTTGTTGCATAATGCTCTATATGTTCTTTATCATCTTCCCAAACATAATACGGTTTTAAAACTTGCTCTTCAAGATAAATACCATTTTTCACTTGCTCATCAAAAAATAATTTTATCTCATTAAATGAATTGACAGAATTAATATCTGTTTCATATCTATTACAACATTCACATGTTAATGATGAAACCATGATGCATCTAAGTCCTTTCTGTTTATAAAAATCTGATTTCCTCCACCTAATAGATTCCCTGCGCCACCATTTATTGTTTGTGGTGCAGCAACCCCTTCATAAATTGTTGTTCCTTTAGGTACAGTAACCAGTTCAACATTCGTAGCATTATTTCCCCAATCAGGATTAAGAGCCAAATCTAATTGTGATTGCATAACTCCATTTTGAGGCGTTCTTGTCATATAAGGTCCAATTCTATTACTTTCTGATGAATATACTCTATAAAATGTTGTATCTTCAGTCAAAACCTTCCTTGTATATGTTGCACTTCTAAATGAATTTGCATCATTTATATCCAACGGTCCAGGATTTATTGGTGAAAACTTTGTCTCACTTCCCCCCTCTATACCATTTCCATTATTTTTAGCTCTATATAAGTATGCAAATCCTTTATCATTTAACCTTAGTCTACTTAATAAAGTATCTACCTTAACACCAAATTCATGCAAATCCTCTGCTACCATATTAGCTAACTCTACACC
>CADACD010000116.1:2678-3600 GCA_902786365.1 uncultured Lachnospiraceae bacterium | reverse complement strand
GGTTCTTCCGCAACATTCCGTATAAAATAATAGAATACTAGTAGTTAAAGTGTTATACTATTTACATGGAATTCTACAAAACAAGGAGATTTTTTACATGGCAGAATACTCAAATAAATCATTAACTATCGAAAAGTTTTATCCTGCGAATTTAGTGTTGAAAGATTCGCAAATTGGAGATAATGAAATGCATTTATCATTTCATACAGACACTACTAGCTGCAATTGCCCTAAATGTGGTATTTCCAATACAAAAATTCACACGACCCATCATAGAAAAGTACAAGATTTACCCATTTTGGGAAAACGTGTATATCTTGATATCAAGCTTTATGAATTTGATGCAGTTGTTTCATTTACAGAAACATTAGATAAATTCCTGAATAGTTATAGTAGTATGACCGAACGCTTAGTTGACCTAATGGTTACCTTAGCAATGGAAACAAGCTGTGAAGGTGCTGCAAGGATTTTAAAATCAATGAACGTGAAAACAAGTGGGGATACTGTAATTCGAACATTGATTAAACGATATGAACAACAACCAAAAAGTCAATGTGGCTCTGTTATTGGGATTGATGACTTTTCATTTAAAAAGCGTTTTTCGTACGGAACTATTATCGTAGACGAAGAATCACATAAGCCAGTTGCTATTTTAGACGGAAGAGATGGAGATACACTAAAAGAATGGCTAAAAAATAACAAACACGTAAAAACGGTTACAAGAGATCGTGCTAGTGCGTATGCAAAGGCAGTTGAAGAAATCCTTCCGGATTGCATGCAGGTAGCTGATAGGTTTCATTTACACCAAAATCTTCTTGAGGCTATCAACAAGGTTCTAAATCGAGAAATACCAGCAACAACAGCCGTAGAAAGTACAAACAAAGAATGTGTATCTTGTAATGAAAATAAGAGCACTAGTAAA
>CADACD010000116.1:2264-2621 GCA_902786365.1 uncultured Lachnospiraceae bacterium | reverse complement strand
CAGAGTGGAAATACACAGATGGAAACTGTTCGAAAAGTATCTGAACAAGGTTGTTCCTGCAGTACGTCGAATATTCGTCAGTACATTTATAATGTTATCAAGCAATACCAAATAGATGTTAAAAAGTATGTTTCTTCGTCATCGGACATTAAATTTAAAAAATCTAATAAAAAAATAGAACATATAACCCGAAAAGGTATTTTTCAATATTTGTGGATGAATGGAGAACTGACTAAGGAACATCACGAGTGTTTATGGAATAAATACGAGGTTCTAACGGAACTAGAAAGTTGCATTTTGGAATTTAGAGAAATATTTGAACTCAAAAAAATGCCATTGTTGTATTTATTTATTGAT
>CADACD010000116.1:0-2216 GCA_902786365.1 uncultured Lachnospiraceae bacterium | reverse complement strand
CGTACAATGTATGGACGATGTAGTCGGAAATTATTGGAAGCAAAATTAATGTGCAATCTTAATGCCAGTTAAGATTGCACGGAATATTGCGGAAGAACCGCTGAAGAATACACCAGATACCACCACAAAGCAGACGGTCATAATCCTTCACATAATCAGAACTGATTGGAATATTCTTAATTCCAAGATTAGAGAATGTTGCCTCATATCTGTCTTCCTTAGTATTGAGCACTACTGTAATCCTGTCAATAACTGTATAACTGCCTCTCTCTCTAAGAAGCGACAATATCTTCTGTGCTTCATCCGGGCGGACATAGTTATCACGCAGAATACGCTTCACATTGTCTACTCCCTCGTCAATAATCTCTGGCTCATCAGAATTACAATACTGACCGAGAAGATATTCCAGTACATATACCGGAACATTTGCTCCTTCTCGGATTGATTTAGTTAAATCCTTGCGGACAATACGACCATCATAATATTGGCGGAGCTTTTGCTTTATGATTTCTCGTCGATCATCGGTTTCGCTTGTTGCTTCTGCCAAATGGTTAAATTCATCCATTTTATTACCTTCCTTCTAATATGTTCTGCTTTTCAAATGCCTTCTATAATAATGTACTTGTTATACAAATTTCTTCAAATTTTATTTGACTCTTTTATATGAGCGAGGCACTAAGTCAAATCTATCCTTACATAAAGCAAAATCATATAAATCTATATTTTCTTGATTTTTATAATTTATAATCATATTTATATCAACATAGAATTCTTCTGACGAATATGCCTTCCATGCTGACATCGCATTATCATATACTCTAATATCTCTATATTGTTTTGAGTTCTTCTTCTCAGTTCTTCCTTGTCGCACTCCCATATAAATTGATATTGGCTTCTCAAATGAAATTAACTTTCCATTACAACCTTCTTTAGATTCATCAATATCTATAATTCTCCATTCCAGCTCATATGACCAATCCTCACATTTTGTTAAAATTGATCGATACAAAGCACTTTCTTCTGCATTTCTTATATCACTTATTTGTGGCATTTGATTACTATAGATTACTGGAAAAATATTATATTTTTCTATCAAATCATACAATCTATACCCCACACATAAACCTGTATGTTGCTCTGCATAATGACTCCACATCAGCATAGAATTATTTCTTTCTGAAAAACATGATACAAATACCTTACTCTGTAATTTTTCCGATTCTTTATCTCTCTCATATTGTTCTAATCCTTCTTTTACTGCAAGATTATACTCAGTATTTCTATCATATATCTCTTTACTATGATGATTATAAAGAAAGGCACAATCAAATGGATCGTTAAATTCTCCTGCTTGACTCAACCATAACTCTGGTTTTCCTTTTGCTATGCAATTCCAGTTTCTGTTCGTTCCTCTCTGATATTTATAAATTACATCATCATTAGAAATGTTGCGTAATAACACTTTCTTTGCATTTTGTAAATCTCCCTGCTCAATACAACTTCTATATTCTGAAAAGCATTCTGTATTTCTAATATTTGTCATAACGATTCTCCTTAAAATCCAAAATCATCCACAAACGCAATATCAATCATAAACTCATACTGCTGCAAGATATTCTTCTCATCATTTGCATCCGCCAACACAAGATAATACTTATCGCCATACTTATATTCTCTCGACTTCAAAGTAAACTTTTCGTGGAAAGTTCTCTTCTCCGGTGCATCTTCCCTGCTGTTAGCAATCATCGGCACATCAAATGATATCTTTTCTCCATCCTCTGTAGTAAAATACGCCACAATACTTCTTGCTTTCATAGTGTCTGTGACTTTCTCTGTCTGAATGAAATCAAAGTATGTGATAAGATTCGTCACCTTACGGGTAACAGATGTAAGGACAACATCCACATAATCGTATGCCACACCTCTAGTATTCGTTGTAAGTTCAATGACCGGAACTATCATCTCCTGCAGAGACGTACCACCATGCACATAGTTCTGTCCACCTCCGGCAACCTTAAATATATCTACTCCAACCGGAGTATCCACATACAGTTTATTGAGGTACGCCATTGTTCTTGCCATGATTCCCTGCTCATTTACTGCATCTTCAGTAATAATGGATAGGCTACAATAAACTGGACAGATTTTTTAAGGTCATATAATATAAAAGTAACAGATAAAGGAGTAAATTATTATGACTGAAAAAAAACAAAGAA
>CADACD010000115.1 GCA_902786365.1 uncultured Lachnospiraceae bacterium | reverse complement strand
ATACAAGTAATGTCAAGCGTTTCTAAGCCCAGAGTCAGACAGAATCGTCACAAGCAAGGGCTAAATCAGACACTCGAAAAAATATCTGCGGATTTTAGGCTGTATATTTTTTTGTTTTTGTTTTCCACAGATGTATGAGGAGGCCATCCTGCAATAGAGCCGATAGCAGGAACTTTGGCATAATTATAAAGAGACTCTGCATCGTTTTCTGCCCAGGAACGAAGTATCAATCTTTGTGTTTCCATATTCATCGCTACACAAGTAATTTATTGATTTCCTGCTGCAAGCGATCCAGAAACTTTGCAGCATGTGCCCCGTCCATTTGAGTGTGGTGGAATTGGAATGAAACCGTTAGTGTCGTTCTGAAGAAACCTTTATGGTACTTGCCCCATATCATAAACGGATTGTTGAAGATACCGCTGTACATACCTACCGCACCGTCAATTTCATATTGGGCCAGTGCGGAAGTCCCTATTACCATGCTTTCTGTCAAATCGTGGTTCTCACAGCTTCGGACTACTTCCGTTGTCAATTTCAGATAATCTTCATTGAATAGCTGCAAATCATCAGAAAACGGCACATCACATGAACTGACCTCATTGTCCTTGTTCATAACAATGGTATTAACCGCAATAGCATCATATTGCATCAATTTGTCTCCGACAGGCAGCATATAAAATTCCTTGATACTGCTTGCCGCTTTACCGATGCACCAGCACATCAGCATATTGAATTTCATACCTGACTTTTTGCTGATTTTAACAAGACGACTGACATCCAAAATCTTGAAAAACGTAACCATTGGCATCGGGGCTTTCATCCAAAGCTCAAATGCATATGCACGGGTGGTTTCTTTGGGATTTATTTCTCTCATAGTGCGTATTTTAAATTTTTAATCATCTTTTTCAAATTGGCCTCGTTCTCTTCTTCGGAAAAGTTCGGATCTTGCATGAATTTCTCACAAGGCAGTTTGGGACAGTTACCACAATGTTTTTCACCTTTATCTTTACAACACTGATAAATGGGGCAAATATCAGCTCCTACATATTCAACGAACTGTTGAGTGCTTCAAACTATTGAACCGATCACAATTTGTGACCAGTTCATTCATTTCTTCCTTAGTCAGTTGAAAACGAAAACGTTCAGGAAATCTCTCCATATTACGTTTTACAGCTTGATTTAACACCCTGGTTTCCACTCCATAAAGTTCAGCCAAGTCTCTGTCTATCATAATCTGCTTTCTACGAATAGACATTATTCGACTTTCTACAGGAGTGGTAACTACGACTTCATCATTTTGTAACAGGTCACAATTTGCGACCAGTTCTCCTTTATCTTGATGTTCTATATTATCTGCCATATTTCTATCTTTATTTTTGAGATCACAAATTGTGACCTTAAACGTGTTGTTACTTATTATTGTATGCAAAGGTAGTGCTTTTAGCCTTTAAGCCACTATTGCACAACCCCTTTCTTTGAAAAGAACGTAAAATCAATAGTATTATTGCTGTGATTGTAGTTTTATTAACATAAAGCTCTAAAGCAGCCAAAGGAGGGCAAGAGCAAGGAAGCCGTGGAAACCAACAAGGACATCGAGCAGTTGTTGCTTTCCATCCAAAAGGCTTTCGATGTGCTTGTGGAAAAGAGTACGGACTTACCTATTTCTACCATTCGGGACGACACTCGTTCGCCAGCCTCATTACGCTGGAGGCAGGTGTGCCGATGTAGACCATCTGCAAGATGCTCGGTCATAAGGATGTGAAGATGACGCAGCGGTATGCGAGAGTGACCCCAAAGAAAGCGCATCCTTCGTTTCGACAAGATTAAGACCAACGGCATTCGCATTGTCTTCGACAGCGCAAGGGCTTGTCCGTGCATCAACAATGTTTCAGGATACTAACTTTCATCAAACTCTCAACTATTCATCCGTATCCGTGATACTACTCGTCTGACATCGCGGACACTTTTTCTTTATGATAGCTATGAAGAAGTAATTGCCCTTTATTGTTTTTCCAGCCATTTTTTTACACACCTTATAGCACTGATTTGTTCGCTTTCGCTAAACTTAGAATCGTCATTCGTTTCATTTCCTTCCAGAACAGCTTCATAAAGAACAAGAAAATAAAAATCGGAAGGGTTTATCATTCGTTCCATAATTAATGGAACTATTTGTTTTCCCATTGATTTGAGAGGAATGAACTCAGGCAATTTTGCATATGAATATGTGCTTGCACTATATCGCGTCTTAGGATTATGATC
>CADACD010000114.1 GCA_902786365.1 uncultured Lachnospiraceae bacterium | reverse complement strand
GGAATGAAACAAAAAATCCATCAGAACCACTTGGCGCTGGTGGATTTTTCTATTCTCTATAGAATTTTATTAAAAATGGTGTGTTTTTCAGTGCCCTCGACTGTGATATAGGGTGGGATTCTTCACGTGACTGTTTTTACTGCGGATATGACTTATATATGCTAGTCGATTCACAAAGTGATTTACCTGTGTTTCCTCATTATTCCTGTGCTTCCAAACATGATTCTCATGGTTTTCTTCAGGCGTGGTTCAGAATGAAGTCTTTTCTTCCTGATTACATGGTTTCAAAAGTACTCTTGGATTCTGCACATGACGCAATGCCTTATTATCAATACTTTAAACGTGAAGGAATCACACCTTTTATCGATCTTAACGGCAAAGGTGGACGACCACCAGTTTACAAAAATGATTTCACAATCGATAAGGATGGTGTCCCTATCTGTCCTTGTGGTTTTCGTATGCGTCGTGATGGTGTTGAAGTTGCAAAAGGACGTATGAAATTCAAATGTCCTAAAATTTCCAGGAAAAACGGCTGTATTTCCTGCACCTGCGAAACACCATGCTCAGATGCCAAATACGGTCGTACCGTTCATTTAGTTATGAATGATAATCCCAGACTATTTAACAACCCACCAAGAAGCAGTAAGGAATGGAAGTTGGAGTACAATGCAAGAACATCTGCGGAACGTTCTAATAAACGAGAGAAATTGGATTTTAAATTAGAAGACGGCAGACACCGCTCTACTAAAATGTGGTACTGCCGTCTATATCACATCCTGATGTTACAGCATCTGGACGCATGGGATCTGCCGCCTGAATCACCACTAAAAAAGCTGATTATGAATGCAGCATAATCCTATTGACTATAATACCACTTTTTTGACATAGTTGAAATCAAAATTTTAAAAAATTTGTGTTGCTATGTCTATTTCTCATGCTATTTTTTCGTTCCTCTAACAATATTTACTTATCAAAATGCTTGCCAGAGTTTAGCTGGCATGAACTACTCATGATTCCGAGAGTTCATAATATAGTTTTTACTATCCATTTGTAGTACATTTATCAGAGTCAAAAATGTCTCTTGTTTGACGAATAATATCCCTCATACACTGTTCGTCTGGTTTATTATCCATCATATATAAATTATCTATATCTTTTCTGTATTCTCCTGTATCCAACGACAAGAATTGGTTAGATGTTGTATAATTTAGCAAAACTCTACTATCTTCCCAGTCAAATAATTTCATATACTCATCAAAAAATGTATAATTTATTCCATTAGAATAAAAACTTTTATATGCAAAGCCTTTTATTCCTTTTTCTCGATAATACTTTGCTATTTTTTGCGTTACAATGTAATCTTTACTATCATAAATCGGTTTTGTAAATAAAAATAGAACTTTACTTAGTAAGTATCGTACATCTGCATTATATTTAGAATCATTTGTATTAAGAGGAATCGAATACTTTCTTTTTGAAAAATCCAATATATCAATATTCTGTGATAATCGAAATTTAGCAACAGATACTAACTGCCGAATTTTCGGTCTGACCTCAGCACATGCTGTAATTTCATCATCTGCTAAATATAATGCTACTTCTCCCTCGCTACTCATCCTACCTTCATGTGCAAATTCAGCCGGTGGTTCTTTAGATTCATCCCGATTAAATCCAAAGAATCTTTGTTCGTTATAATTAAGTCCACAGTTTTTCAAACAATTATCTTGAACATCTATTGTTCTGGCTCTATAAAACTTCTTATCTTCTAATAATCTAATAAAAAACTCATCTTTATAATAATTCAAAAAAATATCATCCAAGGTAGAAAAGGCTCTATCAACTTCATTTTGATAAAACTCATGCTGTCCTGTCGCCCACCACATAAGATTATTATACATTGCCCTAGAAGAATCTTTTCTCATATCTCTCTGAAACGCTTCATTATCTTTTGTACTATCCATATTACTCATTTTCTACCAACTCCTTTTAAATTATTACTTACAGTTCCTCGCCCAGTGGTTTCCATCTGTCATCTGACATATCTTCAACATATTCAGTATTGTTGATATATAATTCTTCATCAATATCACGCACAAATCCCCAGCGAATATTATACTTCTCTGCATAATAGAATGTATGGTGTATTTTGACCTCCCAGCAATAAAAACAACACCATACACAATAAACAATATTCCGGTTGCACGATTATATCTTTTTACATCACTTACTTTAATTGTCTCAACATTAGCCCAAAAACCTGCAGGCTTTTTTGAAAACATATTTTTTATTCCTAAAGCAATTATCATAGCTCCAACTAGAGCCCATCCTATGAATCCGATTTCTGTTCCGCTCATTTCATCTTCTCCTCAAACTGGAAGTTATCTTTATCTATGCTCTTCTACATACTGCAAAAACTCTGGTGTTTTAGACCAATACTTAATACCCCAGTTTTCGAAATTCCATTCTTCCATATAGTCGTTGCACTCATAATCAATATAGAAGATATCACCATTGTTAACTACAAAATTGGTTGGAAAATAATCGATATTGGTGTTTGTTGGATAGAGCAGCTCACACATTGCTTGCATCTGCTTTAAATATTCAGGCTCCATCTTATCCTAAAGTACAAGATTGTAGATTGTTTCGCCGTCAATGTATTCCTTTATAATTCGCTCATTATCTATATCCACGTCCAACATTTCTGGCATCTTGATACCAATCGTAGATAATCGCTTATAATCGTCTATTTCTGACTGAATCTTATTTCCAAACTGATAGTAAGAACATGGTTCGTGATGAATCTGCTTAAGCACATATTTCTTGCCATCTTTTACTGCTAAATATGAATATCCTCCTTTACCTTTTCCCAAGAGTTTTTCAATCTCATATTCAGTTCCGTTAACATTTAACTTTTCCATTTGATCAATCTCCCTGATGTCTATTTATTTCTTTGTTTGTATTTATCTCAATAAACTACGATTTGTATGTGAGGCATCAGCCTCACATACTCCATTTTACCACATCCATCCCATTTATACTACCATAAACTTCCTCTACTCCTGCAAATTTTCCTTTGCTTTTTTATTTGCTATTATCTTGTGGATATTCGTATTGTGCAGCTTATAAAGACCTGTGTCCTTCCCAATCTGATTATTAAACGGAATAACCACATTACCACACTTCAAAAGTCCCATACCTGACTGACTATTGGTTACAAATCGAAGCTGTGCATCTGACACTCCTATAACTTCTGCCATCTTGGAACTGTCCGTATTCGCCTGTTTTAATAAGGCTACAAATGATGATGATATCAACTATGTGTAGGGATGTGCAGCTTTCTTTGAAACTCCAGCATCTTTTCATCAAACACTTCTTTTGTTATTGTACCATCAATCAACATATCTGTCATTCGTGATTTTCTTGATTCCAACGCCGAAATATC
>CADACD010000113.1 GCA_902786365.1 uncultured Lachnospiraceae bacterium | reverse complement strand
GTAAAACTGCTTACGAGGATATACGGGAAATGTCGGCTGACCCGGATTATTACAAACTTGCACTTGGGGTTACAAGAACAATTCCATCTGCTGAGACATCGGCGTGTGACTTTAGCATTAGGTCGAAGTAATATATGGCGTCAGGCTTTTATGGATGTTTATAAGCGTTTTTCTGTCGCCGGGTTTACAAGGCACACAGATGACGTTGTTGCATCATTTTCTTTTTCCGGATATATAATTTCCAAATCCAATAATTCTTCATCTGATCTAATTAATGCTATAATCTTATCCATCCCCAGTTCTGAATCTGAATAGCCAAAAGCACCATCAAAACAGGTGGTTTTATCATCTTTTATTATTCTATCTAACACATCATTAACTTTGATTATATCATCATCAATATTATCATCATAAACATGTCTGTCTGATAATTCTTCATAATACGCCAATGCTGAAATCAATAATAATTTTTCATTTGATATACTCATTCATCTAATCCTCCACACAAAAATCTATCTCTTTTTGTTTTTTTACATAACGACTTATTCCTTGTTCACTATTTCGCTTTTTTTCGTTATAATTTTCATTATCATATACATAAATTTCACAATTAACTATATCATTTGATATTTTACCTTTTAAAATGCTGGTTATTTGGTTTTCCATTTCATCATAATAATTCTCTTCAGAAACATTAATTCTATAAAGAATATAAAACCTGTACTTTCCAAACAGTTCTTCAATTGTTAAATTATATACATCATCTTCTGTAAAATCGCTTGTAATTCCTGCTGTAAGCCTCCCATCGTCCAACACTTCAACACCCATTGTACTAAAAAAATCATTTAAACCGTCATCTATAAGCAGCTTATCTATTTTATCTTTTACCACGGTTCCAACTAATCTTTTTAAATAATTATCACTTGTTACTTCATATGAATCATAATATCCGTCGCCATCTTCATCCTTATTCCCAACAGGATATATATATAGCAAATAATCTTCATCATCCTCGCTGCCTTTTATTTTTACGCTAACCTTTGCATAACCAGCAGAATGTGTTATTTTTCTCGCCTCCCAACAATTAACAACCTCGAACTCTTTCCCGTATTTTTCCTCCAAATACTGTAATGCAACCTCTTCACACTTATCCAAATCAAAGTCATATCCATTTCCACAGCCATTCATCACAAGCATTGTACCCGTTAAAATTGCAACCGTCATAAAATGTTTAAATTTTCTCACGATTATCCTCCTCATTACTTTTTTAGAATTTTTCCATATCTTTTACAATAATACCCTCTTACCCAATCCCATTTTTTATCATCTTCCAAATGACAACATGCTTTTCCCAAAAATAATAATTCCAGAATTTTATCGTACATCGGAGCATTTTCATTATTCAACTGAAGATGATTGTCCAGAAGCCTTCTCCTTCAACAAAATTTCCGGCTTCATCGTAATAACTGGCTTCGTATAACAGTCGATTGACTTCCTTAATTAATTCACTTTCTGACAATGTTGGATTATCGTATTTCACCGCATATCTCAATATATCTTTAAACTTCCTATTAGCCAAAAAATCATATGCATCAGTACGACGGATTATCCTGACATTTTCATTTGACGTTCCAACAAGTTTATTAATTAATCTTTCTGACTCCCCGGTATAAAATAACGTTAATGCACCATTCCCTGCAATTCTATCTTCTATGGATATACCTTCTACTATATCTGTCAAATCTTTTACAGACAAATCTCCATCATTATTTACTATTTCATATAATTCTTCTATTATTTCTTCTGCTCCCATATTTCTTTTTCTCCCTAAAATCCTGCTTTTGCTTTACTAAATCCAAATCTATAATTTGGTAATTGCCCACTGGAACCATATGCCACTACAGCTTTTCTTAACTCATCTAATACTTCTTCTCTTGAGAACTCTTCAGGAATCGTTATCCCTCCTATCTTCCATATCCGTGTATCTGTTTCATCAAATTCCTCTCCATTCAGTATCATGGTAATCACTTTGTTCTTATATACGAATACAAAGTGTTGATTGATAGGTTCGTCTATTTCCGTATAATCTTCAAAGAAAATATATCCCTTTTCCTTGTCTATCGTCCATTTATAAGGATTTACTTCTCTTCCATACCCTAAATCAAAAGTTCTCTCTTCTCCCTTTTGTACACATTCATTAATATAAGCCATCTCTTTTTCTCCTTTTTCTATTTTTTCATTTTTTAGGCGTTTGCGAAACGCTACAAGCCGCATAAACACGGCATTTTTTTGTTATTAAAATCAAAAATCTCCTCACGGTTTGTGATATAATAGAGTTGCCT
>CADACD010000112.1 GCA_902786365.1 uncultured Lachnospiraceae bacterium | reverse complement strand
ACCGTTTCCGATTTTTGACAGGGACTTAGGCAAAGAAATATTCATCAGGTTAGGAAAATCGGAAAAGGCATTGTCGCATATTGCCACAATGCCCTCCGGTATAGTCGCTGTAATGATTTTTGATTGTCTGCACCCTTTGAGAACATTATCTTCGATGATAAGATTATCGTCCATAGCATTCAATCCTTTCATGCAAAATTTTTTATGAATAAAGGCAACACTATACCGATACAGTACAGCATTGCCTTATGTTCCTTAAGGTTTTAAGCTATTGCTTAAAAGACTGATTCCATTTTTCATGATTTTTGCTAATTGATTCAGTTCTTCTTCGCTCCATTCAGGTTGATACATTTCTCCATCACAACGAATCGCAGACACATTTGAACCATAAAACAGTTTATTATATATATCTATCGTAATTCCAGTATCAAAGTTTCCTATAAATGGTATTCCTATTGATTTGGAAATATCAGTAAAAATATTCCAGTAATCAATACACATCTTACTGTCAATCAACTCTGAAGGTTTTTCTGCCCATTTATTGATTATGTCAAAATCGTATTCTGTAACAGAATCATTTGGTGTGTATAACTTGTTTACAATAGTGTATTCTTTTAACTCGCTGAGAGTGGAGAAGGAAGTTATTTTTGATTTTTCAGTTAAAACTCCATCTTCATCATCAGAATACCACAAGGTATATGAACGATTTCCTTCAAATTCTATTTTTATATAGTAGTATTCACGCATAGTATTACCTCCAAAAAATTTTATTCAAAACCTCTGTCTCCCCATTTTCTTATTCTATTGAAATCAGATCGAGGTCCCTTGTCATAATTTCCTTTGCCAAAACGTTCATCACACAATCTCTTTGCAAATTGATTTCCGTTTTCATTCTTGTACGGTCTATTACCCTTTGCCCAACTTGGAACATCTGTTGCTTTTTCTTTGCCACTTCCGGATTTTGGACTTTTGAAAGGATTTTTTCCACCACTTCCACCACCACCTCCTCCACCTCCACCGCCCTTTGCTGTGGAGTCGATAACAATCATTGTTTTCTTTATATAGTAGCTATCCCTATTAAACGAGCTTTTATTATGTTCTGTATTATTAGTTTCCTCATAACTTACAGTAATAATATTACCGCCCATTTCATCGAATGGGGTATTGTAACAAATTACAGCTTTGGGTTTTAATCGTCTCAACATTTCACTATATCCCTGCAAAAAGAAGTCTTTTTCTTTTCTGACTCCTAATGTAGATACAGCAACGACTGAACCCTTTTCTATACCATCGAAACAGTACCAGTAGCTTTGCGGAAGCCCCCACGATACAGTTGGTATTACTTTGAAACCTTTTGATTGGAGATAAGCACCACACCATCGTGATCTGAATGTGTTATAGATCTGTAGAGGAACAGGCATTGTGTAATATGTACTGAACTGTGGCGACAAGACACCTCTATACTGACTGAGTTTTTCTAATCTCGGTTCAGGATCATTCCATATTACCTCAAACTTATAATCATCAAGAAAAAAATGTACAAAGCTATTAGCTCCAGCTTTATCACCTGATTTTGTTTTATCATATCCAATCAGCGAAACATTGTCAAGGTCAACATCCTGCTTTTGGATAACAGGCATTTCAAATGTTCCATTACCGTCAAATTGATTTCTTAAAAATAATGGGTTGTTTCTAAATTCTTCACTTGTCAATATTAATCATCCTCTCGGTATTTATAAGAAGAAATAAAAACTCCTTCCATAAATAGGCGAAAAACAGACGAAATTATACCTTTATAGGTATAATTTTGGAATAAAAATTTTTTGGAAAATGCAAATTTGTATATATGCACAACAGCATACCGTTTTAGACCATGATTTTTATAAATGTAACACTGTGATTTATTTAGCGTTATATCTATACTCGCATCTACCTTTTTACAGACGACATTTGACTTCTTGCACTTGCAATAGCCTGATCGAGCTGTGCCGTTTGCGAAACATCAAAGATAACTGTAATATCGTTTGCGGCTACCTTTTTTGCCCTGACAGGCAGTCCGGCATCAATAACAGCCTGAAATTCCTTATCCGTCAGATGTTCTCTTTTTCGCAAATCGGATTTGCCTGCGGCAGCAGGCTTTTTCTCTGCTGTCGGAGTTCCGTCCTGCTGTGCGTTATCCTGTTTTTCTGTAACAGGCGGCTGTTCAGGTACAGC
The DNA here is from genome assembly GCA_902786365.1 of uncultured Lachnospiraceae bacterium. Lineage (GTDB taxonomy): Bacteria > Bacillota > Clostridia > Lachnospirales > Lachnospiraceae > Bovifimicola. The sequence continues at coordinate 159 of CADACD010000112.1, read as the reverse complement.
AGGTTTTTCCTCTGTCGGTGCGGCTTCATCTTCCGAAACAGTAGAAACAACCGTTTCTGTTTCTTCTTTTACTTCACCCGTGACCGCTTTCTGAATGGTGCTTGTCACCTCAGGGCTTGTCATTCCGTCAACCGCCTGTGAGATAATACCTTTTCCTGC
>CADACD010000111.1 GCA_902786365.1 uncultured Lachnospiraceae bacterium | reverse complement strand
GAATTTCCCAGTTCTTCCACTTGAAATATGCGAGAAATTTTTGGATTATGAACTTTCATTTTCTGTTACAGGTAAAGATGATTCCGAAGTGGAGGAAATATTTCGTAGAATTAATTCCACCGGAAGAAAATTATCAAAGCAAGATTTAAGACAAGCTGGTGTTACAGGCTGCTTCAGTAATTTAGTTAGAAAAACGGCAACGTATATACGCGGAGATTATACTGATAATGATATAATAAAATTATCTGAAATATCAACCTATAGTATTGCAAATAAAGAATTGCCTTATGGCGTAGATGTAAATAATATCTTTTGGGTTAAGAAAAAGATTATCTCAGAAGAGGGCATTCGACGTTCAAAGGATGAAGAGATAATTGCACATATTTATATTTATCTATTGACCAGTGGCAAAAGATCATCATCTTTCTCGTCACTGGAGCGCGCATATGATATTCAAAATGAGCTGAAGAGCGATCTGGACAAAGCTGTTGATTCAGAAGAGAAGATTATTTATTGGATGGAGTTGTTTTCAAAGACTATTTGTTTGATAAATGATGCACTAGGTACTAAAGATTTCTCTGAAAAACTGTTTAGGCGGGAAGCTGTATATAACAAGGATTATGCTTTTTTAGTATTATTTTGTGCTATTTCGAAACTACTGCTAAAGGGACTGTCTGTTTCTGATAAAGAAGAGTTTAGGTGCAGGCTAGATGATTTAGGAAATAAGGACCTGTCAGATGTTTCACAATCAGCAAAAACAAATTGGAATAAGGAAATAAGAAATCACTTGATTGATAGAGTAATGGGTGTTTTAGCGCCTTGTTTTTCTTACTCTCTGGAAAAATTACAATCCTATCCACAGTGGGATGTCAAAATGGTAAATTTTCTGGAGCATGCATCAACTGAAGAGCAGATGTATGATTTTAAGGTCGGCATTACAAATTTTAGAGAAGATACATTTAATAAAGATTGCATATCAAAAATTGTAAAAACTCTTACAGCTATGGTAAATACTAAGCCCAATGAGGAAGGGTATGTTCTTCTGGGGATACCGAATGATGATGATGACGCCGAATTCATTTCAAAGAAACTAAAAACGAATGTTGAATACTGTAGACATTATAAGATTTTGGGTATTCAGGATGAGGCAAATATTTATTACCAGGGTGTAGATAACTATTTAAGAAGAATTAAAGAAACAATTGAAAATGAGCCAATCAGCGACTCATTTAAAAACGAAATATTAACCAAATGTCATCCAATCGAGCACAAGGGAAAGCTGTTATACTTATTTGTTTGTAAGTCTTCGGAGCCTGTGTACTATGGTAAAGAGCTGTATGTAAGGTATGGTAGTCATGAACATCGTGTCGAATTTGGAACAGATGAATTTAACACCGTGATGAGAAGGTTTTTCCAAAAAGACTATTCTGGGCGTCCTGGTGATCGTAACACGGGTAGGATTACTATGCCATAAAACAGTTTCGGAGTGCCAGTAAACCACGCTACTTCATGAATTTTAAAAACCGGCATTCAGCAACTGAAATTTAAATAAATGATATTATCTAGATTGAAAATGAGATGTTTACATAATTCATTTTATTTAAATTTCAGTCACTGAATGCCGTATTTATGCGGCTTGTGGCATTTCACAAACACCTATTTAAATCAGTACAATGAAAGGGGATGCCTAAATGTTAAAGTATACCTTTTATTATCCAGAAAACATGATTCGTGACATAGATAATTATTTTGCCCATAATTACGAAGATGAATGGTTTGATGATCCTTTTGTAAAAGAAATGGTACAGAAAGTTGATAACACAACAGTGCTTTCTGCAAGAGCTGCAGATTCTCCAATTTTTGGAATTATGCCAATAACTAAAATATCAGGTGGTGTGAAAGCATTAATTTTAATGCTTAAGACGGACTATCCTATTTGGTCACCTGCATGTGGTGATAATTGTACAGAGTATATGATACAAATTGGAGATAAGAAAGATGTTTTAATTTATGTTGGGCATTATTTGGAATTCCCAAGAGACTTTGTTGCAGAGTGTGTGGATAATGGACAGATAATTCACTCATTTGAAGAGTTCGAAAAAACAGAGATGGCACATTTTATCATGGAGGAAATCTAATGGTCCACATAAAACTAAAAGATCGTTCAGTTGAATATGAATTTACTTTGTATGATAAATTTACTTTAGTCAGCGGTGATTCGGCAAGTGGGAAAACTTCATTGTTTGATCTTATTTCTACGTACTATGAAACACCTTACGCAATTCAATGTACTGGTTATAATAAATTAAGGAATTTACCATTTTCTCGAAATATTAACGAAATTGAATTAGTTTTACAAGATAATGAAAATTATGTATTTATTGCAGACGAGAATCATCCACTGTTGTG
>CADACD010000110.1 GCA_902786365.1 uncultured Lachnospiraceae bacterium | reverse complement strand
CGGCATGGATGTAAGCACTTTGGTACCCTGGTCAGAAGAGATACCAGACAAATGCAGGAAAAGAAAAATCCAGGCATAAGTTATTATAACCTATGTCTGTATTTTTTGTAGGTGCGTTTCAATTGACGCTTACGGTACATTACCCAAAGACTCTAAATTAACTCTATATATTTTCAGCTTCCATTATAGTTTCAATAATGCGATACACTTCTGTGCTTGGCATAAATTCGACTGTATGTGGTTTCTTGCCACCTTGAAGATTATACTTCTCCAGCCTCTTAGCATTCGTGGTAGCATTATTCTGCATTTGTCGAAGTAACTCATACATATCTTCCTTGTTCTTATCATACTGAGGTATTCTCTTTTTAAGTTCATTAATGACTTCTTCATTCGAACCAAATGCCTTAGTAGAATAATCATAATGGCAAAGATACCAGATTTCAAAACATGGACTCGAAACAATTAAAGACAAATCATTCGCTTCAGCTTTTTTATCAGCTAATGCTATCTGATTATTTTTACTGGCTGCAAAATCCGAATCAAGCACACAGTATGCCGTATCACCCGCCTCTGGATCAAAGCCCATATCTTTACACTCAGAAAGTAATTCTGACACCATATTAACTGGATCCGTCGAGCCACCCTTTGCAAATCTTATCTGCACCTTATCACTGTTAAACTTCTTGAAATATAGTTTCTCAGTTTTATTCTTTCCCTCAGTGGCAATAAAAATAATCTTCTTACGTTTTCGACTATTTGAATTACGTTTCTTAGGAGTATAACCATGTTTGTTTAATCCCATAGTCCATCCCCCATTCCCAAATCCGGTACAGAACCATATCTGCCAAGCAGGTACGCTTTTCTAATATCTTCACGTGTTCTAGGTGAAAATTCATCTAATGAATACAATTCAGAAACTCCAGTCTTTTGATTTTTTTCTACAAAATAAATCTGGTCTCGTCTTAAATCATTAAGATTAAGCAAAGACATGGTATGCGTAGAAATAATCAACTGCGCATTTTTTATATTCACTTCTGGATTATTAAATAGTCCCACTAAATAGCAAACAAGCATCGGATGTATGCTCTTATCGAACTCGTCAATGCATACTGTCTCGCCTGTTTCAAAAGCCTTTTTAATAATCGGGCTCATAAAGAATATCTTCTGTGTTCCAAGTGACTCTAAATGCATTCCCAAAGGAAACACTTCTTTATTTCCCTCTCCATCCTCAATAATGTGCTTTGTAGTTATCTTATACTCTTTGCCTCGTATCTCTGGCACAGTACCTGGTTGATTCGCAAACATGAGTGTCGGAATTCCTTCCAAAGGAACATCTCGGCTTTCAAACTCATAATCGCAAATATTGATATCCGCTTCTTTAAGAATATTATTAGTAAATTTTCTGAGCAAATTGTCAGAGTCCTTCTCAAACATATCGCCTGTGATGTTTAATGCGTTCTCATAGTTTGTATCATAAGTATTTATAGAATTCGTGATCCACATCATCGGAATCTTTGTTTCTTCTGCATTCCATGCCGTTGCTGTCGCAAGAAAAAGTTTATTCTCTGTATTTCTCTCCGTGAGCGGTTTTAATTTCGCTTTTAAGGCCTGATTGGTAAATGTATACTTTTCCTCAGCCGACTCGTCTCTTTCAAAAATAGTTGTTGGACGTGAAGAATTATATACATAAAGATACTCTGTACATACCTTTTGATTCGTAGCAGAATATCCATACACATATTTCTTACCTTCTGCAATAAACACGAATTCAAAAGAAGTAGGTTCCTTGGCTGATTCATTATCAAACAAATATGGAACAATTGTATATAATGGTTCTCCAACCTGTCTGACATCTGATCTCTTTACAGTAATGATTGCCGCAGTTAATGCCAAAAACAAATTACTTTTTCCTGCAGCATTTGCGCCAAAAACTGTGGCTACCTTTAGTACCATCTCTTTACCGAATAGGGCCACATTGTTTGGTAAATTCTTATCCGACGAACCTTCTAATGATAAAACAGTTCTTTCCTTGAAGGATCTGAAGTTCTCCACCGAAAACTGTAATAACATAATATCCCTCCTTTATATGACGCGTATTAATATTATACCACGTCGCCACGGATTTTCAATCTCAAATTGATATTTTTGTCATTTTTCGCCATATTTCGCATTTTCAATATGTATTTCGGCATATTATCACTTTTAATAACATTTTCACCATTTTGGTGAAACCTGAATTAAAAGTGAAACTCATCAAATTTTTATTGCAGCCACAATTACTACTTACTCCTACTACTAACAAAAGCGACCAATCCGCAACACCTCACGAATTAGCCGCTATATCTGCAATATATCGCTCAATTATAATCCCCTAAGTAGTCTTTTACTACTAAGGAATACTCCCAACACATTTGACGTTATCCCGATTTTGCCTATGTGCCTTAGTAGTCGAAACAGTAGTATTTACAAGGCTATCCGCCATATTATGCCCTGTCTTGCCCAAGTTTACAAAGGTATGATTTATAGTAAAACTGGAGTGCCGCCGGATATCCTTATGACAATGCACCTATGGAGCGATATTATAATATTGAGGAATTTGCATATATTACATACAATCATGTGAGACCGCATTCGTATAATAATTATAAAACACCTTTTGAAGCACGATACGAACAGAAGTAAAAAACATAATTTTAACAGTCAAAAGTGTTACAAAAATGCTTGACCACAACACAGAACATCGCCAAGGCTATAGTCAATGCTGACACCCTCTCGCCGGATGGCATTCAGGCAAGACTGGAGGAGCTGCAAAAGGAGCTCATCAAGAAGGCAAACAGCAAACAGGACTACGATGCCATCGCCGATGAGATTTTCCGGCTCCGCGATCAGAAGGAACAGTCCGAGGTCGATAGCCATCACCGGGAAGAAGTCATGAACCGCATCAAGGAACTACAGGACTTCATCGCTGGGCAGGAAACCGACATCACAGAGTTTGATGAGGCTCTGAACAAAAAGCTCATCGAGAAGATTATTGTCTTCGCCGACCACTTCACCGTGGAATTTAAGTCCGGGATTACAATCGATATCAAAGCATAAGAAAAGGCTCCCTTACTACCGATGACGGCAGTTTTGGAGCCTGATTTTCTTTTAAAGCCCTGTAGTTATTTCATCTTTACAAAAACATTACCAATATCCCCATCGATGCAGATGCTCCTGTTTGCAATTTCATACACTGATTTTTCATTTGCCAGAGTCATTTGCCAGAACGGATACTTCACAATGACGGGTGTATTGGCTCCCACGCCAAGCTCCAGATAAAGCACATGAAGGCTCTCATGTCTGCGCAGGAAATCCGCATATGCCGCAGACGCTCTATGCCACCCTCCATCTTCGACAAAGGAATCATCCGCACGAAGATTCATAGTAACATCAGACCCATCATCCGGACATTTCGGAATGAGTGATGCAGGAATCTTCATTTTCAGTTCACCACTTTCAGGAACCTGAAACAATCCATTCTCGTCTCTTATGAACCCCTGTGCTTCCATTGCTTTCATTACCCATTCTTCATTATCATAGGTTTTCTGCATGGATGAACCTGCGCTCTGGAAAAGTCCATAGTCTCCTTGGGTGTAGAACAGACGCTTTTTATCAAAGCCTGCTCTCTGAAACTGATGATCTACATTCGTTGTAACAACAAAATAATCCTTATCTTTCACAAGTGAGAGCAGTTCTTGATAGACAGGCTTCGGCGCATCAATATATCGGTTGAAATAGATATGCCTTGCCCACCATGCCCAGCGTGTTTCTTCATCGGGGAAGGGATAGAACCCGCCGGAATACATATCCCGGATGCCATACTTCCTTGCAAAGTCAAAGAAGTACCTTTCAAATCGCTCTCCGCTATAGGTCAGTCCGGCAGAAGTGGAAAGTCCGGCACCCGCTCCGATAACGACTGCATCTGTTGCTTCGATCTCCTTCTTTAATCTGGTGATTCGTTCCTCCTCAGAGCCTGTTCCGAATGACATATTTCTGCTGAAATACCGCACCGCACCGAGTCCCTTCTGAATGCTTTCTTGATAGCCGTTCGGCATTTCATCGTATAAGTTCTTCATAGTATTTTTTGTCCTCGTCCTTAAAAACATTAAAGATCACCCTTTCCATAGCACCCGGATGTTGTGAGAGCCAGCTGTCTACGGCACTGACGGCAATCTGAGCTGCCCGCTTGTTCGGAAAATGAAATACGCCTGTAGAAATACAGCAGAATGCCACGCTTCTCAAATTATTATCAAGACACATATCCAAGGTATTCAGGTAACAGTCTGCCAGTTCCTTCTCCAGTTCCGGCGTCAGCTTGTATTGCACAATCGGGCCTACGATATGAATTACCTTTTTCGCAGGAAGATTATAGGCATCCGTCAGCATTGG
>CADACD010000109.1 GCA_902786365.1 uncultured Lachnospiraceae bacterium | reverse complement strand
AACCCTCTCATCTGAAAGTTCAGGAATACGCGTACAAAAGACCCTTAACATAAACAATCTCCTCCTTGTCTAAGAAATATCATTTTGGTCAGCTATTAATTGAAGTTTATCACATGAATTTGCAAGTGCCTATAACCTGCAAATCATAATATATTCCTCATCATTTTCATCAACGATTTCAAATCCAACCTTCTTATACATACTGACTGCATAATTCGTTTTTTGAACAGATAATGATGCTTGTGCATATCCTTGCATTTTTAGTTTCATCAACATCTGCTTCATTAACTCTGTTCCGATTCCATAATTTCTATATTCTTTAAGAAGTGAAATTGCAAAAGATGGTGTTTTATTATCAATATGTCCATAATCATTCATAACACGAGTCCATACTGCACCAACAATCTCATTCTCAATTTGGGCAACTAAACACAAATCTCCTTTATTCTCGCCAAAGTCTTTAACATATACCTGTAACTCTGGTTGGTTAATAATATCTTTTGATGGTGCAGGAATTCCTTCTGGAATAAAAATTGCTTCATACAGAAAGGTATCTAATACCTTAACTTCATCTTGTCTTAATTCTCTTACTGAATAATTCATATGAACCTCCGATTTATTTTTTCTTTATAAATCAGTTTATTCTTCCACACATACTGATACCTCCGTTAAAATTTGACTTAACTTAAGTCTTTCAGATTTACTATTTCTGGATCAAATCGGTTTAATATAGCATCTAATATTGGCTTACTAATTTTTTTATAGCAATGATCCACAATGGTGCAAATAACAAAAATACATATCGTTGATAAGACCATATGCATAATCATAAGCAATACGTTGCTCCGAACAGCTTTTTCAATTCCTATATGTGTAATAAAGTATCCATGCAGTAAGAACACAGAAAAAACTCCACTAGAAAACCAATTAATCAATCTATTCACTCCGAAATCCAATTTAACAAAAATCATCAAGAGTAATGCAGCATTCAAAATCACCAACGGATTACAATAAATCCAAGCAGTTGTAGTTGCATTTAAGGTCTGAAAAAGCTCCCTTTCCAGTATTGACCAAGCCGTAATAATAGCTGTATTTACCATAAACATATAAAGCAATTTACGAATCTCAGTCGTCTTAGTGTCATAATACCTTCTGATATATGCACCTATCATATACACAAACATAAAATTCACAATATTGTAACCATTTTGGCTCCCATACATTCCTATTGAATCCAGTCCAATAATCTGATCGCCTATAAAATTACTTGCTCCTTGTACTATCGTGCAATAAACTGAAAATATCGCTCCTAACAGGATTATCATTTTCCTTGATTCTTTAACACTTATAACATCCATTAGTTTGTTGATATATGGAGATAAAAACCATATAACGCAATAAAAAATCACGAAATAGTTGGCAGGAATCATCCTTCCGATTATTCCCTTTATAGTAATCACATCAGAATGCCTTATTCCAGAAATCAAATACCAAAGCAAATTAAACAAAACAACTTGTATCAACAACTGCATTGGCTTTTTAATTCTTCTTTCATATGAGTTCGTCATAAAATATCCCGATATCATGTAAAACAAATCTACCGCACAAATTGACAAAGACTCAAATAAATACAAAAAATACAGATTTATTCTCTTAGGCTCTGCAAACGCTATACCTCCTCCAATTTCTGAATTGTTATAGTGCAATATAATTACACCCATTATGGCAAATATTCGCAAAAGCTCAATATTCGACATTCGATCTTTTTTTGGTGATTTTGACATTAGTTACTACCTCCAAAGTTATTTATTGAATCTATTTCATATCAAAGCTGACATTAAACTCTGACATTATACGTGCAATGTCCTTCGCTGACAAACCTTTTTTACCGAAATCTTGAATTCCAAGATCAATATTATCCGCTTTTATTCGGATTTCTCGTTTCCTACTATCCTGCATGTGGTCTCCCCTTAAATCATATCTTTGTGCTGAAGTTTTGCACACATATGCTTATTCGCATAAAACAAATCAAGCATATCAAATATCTTTTTAGAAGATGCGCTTTCCTCTCCTACTCTATATGCAACCGCCGGAGACTCATCAAGTACTCTTGTTATATCTCCCACAGTTACACCCAGAACTTCTGCAACCTTAGAAAGAATATCCAAAGTGACAAATAGCAATTATTATAGCAGGTCTTCTTTTTACTATTTCTTTATCTGAATATGGAAAATGCACCCACCAAACATCACCAATATTATACCGTTCCATTTTTTCTCACCTCTTGCTTATATACTTCATCCCATTCATCATCCTGAACCCATTCATCATCAGCAGGTAAATCTTCAACAGCAATAGCAAACTTAAGAAGATTTTCACGATTTTCACTTAAAAATTCTTTAAATTCTTTAATTGATTCTGTTTTATCCATGAATTCTCCTTTCATTTACACTCATTTCTTCTATTTTTGACTATACATATTATACTTTTACTTTAAATTAGTGTCAACACAAGAACAATACTATTATACGATAAACTTATAAACTGTTATCTCAATTTTTTCTACTATCTTTTTATAGCAGCACTTCATTTATCAAACAGGGAAGTGGAAATATCATATTCTCTGCAAATGTCGCATCTGCGTTTTCCGGCGTGGTATAAATCTATCAGCTGCTGTTTAAATGCATCTGTATATTTTCTTGGCTTTCTTCTTTGTTTTTTTTCAGTCATAATAATTTACTCCTTTATCTGTTACTTTTATATTATATGA
>CADACD010000108.1 GCA_902786365.1 uncultured Lachnospiraceae bacterium | reverse complement strand
ATTAACAAAATAATTCAATTCAAAAGAAAGGCGTTATTATGTATTACATCGGCATTGACATCGGCAAAAATCATCATGAAGCATCTATTGTAGATTCTTACGGAAATAAGATTGGCAAATCATTTCGTTTTCCCTCAAACCATAAAGGTGCTGACAGGTTACTTTCTCACATTGCAAATCTTATTCCTAATAATGACTTTGTTTTCGGTATGGAAGCAACCGGACACTACTGGTACACCATTTATTCATTTCTCATAGAACACGGGTTTACTATATATGTTATTAATCCAATTCAATCAGACTGCTTTCGAAGCTTTTACATTCGTCAGACAAAAAATGATTCAAAAGATTCTTTTTTGATTGCCGAAGTAATCAGGTTTGGCAAATTCACCACCACAAAACTCGCTGACGAGGATATCTTATCTATGCGTCAGCTTTGCAGACACAGAGCAGTTACCATTTCGGAAAGAACTGAAGTCAAGCTGCATATCAATACTATCCTTGAGCAGATATTCCCCGAATACGAAAAAATATTCAATGAAGTATGGGGAAGCTCATCCATTGCCATACTTGACAAATATCTTCTGCCGGAAAACATTGCAAATGCTGACACAGATGAACTTCTTGCCATACTTAAAGAAAACAGTCACAACAGATTCTCATTAAAAAAAGCCTGTGAAATTAAAGAAGCTGCCAAGACTACTTTCGGTATCAGAATAGCACAAAATGCGTTTGCTTTCCAGTTAAAACAGCTTTTAGATAAACTTAAACTTCTCAATGAACAAATCAGACAGCTTGATGATGAAATAATAAGTTATTATGAGAAGTTGGACTGCTATCTTCATACGATTCCAAGCATAACACCTATATCTGCCGCATGCATATTAAGTGAAATTGGTGATATATCACGTTTCAGGAATTCATCGGCTCTTTGCTTATGCCGGTATTGATCCAACCGTCAGACAGTCAGGTGAATTTAATTCAAATCACAATCATATGTCCAAACGGGGTTCATCCGTATGAACCCGTGAAGTTTGTGTAAGTAATTCTGAAGTGTAACAATATAAATTTTAGTTTAAGCCTGCCTGTCGGAAGGTTTTGTTGTGATACACGTTTTTATAAAATCATCATAAGATGAACACAATTCGAATATTGCCAATTCCTTTGATTCCATTGCCCTTTCTGAACTCCAATAAATAATTGAAATACTATGATTTTTATAGTTTAAGCATAAGTAATCATCATCTAAAAAAGCAAACGGAATAATATTGTAATCAAACAATTCTTTCTGCTCTTTGTACGCTTCCAACATTTCATCTGGCGAAAGGATTATAAAATTATTCATCTCGCCATCTACTAAAATGTTCATTTCTTTATTTGTTTCAATGATTTTCTTTATTTTTTCCGGTATAATTACATTCAATACTTTTTCAATTACATATTTCATATTAATTACCTTCAAACAATGGAAATTGGCTCATTCTAATTGTTTTCTTTCCTTGTGTATTTAATGGTATAAAAACTCTATGCGTACCTGTCGGTGTCTCACTCGTACTAATGTTAAATGGATACTTTTTCTTGTATATTATTACGTTTCGATCTGTGTTATAAATTACTTCATCTGGATTCATAATAGTATCTTCACACAATTTTCCAACATTAACATCTTTTCCATATTGAGTTTTTTTAGGTGTAGATAGTGTATCCGGATTATACATATGTTTTCTTGAATGAATTGAAATGTAATCCGAAGCATCCAATCCGCCATCTTCTTTAAAAAGCTCTGTATTTTCTATTGACTTTCCATAGCTGGTCTTGACAGAGAGTCTTTGACTTATGGTTATACAAGCATCCGCTTCTTGCCTATCATAATCACTGCTTGCCGATACCCCTATTGAAACTCCCAGTACCAGAAACAGACTGACGACCATCAGCAGACATTTCAATATTCTTTTATTCTTAATGACAGCCACCTCCAGTCTCTGTAATACTTTCAGCGATAATCATTACATTTTATACTGATTATAAAACTATTGAATATACATATTTATCCTCTTTTTCTTCAAATAAATTTATATATTCTATAGTTCTTATATAACTCTTTTCAAAATCACAATCTGTTAAAATTTTATAATACCAAGAATCACAAGTCGGTTTAATAATCCCATTTTTTATTATAAATACATCACCACCTAAGATTGGCAGTCTATTCTCCCTTAATATCGGAATTATATCAACTATACTATTGTAATCCCATGCATATTCATTAATTCCAATTGCCGACAAAGATATAGCGTCATTTATTTTTTCACCAATAATATCATTTATTCTAATCATATAATTTATCCCTTCTTAAATACAATTATTAATAAAAATATCAAATCAATCATTGTCATTGTGAGGTGACAAATAATCTGTGATTACATGTATATCCATCTGGTTCAATTATAAATTGGAAAACGCCATTTTTCCCATTATAACTACCTCCAATCTCATATTTCATTCGTGCAACCCCATCTCCACCTATTATTTGTTCGGCATTTGCCATATCACCAAACGCCGTAACTGAATCAGGAAATGCATGATAGTCTCCTTGTTGCATCTGTTTTAATACCTTATCAGTATATTCAATATTCTTAAGCGGATTATCAACACCTCTTCCCCCATCATCAACATTTTGACTTTTATCGCTTTTCTTACATTCATTATGCACCAACACCCCGTCAGCCACATAATAAGTATGCAAATCTTCTATCTCAAGATTATATACATTGATGATTTCCGGAAGTTTTTCTACAGTTACCTCTGTCACATAAACTGTACTTCCATCAATCTTCTGTAACACATCGCCTGCCAGCAGATTTGACGCTGCCTTCCACATAAAACGGATGGAACATGGTTGTATTAATGTCTTCACCATCTGAAGTCTTTACATGTACTATAACATCTGTTTCCGTAACGATTACAGCTGTTATTGTAGAGTGAAAAAAGTTTCCACTCGGATCAACATACATGACAGGGTTTGCATTGGCATACAGATATTTATGAAGGCTTACAGGATTGTCAAGTGTTCCTGCATAGCTGTCCATTGATACAAATGTTCCTGTTTCAGGACTTAAGTATCTTGCTATCTTTTATCAATAATACTTTCCTCAAACTCATCATTACAATTTATTTGTTCTACTTTTGGAATTGGCAATATTGATAAATAACTACCATTAAAGCTGTCATTTTTTGAAGCTCTCCCAACCTTTCCATTTTTAACAAAAGAATCCCTATTTCCCCATTTACTCTTTAGATATTATTATAATCATCAAATATACATTGTGCAAAAATACTTTTATTTAAATCTATACCATTTTCATCAACTCCTTCACTCCAATCATATATATCGACAAATAAACATTTACTCCACTTTTCAAACAAATCATTAATTGATAATGCAATTACTAATCCATGTAAATTCACTCCCAAATCATATACCTCATGATCATAAAAAACTACTTTTCCATTTCTAATATCCAAGCAAAAGCTATCACCATTTGGAAATTCAAAAATAGGATACCAGTTTTCAATATCTCTTTTTATATCATAAGAATCCTCATTAATATCGTAACATTCTTGCATAATCTCAATGATATTTCTATGTTTTTTCTCCAAAACATCATACGGAATAAATTTTACAAACCCTTTATTATTGTCACTTATCCAATTCAACTCAAAAACTTTGTATTTACTATAAATATATTTAACCTCTTCTGAAATATAATATCCTAATAAATCGTCCAATTTGAAATCAGAAACAGTTTGCCTATTCATGTAAGTAATCTCATATTTTTTTTTATTCAATTTATCAATTATATCATAAAAATAATCTTTCATTTCTACCTCTATTTCTTTCCATATGGATGGATTTTATAACCATTAAGACCATATTCATCCATCATCTTTCCCGCAAATTGAAATATGTCATTTATTGTTGCATTAGAATTTTCATCAATAAATTTCATCCATTTTTGATTCCATCCACCTTTTCCATGTAGTAAATTCATATGCATTCCACCTTTTCCACCACTTACTGTTATTGTATATTCATCCACATTAATTCCAAGTGCACTAATAAAATCTGCATACTTTTTACTTTTCCCTCTAAATTTCGGTATAATATGATGGTCATCTGTTTGTCCCGATGTATTTTGTGATGTTTCTAAAAGTAATGGTTCTGAATGAGAATTATCTTCTTTTTTATTATTCTCAATTTCTTTACACTTATTATGCACCAACACCCCATCAGCCACATAGTATGTATGCAAATCTTCTATCTCAAGATTATAAACATTGATGATTTCTGGAAGTTTTTCTACAGTTAC
>CADACD010000107.1 GCA_902786365.1 uncultured Lachnospiraceae bacterium | reverse complement strand
GTAATAGATTCTGCCATCCTCATTTGTCTGCTTTGATACCCTGTTGCCCTCGTAGTCATAGGTGTAGCTTTCTATGGTTACATTATTTCCACTGCTTACTGTTGCCGTAATCAGTCTGTTATCTGCATCATAGGTGTATGTCTTGTCTTCGTTTCCGCCATGCTCTGCCACAAGGTTTCCGTTTAGGTCATAGGTGTAGTTAACTGTTGTTTCACCTGATACCGCTGCTGTCAGATGGTTAAGTGCGTTATAGGTATAGTCCGTTGTTCCTGCCTCTGTATCTTCGGCAAGACCACATACATCACCTCCTTTTACTGCTGTTGTTATCACAGTTACTTTTCTTCTGTTGCTGACTGCATCAAATATATACAGATTTTCAATACTTCCTTCCCATACAACATCTAACACATCAGATATTAATGTCCTACTCTTCGCTGTCGCCTCGATTTTTCACCTATAAGTCTCAGAAGACTGTCATAAGTATATGTATTGGGGATTACTCTTACATCAGTGTCATCCTTTAAGTTTCTGGCTATCTCCACAGCTTTTGTCTTTTACCTGCATTTCCATGTCTATAGTCATAATATATGAATTACATTGGATTCTTTATCCGTAACTGTTTCATTAATCATTCTTGAACATCTGTCATACTAATATTTTACTGTCAGTCCACTTTCATGCTTTACTGCCATTGACAACTGAATATCTGCCAGTTATTGAACTTTCAATGTTCGTAGTTCAAATCCATGTGCAAAGTTTGAGTTAATGAAAATATTTCTTACTATTTTTATAAATATCTACACCCCACTTTTTTGAAAAATTTTTTATTTTTACTTTCCGATAATCTTTCAAGTTTGATCTATTATAATTAATTATAAGTTTCGGAAGAAAATGTACTAAATCAATACAGTCATATGCAAAATCATATTCTTGTTTTTCAATACTTGATTTTGCCATATTTAATATCATCACAAGGAATTCACTTGTATTATTATCATCATGAACAATTTTTCCATTTTCTAAAATCAAATCATCCATATAACTTACTTTACCAGTTAATAAATTAATCAAAGTTGAATTATCTGCCTCTATATTAATGCAATTAATCATTTGCTCAATTACATAGGCATTACTATCTGCCTTTATCGTGAATCTTATCTTTATCATAATTGTACATAAATTAACCAACATATTTGTATCCATAATAATCATCTTCCTAGTATAAATGTGCCTTCTCAGAAACCCTAGTTCCTTGATTTTTCAGCACTTTTTTGATTTTTTTATTTTCACCTCTAAAATCTTGTAACATTTCCTCATTTCACATTCTGAAATCATCTGATTTAGGTATCTGCTTTTATCCGGATGCATGATACTAAGCTGCTGCTTTCCCATGCTCTTTTTTCTAACCACTATTCATATACACTTCAATGTATCTCATTTTTTCAGTCCTTTCAGTTTAACTATATAACTCGTTATAATTAATGAATCACTTAGTAGATGATATTTTGAATTATGCTATAAAGAAAGTAGAGATTCATACATGTTTATAGTCAATTTCTATTATACAAATATTAGTTTTTTAATTAGCTAAATCATTCCAAAAATAAGAAATAACATATTTATATTTGTATAGCATTGTTAAGTGTAGTTATTTTCAAATATTTATGAGTAATTTCGGAAAGTAAGTAAAAAACAAACTACAGAGCAACATATATAGGCACAGTGAATACTAAATAGCTGACACAAATATTATGCCAAATTATAAGTCTCGGCTTCATACCTTTAAATTGTCTTTAAATGATTTTCTAAAGTATTTCCAACTTGGGCTAAAACCGTTATAACTTGCTCATTACTACCATAATTCCCCTACCCTCACCCTCATCGAATTTATCGGCACAGCCGAGAGTCGATTTGGGTTCGGGATAGTGGTTGGATTTACTTTGGTTGGTTTGGATGTAGAGGGGTTGGTGGTGCTAAAGTATTGACAATTATTCAATAGACAATACTAATATTACCATATTCATATTTTCCATGCTCTCCAGTATATTTTTCAACATATATATTATAACGATATGTTTCAAAATATTTATGGTCTTGTAATTTATTATCTTTAATATTTTCAACAACAATATTTGTTGCATCAACAAAACACAAAATTATCTCGGCCAATTTACCCAAAAAGCATTGATGACTTGTATCTATTATTTTCCCTTCATACACCACATTATCAACAATATCGCTGGATGTATAAATATTTATACCAGATTCATCAATAAACATAATCTCCTTTCCTTTTACAAATATAGATACATGTTCACCATAAAAACTCACGAATAAATCTTCATCTGTTCCATCAAAAACAACAAAACAGATTTTTTCCTTATCATCAAAATCGATTTCATCACCAATATCTGATAGAAATCGTATTTTATCACCAATATCTGCCCTTTTAGATAAAACATACTCTACCAAATAATCTTTTATTTCCCCATTAGCAAAATCAAAATAATTCTTAATACCATTCATTATTTAAATTGTGTTCCTTTCACAAATTGATTTACTGGATATTTTATTTGACATCTTTCACAAACTGGTATAATTTCTCCAGTTCTTGGTCTTACTGCTGGTGTCATAATAATATTTGCGTTTTGATTTCCACCCAATCCTCTAAAAACTATATCCTCAGCACAAGTTGCCTGCCCTTTATATATTGCGCTACTTTTGCTTGCAACAAACACCTCACCAGTTCTTAAATCAACACCTCCAACCACTGTTGTATATTTACTTTGTTGTGTTTTGCTTAATGATTGTATTCTAGCAACTTCTGCATCTCTTGCCGCTGTTGCTTTTGCAATATTATCATCAAGTTTCTGGTAGTATTCGTCAGGTAAAAATAACTCGGATTCACTTCCACCCTCATCAACTTTTGGACTGCCATCATTTTCATACTGATTATGCACCAACACCCCGTCAGCCACATAATATGTATGCAAATCTTCTATC
>CADACD010000106.1 GCA_902786365.1 uncultured Lachnospiraceae bacterium | reverse complement strand
GGATATGAAGATTACTATCTCAACAGAACATATAAATTCATTGGTATGGAGAAGGACTGTGCAAATTTTTACAGAAACTATTAATACATGGGAGATTTACAAAGGTTCATAACGGCACAAGATGGTAAAACCATACATGGTAATACCCTTTATGAACAGGCTCTTATAGAAATCAAAGAAGGAAAACTTGGTTTCGAATGTTGGATTAGATACGTGTACCCACAACTGAAGAGATCTGGGACAAGTCCATTGACACAATTTTATGGAATTAATGGACGTGAAGAAGCAAAGGCATATATTGAGCATCCTATTCTTAGAGAGCGTTTGATAGCTGCCACACAAGTCCTATTAGATAATGACAAGCCTCTAGATTGCATTTTCAGTAACTTAGGCAGGCTAAAGCTCCGTTCCTGCATGCTATTGTTTGCGTCAATCTCTGATGAGCCAATATTCAAAAAGGTAATAACCAAATACGGCTGGAAATGATTTAAGCAGCTAAAGAGTAAATATAGGTGGTGACATTTTAGCACAATTATTGCTATTATATACCCGATTGTTAATTTGTCACCCTCTTATTTTTTATATAGTTATTGGCTATTATGTGTCTTTTCGCTCTATGTTGCCGAGTGACTGCAAATAGTGTGCCAAGCTTTTAACATACTCATTATAAGGGATTTATAAGAGATTTGGATATTTCAAATAAATGTTGTAACTTTGTACCGCCAAAGGGAAACTCCCAAAGGCATTTCACTAAATCTTGTTCTAATGTTTAATTCAACAATTAAGTATGCTAAGCTCGCATGGGTTTATGCTAAAGGAATGTGTGGCATCCGTCACAGAGTGTACGACCTCAAATTTGTCTATGTCCCAGCTGATAAACTCTGGTACATTGACATGCCTTGGCCTGGCGATAGATATAATCTTGCTATGGTTGCAGGTTCTAACCACTTGCTGACTTATCTTGATGCTAAAAAAGAGAATCATGTGCGTGTGCTTGTACGTCCAAGTAAGAAAAAACGTACCGATATGACAGGTTACTTCGAATGTGTGAAGCAATATTCAGGACTTTTTGCTGGTGCTACTTACAAAGTAAATGGACTACCAGACTTTACCAGAGAGATATGGATTTGTCCTGTTACACTGACAGTTCTAGGGCATTATCCCAAATACATCTATATTAAACAGATGAGCTTAGAAACAAATCAAATTAGAGAAATACAATAAAAATGGAGGAAATAATTATGAAAAGACCAAATTACGACTTTAAAAACAAAGATCTCAAATTTATTGCAGATGTTATCTTCAATACTCTGGACAACATCGATAATAATGTAATTGCTCTGAATTTATTTAAGAAAAACGTCTTGTCTAAACGTGGCTATCCAACTGAATATTTTAAATCTCTAATATATTTTTCTGGTTATTGAATAAAAATGTAGCTTGAACTTTTTGTACTTATACAATAGAGCTGTGACATTTCTCATCACTCCATCATAAAAGGGATATGAAGTGTGATCTATAGCTTTTTTGTCCAAAACCAAATTATTGCAAAAAACATGCCAAATAGTTAAGCTGTTGATAATGTGCTAATTACAAGATTTGGAGATTTCAAGAAGATGTTGTAACTTTGCACCCGCATTTGGGAAACTCCCAAAGGCATTTCACTAATAATTGTTCTAATGATAGACTACTTGGTTCTCTTTTTCATTATTGCTTTGGTTCTTGCAGGTTGGTTAATACTAATTGCTGGAGCTGGGATGTGCATTGACGACAAATGTCAACCCCTGAATATATCAAGTGAAGAAATGAAAACACTTAAAACATTTGAGAGATTCTTTAACAACTTAACCGAAGAACAGCAAAATGAATATGTGGAAAAAATTAAAGACCAGAATTATTCAGATTCCTACACTCCTTATATTAGGGATATTTGGAATGACAGCAGCTATCCTTCATCTAACGGGGAAGCGGCTCAGAATGACCTACAATGAGGTAAACATTATCGTCTATTATCTTCTGATTCCACTGAGCTGGTGCATCATACTTGACTTGATTATCAAGCTACCTATATTTACACCTCTATGGTTAATCTTATGGGGTTATATATTTTGGAGCAAACGGAATTTTTGGGGGCAATGGTGTGACACTGCATTCCAACTTTCCGTTGAATTCCTGCTCAAATTCCAAACGATAGGTTGGAACTACTGGAAATCTTCTGTCATTATATGTGTAGTCGTACCAATTATCATCTACATAGAGCTCATTTTAATGTTGGATAAAGCATGGTGAATCTCTTTTACCTTCAATAGATGTGCTTCCTAACTGTGGAATACCCCTTAACTTTTTTTAATTTGAGTTGCTGGGAATTGATAATAACTTAGATATAGATAGTTGCAATGATACAAAGGAGCTTTCCAAATCGGGGGTTCCTTTGATTGTTTCCCAGATGGAACAAAAATTTTCAATGCTACCCTACAAAAGAGAGAAAAAAGTTCCTGCATAAAAATAATGATCAGATCGACCGATTTTGAAGTTAACATTTTTTAGTGACCAGGGGTCGGTTCCGCTGATCATTCTTCCTTGAAGTCGAGGGTGAGCTGTTGCTCTGCGGCGGCGCTTTTTTGTTGGGCCTTGCTGATGAGAAGTGGGCAGAGGTGCTCTGTCGTCTTTTCTGTTAGCATGCCTGTAAAGTTACGAATTAATGAGTGAAATTCAAAAAGAAAGTTGTATATTTGCACCCGAAACGTAAATTTATAAGGAAAATGAAGAAAATACTGTGGTCATTGGCTATCATTGTGACGGTTTTTGTGATTGCATTGATTGGTGGCAGTTTTTATATGCTTGACTTCTCATTGGCTCCCGATCCTAACCGGATGGATACCGACTCGTGTTATCGACAGCAGTTTGAGAAATATCCAGAAAGTAAAGAGTGGGTTGACAGTCTGCGAAGCATCGGTGCTTTGCGTGACACGTTTATGACGATGCCGACAGGGGAGCGTCATCATGCTTTCTTTGTGGAC
>CADACD010000105.1 GCA_902786365.1 uncultured Lachnospiraceae bacterium | reverse complement strand
GCAGCAAGATACATCATATCAACAATCTTATTTGTTTCTATTTCTTGATTTGCATAGCAATTCTTTCTACGTTCATAATAATAACCATGTTGTTTCAATACATCTTCGATATCTCTTTGTATTTTGTCCGTAGCAAAAAGTGAAGCGACTTCAACCGCAGTTTGATTATTTGTCGAGCGAATAATGCTGTCACGAATGGCAGGGTCATTTTGTGTTATGATTTTAATCATTACACATCTGTCATCATGTTGAGAATGCGACTCAGTGAAATATCTATAAATTGAATGAGAGGTTTGCAGGCCATTGACTATTTGAATATTCTGGACTCTCAGTTTGGTTCCTATATCAACAGCAGATGTTGCCAAAAATGTAATACCATTATTCAGCCACCAGAAATCAATGTCTTGATTATGTTCAAGAGACTCCATTATGTCTAAATTAACCAGATTATTCCCCATATAATCTCGGACATTAGAGTCAAATAAATATGTTCTTAACCTTCCTGATTCGTCTTTTATAAAATTGTAGTAGTCTAATAGATTACAGAGGAGGACACTACATTGCTCCTTATGAGATATAACGCCCTTATATGGGAGAGTTAATTCGTATTCTGGTTTTTTCCTATATAAAGAAAGGACTTCTGAGCTTCCATAAAAATTGTATTCTACATTACACTCGCTAAACAAATCACAAAGTGAATTTTTTAGGTATTCTGTTCTTGCTATAATATTTTCTCCTACGCTATTACTGTCTCCCCTTGACGCATAATAGAACTTAAATGATAAACTTGACAACGAAGATGCTGTATTCATATAAGCCTCAACAAATAACTTTCTCTTATGGAGTAAATCTTCATTGTATGATGACTTGAAATCTGATGCTTCTAATGACAAATCAAATATTTCTCCAACCGTCGCACACTCGTTGTTAACAACATCTTGCATAAATGTGTCATGATGCTTACATGTTATCGCATATATAGTAATTTCTGCATGCCGTTTTGGCCACATAAAATCTGTAATGTCAGTTAGCAGATTCCCATTAACAAATATATAGAAAGAGTCTATGCCACCATCATCCTTACCATCTATTATTCCAGAGAGTATTTCATCTCTTGACAAATCCAAATCTTTTAGAATTTGTTCATTTGCTAAAAGCTCAAAAACTTCCCCCTTATCTTTAGAAGGATTATTTTGATCAATTCTTTCTTTAATAATATGATCAATAATTACAATATCATTCTTTGCCATAGGATTTATAATATGTTATTATCTTCTTTATTACTCTTTATCGATCCCTAAGGGACAAAGTTATGGAATTCATTCCACAATCTCAACTTTCCAACCCATTTTGAGGGCTGTATTGATCTTGTCCAGAATCTTCTTTTTATCCTTAGTACTGCTGTGGGTGAGGACATATAGGCCAGGAGCTGCTTCGCGCTGGGCATGACCATATTTTTTATCTTTGGTTGTTGAGACTACGTTGATGCGGCAGAATTTGACATCCAGCTCTCGAACTTTTAACAAACCTGCCTCAATAATTGCAGAGGTGAAGGTGGTAGCAGCATCGTGTTCCTGAAGAATAGAACCGTCTTTTCTACGGATGCATAATCCTGTCTTTGGAGCAATCTGCGTTCTTCTGGTTTTCCTTGGACCAAACTCCTTGTGTTCCACCTCTGGATCTGCCTCCAGTCGCTTGGCATCAATCAGTTCTGTGATGTTTGTCTTTCGTGACAACGATACGCTAATTGGCAATCCTGGGTGATAGTCAACCACCAGTACCAACTCACGCTGTACTTGCTTTAGAGCAGGTTCAATGGTTTCTGTTACCACAGGAAGAATCTCTTTCTTAATAATATTTTCTTCCAATTCACTTACCTGTCTCTCCAAATCATCATTCAGAGAGAGACCTTCTTTCCGCAATGTTTCCATTGCCTTGTATAAATCGCTGAGTCGTGACATAATGACAATCTTAAAAGTCCCTTTTTATTTGTTCTAAACTAATTACTTTGGAAACGAGAGAATATCTGTCCTTGTCCTCCAGTTTTTCTCCACAAATCATCTTCAATTTTATCAATCGCTTGATAAAATTTGGAATCAATTCTTTTGTTGGTACAATAATATATTCAATATCATCTACAGAGAAAAGCAATGGCAAATCATTTATGAATTTATCTTTGCGACCTATTCTCCAGTTATCATATTCGTTTTCTGTCCAAAACCATTTACATAATATATTATCATTTATCTTTGCGTTTTCAGGCAAGACAATCCTCCATTCACATTCATCATAGTTAATTTGTTTTTTATTTTCATGCAGAGATTGATATGCCTTCATCAAACTAATGGATTGTGTAGAAAAGTGATGATAGTTTATACTTTTAAAAAACAATTGCAATGCATTTTGTGCATGTTCTGGAGATAACGCTTTCCCTTTAAAGGTTTTACCTTTTATATCCATCGTAATTTCTTTACCAGAAGATGCTTTTGTAATCTTATCCAGTTCTTGTTTTTTCTTTTTGCCTTCTTCTCGTAATTCAAAAGCAGCTTTTACAGAGGAGAGAGATGTGAAATAATTAACAGGTCCCAACGCTCCCTTATAGTCCAGTAAAAGTTTTTTCTTTGATAGAGCAATTGCATATTGCCCATATTTGGAAGAATGCTCAGCGCTGTTGCCTATTGGTATGTCACAAAAAGATATCATTGGGAGTCCAAGGCATAGGTTATCGGAAAACTTCTCTTTACAATATGAGAACTTCAACCCCTCTTTTAGTATATTGAAGAGAATATTCTGATTCCTTGTATAGTGAAACAAGGCTGATGTATGACTATTCTTTTTTGACATAATATATGTTTTTATTTTTCATACTCTTCTCGTGTGATAGGAGTCTCTGGATCTACAATGAGTACTTCATCATAGGCCAGACCGTAGAGATGATAGACAAGAAGGTCTATTTTTGATTCAAGATGTTTCGTGTCAGCTTTTTCATCTAATGCTTTTGCAGCAACAATTGAAGAAGCAATTGCTCCGATTTCATCAGGAATAGGTGTGACAATAGGTAGGTTGTCAACCTCATATCCGTTGACATTACTATTTGTGCTA
>CADACD010000104.1 GCA_902786365.1 uncultured Lachnospiraceae bacterium | reverse complement strand
TCTTTGTTTTTTTTCAGTCATAATAATTTACTCCTTTATCTGTTACTTTTATATTATATGACCTTAAAAAATCTGTCCAGTTTATTGTAGCCTATCCAAAACATCAAAGAGCCAACCAATTTCCTTTCTGTCATAATCACCTTCACTGGATGTATCTGCATACACCGTATCTATCATGACTCCGTTAGGAATTGTCTTTGCATTCATTTCCATAACCATCTGAGCTACATTTAATGGTGCTCTACGGGACTTCACAAAAGCAATGCCCTTTACAAGTTCCTGATTCTCGTTGTTTCCTACTACATTAAAATTTGCTTTGTTCATAATGTTGTTCTCCTTTACATTTTCTGTATTGGAGAGTTTTGGCGCCGCACTCTCGTGGTGTGCTGTTCTCAAGCACATGCTTATTGTAGCCTGTGCACCACCAAATGCCGACCGTGTGCAGACGACAATTGTGTCGTGTCTACACGACATTTATTTGGAAAAAAAAAAGAACAGTAACAGACCTTTTATAATCTATTACTGTTCTTATGTTTTATAGAGTTACAATAATCCATCTGGATTAGGATGTGTTTTAAAGTAGATATGTAAATTAGTATGCCTCTCCAAAGAATGTAAACCTTCTTTGATATACCTCCATGATGCGCCCATATTATCAGGTACTTCATTTACAACATCTGACTCCAAGAATGCTGGAAATAGATATTCTTTTCCTATAAATTTCTCATAAAATTCATCCGCATATTCTTGCTTTAAATCTTTGTCTAAATTAATCTCATTGTACAAGGCATGATCCAGATTACAAGACATAAAATACATTTCATATGGAAATGATTTTATCATCGTCTGATTCAATAAATATTCCAATATATCTCTCTTACCTTTATTTCTTTCTATTGCACGCTGTGGGTAAGTACAGCTAATATTGGTAGTTGAATATTCAAATGCATATGTTGGTCCATTTACGATAGCGGAATCTGGACTATATGCTCCATCCATATCAAATATTTGAACAATTTGTATAACGTCCGAATTTTTTAATTTCTTATCTTTAATTACTTCTTGAACAGTTTCATATATTCTATTCTCAACATTAGCTATAGTTACCGTTGGATCACTTGTTATATCTCCATTTGTAAATCCAAAGTCAATTTCCTTATTCCTTCTGTATATTTTTTTGAAAATATTTTCCAAAGCCGCCTTATCCGACGAACCTTCAACAATAAAGATAATTGTTTTTTTCTCTTTTGCCATAGTTACCCCCTATTCTCAGACTCTTGAAGTCTCTTCTCAAAATCAGGGGAAAATGTCAATTTACCTTGTTCTGTTCCAACTTTTCCAGCTTTTCGGAATGCATATCCCATCGCAAGCAGATCATCCTCATCGTACAGCTCTTCGTTTTGTCCTCCCACTGTAATTGCGCGGATATAAAAATCTCTCTTATTATGATTCTTTTCAATCCCCTTCAATCTGATATAGCGATTTTGCGGATTGACAGTTGAACATACAATATTTTTTGCATCTAACTTTTCCAGTATACGCAGATTATGTGATGTAAATATCAGCTGACCTTTCATCTCGCTATGCATCATCCCTAGCAATTCTCCAAGCAAATATTCAAATATTCCAGAATCCAGTTCATCAACAACCAGACAAACACCCTCATTATTGTATACAGATATAAGGTAATTCAAAATAGATATGATACGTTTAATTCCTTCAGATTCATATCGCAACAAAAATTCTTTTCCGTCTCTAACAGAGTATACCTCTACCTGAATTGCCTTTGTTCCATCAGGACGTTCTAATTCCATTTTCTCTTTCAATCGAATCTGTAAATTAGGTATTACTGATTTAATTGCCATATTAATTGCATCAACAACTATCTTCACCTGTACATAATCTTCTTGCGGTATTTCTGTTACACCCGAAATGGCAAGTGGCATAATCGCCTGCATAATCTCTGTTTCGGTCTCCTTGTGCACATTGATTGGGATAATCTGATTATTATTGATAGTCCCTAACTGGTTAACTTTAATCACATTAAAGTCAACATAAGCAAACTGTAATATGCCTAAAATAACATTTCTAAAATCTCTAACTTCCATACTGTCTTCTAGTTTTTCAATATTGGCCTTTACAAGTTGATTAAAAAAAACAGAAATATTCTTCTGGGCACAAATGAGCGCTAAATTCTGCATATTTGTCAAAAAAGGAATAGCACTTAAACTTGATAAATGATTAGATGTTACACTGATATTGTGTGTTTCTAAAACATCCGTATTTCCATAATAAGGATTACAAAAAGAAATATCCCGTTCCGATTTCCAAGACGCCCCTCGCTTCCAATACCGTAATTCCTCCATATAAATTTGAATTGCCTTTTCTTTCTCATCTACCCGTAAAGAAGCTTGATAAACCACCTTATATTTTTCTTCTCCAATCCAAACAAAGAATTCCGTACGGATACAGCTAGTACCGTCTTTTGACAAAATGCCTTCATACATCTCGTAATTTATCGGACTTCCTGTAAGTATTTGTCTTAACATATCTAATGATTCTACTAATGCTGTTTTCCCGGAACCATTCTGTCCGTAAATGCCTACAATGTCTGTTTTATCACACATCGCTTTTTTATTGATGCTTCCATAATTCATATACATAACATCTCCGTACGCAACGTTTTTTATATTGCGTATTTCAGAGCGCATAATTCTTACTTTATATTTATTTTCCATGGTTATTCTCCTAACACATAAGCACTTTTTACTTGCTCTTCTATTTTATACTAATTCCGATATTTTGTCCATACTGATTATCGTTTTTGTTCCTTTTTAGATATTATTATATGTATAATCATACAAAATATTCATTTTTGTCTATTCTCTTCCATTTTTATTTCTTAATTTAATCAGTTATTTGAACATTTTTTTAAGCTCTCATCATCGCCAGACACTGTTGAATTTGAAGTTCACTCATATTTGAAAGAACATTAACTGCTTCCGATATATAGAGTTATAATTAATAATGTACAAAAAATGTCAAATAAGAATGTACAAATGTTATGATATATGAGCTAAAAGGAGGAGCTCATAATGATATTTAAA
>CADACD010000103.1 GCA_902786365.1 uncultured Lachnospiraceae bacterium | reverse complement strand
AGGTAAGTGAAAATTCTGACATGGCAAAATCCTGGGCAACTTTTTGTTGCTCAGGCACTTATAAATAATGTTAAACTATAGTGTTGCGGAATTAAGGGTATTTAAATATTATTGGCTCATTACAGGGACAAAAGTTCCTCATTTAATGAGTTTGTTTTGGGACGTGTCTTGTTTAGGATGGTTTATTTATTATTATTTAGGATTGATGTTGGGCAATGGCATAATAAAAAAGAATTTTGTTTTTACTAAATTATTCTATTTATATGCAGTTTCTATAGTAATAAATATGGTTGAAAGTTATTGGTGGTTAAAAATGGGTGAAACTAACTGTGGGACGCAACTAAAATTATCGTCATTCGTAACAAGCACTATTTTTGTTTTGATTGCATATACATACATCAGGAGTGATAAGTATAGTATTGATAATTCGTTCGTTAGAATGATTGGAGACTATTCTTTTGGAATATATCTATGTCACATAATGTTTATGATGTTTCTATCTCATGTTCCATATTATAAAGATTTGCCATTTTTAATTAATTCTTCCATTGTACTATTTGTTAGCCTGGGTTTCGTTTATATTGGACATAGAGTTTTGGGACCTAAATTTAGCCGTTGGTTAGGTCTTGTATAAGCCTATTATAGAAAATCTTCCACATTCCCTAGACTTGTGGTGTTATTCTTTCTATTATTAAGACTTCATTCCTAAACAGGGCGGGTTGGGTCTCCTATTGGGGTGGGTCTCCTTAAACTTAAGTCTTTTTACGTTGAGTGGATGGGGTACAAAAATCCCTGTAATGCTTCAATGTGCGGGGTTGATGCATTACAGGGGATATTTTGATGGAAGATGGAAGATGTCTGATGCTAATTAACGATAACGATAACCTTAACGATAACTATTTTAATAGAACACAAAGACACAAAGGCACAAAGAGTTAACAAAAACCGATGGGAAACCACTTTTCTGTAAAGCATCCGTGCTGTTTGCACGTCAGTGTCTGGAGATGTTCATCATCATTCTGCAAACGAGTTTGCGCCTGCTGCTGCCCCTCTGCCGACAGCCCTGACGGGCCATCCTTTACAGAAAAGTAAAAACCGTAAAAAACCTTTGCGGCGACGTTTACTCTCTTCATATCACTCATCGTCGTTCTCTTCTGGCAACATCTGGTGGCGATCGGCAGGGGGCAGATAGTCGGAGGCTTTTTCGTTGGAGATAACAGAGTGGCCGACTTGTGCTTCAAGTTTCTTGCGAGCATCACCAGCAATTTCACCTCCTTTACGGGCTACAGCGGCACTTTGCTGAAAGCCTTTAGGATTCTGGGCCTTACTGATTTCAGTGGTAGATGCCTCGGCCAAAATATTCAGGGCCAACTCAATGTTGGTCATATTATCACGAAGATTCTCTTTCTTTAAGCCTTTGAACTGCTTATATTGCTTGGTGGTCTTGCCGCTCCAAGCACGTGTAATGATGTCGGTCAGTGAAGCGTATTGCAAGTTGTCGGTTACTCCGGCACGATTCCACTCATCAGTCAGTTCCTTACGCACCTCAATACTTTTCAGTCGCTGGTTAATCCATTTGTCGGAATAGCCTAAACGACGATAATCCTCATAGGCTTGTTCAAAATTCAGTTCGGGGTCTTGCATCTGGTCGATGCGCTGGGATGCCACCTGTGCCATCCATTGTTTGAAGGGTTCTGCCTTGGGTGATGGAATGGACTGAATGATGCGGAAGATTTGCTCTGTGTCAGCAACGTCGGTTTTGTATTTCTTTCCATCTTTTGGAGATACCAACTTCAGTTGGTTACAATTTGTAACCGACTCATTTCCTTCCTTCACAAGCCTGAACTTAAGTACCTTCCAGTAATTCTTGGCATGGTCATAATCGGGCTGATCAGTTAGGATATGGCATACATCCACAATAGAGAAATACCATTTTTCTTGCTCGCTGTCCCATACGGAACGAACTTTCTTCTCGCCAAAAAGTTGTATTTGTTGTTTTTGAGTCATGGTTTTCAGAATTCTAACTGAACACGAAGACACGAAGTAACAAAGATTTAACAAAAACCGGAGGAAAACCACTTTTCTGTAAAGCATCCGTGCTGTTTGCCCGTCTGTGTCGGGAGATGTTCATCTTCATTCTGCAAACAAGTTTGCGCCAGCTGCTGCCCATCTGCCGACAGCCCTGACGGGCCTGTCTTTACAGAAAAGCGAAAACAGGGAAAACCGGCATCTGCCTTAACGTTAACCTTAAATATTATGTTGTAGAGTCGCCTTTCAGGCGAGAAATCGGACAAATATATTAAAGATCGAACAGATGTAATAGAAATGGAGCAATGTCATATTATCTGAACTCCCTTATTAACGAGTATTTGGAATACCGTTTCTTTGATGGGGGCCAATTGGCGCTTTGCTGTTTGAATCAGTTGATCTTTATTATCACTGCTCATCTTGGGAAGTTGCCTAATGGTAACGCACATGTCTGAAAAGAGGAAATCAATTGTTTTGTCAACATTCTTTTTGTGTACTTCACCTTGTTTAATCTCATGATCAAAGGCAATCTTGTATTTCTTCAATATAGCAGACTTGAATAGATCCATGATTGTCTTAGTTCCTTGATCCATGGCTTGCTCCGATATAGAGTCAGCAACCATGAGACAACTTTCTTCGATTTGTTCCTGGATAGTCATATGACAATAATCAGATATATGATATTAAGGAGACTGGTTAGTGACATTCATCGGTGACTAGGGACAGATACTGTCACGGATTCAGACATTGTCTTAATCCTCGGCCCAAACCGGTTAAGCGTTGTAGTTGATGAACTGATGCTCATGCATCCGAGTGACAGGGAGAGGTTTATTTTTTGAAGAAGGTGTTTATTTCGTCAACAGTCAAGTTGCCACTGGCAATGATACGCTGCTGCACTATATTGAGGTCGGCTTCGTTCAGGATGCCGCAATATTTGCGGTCGTCCTTCGTGAATATTTCAAATATAGATATGTTACGCAGACCTGCAAGATTAGAAAATGTGTTCTTCTTAACCATATGTAGTTTAGCGAAGTACTGCTTCTAAGTTTGCATACTCGTTGATACACTCCAAATCTTCACTATCTAATCCTGCCTCACGGGCAATACTTTCCCAACTGATA
>CADACD010000102.1 GCA_902786365.1 uncultured Lachnospiraceae bacterium | reverse complement strand
ATTGCTTGACAGCAAGTTGCAGCCTTGCGGGACGAGTCTTGATAAGAGGCTCGTCCCGTGCAAGGTATAGCGAAAGATGGTGCATTCAACTTTGTTCCATCTGAATTGAGATGACATGTATGGCTATTTGGGAGCTTTCCATTCAAAATAGTACTCCAAACCATTCAAAACAAGTTTGGCTGACACACGTTCGCCCTTTCCCTTTTTTGCATATACAAGTCCTGCAATCTTTTCACCTGGTTGAATAGTTGTCCTCCTCAAATAACCTTCATTGTGAGCTTCACGTTCCTGTGCCAGTGCCTCATCATATTGGGCAACTCTATCACGTTCTATAACATAAGCTTGATATGCAGCAGCACCATCATAATTGGTGGTTCGAACAGAAGTGTTGGTTCTTGTATTTGAATGGCCATAAGCTGATGCACTACCATGCATATTGGCATGTGCTGCACTAACAGATGAACCAACACCCCATCCGCCAGAACCAACAGCAGCACCTACTGATGCGCCATAAGCGTTTGCTGAAGCATCATAGCTACCATAGGCATAAGAGTTGGTACTACTGTTGGTGCTCACATCGGTTGATGATGTGCTAGTTCCAGCAGCGGCAGCTGTAGCTGCTGCTCCTAGTCCTGCAAAAAACTTTGACCATGACTGACTTCTATCAACTTTTGCCATATACTCTTTGCGAGTCAGTATCTCCAAAGGTTTTCTCCTTCCTTTTTTATCTATCATATCCGCATTAAGATTCTCCGGCAGGAAGTCAACCTCTGACATCGTACCATTATTAATCATGATTGGAAAACTGATAAAATTACCATAATCATAGACTTTGTCATTGGCCATAGCAACCATCAGGCCATCTGAAACATAATACTCCCATTCTATATCATTGACAAACTGTGTCTTTCGCATTGTTGGCTCAATCGGGCTGAATACTGGAGAATTGTCTGAGATACGGTAGCGGCTAACACATCCAAGGTTGTTGGATACCGTATAGTAGTCTTGTGTGGGCTGGCCGTGATGATATTCGACTTGTACACAAATAGTACCATCACCTTGAAATTCAGTATAAAGTCCCTCTAAGCCGTTTTCTCCAATAGCCCCCTTTTTAGACAATAGTCCATTTTCAAAAAACATTTCAAAAGATCCTGTTTGTTTTCCATTTTTCATGAAGAACTTAGAAGCCACATTTCCATTTTTATAGTAGGTAATCTGCTCTCCATCAAAGACAGACTTAGAATCATCATAACGATCAATTACTATATATTCACCTTCACCTTGCTTTTCTCCTGTAATAAAGAAATCACGGTATTTATTAGCATAATGTAGCGAGTCAGAAGAAGGAGCAAGTATTCTTTTGTATTCTGCAAAGTCTTCCCGTTCCACTCCTTTCCAGTTTTTGTCATAATAGTACGTTTGGGCTGTAACTAGCATGGGAATAGCTAGAACAAATAAAAACATCATTCTTTTCATACGCTTGTTTTTTTATTAAAGATGGCAGAAGTAACTTTCATTGTCCCTCCTGCCATCTAAGGTTAGTTGATTAGAAATCTATTCCAAATTTCATGGAAATGTAGCCTAACGACTTCTTCTCTTTACCATCCCAGTAAAAATTGTTTTTAGTTCCCTGATGGTCATAGCCAACGGAAAGATTGAATCCGAAGTTGTCACTTTTTGCATAATGTATGCCAATGGATGGATTCAAGTAAATGCCGTTTCCGCAAATAAAATCATAACCACCGCGAAGGTCCACAAATGGTGAGAATTTTCCAGAACCCATATCTAGGCGAATGTCACCAAACACAGGAACCACAATACCATCATTCTTCGTTTCTCCATATCTCCATTTGCTTTTCCAGGCAATGTCATTGGCAGCGATACCAACACCAAAGAAAAGTGAACCAGGCGTAATCCCGATACCACCACCAAGGTCAACAAAACCTCTGTAACCCAAGTCACGTTGAGCAAACGTGGCAACGCTTCCAAGAAGGAGGCATGTAACAAAGAAAAATTTCTTCATTTTGTTTGATAATTGTTTAGTGCCGACTAATCCCAAGACAACGGCGGTTTTTATTTTTGGAACGTGGGACTTGTTGAGCTATCAACCGTTCTTTTTTTATAGTTATAATTTGCAAATCTACATAATCTTCACATCTTTTACTCTATTCATAGTGTCCCAGTGTACAAACATATGTCTTCAGTGTACGAAACTTCAACTCGTCTGAATACTATCCATCTTTTCGGCCAATTCGGCAAGTGCTTTTGCTGTAGCCTTGATACTTACTTTCTTTGTTGTGCCGAACCTGTTAACACAGAATGTCAGTAGTTGTTTACTTGGCTGAATACGTAGCACATATCCTGTATTTACCATATACGACCTTCCAAGCAAAACGAATTGTTTACATGAATTTGGCAACTGCTCTTCCATCATTCTCGCAATTTCAGCTCGCTGGTAGGTGAGCGTGTTTATCACGCCACCATCAGCAAGGATAATGTTACTGTAGTTTCTGTCAGCTTGGATATATAATATGTCATCTAACTGGAGATAGAGGACCTCACTCTTGTTCTTTATGACTAAAACTTCCTGATTCTTCATAATTACCATAAGTTTCGTTTTGGAACGTAGGTCTTGTGCCCATTGCTGTTATAGTAATACTGCCCTCCGCGTGAACCAGTATGGATTGTGTGGCCAGCTCCATAATTGTATGCGTCTCTTGAATAGTCTCTTGCACGATGACCTGTTGAACCTGTAAATGGATTGCTGTTACTTTTAGTGGAGAAGTTGTCCCAGTTAGTGTCGTTGGGCATGGTGCGGATGTGGCTCTCTACATATGTACCATTACTACGAGTATATCCGCTGACAGTTGTCGTATTGAAATTCACAGTGCTTGGAACACTGTATGATACACTGGGCAAGTCGAATGATACACTGGGTGCACTACTTGAAGAGTAAAAATCATTAATGACCTTTGAACACATCTGTTCGAAATCAGAATACTGTGCAAAACTTGTTGTTACCATTGCCACGAGGGCGACCATTGTAAGAACTAACTTTTTCATTTTACTTTGAATTTAAATTGTTACTAATTTGTTGTTGTTTACATAGTCTTATACCCATACTTTGAGAAAGGTAAACACAGAAATGAAGATTTTTCAAAAAAAACAAAGAAATAGAGATAAAAAGTTGTAATTTTGCACCATAATGATAACAAAGAAGTGTCTGTTTATAGTGTATTTCTGTTTCTGGGTGATACTGTTCTCATATGCTCAGAATGCAAAATCCTGTGATATTGACTCTTTAGATTTAGAAGAAGCCTATTTGGATTCTGCTTTTACAGCAGATGAGGCTGGCGATTATTTGTCTGCAATTGAATATACCGAGAAATGCTTAATGGTTAGTCGAGATACTGCGAGAATTATAGATGATTCGCCAATGTTTTCTGAATACAAATTCCTAGTGGAGTTTTACGCAAAAGCAGGCATGTGGGTAAAGGCTCTAAGAATGCAAAAGCGAAGGACGGATTATTGGAAAAACATGTTTCAATGTTCAGCAGATAATGAATATGCTTATTTTATGATGTTTCGCAGATGGGCTCAGCTTTTAAGTTTATCTGGAGCAAATAAAAGCGCCATTCGTGAAGTCCATCAGTTTATTGATGAAACAAACATCAGCAAAATGTACCTTGATGGAATTACCGAAGATCTCGCAGACTATTATTTCAACATCAATGACTATCAGAATGCCCTAAAGTATTATGAGAAGTCTGGGAGTAAATATGGAGTGGCAAAATCATCGGCAGCTTTAGGTGATTATCTGAAAGCAATCGCCCTTCTGAAAAAGCAAATTGAGAATGACAAAGGTGGTTACATCACAATAAGTCTTGATATCGAACAACGAAACGGTCCATACGACACATGGTTGTGTGATTTAGCTAGCTACTACAATCAATTAGGGCAATATGACAGTGCTTTGGCGTATGAAAGAAAACACCGCAATATGTCTCGTTTTGAGTTGGCGAAGTCGTATTTTAATCAGGGGATTGCATATGTGGGGAAAATGCAGTTAGATAGTGCTATCTGCTATTTGTTGAAGGCCGAGGAAATATATAGGATTCAGCATCAATCCAAACAACATGCCTTTGTGCTAGCCAAGTTGTTATCTTGTTATTTACACACGGGGGAGTATGATAAAATAGAGTATTACATTGACGAGTTGATAAAGTCTGCAAGTAATGATCTATTGTATTCTTTTTCTGATCTTAAAATATATTGAATTGTACTCAAGATTGCTAGGTGAACAGATTCCTATGTATATGTATTACGTTCCGACCGATAAGTTAGAAGCATTGGCTTATGATGCCTTACTGCTGATAAGGGGGGCCTTACTGAATTCAGAGAACAATTTAAGACGTGTAATAAATGAAAGACATGATGCTTCTTTAAACAAAATATGGGAAGAATTAAAAGCCAATAGATATATTTTGAGCAAGCAATTAGAAAAGGACTCTCTAGTCAGAAAAACAAATGTAGATTCTTTGCAAAAAGTGATATATAGTTTAGAGGATTCACTTATTATAAAGTGTAAAGCGTATGGTGATATAACAAAAAACATGAAATTGAAATGGCAGGATATTCAGAAATGTCTGTCTTCTTCTGATGTTGCTATTGAATTTCTGTCCTTCCCAATAGAGAATGACAGCGTTATGTATGCTGCTTTGACTTTGCGAAAAGACGACAGATCACCTAAGTTAGTCCCCCTTTTTGAAGAAAAGCAATTAAAAAACATATCTGATTCCCTATGTTATCAATCTAAGGATATGACACAACTTGTTTGGGAGCCATTGTTTCAAGAATTGCAAGGAGTGAAAAACATATATTTCTCCCCATCGGGGGCGCTATATAATATAGGTATAGAGTATCTGCCAGGAATGGAGGATTATAACATCTACCGTTTATCGTCAACACGTGAGTTGGTTACTGGCGGGAAAACGAAGACAAAGAATCGGGCAGTGTTATATGGTGGGCTGAACTATGACGCAAGGTTTGAAAAAAGTGCGATAGAAAAGAGCATCGTAATGCTGGATGAAATATTTAAGGAACGAGCCAATGTGCGAGGTATGGGGCTGCGAGGCGGGAAAGAATACCTTGAACATACTAAAGAAGAGATTGATATAATTGCGGAAGAGTTTGACAAAGTAAAGTGGGAATGCTTGATAGATTCTGCTGCTATGGGAACAGAAGAATCTTTTAAGGCCCTTTCTGGCAAGAATATCGGCTGCCTGCATATCGCAACTCACGGCTTCTATTATGCTAAAGAAGATGCAGATAATGCACGCTACAAGTTTATGCTTATAGACAATGATATGATCTCAGCCGAAGACAAGGCTCTGACTCGTTCGGGTTTGTTAATGTCGGGAGCCAATCATATATTGGAAGACGAAGAATTGCCTGACAATGTTGAGGATGGTATCTTGACTGCTAAAGAGATAGCTGATATAGACTTGCGTGGTCTTAACTTGGTTGTGCTATCAGCTTGCCAGACAGGATTGGGTGATATTTCTCAGGGTGAGGGCGTATTTGGTTTGCAGCGTGGCTTCAAAAAAGCTGGTGCAAATAGTATCTTAATGAGTTTGTGGGAAGTTAATGATGAAGCTACACAAATTTTAATGACTCAATTCTACAAGAATCTTGTATCTGGTCAATCAAAGCGTCAGTCTCTCCAATCTGCTCAAAATTATTTGCGTATGTATAAGAATGAGAAAGGGGGGCAATGTTATAATGACCCCAAGTATTGGGCCGCATTTATTTTGTTAGACGGAATCTATTAGAATATGAATCAGTTAACAGATTATATACTTCAACCAGAAGTACAACTATATCGATATGACATAATAGAGCCTCCAAAGGATTGGAGTTCAAACTTTAAAAATCCCGAATATGTTTATCCAGATACTGGCATTAAAAATCTGGCTGGTGCATTTTTCTTTTTTAATTCGTATAATCAGGCAGAAAACACTGGATATTGTGCGATTAATAGACATACCAATCTTGCTAAGGGGTTATGGATTACCGAATGCACAATAAAGGAGCCTATCAACCTGTTGGATTTGAGAGATTCTTGTTTCTGTATTGAACTCCTTGCTGTTTTAGATAAATCTGGCTTTCCAATCTTTACAGATAAATTGAAAAGTTGGAAGGGAGTGTCATTTGCACCTTTACAAAATAGTATCCGTCCTATTGAAGATTTTTTATTAAAGGATTCTTCTTGGATAAATAATCAAGAACAAAGTACAAGGATTAGAATGGTTGCTGCGGAGATGGAACGGATTTTATCGATTCCAAATGACCATATAGGATATCTTCTTCAACTTCTTACAGATTACTCTAATGGATTATATTTTAAATCCATATTGCATGATAAGGGTTATGAGGGCTATATATTTAATGAATCCAATAATCTGTTCCCAACAGTAGGAATGGATACTGTTTGTGTTTGGTCGTCAGAGAAATTATACTCGCCCTCTTGTGAACAGATATGCTTGATAAATAAGAAAGAAAACTAAGGGAGCGTAAAACTCCCTTAGGAAACTATCTCCTCGTTATAAGAGTAGTGCTACTACTAATGGCATAGCTATCGTTGCCAATAATGTTAATACTGAAATAACTAAACTCCATTTTTCGTAACTCGTCATCTTAGATTGAGGCTAGTTAATAACCTCAATCTACATTTTCTGATAAATTGAAAATTTAATCATAATAATATAAATTTAAATTATTGTGAGTAGATTATAGTCATGCTCACTACCAGACTGGCGAAAGCTATAGTATGAGTAGCTTCAAAATGCTTCTATTGCTTTTAATAATGTTATGGCTTCTTCGTGACCATTTTCTGCCAAAGGTTTCAATAATTCTTTCGCCTTTTCAAGATTGTGGCCTTTAAGGTACGCCAATGCCAAATACCAGACAATGTCATCGGCATATAGACTATACTCATATTCAGAATCAATAGAATCGTGAATCTTTTGGAGTTTTTCTATGACTGGAGTGACATCTTTTTCTGTCCCAATTTGATTAAACAGCGTTGACAATTCTTTCTCTACATCAGAGTCGCCACCACGCGGTTCTCCCTGCAAGACATATGGCGAGTAATGTTGCTCAAAAATAATATCTGCTTGTGCGTACAAGACATCTGCATCACTTTGTTTGTTCCACAATGTTATCATTACTCCAAATATGAGGATAAACATTGCGGTTTTGCTTGTCTCTCTTGAAGTTCTTGAATCATTAGCACTGCCATTTGAGCTTCTTTGCGAAGTACTTTGTCCAATTTTAAGTCTTCAAGAAACTTTTTATTTTCCTCAGGAGTCATTTGCTTCTTAAGGAACTTATCTATTCTCTCGCTATTGTCTACCATATTCTTTTCCTTTCTATTTCATGACATTTTTCGGTAAGTCTTTCTCGACATCTCTGAGCAGCTACTTTTGCATGGCTAGCTCCCCCCTTGATATCAAACAAAGATGCAATTTCTGACCAAGTAGTCCTTTTATGAGCATAATAACTACCTAAAAGTTCTCTACATCGTGTTGCTAAGGTATCAAGTGCTTGAGACATTATTTCCCGATAAATAGAATTGTCGGATTCAGAGCACATATTCAGTATCTCCATACATTGCTCGTTAGAGATAGGACCATCCATTTCTACGTATTGTTTACTACTTTCTTCTTTCTGATAGCCTGTATAATTAAGTGTAAGGTCTGCAAAATCATTGTCTTTAGCCACCCCTAAGGATCTCATTAAAAATAGCCTGGCCTTTTTGGAGGATGAGGCATTTGCTCCTTCACCATACTTTTTCTCTTTTAACTTTAGCGCTTGCCTGTAACATATTTCAACAAAATAAGACAAGAGCGTTGGTGTCGCTTCATCTGCAAGGACGGGGAGCTCCACATCTTGGATTAAACCATCGTATTTTTGCCTACATTTTAGCGTGGTTAAGATACCTTTATCTATTTTGTTATATAATGCAATTGCAGAATTCTGAAAAACTTCCGATTTTTCATCTTTAGACATTGGAAATTTTATTCGGCTCGAAAGAATGCGAAATGTATCTTCTCTCTTCTCTGAGATGAATTTGTTGAACTTTTTGCTATTCGTTATTTCCATATTATATACTTTACTCTTCAATTACAAGTGTTTGTTGAGTTCCAGGCCAATGCCCTTTAACTTTTGTAGATTCGTTAACCTTAGACTTGAATTCATTTTTACTATTTAATCCAAAAGATGGCATTTGATTAAGAGTATACCATAGATTATAGGACAGTGCTCCAAACTCTTTACCTTTTATTCTAAGTTCAGTATTACGTTCACGTGCTTTACAAGCTTCAATGAATAATACTGGTGATAGGTTAGGAGCCTTTTCTACATTATAGTGTCTTATTGTATCTCGCTTTGGATTATAATTCTTACTCGCTTGTGATGTTAATGCCTCATTGGTATGACAAGCATCGATAGTTACATATAACATTCCTTTAGGGCCGATCTTTGTCCGTAGAGATTTGATATAGCCATTTAACTCGTCGTCAATCAGGTGTTTCTCTCCCTTATATCCATTGGGGGAATATTCCTTGCCTGCATCAATCGGAACAATGGCTTCGTCATATCCGTCTTTTTCATCTTTAGAGTAACCTTTTAGTAATCCATCTTCTACAGGTTGCCCATGACAAGAGAAATGAATAAAGACGATATCCCCTTTTTCCGTTTCTATAATTAGCCTCTTTAAAGAATTTGTTATTCCCTGATACGTGGCTTGCTCATTTACTAACGTTGTGACAGCAAATCCTTTCTTAATTAAAGCTGGAGCATGGAAATGCCAAGAACAAGGCCAGTATGAGAATCATTTGCTTCATAATTCGAATTATGCCACAAAGATATGAATAATTTTTGAGAATTATTCTTTCTGCAACCTTTTTTAACTGCGATCAAGCGTTAGCTATCGGCTGAACGCTCAAAATCGGAGCTATAGTCATCTCGCTTTCATGTCCTATATGATACATATTGCAATGATGGCATTTATAAACGTTGACCGCCTTGCGGCACCACGGCTTTTCTTTTACCAACTTGACTGCGAACTTTTTGGCTTCCTCAATAGTATGATAGCCGACTTTCTTTTTGAATACGATTTTCCCCGTATTAGGATCATACTTGCGCTTCCAATGAGTAGAGTCCCCTCTGCTTTGTTTTTCAACGTTCTCTACCTGACCAATGATGTAGAGTTCATAAGATACCGCTCGTTTCATGTTATGACGACTCTGGTTCCCATGTTCATGGAAGACTTCTTTGTGTTGCTTGTGATAAGTTTGGCACATACGCTTTTCGATGATGCGCCTCACCTTCTTGACCAACCATGGTTCCTCTGTTGTAATGTCGATGTTTCGAAGCCAAGTATCATCTTTGCATTTTAGCTTTTCGTTGAAGATGGCTTTTGTGACATGTTCATAACGTTCTTGCTGACCAAAGGTCTTTCTTCTTTTGCTTGTTGTTTTTGTTACTGTTTCCATAATTCTATCTTTTTAAATGTTTGACACTTATATATACCCTTGGCCACCCAGATGTAAACAGAAAAAAATATTTTCTTATGTTTGTTTACATTTCCTATTATTATGGTATTAACAGTTGTAGGGAACAGAGAAAATTAAAAAAAACATCATTGTCTGTTTACCTTTTGAAGAATTGTGGTATTAATGAGTAAACAAATAAACTTTTTAAAGGAAACTATTATGAATATGTACAATGTTAAAGTGAATGAAACGCACATGTGCGTTCTTCGCAAAGAAGAGAATGAAAATCGAGTAAAGGTTGATTTCGTTGAGCTTAAGTTCAAGCATCAGGATCAACTTGATGAACTGAAACGGATGGCAGATAATGACAACCGTTCCGTATTAGACTTGCAAGACTATGTGAAAGGGAGTTCGTTGAGAAGACTTTCATTAGACTTTGATTTCTGCTCTTGCCTGTCTGACTCTTATCAATGGATTTCCTGTGTACCATCTGTTTCTTTCGCTGATTATCAAAAAGAGATAGATGAGTATGATAAAAAAGGAGATAAAGCAGGGAAAGATGCTTATGCCCGCGACCAACGTCAGAGATATTATAATCGTATTGCCTATCGAGTATTACCTGCAACGTTGGAGGATTATTACTACGACCTGAACAAAGAATCATTCATCTTGGCATATTCACATCGTCGAGTTGGTTGGGCATCACCAGCTTTCAACCTGAATGATGATATTAAGGTCGTCTATCTTACTAACTTCGGATATGGCAGTGCCAGCTACTTCTTCTTACAGATATACTATAAAGGTATAGGCATATTGCCTTATTCTCAGTGGGTTCATTATCGCAAAGCTTGTGCGAGTGATATTATCCGTTACACCAGACGATACCATCTTGATAATCAGGAGTGGATAAAGACAATGGCATTCACGGCTGATGTCTATAATAGTGCTGTTAGTGATCCGGAATCATTCGTTCAGAAGAACATATTAAATGAAGTGGAAGAGATGGTCTCTGGTTTGGAGAAAATCCAGTCTGCAACCAATTATAGAGCACAAGAAAGTTTCTTTAACCCTAGTACCATTATTATCACTGGCGATGATATGGTCCGATTTAAGGGTGAAAAGATCTCTGGAGCATTAAGATTTCTCGACCAACTCCAGACACTTGCGCCAATAACAGATAAAGTTGGTTCCTACATCAAGCGTATAATGAACTGCAATTTTACAGTCGTCGCAGAACTCGAAAAATCAATTTCAGGCAAGAAAAAGTATATAGATACTGTTTCGGCTAACATTGAGCAAGAGCAGCCTAAGTGGGATGAACTTAGTTCCAAAAATAGTGAGTATAATAAAATGCGGGACGAAATGCTTGATGCCATAGCAGAAGAGGAAGAGTTTAAAGGAAAGACCTGGAGCACGATTCGTGATGAGCGTGACAAACGTTTTGCCAAAGAGCATCCTGAGTATGCGGCTTTCAAAGCAGAATACGATGCAGAGCATAAAGTGTATTACGATCTGTGTGCGAAGCGTGATCAAGCACAATCTTTCATAGAAGAGATACAGTCGTATCTTGAAAAGATTGAGAAGCATAAGGATTATATGGTAGAAAATAACATCGCTGCCTAGATGAGTAATAGTTTCCTGGTCGCAAGGCAGGCAGGTCTTGCGACCATTAA
>CADACD010000101.1 GCA_902786365.1 uncultured Lachnospiraceae bacterium | reverse complement strand
GGAATGCTTATTAAAGTGCGCCTAAAATCAGCTGATTTACTTTTTCATCCAAGGATTCGTGTGCTAAACGAATTCTTTTTTTGTTTTCAATCAAGATTGCGGAACGTGCGTAACTAGTTTCGCAATTACCTATCTGATCAATCAATACTTTTCTATGACTAATGCTTCCTGCGTTTTTTTACTGCACCATTCTTCTCACTTTGACAAACGCATTCGGCTGTTTCTTACTGCACTATTCTTCTCATCTTGACAAATACTGCCTCTTTGCCGTTTCTTCACAGACACTTTTTTCCATGCCGTTTCTTATTAATATACACTTTTCACTATGACAAATATATGACAAAAAACACAGTGTGCGCCTATGTTTCCATTCCTATGCGCACGCTGTGTTTCCTTATCGTTCTCTTATCAGCAACTTTTTTCCATCAAAAGCAAAACCATATTTTGTAATTGATTTCTCAGAATCCCCCTACCCATCAGCTCTGCTGCATTTATACGGATTCTTTTATGAGTTCTTTAGGAATCAAATGATAGTCAAACATCACCAGTGAATGATTATCCCAAATCAACTCTTTATTGATGATTTTTTCCGTTGCTTTGTCTATTGTATTTCTGTAAATCTTTGAAACTCTGTAATAACGTTTCCCTTTCTTTTCAAAATGATGATTTTCTTCTACCAGTTCATAGCGACAGGCAGTCTCATATTCACTACGCAGCTGCGCATATAGCGTGGTATCATCGCACCATAATACTAACTGAAACATCTGCTGCGTAGTATTTTTGAACCGGTAATCAATATAATTATAACTGACGGAGGTGCCATTGGCCATGGGCACTCTGTGATCCAGATCAAAGGCTAACGCATCAGAATGTTGATGAAATTCTGTAATCTCCATGGGACTATGTAGTATTAAATTATTAATCGTATTGGCTAAATTGCATAAACCACCCCCTGTCCCGGTAATCAATTTATTTTGTCTGATGACACGTCCGGATTTATATCCTTTTCTTTTAGTGACAGAACCGACAGTTTTCCAAAAAGAAAAAGATTCTCCGGGGCGAATAAGAATGCCTGTGATCTTATCGGAGGCTAACCGAATATTGACAGCTTTATTTTCCTGTGTTTTGGGATCAATCCCTTTTCCTTTTTTAATCATGACAGAACTATATTCATACACAGGATCAGGCAGCTGTGCTTCCTGCTTACCCCTTGCAAATTTTTCTTTGTTAAACAAATCCTGTATATCTCTTGTGATGATTCCTTTATAGGTAGAAAGCGTATAAAAAAAAGGATTCATATCACAAAAATTTTTTCGTCGTTTCATTTTAAGCTGCAACTCCTTTTTGACGACATTTCCAAGTCAGGCGGACAAGACGCTTTCGCGTCTCTGACCGCCCACAGTCCGGGCATAAAGCTTTGTCTGAATGCTTTATGCCCGGACTTGAGGTATTGAATAGTTACCTGTTTTTTTGATAAAACCAGAGAATTATCCGTTCCAGCTGTCTTTTTTTCCCTATTTTTGTTTCACCGTCTGCCCTGATGTATTTCACCAGAATACTGAACAGCTTACTTTTATTAGCACCTAATATATCCGTAAAAATCTGATCTCCCACTACGATAGCCTCTTCTTTATTAATCCCCATCATTTTCACTGCCTTGATAAAATTATCCACATGAGGTTTACGGGCATCACATATGTACAAAGAATCGATATTACACAAAAATCGTTTCACTCTGGCTTCATCATTGTTGGATAACAAAAGGGTCTTGAATCCAATGTGTTGAACGATGATAAATAATTCTTCAATTTCCCTGGTTGCATCTTCCCCATGATGTACTAATGTGTTATCAATATCAAAGATCAATCCTCGGTAGCCTTTGTTGAATAGCTCTTGATAATCAATCTGAAATACACTGTCAACATATTCACAAGGATAAAACAGCTTAAACATTCCTTCCTCCGATTTATTTACTGCATTTCAATACTTACTTCTTAATCCCTAATTCTTAATACTTACTTCATTGCCCTTTCTTCATCAATATACTCACAGACCTTATTAATCTGCTCACAAAAATCATTGCCAAATTGCTTCTCAAAAAAAGCACTTCCGATAGTGAACGCCCAAGGCTTCAACTGTTTAATTTCATCGAGTCTCCGGTAACTGTTCACACTGCCTGCAATGCATACAGGGGCGTTAACACCGGATACAAACTGTTGATTGAGCTTTACAGCATCTCCGATATAGCGATACCCCAGTAAATCAAATCCATACACGCCCTTTTGTAACAATCTATCCGCCTCGTGAAGCATAGAATCAATTGTTCCCTCAAGAATAGAAGGTCGCTTTGTGACCTTCCCGACAAAAGGCATATATTTAAGGTTGTTTTCTCTGCAAAGTGCATTAATTGTGTCAGAATACATCGTTCCCATAAGGATATCACATTCGCATTCTATTGCCATTTTAGCGCCTTCAAGCCCTTCTTTTTCTGTATATGCCACTACTTCTAAGACAGTTTTTTTGCCACAGCTTTTCATGTAGGCATATAGCTTTTTCATTTCATCTGAGGACAATGGTTCTTCTTTGAAGCCCCAATACACCGCCTTGGAATTTCTACACTGTTCAAAAATCTCATAAGCATT
This sequence comes from uncultured Lachnospiraceae bacterium, assembly GCA_902786365.1. GTDB lineage: Bacteria > Bacillota > Clostridia > Lachnospirales > Lachnospiraceae > Bovifimicola. The sequence continues at coordinate 575 of CADACD010000101.1, read as the reverse complement.
ATGTACTGTATGATCATTATGTGTCAACATAACAATTAACTCCGAATGTAGATTCATGATTGACAACTCCTTTTTGTTACATCTGTATGATATCATAATCGACTTAAAATGACAAGATTTTAAGACAAATAATTTCGAAAATTTTGAGAAAGTTTCGAGAAACGGTTACGTCCGACATCAATGCCAGTACCGTAGTTTGTCTAAAAGCTTTAACTAATAATAAAAAAGTAAGCGTCAAATCCTACGCCCCGCCTAAATTTTAAGCGTCGCTTATTTGCGACGCTTGCTATAGCAATCAGCTGGCAGATTTTTCGACCATGGCATAAGTGGGTCCAATATTGCTCGACTTATATTTTCATTTTTATCTACATACTTTGGCATCTCTGTCAGCAAGTGTTTTATGTAATAATATACATTTAAGTAGTTTGCCCGTGCTGTTTCCGTAATACTGTAAATGATGGCACTTGCCTGCGCTCCACGTATAGTGTTTATTGTAACCCAGTTTTTTCGTCCTATTGTAAAATTTCTCAATGCACGCTCCGATGCAGAATCATCAATGGGAACTTCGCCATCTG
>CADACD010000100.1 GCA_902786365.1 uncultured Lachnospiraceae bacterium | reverse complement strand
AGATACACCATTGTGGTCTGTAGATGCTCATGCCCAAGCAGGAGTGATATTTGAACTATGTTCATACCATCTTCAAGCCAATGTGATGCTTTAGCATGTCGTATCTGATGCGCATGAAGATTCTTCGGAACCTCATCACAGATTTCATGTGCACATGCGGCATGCTTTTTAAGCATCTTACCAACAGCCGGTTGTGTGAGCTTTCCATATATTCCTGTATTTCTGGAATAGAACACGTAGGCTTCAGGATCAGGAGCAGAACCATGAAACTCTGATAAATACTTTTTAAGATGTGCTACAGCCTTGGGTAAAAGTCCTATCGTTCTAATCTTTGTTCCTTTGCCAATGATAGTGATATATGGCTTCTCAGCATCCAGATACAGCTGCTTGTTTTTTAGTGACAGAACTTCATCTATTCTACAGGCAGTCGCATAAAGAAGGATAATAAGTGCAAGATCCCTTCTGCCTGTTTTATTGGTAACATCAGGTACTGACATCAGGGCTTTGACAGCATTTTTGCTCATGCCTTTTACCTTGGTTTTGGGTTCCTTTAATCGTGGAATTAACGTCGCATCATGGTATAAATATAGATAATCGATTTCTTTACTTCCAAGATATTTTAGGAATACCCTCAAACATGCGAGGCGGTTATTGCAGGTTGCAGCACAGCAGTTACGGTCATTTTTTAACCATAGAATCCATTCTTCTATGACTGATCTGCTAAAACAGTCTGAGCTTAAACTATTGATAGTGATTCCCCTTTTCTCATCTAAGTACATGATGTAAAGGGTAAGTGTGTATCTATAGGCTTTAATTGTGTGTTCGCTCTCTGTTAAAAAGGATGACACATAATCGTTCACAAAGAACGATATGTGACGGGCGATGCATACGCCTTGGTTAGTAGATTTCTTCATCTGTATTTACCTCCGGGACAATCCAATCAAAAGTTTCGTTTGTTTGATTCATCATAATACTGCTTAGATTAGGAACAATTGAGTAATAGTATTTTGTACTTTCTAATGTGACATGCCCCATACTCTTACTTAAATATGCGATTTTATCATAGAAATCGAACCCTTCATTTGTCCATCTGTTGATATTTTCTATTGCATAGTTATGTCGTAAATCATAGGCAGTTGCATGGGAACTGTTAACAGAATCCCATATAATACGAAAATTAGCACTTAACCAGCTGCTGTTAAAGCGGACATTATCTCTTGACACGAAAAAGTATTCTCTGTCTGGAAAAATACAATCCATTTTCTGATTGAATTGCTGCATAAGTTCCAGCATGGAATCATGCAATACAATATAGTGCTCATTGTATCCTTTTGTGCCTACTATACTGATAACTCCTTCAGTGAGATCAACATGTTCACACCTTAAAGACAGGGCTTCGATTGTTCTCATTCCTGTGCTGTAAAGTAACCGAAAAATCACAGGAGCTGTCATGCTGCGTATTTTCATATCAATCCGGTTTGGTAAATATCTCAGATTATCGCAGGCTTCGAAGAATTCAGATAATTCCTCATGCGAAAATGCATGTGGTATATACGTGTTTCTTCTTTTACGGGGTCTTTCAGGAACAATAACATTTGTCTGCGCTCTTTCCTGAAGATATTTGATAAATTCAGAAACTAGATAGCAACGTTGCCGGCAAGAGTTTATGGTTTCAGTAGGTCTTTTCGCAAAAAAGCTGTCAACCATTTCCTGAGTGAGTTTATCATTTTCCGGATATAATTCATTGCAGTAACGGTCAAATGCACGCATTTTGTAATGAGAATCTCTGCTCCACTTTTGAGAAGCTTTTCGATATTTTTTAAACTGCTCCATAAGCGGAGAGAGTTTTGATATAAACTCAGTCAATATCAAACACCCCCTTTCGCACAGGATAAGATTTTATGCTTAGGGCACATTCTTTCAAATGATGAAAATCCGTATGCAGATATGGGTCTACTGACTTCGGTGAAGTGTGTCCAAGGATATTTGATATGACTGGTAAAGCAGTATCTTTTTCTAACAGTTTAACAGTCAGATGATGGCGGAATAAATGAGTGCCTATCCTATCACCTTTATTCATGCGGATATTGGCAAGACCAAACACCTTACGAACAATCCAACGTATTGTTTGTACTTTCAGTGGTTCATATGGTACAACTTCTGAGATAAATACAGCATCGAATGAACACTTAGGTCTCTCTATAGTGATATAGTCATATAAAGCATTTCCTACAGATGGTAACAGTGGCAGTTCAAGTTCTTTCTTCGTCTTTGATTGAATAAGTCGGATAACATCAGAATTCCAGTCAATCGACTGTAACTTTAAATTGATGATATCTACGCCTCTTATTCCGGTGTGCAACAAAAGATTTATAATGGCTTTATCCCGCAGTGACAGTGTATCTGTATCCAATAATTGATTGATTTTACAGATTTCATCATCTGTGAGCATTTGGATATTTTTTCGATGTTCTGTCAGATGTGGCAGAAAAAGTAATACTTTTTTACAACCAATGGGATCAACCTCTAATCCTGCTTTTAGAACTGCTCTAACACTTTTACAACAAGCGGCGGAGCGAATTAAATTACCCGATTCATCAAGGAAGTAAGACAAAACATCATCTTCTTCCGTTGATTCCAGATTACAACAGCCTCTTTGCTGTAAATGATAAAAGAACACAGAACCACTATGACTTTCGCTGTCTATTGTTGTGTCTTTTGTTTTACCAATTCTCTCAGCATAGGTCTTGTAGTAATCTATTAGTTGTTGATAAACATGATTCAGAGAGTGGTATGCACCTCTTGGTTCAATAAAAGAGCAAATTCTGCGTCTGTCCGGAAACAGACCATAAATATCAAAATATTCAATGCTGCCAATTACTGAGCGTCTCCACTTTAGGTCTTTTTGATTTGAGGAGATGCTCACAAAATATTGGTAAATGTCCTGATACGAAGTCCATGATTCCAAATCCAACTCAAGAATTTCACGAATTTGGCGCTTGTACATATAGATGCAACTCATGGAATATCCAGAGTTCTTCATATGGTTGACAAGTTTTTCATGGTGTTGTCGTAAATTTGTTAAATCCATGGTATGTTAACCTCCTTTTTCTTTTGGTTTATCATACCATGGAAAATAAAATCCAAACCTTTAGACTTAATGTCGCTATAATTAATGTCGTTTTTGAAACAAAGTTTAGATAATATTAAGGTTTGGATAAA
>CADACD010000099.1 GCA_902786365.1 uncultured Lachnospiraceae bacterium | reverse complement strand
CTGCAACCTTAACATTTCCGACAGCATATGGCACATTTTCATCAGGTTCAACAGCTGTTTTATATCCGGTAGTAAAATTTACGGATAAGCCAAATAAATTTGCATACAGAACATCGCAAGCCTTTGCAGAAAATAAAATTTCATAAATGGAAATAGTAATTAAAAAAGTATCGCTTTAACACGAATTAATGAACGCTTGGTGAACACTTTGTATGGTATAATGAAAATAATAAAGATGGAACTTGTTTGAAAATATGTCACAAGAAGGAAAGGACTATACAATATTGATAAATTATTAGTCAATAAAAATAGCTGATTGAGGTGTTGATATGTTGAAATTATATTCAAAACGAATTGTATTCTGTTTTGTTGTCATGACTATACTTGCAGTAGGAATGATTATTGCAGCAGCAGGCACTAAAAGTTTAATAAAAGAAAAACACAATCAATTTCTGCCGGCAGAGATTTCACTGGCAGTGGTAGAAAATGATGGGGTTAATACAGGTTACGAATTAATTAATGATTTACAGTGGACGAAAGATGATGATATCTATAAAGCAAATAAGAAAGTAGAAATTACGAATCTGGATAAGCCTGATGAAAACAACACTGATGCATATATCAGAGTATGTATTATTCCAAGATGGACAGTTGAAATAAACGGTTCAAATGTGGGAGATAATATTATTACAGTTGATGCAGATTTACCTTTGGATAATTTTGGCTCGTTCGTTGGATTAAATATCGATGAATCTGCTAAAAGTTATAATATGGGACCAATTATTTTTAATTTAGATGACAATTGGAATGAGAACTGGTTTTATAACAGTAAAGATGGCTATTTTTATTATAAAGATGTAGTACATTTTGGAAGTAGTACGGAACCACTTCTTAAGTCTGTAACAATTTCAGAGGTAACAAAAAATATTCTTGACTCTTATGGAGCCAATCTGACGATTGATATATTAACTGATGGAATACAATCGGAAGGAAATGCAATTGATAATATGTGGGGAAATGTAGAGATGGGAGCAAATGGCATATTGCAGCAAAAACAGTAGGTTTTAATTTGAAATGAGGTGGATAATGTGAAATCAACAAAGTCATTAAAAAAATATAGTAAATTCATAAGAGTAGTCTCGGCTATTGTTGTGGCTGTGTTGATAATAGATCTTCTGCCATGCATTTCAGATAAAGGTGGAGAGATTACAGCTGAGGCTGCTTTGGATTTAACGTCGTTTGAAAAAACACGCTGGAATGAAATATTAGGGGATACTTTTAATGGATATACGGTTACTGGAAATGTAACGCCGACAGTTCCGTCAACTATGTTTAGCAATAAAAATATATATACAGTTAAGGATGATTCACCTTACTTTCAGTGGCATAAATCCGACAATGAAATATCGCAGTGGCAAGGGCTAACAAAAGAAGTGGAATCAAAAGTAGAAACGATAACTTATGACAAGGATACAGTTTTAAATGGTGTAGACGGAAACTCAATCACAGCAGGTAAAGTTGAGGTGAAATATGATACCTATTATGTCTCAAATGCAGATGAATTTGTTTGGGTAATGACAAAAAAAGCCAATACCGGTAGTAATATCCGCATTGAACTACTAAAGGACATAGATATGGGAGGCAGTTTAGGACAAAATTGGGACTATACAATCAACCTTAGTGGAAACAGTTGGTTTGATTTAGAAGGTAATGGTCATATAATCTATAATTTTCGTATGAATAATCCACTTATAAAAAGCTCATCTAGTAATAAGAAAACAATTATACGGAATGTTTTGTTTGCAAACTGTCTTGCTTTTTTTAATGCGGGTCAGCAGAGTGTGGTTATCGGTTCTATTACTTCACCTGTATATCTTGAAAATGTAAGTGTTACGGATTCATTTTTACATACAAATCAATCTAATATAGGAATACTGATAGGACGTGTTAATAATTATGGTGGGGGAAATATTTTTTTGAAAAACTGTTCAACACTTAGGTCATACATTTACGGAGACTCTCATATAGGGGGATTAACAGCTTGTCAGTTTAATGTAGGAGACAACTATCAAGTAAAATATGATGTAGCTTTTCCAAAAAGTCCTGAAGCATGGATGAATTATGGAAATAAGGTATTTCCTGAAATGATTGAAAATTGCTATTCTGTAGACTGTGAGGTTTTTAGTTCAGGTGAAGATTCGGGTGCATTTATTTCATGCGGAGATGGATTTATATGTAGAAATTGTTTTACGAATAATAAGATGTATGGAAATAAAAAAACAGGTGTATTTATTGGACGTGTGGTTACTTCGTCACATGTACAGGCAGGACTGATTGATGATAGAAATCAATATACATTGAATGCCTCTTTTATTAATTGTTTTTCATCCGGTTCGGTAGAAGGAAATTCAGAAATAGGAGGATTTACAGCTTTTCAAGATAGTAGTAGTAGTGCTGCTGCAGGTGCCTGTATCTATAAAAACTGTTATAGCACAGCTATGGTAGGCATGGAATATGCAGGATCTCAATTGGGAGGTTTTGTAGGACATGAGAACACATATAAAAAAGGAAAACAACATCCACATATAATTCTTCCTGATGGAACCATTTCTGATAATTATGGTGATATATATATTAACTGCTATGCTGCCGGTGAAGTTGGAAATATTCTGACAGACACTTCTGTAACTGCAACGGGAAATGCACTTGGTGGATTTCTTGGGGACGTTGAAACTTCCGGTAACGGAACTTATTATAACTGTTATTATGACAAACAGACAACGGCAATGCGTGAGCGTGCATGTGGACAAAAAAATGAATTCACCAGTGCAGGAGACAGCCAGATTCCGGGAGTAGTCGGTGTATATACTATGGCAAGCGAGGCGAAAGCTGTAAAAGGTCTTGCAGATACTATTAATATTATGGATTCTAATATTGGTAATGATTCGCAGAGTAACGAATGGGTTTATTTAAGCGGTTTTTATCCTATGTTGAAAGTTTTTTGTAATAATGAAATATTTAATACATCCTTTGATGAAAAACGCAAGGAGCTTGTGGAGGCGTATGCACGTGCTTCAGTTTCAACTGTTCTTCTTAACCATTATGATACTATTCTTGACAAGAAAGGCTTAGAAAGAGATGCGACAGCCAGTGAAGAAGATAAGAAAATCTACGATACTGTACGTGATATTACTTCGAAATTCGAGCTGACAACTGATGATGAGAAAGGTATCACATGGGGCAAAGATGTTGAGATGAACGAAACTCGAAATCTAACGGATAAATTTGGTGGAGAAGATGGTTTTACACTTAGTTATGTAACTGTTAATCAGAATGAAAACGGTGAATACCTAAATGGTTCGG
>CADACD010000098.1 GCA_902786365.1 uncultured Lachnospiraceae bacterium | reverse complement strand
TATTAATATATATTATTATAGTGAGCAAAATGACGGAGTTCCAAATCCATTTTGACTAAAATGACTTTGACTAAAATGACTGAATAACACGTGGTATTTCTTGACTCCCATCCTTTGTATAGGCATCGACAATGAAAGAAGGCTTATTTCTATAGTCAAAGTTCTCCTTTATCATTTCATTATACCTTCATCTTTACAACCATATCCAATGATAATGAGCTTGTCTGCATCCTGAAGATTCTTTCGAAATTTCTTAAATAACTTTCTGAAAAGCAATGGCTCATTGTACCGTTTTATCTTTGAGGTTGTGCCAGTCCCCAAGTCAGCATGGTATTCAAACGGTGAAATATCATATCCGATTTTTGATTTACGACTCTTCATGATGTCGCCAGCACCAATGCCCCATTTTATCTTGACATAATTCTCAGGAATCACCCAACCATATTCATCTCTTCGGTAGAATGGTACGTAATCAAGACTACCATGAAACTTGTATAGTCGTATTGGAGTATTCTACACATGCTATAAAAACTTCGTGGCTAGATGTCGAATTACTCAAAGATTTCCAATTGTATTAGTCTCTAAATCTCTTTGAATTTTAAATAAAGTCTCTAAAATGCGAGAAGAAGAGGACTTCATTGAATATGAATTCATGAATCGGTCTGTTTGAAGATATGTTATGTTATGCTTCAGGCTATTTTCTAAATTCAGGGTAAATGCTTCATAAGCCATCTGATAACCAAATTCTTGAGGAACCAATGCTCTCCTGTCACCATAATGATATGCTCCCCAAGCAAAAAACAAGGGGAATTTCAAAGATTCTATCTCTCTAATCCGTTTTTTGTCTATACCAAAAGGCATAGATAAAGACAACAAAGCAACAGATTGTTTTATATTATCAATCACTTTAATAAGAGATTTTATCTCGTCTCTTGTTGGTTTATCGCTAACTACCTTATCTGGAGATGGCCCGAGCTTCAAATTTTCCAAGAAATACTCCATCATAGCAATATGATCTTTTTCCTTTTCTTCGTCATGACTTATAAATTGGCCATTTAGCGGGTCTGCCTTGAAAACATCCAAAGAATTAAAAGCTCTTGGCAAATTGTCAAGAACATTTTTAATATAAGCATTTTTGTCATTTTCAAGTTTAAGCGTTTCTTTGTCGAAAAAACCATTTGATATTTCTTCGTCATTTTGGTAGTATTCCGGTTCCTCCCATCCCATTACAGTGCAAATATAATATGCGTAAACAAAATGGCATTGATTGAGAATTCGTCCACCCCACCTTGTTTCTTCTGTATGATATTTTTCATCATACTTAAACAAGACTTCCCATGTCATAAAACCAATATGACTAATAAGTTTTTTTATATAGGTCTTTTCTAATTTTTGTTGAATATCCATGATAATGTACTTTATAGCCACTAAAAATTCTAAAAGTATTTCTTGTGAGTATCAATAATTGCAGTTAAAAGAGAGGCAGCAAACGAAATACCTTACTTAAAATTTATACACCCAAACCTTTTTTTCTTCCTTGGCTGGAGCATATATCTGGGATAAATCCACATACGAATCCGCATCTTTAAGAACAAAATCATTTGGATCAGGTCTGAATGTCATGTGATTATTGCTAATTCTACACATAGTATTCCAACAGATTTCATGATCCAATATGAAATACTCTTTTTTACCATTAGGATTGGTTGCTTCCCACAAATTAGTAAGTCTTCCATTAATATGAAAAGCGAAACCTGCAGAATGAACATCTGTGTAGTATGAAGCAAGAGTTCTACTATTGCTGCAATTATTCTTCAAGAAATCAATAAGACTCATGTCTATTATTTTTTAATTAAATGACGTCCAACATTTTATCACATAAATTGTAATAGGCTTTTTCTGAATAATAAAACGTAGACCGCCACCAGAGAACAGGGAGAGAATAGAGGGACGGGATTCCTGTTTCATATAACAGAATTATTCTTATTTCATCATCTATAAGCCCTTAAAATAGTATTGATGTAAATAATTATAGAGCAAGTATTGAGCATGTCCTCCTTCTTGAACCGAATTACTATTTTCACACCAAGCATCAAAGAAGTGCATACTATTAAGATAATCTAAATGTGATTTTATTTTATTTATTTTTGGATCCTTCAAAACTTTAGGATATTTCGTTATGTCATAATACATTATCATGAGATTTGCCGCATTTGCATACTCTCTATACTCAACTCCGCCAAACTTGTTCGTAGGATTTTTTTCATCAAGCATGTTAATAATTAGATTTTGAATCAATTGTTTAACATAGTCGCAAAGATAGATTCTTAATAAAACTCCATACAAAGAAACTTTTTTTTGTTGATGAATTGTTCTAGTAGCAAAGTAAAAGGCGAGAGCAGTGGCATTAATATCCTCATTCCTGTTATCTCTACAATTAAAACATAACAAATTATACATTGTCTGAGCTATTATGAAAAAGTCTTTGATGTTATTTACTTGTGATGGGTCTTCGAGCCAAGACCGATAACATAATTTGCAAAAACGTAAGCGTTCTGGGCCTTCGTCGTATTTTGCTGCTTCATATCCAAACTTTTCCATGTTTGTCACTTTGTTTTTCGACAAACCAAATAATTTTAATAATCCCATATTATATTTCTTTTACTCTTCGACATTTAGGAAGTATTCCCAACATCCTAACTAAATGGCGCAAACCGCCACCATAATCCTGCCAGGCTTACCACAGCCTCCAATCATCTACGGGGAAGTCTGCGCCTATGGCGCGACTTCACGATGATTGGTGTTTGCTCTTTTATCCTTTCGGTGTGGTAATTTGGCAGGATGTGAGCAATATGTCTTGCAAAGATGGCGCTATGCACCAAATTGCTTTGCAAATATACACATAATTCTTCAATAAACCTAAAATTTTCCATTATAAGATTGCATTTTTAGACAATATTTGCTTAAATAACGCGCTAAATGATGGGTTCAGACCTCATTCTCGATAAAAATTTGTATCTTTGCAACCCAAATGTAAGTTTAGCTACCAAATGGATTTGAATAATCTGATAGCGGAATGTGCTTTTCAACAATTCAAAATGATAGTAATTGGGAATACCTTCACTGCTAAGAAAGGCTCTATTATCTCAACCTATGATAGAAATGGTAAGAAGATAAACGTGCGGTAAAATTATTGTTTAATATGTCAATCCAAATTGCCAGAGAGGGATGATGTTGCCATAGCCTGTTTCAATGTCATATCTGACAACATACTTACGCTTGAAACAAAAATATATCGAATTTTATTTTGTAATTTGCTCACTTAATCGTACCTTTGCAGAGATTTTGCAAAAAGGGACTGTCCCCGATGTGAAAATAGAACGAGATATCTATGAAACCAGAAACCAAAAGCGCCCTTGGTGATTGTTGTTGGGCAGCATACTTAAAAGACGGCTCTCTCCGCGAGAACTCCCCGAATTCTTGTTATCTGCACTGAGATATATCAGTGCAAAGTTAGTCTTTTAGGCATTGAACCTGTGTTTGATGTCTATGGGATGGTGTGTGCTTTTTACTAAATATTTGAACTATAAAATAATTACTAAACAGAAATGAATAACAATAAAAACAAAGATAGTCTGGGAAAAGTTAAGAAGTTGGCTTATATCGTAACGCTGGACAATATGCTGAAGTCGTACGATGAACTGAACAAACAGGACGTAGACGGCATCGCGAAATGTGGCTGCAGTGTCAGTGATCTGACGGATGCGATCTGCGTGAAGTTGACGAACCTGGTGAACAGCGAGCGGACG
>CADACD010000097.1 GCA_902786365.1 uncultured Lachnospiraceae bacterium | reverse complement strand
ACCAAACAAAGAAATGTCAGATGAAGAACTTGAAAAACTGGCTCCATGGAATGAAAGTGTAAAGGAGCTATGCACTATAAAATAGAGTAAAATATTAGCATTCTGGATTTCTAGTGTGAGTTCCGGAACATTTACTTTGGTGTACACCCTAAAACTAAGCGCTTACGAAATATTGTTACAGGTAATCAGTAGATTTAGAAAGAGGTGCATTGATAATGAAGGTAAAAAATGATAGTCATAATGAATTTAATAAGTTAGAACATGATTATACGACATATGGCATTGGCGGAAATATTTATTATGATAATTACGAATTAGCATATCATACATATACAGATATAATTATGTTACGAATATTTGCAGAAAATGAAATGATTAAACTTGAAAATTCAGGCACACAATTTATAAATAAATTGTGGGATAAAATAGGCATAGGAGCAGGAAAAAATCGAAAAGAAATAATTGAAGAATGCAAAGGTACAATTTTATATTTGGAAAGTATGTATGGAGTATTGGGAGGATGAAATAAGTGGAAGAGTATAGTGGGTTTTTCTTAGTAGCAGGCTTTCTTTTATTTATGGCACCAACTGGAATAATTGTTTCTAGATTAATAGTAAGTCACCATATTGCTATTGATGATAAGATAAAGTGCAGTGGGATAAAATTTGAAGCGATTATACTTAGTACACTATGTGTACTGGAGATGTTTTTTTTGTTAATGAAATATACAACTTTAGAGAAATATTTATTTTACATAAATCTGATTTTTATGTATATTACTATGATTTTGGTGTATGTTGCAGTATTGAAACTTGGAGTTGAAACGCATAAACTTATAGATGCGGGATATGTAAGAGATGATGGGTATGCATATGCTGATATTTCAGGGTTTCCAATATTACAGGCACAAATATTTCAATTCATTTATCTTAAAATTATGTATGGTATAAATTATGAATCAAAGCTTTTTGATTCGGATTATGTATTATTATTGTTTTTTTGCGAAATTGTAAGAGTAATTTCCAGAATAGTATATTATTTTAGATATAGGGATATATTAAAACAGCTATAATTAAAAACTAAATTCTTATATGTTAGTTACGGCTGCCTCTTGAAGTGGTAGTCGTAACTTATAGAATATTTCGATTTGAGATTTCTATCATAATGGTAACAAAAATGTATTATAACAACAAAAATCAGAAAGGAATCAACAATGTATAGGGATAAAAGAAAATTGGTAATTGGCATTATATATTATGTCTGGCACTATTATGTTTTTGAACATATTAGTAAAAAATACAATAATATCCGATGCAGTTATTATTTAAAATTAGAACAGTTGGCTACAGAAAAGGATTATACCTCAGAAATTTAAATTACCAACAGTATTTTATGGCTTGGCTATGATTATATGTTTAGTATTGTGCGTGTTGGTATTTGTGTTTAAGTTATATAAGATAAATAAAGTGATTTTGGCATTGAATATCCTTACTATTACTACATTAGTATTAGGAATGCAAGGAATTAATTTTATTATAGTTACAATAGAAGGAATTTTATCCAGACCAAACGCTCTGCGGTAACTTATCCAAGGGCAAATTAGGTCAAAAAGTATGAGAGTTGAGTTGCCGAGTTAGATGTTGGGAAGTTGTGGCTGTGATTTAGATGTTGGAGTAACAGTTTGTAGAATATTCAGGTGAAAGCAATGTTTGAAGATGTTTTTAAAAGGAAAAAAGTAAACATAGATAGACTTCCGGGCTTTGGATTCGTCAGGCAAAATAATCGATGGTATTATGAGACTAAAATTAAGGACGATGCTTTTCTTCTTCACGTGACCATTTCCGATGAGGGTGAAGTCAATACCGATCTGATTGAGGAAGAAACAGGAGAGCCGTATGTTCTTTATAAAACGAACGCGTCAGGTACATATGTGGGAGAAATCAGATCTGAAATAGAGTCGTTTCTATGCGACATTGCGGATATTTGCTATGAATCCGCTGTATTCAAAACAAGGCAGGCGGATATTGCAATTCGCTTTGTACGTGACACCTACGGTGATGAACTGAAGTTCTTGTGGACAAAGTTTCCGGATAACGCTGTCTGGCGCAGAAAAGATAATGAAAAATGGTATGGTGCAATCCTTACTGTTATCGGACGCAAGATCGGGCTTGACACCGACAAAACGGTTGAGATCATTGATTTGCGGATGAATGCCGGAGAAAAAGACGAGATTTTGTCCCGCAAGGGCTATTATCCCGGCTGGCACATGAACAAGAACAGCTGGTATACGCTTGTATTGGATGATGTCATCACGGATGAAGAGTTACAAAGTAGAATTGCGGAAAGTTATGAATTGGCATCAAGATAGGCACAACATGTTTGATAAAGACAAGACATATAAATAGGAGTTTTTATGGAAGTGACTAATATGTTTGAAGAGCAAATCAATGGGAAATGCCCTTTTGAAACAACAGTAAAATTGTTGGGCGGAAAATATAAAAGCACGATACTATGGGCTTTGCGTGATGGGGCACTTCGCTATGGAGAACTGCAGAAACGTATTTCGCAGGCGAGTCCTAAAATGTTGGCGGAACAGTTGAACGAAATGATTGAGGACAGACTTATATGTAAGACAATTTATCCGGTTGTTCCGCCCAAGACAGAGTACTGCCTAACTTCATTTGGAGAGGCAGCAATTCCACTGCTTCAGATAATGACAGATTATGGAAGAAGTTATTTAGAAGCTAATGCATCTGAAGAGTAACTTTGGGCTGTAGCTTACGAAAAAGTAACTAATTCACGAAAAAGTGCGTTCTTGTCTAACAGGGTCTATGCCCTTATAATGGGGAAAAAGCGAAAGGGTGATTAAATGAGTTATACATTTCTTGATCTTGCAAAAGAAAGATATTCGGTGCGTAAGTTTACAGGACAGCAGATAGAACAGGAGAAGCTTGATAAGATTCTTGAGGCTGGAAATGTGGCACCGACTGCAGTCAATTATCAGCCGCAGCGAATTTACGTTCTTCAGAGCGAAGAATCCCTCGCAAAGGTAAGGTCTTTATGTCCTTGCATTTATGATGCGCCGACTGTCCTGCTTATTGCATATGATGATAATCAGGATTGGGATAATCCGAAGCAGCCGGGCATCCATTCAGGTGAACAGGATGTAAGTATCGTGGCAACACACATGATGCTTGAGGCGTGGAGCCTTGGCGTGGCATCCTGCTGGGTGAACCTGTTCCCAAATAATGAATTGGAACAGGCTTTTGACTTGCCAGCTAATGAGAAGACGGTACTGTTATGCCACTTGGCTATGCCGCCGATGATGCAAAGCCGGTGGAGAAGTGGCATTTCGGTTATAAGAAGATTGAAGAGACCGTCACTATTATGTAATTGCAATGTATACAGGGGAAGCTATGGATCTGAGTAAGCGTCAATCCAAGTACGCCTAACAATCAGATATAAAACAGTGTATAATGCATCTCAAAAGGAGGTGTATTTTTTGAAAAGAGTTTTTCGTACAA
>CADACD010000096.1 GCA_902786365.1 uncultured Lachnospiraceae bacterium | reverse complement strand
TATGTATTTTTCAAGTGCCAATCAATATATTAATATTCATACAAAGGAAGAAATTTATAAAAGCAACGAATCTCTAAAAGGTCTTTTGCACCATCTTCCCTTCTATTTCGTGCAATGCCATAGAACAACCATTGTAAACTTAGATTTTATAGAAAAAATCATAAAGAATAACATTGTTTTAACAGATGGCACGCTTTTAAATATTAGCAAAAAATACATTAACACGATGCGTTCTCTCTATCTAAAATATAGTAGTGGATTTTTGTTAAATATCTGATATACTAAGAAAAGCTACAGCTCGAAATAAAACAGATACACGTCTTCCAGACTTGGTATAACCTGTTGATATTCATATGCTTCTGGCACATTCTTTGAGATAACCTTTACTCAAAATCCATGCTCCGTATGACGTATATTACTGAATCAAGTGGATATTCGCAATCCGCTCTGCTAACTTGCTCATAACACTATTCGCTGCTATCACAGCATATCAGAAGGGGCTTGTACACCCTCCTGATACAAGAAAGTCCCCCACTTATTGCTCTACGCAATAGAAATGGGGGACTTTCTTGATCGTGTTAAATTGCCACTTGTAAATACTAATATCAAACCCCGATATTTCTTTCACAACTCATTTTTTAGAAAAGCATTCTATTCCCTTTTAACATTTTAGTTTTGGCATGAACGGTATGTTTTTGGGTATGAACTGCAAAAATGTCAATTGATTTTTTATTTTTACTTGGCTACAATATATAGTAAACAAGTAATTATCAAGAAAAGAAAGTAGAGATGAATATGAAACAAATACTGCTTGTAGAAGATGTAACAGTGCAAGCGAACGCGTTAAAAGCAATTATCCAATCCCATATACAAGATGTACAGGTCATTATTGCTTCAAATACAGCAGATGCCTTATACTTTATCCAAGTCTTACCAAAGATTGATTTATTTTTTTTGGATATTGCATTATCAGAAGATAACAGAAAGAAAAACGATGGAATTTCACTTGGTATAGAAATACGTTCCAAAATAAAATACACAAACACCCCTATTATCTATGTCACCTCCTATTCAAACAGAATACAGGAAGCCATTAACAAAGTGCATTGTTTTGGTTTTCTATATAAACCTTACACTCCTTTTGATGTTACCAACCTGCTCGATTCTATTTTTCAATTAGAGAAAAAAAAGCAAACATTATTATTAAAAATCGAATCTTCCGTCTTTTTTAATTTAGATTTAACTTCTCTTCTATATATCAATGCAAAAGGAAAATACATGATTTATGAAACAACAGATTGTTCGCATACCTCCAGACAGTATACAATGAAGCAATTAGAAGAACAATTACCAGAAAATTTTATTCGATGTCATAAAAGTTATATCATCAACACAGATTACATAAAAAATTTTGATACTGTTAATCATTATATCCAAATGTATCACACATCCAAATTGATCCCGGTAGCACGTACCTTCCAAGTTACTGGTCATACTGAGGTGTGAACAGTAACCATTCCAACTATAAAGGAGAATTAAAATGCCATTATTTATACAAAATATTTTTATCTATTTTATAGAATTTTTATCCTTCTATTTTTTGAGTTTGAATTTCAAAAAATGTAGATTTAAGGTGACTTTTTCACTGTGCATTTCCTCTCTTTTGTTTTCCTCTATCTTTTCCGCCATAGATATCTTATTACATAATCCTATACTTCCATTTTTCCTGCAATGCATCTGCTATATCTTGTTTTTTCAAATTAACTTCCATCTAAAGATACAGGAAGCGGTGCATACCTATTTGTTTGCTTTTATCCTTAATATAACTCTGCAATTTGTAAGCTTTATTCCTACTCAACTTATGCATATTTCACTCACAAACAAAAATATACAATTATTAGGAATCAGTATTACCTTCTTCCTTTGTATGCTACTCTATTTTTTTGTTCCCTTACACAATGTATACTCCTATACACTCAATACTTCCATTTTTACGCAATCAGTATTAACAAACACTAGTATTGTGTATATTACAATCATATTATTTTATCGATTTCATACTGTTTCAACATTAGAAACCACACTACTGATTGCTTTTATCATTATAACTGCTATTGGAATGAATGGAGAACTAATCAATACAAACTTTAAATTTATAAAAAAACAAAAGGAATTGGAAAATTATACACGTTATCTTCCTATTGTAGAAGAATTAATCGAGCAGGTGCGTATCAGACAACATAAGCATGACAATGAAATTCAAGCCTTATGTGCACTTCCTATGACCTGCTCCACTTACGACGAACTTAAAAATGCCTTAGAACAACACAGCCAAACATCTTTTCAAAATAATGTTCCAATTACATTACTAAAATTGAACTATAAGCTGTTTGCAGGTTTTTTATATCAAAAAACCATTGAGTCAGAAAAAAAAGGCATTACCCTCTCTATTTCCATAAAAAACTTTGCCTTACAAACTGTAGTTCCAGAATATGAATTATTGGAAATGACAGGGATTCTCCTTGACAATGCAATAGAGGCAACCGCTGAGGGTGAGATCATTAACGTTTCCATCGACAGTTACCAATCAAAGGTCTGTATTACTATATCCAATCCAGGGCCGCTCATAGATACAAAATTACAAAAATTAATGTTTCAAAAGGGATATACAACCAAATCCATACATGCGGAACAACATGGTTTGGGATTATACATTTTAAAACAAAAAGTATCTGCCTATCAGGGTATGATTCTAATGGAAAATTCAAAACAATTTGAAAAACAGATACTAACATTTCGATTAATTATATAGCGTTCAGAAGGTGCATTCTAAAAAATCATCTTCTGAGCGTCTTTCTCCTACATACTATTTTACTTTTTTGCTTCTTTCCACTCCTCTATGACACAAGTATGTTTCTTCTTATCCTCTCCATCTGCACTATAATTTACGCCTACCAGTAAAACCTGATCCTGGTAGTCGGATAACACACCTTGATAGCCACGCTGCTTGATTTGTGCAATGGCAGAATCAGCGGACTGATTGTATTTAAGTTCTACCACCATGGCTGGACGTTTTCCCGCATTGGCTCTTGGAAGAAATACAAGGTCTGCAAATCCTTTTCCTGCCGGGAATTCTCTCACGATATTGTAATAGGCAGGTGCAGTAAAATATGCCATAGTAAGCACACAACTGAGTGAATTTTCATCATTGTATTTTAAAACAGAAGTATAGGTTTCGTGGGCAAGTTCAATGATTTCTGCTACTTTGTCCGAATCTTTTGCTATCGTTGCTCTTAGCAACTCGTCACACTTTGAGATAGATTTTGCTACTTCTTTCCAACTTCCTTTATTCAATGCAGACTGATAGGCCTTTGCCACCTCATAGTTAGGAATATATGCGTAGCCTTCCTCTCCATCATATGCAAGGTACCCCAAATGAACCAATGCTGTCAATGCTTCATCCTTGGAAGATATCTCAAATAAATCATTTCCAAAGGTTTCTGTATTAACAAAAACTTTTCCCCCAGCAAGCATAGTCAATACATCGTCCTTTAGGCCTTCGTAATTCATTGTAATAAAGGTATTGATGGATTCAAAAGAGGAAGTATTTCTCCAATAAGAATCAAAATCCTGCCTTTTCATAGCAAAAGAAACTGAATTCGGATTATACATGTGCATTCCATCAATTAAATAGCCGTTGTACCAGACTTTTGTGGTATCAAAATCCATAGCATATTTTTCACAAAGCGCCTTTACCTCTTCCTCCGTAAATCCATAGTACTGTGTGATTGGCTTAGATTTTAACATGGTATATTCATCAAAATTGTTTAGTGCTGATTCATCCTTAATCTTCTTGATTGGAAGAATTCCCGTAATATAGGCAAGTGCCAGAAACGCCTTTGATTCCTCACCCTTAAATAACGAATGTAAGAATTGAAGATAGTTATGAACCAAATCTTCATCCCCACTGTTTCGAATAATACAGTCCCACTCGTCAATGATAATCACAAATGGAATTTTTGTTTTCTGATAAACAGACATCAGTACATAACTAAGTGTGTCCCTATAGTCTAATTCATCTCCAAAAACTATTCTAAAATCCTTGTAGATATATTCCTGAATCTTCTCCACAATATTGTCTTTATAGGAATCCCAAAAGGATGAGATATCCAGATGGATCACATTATATTGATTCAGATACTTTT
>CADACD010000095.1 GCA_902786365.1 uncultured Lachnospiraceae bacterium | reverse complement strand
TTTTACGTTTTATACTTTGCTCGATTTCTGATAAAATCACCCAACTATCAGAGCCCGTGAAGTCACAAACAGAGTGTTGTTGCTGCACAAAAACGCTCATTTTTCAGACTCAATCCAGTCCTTAATATAACGATCGAGAGTGTTGCGGTCAACACGACAGATTTTAGCAATCTTTCGCTTTGAAGTTTTGTTCTTCAGCAACTCCCGTATGAGCGTTTCTTTACAGTATAATTTGCGTGCTTCATGTGAGGTCTTGCGTCCTTTCGGTCGGCCAAGAACCACACCTTCGGCTTTCTTGCGGGCAAGAGCCTCACGGGTGCGCTGCGAAATTAGGTTTCGTTCAATCTCTGCCGAGAGGCCGAAAGCAAAAGCGAGCACCTTGCTCTGGATGTCCTCGCCCAGGCGGTAGTTGTCCTTGATAGTCCACACTCGACACTCCTTAGTCATGCAGATGTTCAGAATCTCCATAATCATAAAGAGATTGCGGCCGAGGCGTGAAAGCTCGGTGCAGATGATGAGGTCATCCTTGTTGACACGACGCAGCAATGCGCCGAGAGCACGCTTGCTGTAAGACTTCGTTCCACTGATTGTTTCTTCTATCCAACCGTCAATAGTCAGATTATTGCGCTCGCAGAAGTTGGTGACTTCAAACCGCTGGTTCTCCACTGTCTGCTTGTCGCTGCTTACTCTGATGTAGCCATATACCATAATATTTATTGTTTTAATGTTAAACTTGTTTTCTGAATTAAGTCACATATTATGGCATAAATCGTTGATATGTGGAAAACTTTTCAAAGGTTTCATAATCTGTTAGGCAGATAATTAGTAACTTTGCGGTTTAATAACGTACATTTTTACAAGAACGCTGATATGACAAAGCTCGAGAAATTATATAGCATCATCGAGAACTCCCGCGATGTGGGAGTGAAACTCCCCAAGGATGTAATCCGGCAGGTGGAGGAACTTGAGGAGAATATCATCAAAGATGAGATTTTACCTGCTTTAAGTAGTGATATTGCGCCGCGGCTTGAACCCATCAAGCGTGACCTGGTGCTAGTGGTGGAGTACCACCCAGGCGAGCCAATCAGCGTGGCCCTATCTCGCAAGGCGAAGATAAGCGAAATTATCAACGCCAAGCCACTCACCCCTCGCAACAGCACACCCGTCAAGAGTGAAGCTGAGCCACCTCAAATCGAACCGCATGAGCCAAGCAAGCAGGTAACCAACAGGACTAAAGGCTTACGGGTAACGTTCCCCGACGGTACCGTTATTTGGCACCGCCAAGCCATTGACACTTTCATCGAGACACTGCGAAAGATTGGGCTGCACCGCATCTCACAAGTAGGAATTGAACACATGGGATATAACCTTGTGGGCAAGAAAAAACGCCCACTAGTACCTGGTCGCATTTGGCAACACGAGTGCGATGGCTGGCTAATCTACTCCAACATCAGCAATCAAACCAAGATAGACCACCTCAAACAAATCTCAAAAGCTCTTCACCTTCACCTAAAAATCGAAGAAGGCAAGCCCCAATGACCTATTTCAAAAACTCGAAATATAAGATATTAGTCACTATCGACGACGACGGACGGCGGGCGGTGTTCAACAACGGCATCCGCTTCACCCATCCCCTATTGTCTGACCTCTGATGAAGTTATCATTGTACCATAATCATAAGAAAAGAACACATAAAGCAGTTAATATATTATAAACTATAATTCAACATATTATGCGGTTTAAGAAACATTATACGACTAAAGGTCTATACATAGGAAAGCCAGAGGCCGAAGGCGAAACGACCTCTTCTGGCCTTAATCTTTTAGATTTTTTTGAAGATTATACTAATATTGAGGAACATATTCAAAGAGGTTATTTTATTGTAAGCGGCCGCAAAGGTTCTGGAAAATCAGCCTATGCAATGTGGTTACACGAAAAAGCAAAGAATAATGAAGGACTTTATACCTCTATCATTCGAAAAAATGAATTTGATATTGAAGCAATTATTCAAGCAATTCCTGAAAAGGATCTTAAATATGAGGCCCTCTTCGAATGGCTTATTCTGGTTCGTTTAGTAAAAATGATCTTAGATACAGGACAAGGTACATATTTAAGACAGATAAAATCTCTTCAAGACTTTTACTCAAAAAACTCAGGGTATATTAATATTGATAAATATGTCATTACTGAGATAGTTGCGAATAAAGAAGTGAATTTCTCACCCCTAAAAAGGGATTTTGGTATCATTTCAAAAGTTTTGGGGAATAAATCAATAAAAGCTCCTTTCTATCAAATGATAGGACCATTGAGACAAATTATTACAGAAGTCCTTCGTATGGACATTTTCAAGAACATTCATTTTTATGTAATGTTTGATGATTTAGATGTAAAATTTAAACTTACTAACCCACAGGATCAAATACAATTAATGGATTTAATCCGAATTTCTCGTCGTGACACCACAGAGTATTTCAATGGTTTAACGGCAAAGGTTATTATTTTTATTCGCGATGACATTGCAGAAAGATTAGACGGAGTGGACTGTGATAAGAATAAGATATTCGAGAGTTATGAATATCGAATTAATTGGTACGAACACGTTGTAGCGAAAGGAAATGAGCGGCAACTAATCTTAAGACGCTTTATTAATCGTCGTTTAAGTAAAGGGTTCGCATCTTTAAATATACCATATATTCAAGAAGATCCCTGGCTTTCATTTGTAGATGTGAACAATAATAACAAAATGACACAATTTAAATACATACTTGATTTCACATTCTATTTGCCGAGAGATTTGATGCTTATCTTCAAGAATATTGGGAATAAAGATTTACATCTCCCATTATCCCACGAAGATATTAATCAACTATTGAAAGAATACTCAAAGAAGAAAATTAGAGAAATACGTGATGAACTAGTGGCCATCTTTGAGAAAAATACGATAGACTTGATTTTTGACACTCTCAGAGATATAAATAATGGTTGGGATGTGGAATATAAAGAAGTCTTGAACTTCTTGAGAAAGTACAACCTGCCAAGTCAAACATTTTTCACACTAATAGATTATAATTTATTAGTTCCTGTCGAGAAAGAAACAGGTTATCTTTATTTCAACTATAGAGAAAAAGAATTGGATGGAGAATGGGAACAATATACATTTAGAACTCCAAAAGTTTTGTCAAAATACTTTCAAACAAGATATAATATAGAATTCAATCACTTTTAGACTTGGAGTTATGGGGTAACTCTCACAAAATAATAGTAAAAGTACAATATACATAATTTGTAATTCGGGAAAAGGACATTTTTAACAATGGAAAGTATGGCATGTTTACATTACGAAAGAATAGACCAATGCCTCAACGACATTCAGAAATACGAGCAATGGGGAAAGTTGCTTGCAGGGCAAAGCTTGCTACATCTTGAATATATCAAAGCAAAAATGAAGCTAAATGTTTTGTATGATGGCACTCATTCTGATGACGAGAAAGAACTGCGTTTGCATCAAATAGATTCAGACATTCATAAAGCCGAAGAAATAGTCAAGCATAACCTCGAATACAGAGGTTTGCTAATACCATAACTTCTATATCATCGTTTAAATAATATGGCAAAAGATAAAGAATATATTCAAGGACTTGAGGAATACATCCGTCAGGGTGAGCCGCAGAAACAGGAACGGGGTCGTGCCTGGCAAACTGCTATTGGTCTGCAAGAGGTTGATGGACTGAAGACTTCGCCATACCTGCTTGATACCGCCCGCAAGCATATTGAGGGCGACATCACGATAGGTGAAGCCAAGCAGCTCATCGATAGCTATTACAAGTCGCAATCGGGACGCAAGGATACATCAGGTGAACGGACTGAGGAAGCCGATAAAGTCTCAGCACGCATCACCGAATTGTTGCAGGAACAGACGTTCAACTTTTCTCCGGCTCAATATGCTGCAATTCATCGTCGTTTATTTGAAGGCATCTTCAAGTTTGCTGGTCGCATCCGCGACTATAACATCACCAAGCGGGAATGGGTGCTACGGGGCGAAACTGTCTATTATGCCAGTGCTGACACCATATGTGAAACGCTAGAATACGACATACGTCAGGAACGAGAATTCAGTTATAACGGCATGAGCATGGATGAAGCAATCAAGCATCTCACCCGCTTCTGCGCTAACTTGTGGCAAATACACGCCTTTGGTGAGGGCAACACCCGCACTACGGCAGTCTTTATGATCAAATATCTCAAGACGCTCGGTTTCAAGGTCACCAACGACCTCTTTGCCACCCACTCGTGGTACTTCCGCAACGCATTGGTCCGAGCCAACTACAGCAACTTGCAAGAAAGTGTAACCGAAACAACCATATATCTGGAACGCTTCTTCCGCAATATGTTGCTGGGCGAAAGCACTCCGCTCCGCAATCGTGAACTGCACTTGGATTGGAATTCGTCAACAGAGGAGCAAAGTGCAAAACCGTCACTTGCAAGTGCAAATTTTGCCCTTGGCCTGCCAGCAAAGTGCAGAAACTGCACTTTGGAAGAAATCGCCGTGTTGCGAGTGATACGGCAAAACCCATCGGCACCACAGAAGTTTGTCGCCAGTGAGATAGGCAAATCAGAGCGCACAGTCAAATCTATTACCGCCCGACTCACCGAGCGAGGAATCATACGCCGCTCCAAAGGTAAAGGTAGCCCCTGGGAAATCATCAAATATTAAAGATTTTGTTACCATCAAAAAGCTATTGTGGAAGCATTAAAGGTTCCGATGTTCTATGCGTGGAGCAGACTTTATGGCCATACCCACACTCTATCACCTCGTGGAACAAGTGCCTATTGGCTGGCGAGCTTTAAAACCTCGCCTCCAGAATATCTTTCCGAGTGCATCCGACTACTACAGCATGGAGATATACCATACGTCGATATGGAGCTCCTAAACTCGCTAATCAATTTTTACTCAGATCTTGCAGAAGCATTTATTTGATTAGAAAACTATAAGCCTATTTTATATTTTTACATCATATAATTGTTAACATTCTTACAAATATATTTATCATTCATCTATCCTAATGATTTTTTATTAATCTTTTAATTTTAAAATGATGTCATATACCGAGAGTTTTGAAACAAAAAGTAGGCTTGGTATATTATTGCCAATGCCAGAAAACATTGCTAAACATTTTTTATTAATACTTGATGAAAACAACAAATTATGGTATTCTGATTTCAAAGTTGTCGATAATATATCTGAAATAAAACCTTTTTGTGTCGTCTTTTTTAGATTTGATGACAATAATAAAATAACTTACATATGGGCTATTGATAATCCTTCCTGGTATGAAGGTATTAAATGTATTTCTCTTTATAAAATTAGATCTGTAGATTTCTCATTTGAAGATTATAAATACTGGGAGTATGGCCGATATCAAGAAGGTGGAATTGCCATTGTAGGTTATAAAAAAGAAAATGCAGAAGATTATTCAATTAAACGTTACTTCATTATTGATTCTAAAGAACAATCATTTCACGAATTACCAAAAGCTTTTGGTGAATTCATAAATAAACGTTATAATAATATTGAACAGACATTTCCTGTTCAAGCAAATGTTATTAATGAGATTTATAATATTGTGAAGAATTTTAATCCTTATGAAGTATTTGAATCATATAAAATAGAAATTAATTATTGGACACATTCAAGACCTGGGAAAGAGGATTATTATTATGAATATAAATCTTATTCAATAAAATACATAGATGATTATCTTGAGAAATGGTTTAAGAATTACCGCATTACATTACATAAAGATAGTGGATTCACTGCTTTTTTTGAAAGAGTTAATCCCTATGAGCGTTTTTATAACGAAGAAAACGAGGCTAAAGAAAAGGCATATAGAGAATATAATAAACAAGAACATTTCGATTGTTTAATGAAAAATCATTACTCTCAAATTCTTTCTCACATCTCAGAAATTATGTCTGATAAATTTGAATATACATCTTTTGAATGGCTTCCTGAGGATATTCAAATAAAAAAAGCTTATTGGCATTTTAATAATCATTTCACAAAATATAGTGATTCGTTAGAAAATAGCTCTATAGAATTCAATCTTTTAAAAATAGTCTTAGAATATAATAAAGAAAGCGGACATATTGAGAAAGATCCTGCATATAAACATATGATGGAAGAATAATTAAATTTTAAACAAAGAAATAATTATTAATTAAAGTACAAATGAAAAAAATCGCCTTATGGCGGTTTTTTTGTTATAGGTATGGTGCTCGCACCATGCGTTGGCTACGCCCGTCATTGGGCTACGGTTAGGCAACTCTCAAACAAGTTTGGAAGTTCCTCTCACCTTGCACCAATGGTGTTTTTGCTGGGCTCTCCGCAGTCTCTGCTTAAGAATTCTATGTGATGTT
>CADACD010000094.1 GCA_902786365.1 uncultured Lachnospiraceae bacterium | reverse complement strand
TTTGCGTGCATAAATGTCACTCTTTCACCTGTAATCGCATTGGTTTCTCGACTTGCGAATCGGCATCTATACCTGCACCGCTAATTCCGAGAAGATATTTGATAAGCTGATAAAAGATTTCAGGGTGTCATTTTTCCCTGTGACCTCTATCAACACGCTTATTATAATTCTCTAAGCAAGAGAGTGTCAACAGACACATGTGTCCATTTTCTCGTTTTCAGAGAAATAATACTTGCAGTTTCTTATATTCTGTTATATACTATTATTAGCTATTAAGAGCTGAAAAAAGATAGAAAAGAGGCGAAACTATGCGTACTATAGGTGAAATCATCGCAAACGGAAGAAAAAACAAAGGATTGTCACAGAGTAATCTGGCTGATTTATTACAAAGGGAAGGTTTCTCTTTAACCTATAAAGCAATCTCTAAATGGGAGAAAAATGATACGGAACCGAGTGTCACTGTATTTCTGACACTTTGTCGTCTTTTAGACATTAAAAATATTTACGAAGCTTATTATGAAGTCAATCCTGACGATCCGCTCTCTTCATTATCTGAAGAAGGAAAAAGCAAAGCTCTTGATTACATCAATCTGCTTCATTTGTCCGGTATGTATGAAAAGCATGAATGCAAGATCATTCCTTTTATCCGTACTATTGATATATATGAAAATGCTGTATCTGCCGGAAAAGGAAATCTGCTGGTAGACGGTCCGAAAGAAACATATGATGTTCCTTTTGACATCATTCCAAAGGAAGCCTCTTTTGGTGTAATGATTAGAGGTAACAGTATGGAACCGTCATACGAGGACGGGCAGATTGCATGGGTACATCATCAGGAAACGTTAGAAAATGGTGAAACCGGAATATTCTCACTAAATGGTGAGTCCTACATAAAGAAGTTGCAGGACGATACGGAAGGTGTATTTTTGGTGTCTCTCAATCCAGCTTATCCCAAAATACAGATAACAAAAACCGACAGACTTGACACCATCGGAAAAGTCGTCGGCAAATGTGATAAAGCAACTATTAAGAGTTATTAAATTTTGATTTTCAAGAAAGAAGGGTTTTACATGGCGGTGGTTAATAATTTGAAAGAAACACGCAAAAATCGTGGCATTTCCCAGAAGGATATCGCCTACGCTACCGGATTTTCCATCAAGACAATCAGTAGGATTGAACGTGGCGAACAGGATCCTTCTGCGGAGTTTATGCTGAGGGTTACTACTTACTTTGGGTTGATGGTGGAGGATATGTTTCAGGTGAGGGAATAAAACCTAATTTTTTATCGCTTACTTCTGGTATATCTACATCTTGGATAATTACTACATCCTATAAATGGACCGTACTGTCCATTCTTCTCCTTAAGATATCCACCACACTCAGGGCATACATTCGGATTATATGTTGTTTTTTTCTTTTCTGTGATATGCTTTAGTTTTTCATGAACAGCAGGATTATTCTTTGAACAATCATAACATGTACCAAGATTTACCCTACCAGCCCCACCATAAGAACTAAATTCTTCTTCCTTAGCTATTTTGCCACAGAATTCACACTTAATCCATCGATTGCCATCAGGATCTCTAATAATTGAATCCTGATTTTCAAAATTATTGGCAAGTTCCTTCTTAAATGCATCTTCTTTTTCTTTTCGTTCTCTTTCTATACGTTCAGTTTCTAATCTCTTCTTTTCAGCTAGTTCTTCTCGTTGTCTCTCAGCTTCTTCTTTTTGACGTTCAATCTCTTCATTGCGTTCAATCTCTCTTCTCTCTTTTTCTTCTTTTTCCTGTTCTCTTCTTCTAGCAATTTCTTCTATTTCATTATGAAATTTTTCTTTAGCGGTTTCCAATAAAATATTTATAAAATCTCCATCAATAGATAGCTTTCCATCCTCACTTATGTTGAATTTACTTAATGAACCTTTTGCGACAGATATCTCTCTCCAAAATCCGTCAATATCCTGTTCAAAAAACACCGCTTCAAGCTCTGCTTTATAATAATCGATATCCTCAATAGAAAGATATAAACAATATCCTTGTCTAGACTGTATCTTCATAAGACTCTCCGGATACTGTCCTAAATCGCTACTATTTGATTCATCTACTATGTAAATAATATTTATATTTTTACCGTTACTTTCAAGGATATCAAATTTCTCATCAGACAAATTAGCACGTTCGTGAGAGTAACTAATGGCAATTGATTTTTCTCTTGATAGAAATGTATATTCATATTTTCTATTGCAGTCAGTAACTGCAAATATTGGAACTCTTGATTCTATATCTGCATGTTCCAATTTGTCATCTAACCAACACTTAAGGACAATCTTTGAATCAACAGAACATTTTCCTTCAGTTACCAGATGACATTCTTTTTCATGTTCTCCATCCTTTAACCTAAAATGTTGCTCTCTTAGATTACGATCACCTGCTACTAATGTAAGTATTGAACCACATCCACAAGAACATGTAAGCAGATTTTGACGACTCTTTTCTCTTAAAGCTTCAACTTTTTCAGGAATATTTATTTGTTTTCCATTTACAACAGTAAATATTGATTCAATTCCAATATATTTACCCTCACAAAGACATACAGTTCTTTGAGCCATCTGTATTTTCCTCCAACCCAAAATAATAATCTCTCGGAATCTCTAAGCCCCTATTTATAAGGCTTTCAGATTCCTTTTTTTTATAAAATCCCCCACTTTTTTTAAAAAAACACTTGACAAATGCCACAAAAAATGCGGCGCTTCGCGCCTATTGATTAATAAGATACCGTCGCTTGCGGCGGCAAATATTTTTCAATGTGGAGGCGATTTTATGTTACCTACTAACTGTGGCAGTCACAAGGACTACCAAAACTTTGTTGTTGTAAATCTTCGTAAATATTATCCTAATCCTGACGCTCTTGCTAAATCTACCTGGGATATTATCGAACGTTTTTGGAATCTTGATTTATCTGAAACAGATAAATTATTAGCTGATAAATATTCCAAGTTTGGTCCTGCACCAAGAATTCCTTCTTGCATGCAGCGTTCCTATCTTTTATCCATTGACTTTAAAGTCACTTCTCTAACAGAATGGGCTGCAGCACTTAAAATCAATCCTCTTTATGCCATTCTTAGCGGTTTTAACGTAGGTGATACTCCCGGTGTTGGTACCTTTTATGACTTTATAAATCGTCTGTGGGATTCTGATGATGATCATATGTCACCGCATATTCATCCGTTAAAATCTAAAGTTAAAAAGCCGAAATCAAAAGGTTCCAAAGCTGAATCTGTCGAAAAAGTAACCGTTGCAGAACTTCTTCCGGAACTGGAAAATACTACTTTTCATCTTGATGATCAACCTTATGCTTCGCTTTTCAAAATATACAAAAAAGAGTTTCTTGACATTTCTGTAGATAAAGGTCTCGTTCACTCTGATTCCCTTGCTATTGCAGGTGACGGAACTCCTGTTGTTACTTCACACCGTGAACGTAAACACCGTGTATGCAAATGCAAGGAAAATGGTATTAATGATTGCAAATGCGACCGTTACTTCTCCCAGCCTGACTGTGATATGAGGGCACTGAAAAAGTAGATAATACCACCTATATTTGATATAATATAAATATCAAATATAGGGTGGTGTTTTTTATGATTGAACAACAGCAGAAATTA
>CADACD010000093.1 GCA_902786365.1 uncultured Lachnospiraceae bacterium | reverse complement strand
CTTTTTCTGGTTTACGATACTGTTGCTGTCACCGCTTTGCTCATCATCACGGGATAATCTCTCGTAGAGTGCAGTGATTTTGTTAAGTTCCGGTTGTTTTGTTTTCATAAGATTCTCCTTTCAAAACAAACAACCAGCTTATCTGTGGTTTTATTCTACCACGAATAAGCTGGTTTGTGTAAAAATAATTATTGTCTCACTAATAGGAGAAATCCGAAAGAAAATCGGAACTGTTTTGTAAATTCTGAAAATTTTATTCCCCCGAATTAGGGGGAATTAGCACAGATATGTTGACCTCATTTGAACTACTCAAAATTTTCGAGTAGTTCAAATTGATGTATTATTTTTTCATAAAAATATTTCCGATAAATAGGAAACTATTCAGTTCTTCACATAGATAAAATTTCAATTTGACGATTCAACTACATCTTATTTTTCATAAGTACCCTTTGTTTGAATGCTCTAATCTTTGCACCATAGCGACTTGACATTATTACCCCACATAAGAGCATTCCTACTGCTAATCCTTGTGCAAAATCTAATCCATTTCTAATAATGTGATTATCCATATAAATCCCTGTATCTTTTAATGACATATAAGCCACTATCAACAACAATGCAATCGAATTACATATTCTAACACGTTTATTATACTTTTCTGCCTCAGTGTTTGTATAATCCACTGCCTGTAATACTGTTTCTTTAATCTCTTTGTTCACAATCTCGCTTTTCCTTTCACCATTAAGAATTTCTCGAAGGTCAACTTCATAATAATCTGATATTTCTATTAAAATATCCAGGTCTGGCATATTATTTCCATTTTCCCAACGTGATACTGTTCTACCCGAAACATTAAACTTTTCCGCAAGTTGTTCCTGGGTCATCTCTTTTTCCTTACGGAGCTCTTTTAAAAAACCACCTATTTTTTTCTGGTCCATTTACTTCCTCCTTTCGAGTAAATCTTATCAATTCAGGTTGTTATAAAACACGACACAAAGCGAGAAACACCATATTTTATACCCGACACCCCTTGTCTACTCCTTGAATTTACTAAATAATTAACATTCTTATAGTGAACAAAATCTGAATTTGATATAACTTAATAAGATACAACAAGCTGCATCTTGAATTGTTCCTCCCCATAAACTGCATGTGGAATATCCTTTGGCATAATAAGTGTATCTCCTGTTTCAAGATAGAAAATATCACTTCCAACAGTAAATCTTCCTTTTCCTTCTAGAACTGTTACCATTGCATCTCCGCCTGCTGCATGAGTAGATATTTCTTCCCCTTTATCAAACGAAAAAATTGTCATACTCACATATTCATTTTGTACCAATGTCTTGCTAACAACCTGTCCTGGTTGATAATCCACCTGATCCTTCAAATTAAGCTTTGTTTGTTTTTCAATATTCTTATACATCAAATAATACCTCTCTTTATTAAACTGGAATCTAGTGGATTAACTCCAACTCCAATCATAATAGCTTAATATAAAAATACTTGCATAATTTTGGATCCTTATCCTCACGAACAAACTCTAATTCATATCCCAGTTTTTTATAAAATTCTGGAGCCTGAAAACCAAATGTTGTTAAGGTAATCTTGTTATATCCTTTGCCAGCATATGCTTCCTCAACAGCTTTAACTAACTTTGAACCAACCTTTAATCTTCTATATTTCTCATCAATAATTAAGTCTCCAATGTGAACTTCATTATAATAAGCCCGTCCTATGATTGCTCCAACAATCTCTCCGTCTTCTTCCGCCACAAAGCAATACTCTTCAAAATTAAGTTTAACACAACATTTAATAGCATAATCAGTAAATGCCTTGTTAATAAATTCTCCAACTTTTTCATTTGTTTCATCAATCTTTTTAATAATCATCTTTCTTCACCTTCGATAAGAAAATTTTAATCAAATCTCTTTACCAACGATGCATGTCCATCAAGTTCCTTAAAACCCACCTTTTGGTAAAATGAATACGCTGGTAATTCTCGTTCTGTTTGTAAAAATATATGATTCACATCCAGCTTCTTCACATATTCAATAATATCTTTTATGAATTCTGTTCCTAAACCTTTGCCTTGTCTTTCACGAGCAACAAAAAACTCATAAATATAGTATTCTGTACCAGTGCACCAATGCATTATACTACCAAGCGATACAGCAACAAGTTCATTTCCATCATATAAACCAATTGATAATGAATTTCTATTTCCTGATAAATCTAACATGTACTCATCAAGCTGTTTTTCGTTACTCCAATCATCATTCCAAGGCTCATTCATAAACACGTTTTTGAAAAGAGTTTTTATTTCATCAATTTGATTATTTTCAAGTTTCCTTATCTCCAAAACACATCACCTTCTTAATTTATTAAACTGGAATTTACAAAATCGTCAAAATCCGATTTTTTTATTGTACCATTTTTATTTAGAAACACGGTTTTAAAAAGAGAATTATAACTTGCTTTTCAGATATAAATTCATGAATAATAATACTTCTCGTTTCATAACTGCCGTTTCCTGTTACGGTTTATTTTTCAGCCTTCGACAATCCTTTGACCATCTTATCAAAATCAGATTCTATCGGTTGTGTCTTGTTGAAAATATCGTATTCCTGATATGCTTTCTCCAACGCCTGTTTATGGGAAATACGTCCGTTATCCTTTAAAATGTCATATCGGCGAAATTCAAGGAACTCATTAACGCTTCTTGAAAATTCTTCCATAGTGAAAACATTTTCCCGTTCAATCAAATCCTCTATGTAATCAAAATACCCTGTAACAGCACGTTCCAATTGACGAATCTGTTTTTCGTCTAAATAATTTTTTGCAATCGGGGTATCGGATTTGAGAATGCGACCATCGGGAGCATTTTTCCATGTGGTCAAGCCCATATTTTCCTTGGTGTGGTCAGCCTGATTATAAACGATTTCAGCCGCAGTCTTACCGGTAATGGCATAGTGGAATTTGTTCTGTACGGTGGCATAAAAATGATATGCAGTATCGGAATCTCTATCATAATCAATGCTGCACTCAGCAAATATATCCGTTATCTGTTGCCATATTCTGCGTTCGCTGGCACGGATGGAGCGAACTCTTTCCAGCAATTCACGGAAGTAATCCTTTCCAAAAGCAGTTTTTCCCTGCTTTAAGCGTTCATCGTCCATTGCAAAGCCCTTGATCATATATTCCTTCAAAATTCCGGTTGCCCAGATACGAAACTTGGTTGCCTGAATGGAGTTTACTCTGTAACCTACAGAAATAATGGCATCCAGATTGTAATAATTGGTAGGGGAAAGCTGAGTTTTCCCGGGAATCGCACCGTGTGGAGTGGGTATTTCCATTTTGGAAACTACCACTTCTTCATGAAGTTCTCCCTGTTCAAAAATATTTTTTAAATGCTTGCTGATTGCCGGTGTCTGAACACCGAATAATTCAGCCATTGCTTTTTGTGTAATCCAGATGGTTTCATCTTTTATTAAGGCACTGACAGTCACATTATCATCTTCGGTTCTGTACAGTACCATTTCCATTTGTTTTGTAATATCTGTATTCATATAAAGCCTTCTTTCTTATAGTAGGTAAATTAGTTATTGTTGTCCTTATCCTTCGCCCGGCTCTTATACACATTATACCGGTTCTTGCATTTGCCACTGCAAAATACGCTGTTGGGTCTGCAGGCAACAAAGGCATTTCCACAG
>CADACD010000092.1 GCA_902786365.1 uncultured Lachnospiraceae bacterium | reverse complement strand
TTACAGTAATATATGAGAACCATGAAATGACACGATTTTGGGTCAAATGATGACAATTTAAATAATTCAATTAATGACAATGTGAGTGAGTAGCAACAATAGTACTCACCTATTGTCTGATATAAAACCTTTTTACATTTGTTTACTTGATCATCATTATCGAACCAGTATTCCTCAATCAGCGGTATGATCTCGTATTCCACAACGCCACGCACCCATTCATCATTTATATCCGACTTGTTTTCGGGTGCAAAATAGCTGTGACCGATCTCAAAGCCCTTGCCGAGCGTGCTGTCCTTGCGGATAGTATCATTCAGATCTCTGATCTTAGCGATCACAGAATGATACAGCTCGCACTGAACATCCGCCATATAATCACCAAACCCGTTCTTATCGACGTTCTCAAAAGCAGGCTGCATCGTGTAGAAGCTGAAACGTCTGCGGAGGGCGTAGTCGATCATCGCAAGGCTTCTGTCTGCTGTGTTCATCATGCCGATGATATGCAGATTTTCGGGGATATAGAAAGCCGTTCCTCCGTAAACGAGGTTCAGCTTGTGCTTCTCCCCACGCTTGTCGGTCTCGATCAGCATGAGCAGTTCACCGAATATCTTGCTGAGATTTCCACGATTTATCTCGTCAATGATGAAGAAATACGGCTTGCCGGGATTTTCCTTGCATCTCTCACAGAAGTTGAAGAACACACCGCTTTGCAGCTCAAATCCGCCGCTGTCATTGGGGCGGTATCCCATGATGAAATCCTCATAGGAATAGTTCTGATGGAACTGCACCATACAGATACGGCTATCGTTTTTCTCACCGATGATAGAATATGCCAGACGCTTTGCAGAGAAGGTTTTTCCGACACCTGGTGCACCCTGCAAGATGATGTTTTTCTTTCTGAGGACGAGCGAACGGAGCTTGTCGTATTCGGGTTCGGTGATGAAAACGTCATTCAAGAAATCTTTCTTTGTGTATTTATGGTCTATCTTCTTTTTGTAATACTTTGAAAGGTCTATTTCGGAGATAGGCTCACCCTTACGCTTGGCAGTATTGATCTTTACCCATTTCATATGGATAAGCCCTGCAAGCTCCATTGTCATATCAATCGTCATGCCAAGCTCGGTAAGTGCCCATACGCCCTTAGTTCCGTTGCTGATGAAGCCTTCGTGAGCAAGATCATTACGGGCAAAGTCGATTTGATTCAATACACGGCTTGCACCTGTTTTTTCGTATGTAACACTAAGCTCTTCCTCGGTGATGTCCATAATCTCAATAACCTTTTCATGAGCTTCTTTTCTGGTAGCACTGCCGCCAAGTTCTCTGATTGCTTGAATTAAAGGAGAAAAGTATTTCAGGAATTCTGAGTTAGAAATACTCAAATCCTCACTCTCTTCACCGTTGTTGTCTTTTTGAAATTTTGCAAAATCCTGTGGTTTATCTGCAAATACAAAGTCGATAAGAGCTTTAGTTCGCCAATCATCTTCTTTGGGCAGAGTTATAGTATTTCGGAATGTATAGAAATACCATTCTTTAGGCACGAATGATGTATCCCAATCTACTTCAAGAGTGCGTCCGTCCATATGATTAGCAGTTACAGTACCAACGATTTTTATTTTCATTACAGAAATTGTTTCACCGTGGTTATCAAAAGGTAAACCCTTTTTTCTTATATATGATGTCTTAATAGCTATTTTATCACCGACCTTGACACTGTTTACAGTATCAAGGAACTTGTCGGTGTATCCGTTCTGCCATATACCCTGTTCAATAAACTCTTCGTCCTGATGAGTATCATCAGAGTCGTTATATGCGCCAACAAACCAACAACGAGTTATCTCTTGCTTTTTGTTAAACCTTGCAAGATAAAATCCAAAATCAATGGTCATAGTTTTAAGCTGGCTGTCCTTATAGCAGCTATCCGTCAGAGCGGATTCAAGCATCTGTCTGAGTTCAGCATCACGGTTAAGTGTCTCACAAATTTCGTCATACATCTTAAATCCGCCTACCATGGTTTCAGCAGCGCCGTTCTTTTTTGGCAGATAACTGTCATCCAGTTCTTTTGCTACTGCACGGTAAAGCTCATACTTGTAGATATAGTATTTATCCGGATACATAAGCCACAAATATGTGCTGATATAATTGGTATTCTGATAATGCTGCTTCCAAGTGCCGTCATTGTACTTGTTTCGCAGTTCCTCAGCGGTATTCATAAATGCTGTCACTCGGTTTGAAAGGTCAAGGCTTTCATCATACAGCCTGCGGAACATTTCACGGACAGCATTATCATCAGCTTTTGCAAATTCCAGAATCATACCCCTCGGATAAGCATAGCTGGATGCAAGAAGATTGAAAGTCTTATCTGTTGCTTTCTTAAACATCACGCCAAAATTCTCGGCTTCAATATCCCAGTTATCCTGAAAATGCTTGACAGCTTCCCATTTGTATTTTTCATCTTCCCAGTGTTCAGGGAAATACGGTTTGTAGCTTTCGATTATGGCAACGATTTTGTGAGCATTAATCATAAAGTTCTCCCCCTAAGAAGGCAATTTTATTATATTATACCATAACTTTGTCGAAAAAGCAATCATACCCCAATCTTACACTGATTGAACTAACTATTCCATTAATATGAATATCCGTTACAAGGCAGCATTGCAAAAGCGAGCTGCCGTTTCTGACAACTCGCTCTCTTACTTATTCATCCTCGTCCGAACACTCCTCCAGCCCATGTATAAGCTGAATGTAAACGCACTCAGCTCGGTCACGTTCCTCGCCCTCGGTATTCATCTATAGATGTGTGCTTCCAATCCCTACCATAAAACATTTCATTTTTTAATCTACCAAAGAATCCCTCACATCTGGAGAACATCCTTTTTTCAACATAGATCTTTTTAAGCCTGCGTTATCCATTCTTTTTATCCAACCTGGCCACCGCTGCATTTGGATAAATACCTATTGTCCAACTAACGGGTAATTCATCAAAGCAATCAATCAGTGGCGATAGATATACTTTTCCTGCTGGAATTGCAAACTCTGTTATATCTGTAAGCCATTTCTCATTAGGCTTGTCTGCTTTAAAATTTCTCTTTATTATATTTTCTACTGCTGGACTAATTTCTCCTTGATAGGAATTATATTTCCGTTTCTTAATTCGTTTTACAAACAAACCTTCTTCTTTCATAATTCTTCTGATTAAATAACAGCCTGCTTTTTATCTTCTTCTGTAAATTGTACTAAAGAAGAAGATTTTCTACAAGTATATTTAAAATTACCATGGTCTTTATAATAGTTTACTGAATAAACGATTTCATCTTCGGAATATTTTTTACGCCTGGTATATATTTTTCTCAGTTTTCCATTCGAAGAATATTCTTTTACCCATTGAATGAGTGCGCCTCTGCTAGGATAACCTAATTCATGTATAACAGCTGCCCAACTTTTATATTTCAAATATAATTTAACAACTTTTATTCGTTGTTCATACGAAAACATATTGCCTCCTTATCTTTTCTTATGTGGTCCAAGTTTTCGTCCACATCCCCTTTTGTACATTATTAATTATAACTCTATAATTGCTGTAAATATCTATCAATTCCTTCTCTGGTATCATCCACCGGATTCATCGCACGACGTGTCTGTTCTGCGCTATTCCATAATTTCAAAATACTATCGTAATCTTCTATTGTAATGGACCTTGTTATATTATTTTTGAACACATAGAAAACATAAGAAAACCCCCGAAAATACTGGACTTTCGAGGGTTTGTAATGCTTTTTGAAATTTTCGAGAAATTATCTCTTTGTTAACGTTTTGAGAACGCGAAAAGCCTATGAAATAAGGGATTTATGGTTGGAAGTGTTGCATACGTGTTTTATACGCAGGACTGCCCACACATTCCCGGAACAACTCATAACTTTAACAACGAAAGGACAATCATTATGAAAATACATTTTGCTTATTGCAATCAACATATTTCATCTGCATTTTTCGGTAACTCATGCACGATTTTCAAAAAATCAATGCAATTCTTTTCTTCTTCACAATTATAATGATATCCTAATCCTTCCGCAACATTCCTTGCTACATTAGCAAATATATTTACCATTTTAAAAACAGATTTCCAACACTCATCTACAGTTCCACATGAATAAGTAGAAAGATATTCTTTATAGTCTTCCTCTGGTATCCATTTA
>CADACD010000091.1 GCA_902786365.1 uncultured Lachnospiraceae bacterium | reverse complement strand
ATTGTCAAGAGTTTTTTTATAAAAAAGTGGGGGATTTTATAAAAAATGGAATCTGAAAGCCTTATAGAATGGGGCTTAGAGATTCCGAGAGATTATTATTTAAGAATGGAGGAAAATATGGCAGAACAAAATGGTGAAAATAGTATTTTGAACTTTGGTATGAATCATGAAAAACATGACTGTTGTGATACGGCGGAGGTGCATCCTGATCTTTTGAAAATAGTCAATGAAAAAATGCCTGACGAAACGGAACTTTATGATTTGGCAGAATTATTTAAAGTGTTTGGGGATTCAACGAGAATCAGAATACTTTTTGTGTTGTTTGAAGCAGAAGTATGTGTCTGTGATTTGGCGCAAGCACTGAATATGACACAGTCTGCAATTTCGCATCAGTTGAAAATTCTTAGACAAAACAAGCTGATTAAAAGTAGACGTGAGGGAAAATCGATATTTTACTCACTTGCTGACGAACATGTTAGAACGATTATTGCACAGGGATGTGAGCATATAGAGGAGGATTTATAAAATCATAGTATTAATACTTTAAAAATTAACTGAGAACATAAAAAATGACTAAAACAAAAGAAAGTGGAAAGTAAAATGGTTACAGAAAATGTGAAAAATAAAAATCCTTTGGGAAATGAAAAAATTACTGACCTATTGTTCCGATTTGCAATACCAAGTATCATTGCTATGCTTGTCAGTTCATTATATAATATCGTTGACCAGTTTTTTATAGGAAGAAGAATTGGAGAATTGGGAAACGCAGCAACGAATATATCATTTCCATTATCGGTTTCATGTGTAGCAATTGCATTATTATTCGGTATAGGTGGTGCGTCAGCATTTAATTTATCGATGGGAAAAGGAAAAAAAGAAGAAGCTGTCTATTACATGGGAAATGCAGCAGTGATGATGTTTGTGTGTGGATGCATACTTATGGTAATGACAGAAATTTTTTTACGACCATTACTTGGCTTTTTTGGTTCTCCGGCGGATGTGCTGGGATATGCAGTAGAATATACAAGAATCATTGCGATTGGATTTCCTTTTCTGATATTTGCAACAGGAGGAGGGCATCTGATAAGAGCTGATGGAAGTCCGGGATATACAATGAAATGTAATCTGACAGGGGCTGTTATCAATATAATACTTGATGCACTCTTTGTATTTAAATTTGATTTGGGAATGACAGGAGCGGCAGTTGCAACCATAATTGGTCAGTCGGTTTCTTTTATCATGGCAGTTTTGTACTTAAGAAATTGCAAAACTGTACAATTAAAGAAAAGACACTTGAAAATACATAAAAGCTATGTTGCAGAAGTTGTGTCCCTTGGTGCTGCACCATGCAGCAACCAGCTTGCAATTATGGTTGTTCAGATTGTGATGAATAATACATTAAAGCATTATGGACGATTATCTGATTATGGAGAATCAACTCCTATAGCTTGTGTTGGAATTATTACGAAAGTTAATCAGGTATATATGTCTATCGTTATAGGAATATCGCAGGGACTTCAGCCGATAGTGAGCTTTAATTACGGAGCAGGAAAATATAAGAGGGTAAAAGAAGCATATATAAAAGCTATATCTTCAGGATTGGTGATATCTGTAATAGCATTTTTGGCATTCCAATTTTTACCTAGACAAATTATAAAGGTATTTGGTGATGGTTCGGATATGTATTTTAAATTTGCAATCAACTATTTTAGAATATTTTTATTCTTTACATATTTAAATTGTATGCAGCCAATTACATCTAATTTTATGACAGCGATAGGAAAACCCAAGCGGGGCATTTTTTTGTCAATTACAAGGCAGATTATATTTTTATTGCCGCTTATTGTTATATTACCAGTATTTTGGGGAATAGATGGTGTCATGTATGCGGGTCCGATTGCGGATGGTATGGCTGGAATTACAGCGATAGTTATGGTATATTTTGAATTGAAAAGAAAAGAATATGGAAAGGTCAAAGGTCATGAATGTTAATAGAAATAAGTATGGTATTTTGTTTGATTTGGATGGAACACTTTGGGATTCGTCAGCTGGTGTTGTGAAAGCATGGAATATTATTCTTGAAAAATATGGAAAAACCAAAATTTCTATAGATGATATGCATGGATATATGGGAAAGACAATGAAAGTCATTGCAGAATTATTGCTTCCTGGGGAAACCGATGAAAGCAGAAATACAATTTTTGAAGAGTGCTGTCAATATGAAAATGAATACCTTAATCAAAATGGAGGAATTTTATTTGATGGTTTAGAGGTAACATTAAATAAGTTATACAGAAAATATCAATTATTTATTGTGAGTAATTGTCAGGTGGGTTACATAGAATCATTTTTGAATTACCATCAACTTGGAAAATATTTTACAGACATTGAAAGCTATGGCAATACAGGAATGGAAAAGGGGGACAATATCAAATTAGTAGTTGATAGAAATCAGTTAGACAAAGCATTTTATCTTGGTGATGTGCAAGGTGATTTAGATTCTGCTGACTATGCAGGCATACCATTTGTTCATGCTGCGTATGGTTTTGGTACAGTGAACAGGGATGTTGAAAAAATTGATTCTATAACAGAACTTGTAAAATGTGCTGATAAGATGTTTGCATCAAGATAGAGTTTCAGATGTTTTGACTAAGTAGGTGCAAGAGGTCAATGTGACAGACACTTTTTAATTGTAATGAAAATAGAAGAAAGGACAGATGCAGAGTGTCGTATCATAGAAATTATAGTTACGACCAAAGTTAAGGTGGTGCATCGGAATAAAGATGAAGTTAATATCATGGAATGTAAATGGAATAAGAGCATGTGTGCAGAAAGGATTCTTAGATTTTTTTAATGAAATAGAGGCTGATATTTTCTGTATTCAGGAGAGCAAAATGCAAAAAGGACAGTTGGAACTGGAATTGGAAGGCTATTATCAGTATTGGAATTATGCAGAGAAAAAAGGATATTCAGGAACAGCAATTTTTACAAAAAAGGAACCAATATCTGTAACGTATGGAATTAATATAGAAGAACATGATAAAGAAGGCAGAGTAATCACACTTGAATTTGATAATTTTTATATGGTAACAGTATATACACCAAATTCCCAAAATGAGCTGGCAAGATTAGACTACAGAATGGAGTGGGAAGAAGATTTCAGAAAATATCTTAAGAACCTTGAATTAAAGAAGCCGGTTATAGTATGTGGTGATATGAATGTTGCACACAAAGAAATAGATTTGAAAAATCCAAAAACAAATCATAAAAACGCAGGTTTTACAGATGAAGAAAGGGAAAAGTTCACTATATTATTAGAGAGTGGTTTTACAGATACATACAGATATTTCTATCCGGATGTAGCAGATATATACTCATGGTGGTCATACAGATTTAGTGCAAGAGCAAAAAATGCAGGGTGGCGTATCGACTATTTCCTGACATCAAAAGTATTAAATGATAAATTGATTAATGCAAAAATTCATACAGAGGTATTAGGTTCTGACCATTGCCCGATAGAGCTTGATATAGAATTATAATTGAATTGTGTAACAAATTTGAAAAATAATCAGTGAAAAAAAATTAATATAGTATTCATTCTGCTAAGCAGTGTGAAGACTAAGTTATGCTACTGATTATTTTTTAATTCAATTAGAAGTTCATATAGTTGTTTCGAATATGTTTCTGTTTTGAAAAAATCAGTGAAGTATCATTATATTTAGAAGTAATAAATGATGGACCGAAAGTACAATTAAAGAAAGTTAAAAAACAGTGTAAAAAGCGTCAAAAAATGCGTCGAAAAAAACGTCGAAAAAAATAAAAAAAAGTTGTTGACAAATGAAAGACATAGTGATATTATATTCAAGTCGCACGAAACAAGATAAAAAAATAAAAAGTGATTTAAAAAGTTGTTTTGTGACATGACAAAATAAATAAAAAATAATATTAAAAAAGTTGTTGACAAAAACAAACAAATGTGAT
>CADACD010000090.1 GCA_902786365.1 uncultured Lachnospiraceae bacterium | reverse complement strand
AAAATTATCCTAATATTAGGAACAAAGAAATCGAAGAATTAT
Source organism: uncultured Lachnospiraceae bacterium (assembly GCA_902786365.1). GTDB lineage: Bacteria > Bacillota > Clostridia > Lachnospirales > Lachnospiraceae > Bovifimicola. The sequence goes on along the minus strand of CADACD010000090.1, from coordinate 4,088 downwards.
AATAAGCCAAAATCAGAGAACAGTAGTCAACCGGGATACCCGGATGTTATGGTTGAATTTGGACAAGAAAATGAGAATTTGTTTACAATGCCTTTTCCTATTTAGGAACTGGAAGAAGAGGATAATAAATTAAAACTTATAGTTTCAATGTGAGAAATAATAAGATGAAATTTGACGAGGATTTAGGGCAGTTTAAATTTTTTGATTGATGGATAATACAAATTCAGGTTTGTGGAGGAGATGAGACGGATTGAAGATAGATATTATTGGCTCAGTTGCAAGTGGAAAAACAACACTTGCAAGGCTAATATCACGAAGATTAAATGTCCCTTACTACGAAAAAGATAATATAGTCTGGAAAAGAATTTCAGATGGAGATATAAAAAGAAGCCCGAAGGAACGTGATGAATACTTTAATGAAATTATTAGTGGAAGCGAATGGATAGTAGAAGGCTCACCGAGGGAGTCGCTTAAGGAAAGCTTTGATTGTTGTGATTATATTATTGTGTTAGATGAAAATACAGCTACAAGAATGATAAGAGTATTTAAGCGTTGGATTAATCAAAGAAATGGAAAAGAATCCTATAATTCTAAACCAACATTGAAATTTTTATGGTGGAACATTAAATGGGTATTCGAGTTCAACATAAAGAAAAAAGAGCTATTTCAGGAATTGCATACTTATAGCGAGAAAGTAAAAATATTTAAACATTCAAAAGATGCATATGAATTTTTGATTCAAATATACTATTGTAATACAGAATGACATTTGAAAGAGAAATTAATGAATAAAAATTGATGCAATTATATGATTGAGCTGATAGAATAATTTCAGTTTCTCAATCGTATTAGGCAAGTAGTAATTGTTGTTATAAAGGAATGTAGAGTTTAATGTTGCGGAGTTTGATATCATGGAAGGCAAGCAGGCGGAGAAGAAATCAAATATAGAAGGACATTATATATTAGAAAACAAAGGTAAATGATAATGAATAGAAATGATGTATTAACAGATCCTAAGAAACTTGTCAGGATGGAACTTAAAAATGCTGGATTTGATATTGATAAAATCAAAATACCAGATAGAGTATATCTTCTTGCTGACGATATTTTTGATGAAATGGTGTCAAGAAATGTAGGAGAATATAGATATCCATTAGGTGGTAAACTCTATGTGTTTAATAAAAATGATAACATTGGATTTATAAAAGGGCATATGTGTTCGCCTGCGATAGCTACGCAAGCGGAGGATTTAATTGCCGGAGGCGTTAAAGAATTAATTCATGTTGGATATGCCGGAGGCTTACAACCAGAATTAGTTCTGGGAGAGATTATTCTTACGGACGGTGCTTTTAATGATACTGCAGTAGCAAGGCTGTACGGATATGATTATGAGATAATTTGTTCATCGAAGGATTTAACGAACGAGATTGAAGAAATGATAACAAGAGCAGAAATTACATATAAGAGAGGACTTCACTGGACAACAGACGCAGGGTATAGAGAAACATGGGGACAGATAATGTATTATAGAGACAAAGGAGCTTTATGCGTTGAAATGGAAGGTGTTGGTTTGTTTACAGTAGCAAATTATAGAAAATGTGTGGCAACGGGTATATATGTTGTTTCTGATGTATATTCAGAGGATAATTGGAAACTCGGATGGGAAGGCAATGATATTAAAAGAGCTGTTGGGGAGGTTATTGATATGATAATTGAGTCTATAAGATAAACGGGAGTGGTAAGATTGTTATGAAGTTTGAAAATATTTAGGAATTAATTGATGGATATAGTAAGTATAGTTGTGATCAGCACGATATAATAAATACAGTCACAGGTGTAAAAAATAAAATCCGTTTATAGAACTACATGATATTTTTGATGACATATGAAAAATTAGATGACATACAGAATTCTTATTTAATGAATTTAGCAAATAGAGGTATACATAGGCTATAAATATTTCTGAAAAAATTTAAAAAAAAGTCATTGACTCCTACGCAACGTAATAGTTTAGAGTGTACTTATCGAGAGGAGAAAAAAGCAAATGATGACAGTAAATGAAGTAAGCAAATTGACCGGAGTGAGTATACGCACTTTGCAATATTATGATACCATAGGACTTCTGCCACCTACAGAATACACAGAGGCAGGATACAGGCTGTATGACGATACAGCAATGGAAAGATTACAGCAGATTTTATTGTTTAAGGAACTTGAATTTCCATTGAAAGAAATTAAACGTATCATAGATTCTCCTAATTTCAATAGAAATAAGGTATTGGAACAACAGATTGAATTGTTGACAATGAAAAAGGAGCACCTTGAAGGCTTAATTACTTTTGCTCGAAAAATAAAAACGATAGGAGTAAATAAAATGGATTTTAATGTATTTAATACAACAAAAATGGATGAGTACACAAGAAAAGCAAAAGAACAGTGGGGACAGACTGCAGAATACAAGGAGTATGAAGAAAAAATAGTCAAGCAGTCATCAGAAACTCAAAAACAAGCTTGGCAGAATCTTATGCTTATATTCGTGGAATTTGGAAAAATGACTAATAAAAAGCCGGAGGATTCTGATGTTCAGCTTAAAGTAAAGGAGTTACAGGATTATATCACAGAGCATTTTTATCAATGTTCCAATAAGATATTAAATGGACTTGGTAAAATGTATGCTTCAGGTGATGAATTTACAGAAAATATAGATAAGGCAGCTGGAAGCGGAACTGCGGTATTTGTTGCAGAAGCGATAGAACATTATTGCAAGTAGTTTTTGAAGCATTTCCAATCTGAACATTCGTAAGGATCCTGTGACGGATTAGCACCGGGCAGATTAAGGGGCAACAGGTAGATTTTGGTCTATTTGTTGCCCTTATTTTTCGTTATGCCGGAATGCATAACTTCGAACTGCATTAAAGATAGAGCGATATTTTTTCTGATCTGTAACACGGCATACAACCCAGTATGTGGCATGAGCATCGTCATCTCGGATTGGTATGGACTTTCTGTCAGGAGCGTCATATCCAAGTTCAATCATGCGATCGGAATTAAAGAACGGAAGTGTCGATGCCTCTACCAAATCTGTCAGAGCATCGTTGTTGCTCTGAACAAGCAGGTCAGATTCTTCAAGATGCCTTTTGCAGATCTCCATCCAGAAGCCGATATTGCCGGATACCATAATGCGAATGCCACGAAGTTGCTCAAATGTTACGGTATCCAGAGATGCAATTGGATGATCTTTGGCAATCGAGATATAAATTTGTTCTTCCATATATCTCTGGCAGAAAAAGGATCTGTCTGCCGGAAGAGTGTGCAGAACTACCAAGTCATACTGATGGTTTTTAAGCCCTGTCAGCAGCCTCTCATCACTGTCTGATAATTCCGTGAGGATGGTTTTTTCGGAAAGAAAATCCTGAAATGCAGGCATCAGTTCATTGATTGGAAATGGTGAGCAGGAACCAATGCTGACGGTTCTGAGTGATCGGTCATAAGCTAGTACATGATCAATCATATCCTGGTTTGCAGTAAGTACTTTTTCAGCATATTCTGCTGCGACCTTTCCTGTCTCGTTCAGAGACAGCTTGCTGTTTTCTCTGTGAAATAAGGAAACGCCCAGTTTTTCCTCAAGCTTACGCATGGAACGAGAAAGAGTGGGCTGGGTAATATGGAGTTCTTCTGATGCTTTTAGGAGAGTTCCACATCTCGCAAAAGCAGAGAACTGCTCAAGAAGGTAGGTTTCTATCATGGTATCATCCTTTCAATGGTATGCGTAATGCGTATACCATTATAGATGAAAAGCAGTTTATTTTCAAGTAGTTTACGGATATAATATAGGCATAGACAGAGAAAACTGCTATAGACAAAGAACAACGGACTGTGAAAGGAGCCTTTAGTATGGAATATTTAAAACTGAACAACGGAATTAAAATGCCGATGGCAGGAATCGGAGTTTTCATGATGTCTCCTGCAGAGGCAGAGGCAGCAGTAGAGAGTGCATTAAAGAGTGGTGTGCGTCTTATCGATACCGCAAACGGATACATGAATGAATCTGGAACCGGAAGAGGTATAAAAAAGAGCGGTGTGGCAAG
>CADACD010000089.1 GCA_902786365.1 uncultured Lachnospiraceae bacterium | reverse complement strand
GCGGCATAATTGACTGAACATTGACAATTGAATAGCTGCCAGGTATTGAATTTTCAAGGTGCATAGCTAAAATTTATGTGCGAAGTTTGAGTTATTAAAATAAACAATATATCCGTCTATAGTCTTTCAAGAGATATTGAGTGTGGAAGAACGTGGCTGCAAAAGGTAATCACCGGAGAAAGACATATGGATTTTGAAAGCTTTAAGAAACTATATAGAAAAATGAACAGTTATATTGATACAATAGGTCTGTCAAAACTATACGAAAGTTTTACCTTAGATTATTATGGACAAAAAGAATATTCTATTATTCAATATATCAAAGAAAGACTTCTTGAAACGAAAAAGCTTAAGGATTATATTGTAAGATGTGTTCAGCAGGAAGAAGATATCACTGATTACATTAATACAAAAGGTATTGACGATTGTGAAAAAGAAATAATACAAAAAGTATATACAAATATGATAGAAGAGATAGACTGTTCATGTAAAGATAAAAGAAGCCCGCAACTTTATATTAATATTCCTTCGAATTGGAAGTATATAAAGAACATGATACTTATTATCTTAAATGCAAAAGGGGTAAAAGAGACAGAAAAGTTCAAGTATCTGTCAAACTGCCGGTTTGAAAATAATCTTGAAAAGGTACAAATTGAAAACTTTCTGACTTCTACAGAGTTTGCCTCGTATGGTTATAATACATATGAGGGAGATACTAATTTTGGTTTTCAGGCTCTGAGCAATAACATTTTTCCATATTATATTATCACAAGCAAAATAGTTATTATGATTTCAGAAGATGGGAAAGCTTACATTGAAAATACAAGTATAAAAATAATTAGAAAGATAAGTGAAAGTTTTGAAAAGATTGTTGCAGAAAGAAAAGGTTTTCTTGATATAGTGACACCGGATATTTATAGTTCTGTTGCCATTGACAAAACAATTGATGAAACAAATGAGTTTTTTGAGCTATCTAATGGAATCAGTGTGACAAGATTTTATACAAAAGATATATTGCAGCAGATTTTAGCCGGAGATTATCCAAACAGGGAGTTTATGATAGAGACACTTAACATGTTTTATGAAAATAGCAGAAGGGCAGTTTCAAGTATGTACTTTACCATACCTTCAGTACGTCATTTTATGGAGACAGATGAAAGTAAAAATGAAGGCGGGTATTTTAATCTGAATTTTACATATGAAATAAAATTAGAGCTTCTCAAACGGATTTATGAGTACTATAAGGAAGGTAAAGGAGAAATTCATATGATAAAGGCAGATAAATATCTTGTGGCAGATGGTATTTTTATATTCGGCTGGGCGGAAAAAATTATATGTGCTTCAAATTACATTTATAATAAGGGAAATGCCATAGATGCCATGGCGGTCATTTCGTCACCTTGGATAGCAAGGCATATGAGGAATTTTAATCAGTATATCATGCATTCTGATGTCTGCTTAGACCATGAAAATTCATTGAGAGTGCTTGAAAATCTGATTCGGTCGTATGAAGGGAAAAAGAAGAGAAAAATATCATAAGGGGAATTGTGAAATTGCGAGGCTGATGCAGGCTCCCAATTGGAATAATAATCAGGATAATGAAAAGGATAAAGAAGATAAAAAAAGATAAAGAACATGAAGTATTAATGTTGAATGTATTAGGGAATTATAAGGGATGATGGATACTTTGAAGTAATAAATAGATGAAATAAAAGAAGAATAATATATATAGTAATAGAAAGCCGGAATTGTATAAGTTTCGGCTTCTATTAGTTGAGTTGTCATATAAATTGAGTTATCAATAAGGGTAAAAGAGAAATTCGTGTGTGACAAGACTGCTCAGAAAAAAAACAATGTTGTCACATCTTGCGTACTTTATGAATTTAATTTATTATAAAAAACATAAGTCGGTGTAAGTACCGAATATAAAAAATAAAAGGAGGAATCCATAATGAAAAGATTTAAAAAATCATTATCAGCTTTTGTAACTCTGGCATTATTGGCTGCGGCAGTCGGAACTACGGTAGTAAATGATACAGAAAAAGTTTTAGCTGATGAATCAGATGTAACAGTAAAACTAACTACAGATGTAACCGAGGTAAAATCGGGAGACACATTGACAGCAACCTTGTCAATTGAAAAAAATCCTAACTTAGCAGGACTCACAGTAAGGTTTAATTATGACAAGGAAGTATTAAGTTTTGTATCAGCAAGTGTTCCAGATGGTAGTGTATACGCAAGTGCAGTTGTATTTCCGGATATTGATATGCTGGATGATAAAGATGCTGACTTAAATGAAGTTGCTGATGGAACAGTTGGTTTTGCATATGCAGAAATCAAAAATAAGAACGTAACAGGTGATATTTTAGTTGCTACATTCAAAGTTATTGATGATGCCAAAGTTGGCGAAAGTAAACTTACATATGAATACCTTGATGCGTCAAATGCATCTGGAAACACTTTAAAAATCGAGGGAGAAGAAACAAGCTTTAAAGTGTTATGTGGTCATGAAAAAACAACAGAAAAGGTGACAAAAGAACCTACATGTACAGAAACAGGAATCAAATCAACAATCTGTGATATTTGTGGTGAAACTGTTAAGACAGAAACAATAGCAGCACTTGGACATGATTTTGGTGAATTTGAAATCACAAAGGAGCCAACATGTACGGAGGAAGGCGAAAAAACAGCCATATGCAGTCGTTGCGGTGAAACAAAGACAGAAGCAGTAGCAGCACTTGGACATGATTTTGGTGAATTTGAAATCACAAAAGAACCAACATGTACAGAGGAAGGTGAAAAGACAGCAACATGTAGTCGCTGTGGTGAAACAAAGACAGAGTCAATACCAGCGGTGGGACATGAGTATGGAGAATGGACTGTCACAAAAGAGCCAACATGTACAGAAGAGGGTGAAAGAGAAGCTGTGTGCAGTGTGTGCGGAGATAAGAAGACAGAAACAATAGAACCACTTGGACATCATTATGATTCTTTTGAGGTAACAAAGGAAGAATCTGAAGAGGAAGATGGAGAACTCGTAAGAACATGTGCTGTTTGTGGTGAGACAATTACTACAGTGATTCCGAAGATAGATGCAAAGAATTTTGGATTAAAAGATTCATATGGTTCTGAAATTAAGAAAGAATTTTATGTAGGAGATACTATTGAAATCAAGGCATCAATTTTCAGTATAAATGATGGCGAACCAGTTCTTGGAGATGTAAGATATGTTCCATTTGCTTATATGATTAATGAGAGCACAGGCGAATGGGAGAAAGAACCTTATTCTATAAAATTAACTCCTGACAGTGAAGGAGAATACAAGATTATTGTTGAATATGTAAGAGAAATTAATGACACAACCGGTTGGGTAAAGACTGACAAGACATATGCATTTGAGACAGTTATCAGTGCTTTAAAGAAAGAAGAGATAAAACCAGATGATAACAATAAAACAGATGATAATAATGGTAGTGAGAAATCAGACACTATTAATAAAACTCCGGCAGAAACTGTAATAACAGATAATAAGCCAAGTGATAATATTGAAACCAACAATAATGATTCTGCCAATAAAAATAACAGTTCAGCAAAGAATTCAAGTACACCTAAGACAGGTGACACAGCAGAGGCTCAAGTAATGTTAATTGGACTTATGCTGGTAGCCGGAGTATCAGCAGTAGTTGCATCAACAAAGAGAAGAGAAAATAAAAAATAATATGTTTAGCATCTATGCAATTTTTGTGAATATAGGATAGGCTATAAATAGTGCAGGAAGTAAAATGATGAAATGTTGTTTTATTTCTTGCATTATTAGAATAGAGAAAAAATAGACAAAGTCACATAGGATAAATGAATCATTTTTAAGAAAATGTCTAAGTAATATAAGAGTATGTTGTGTAGAGAAGACAACCGTCACTGTGTATTATGAAACATCTTGCAGGATGCAAAGATTTAGGAATCAACAAAGAGGCATGTGATGTCGATTTTGATGTAAGAAAAATTGAGGAGGCAGGTCAGGTTTATGAAAAAGAAAATAAAGATATTAACAGCAGGCATGCTGGCAGCAGTTATGACATTATCTAATATTCCTATGGAGATAGGGATTCAAAAGAATAGAGATGTTCAAGTGTATGCA
>CADACD010000088.1 GCA_902786365.1 uncultured Lachnospiraceae bacterium | reverse complement strand
TCATATTGCGTCATTCTAATGCACTTACTGCCAATTCATTACTTTTCGTCATCCATTTCATTACGTTTTACCAACCAAAAAGTAACTAATTGAACTGCGTTTAGTTACTTTTTGCAATAAAAAAGAGTTGCCGAAGCAACTCTTAGATGAATAGTGTCGATAAAGACACCTTTGGAGCAATCAATAACCTTGCTCCATTTTCTTCTGGTTGTGCATGTCATAAATAAAATATGCCACGCCAATAATTCCCACTATAATAAAAAGAATAATCAGTTCCATATTTATATGTCTTTATTTCCTTTATTAAAATATACGTTACCAATTCCCAAAAGAGTCAGTGAAATGATGATTCCTCCCATTGTTAGATAGATAGAATACTCTTTTTCACCAAAGAGGCTACCAATCACCATACCTCCAAAGACTAATTTTGCGATGTCGATATAAATCTCTGCAGTATGCAGGTTCTTTCTGCTGCGAATTTTGCGAAGATTCTCGATCATTTCTGCTTTTGTCAGCTGTTTATTCAGCTGCGATACAGGGGCCTTAGCCCGTTCACGTCTCGTACTCATCGGCAAAAGTAGATAAAAGATTCCACACTTGCAAGCATTTTGCACGAAAACTCACATTTTTTAGCTTTTTTCTTTTTCATAAGCATATCAATTTAAGAGAATAATTATGTTAACGGTGCAAAGATATCGTAAATCTGGCAAAAATCAAAATTTTCAGCCCCTTTTTTGGCCTTATTCCCCCAAAAATACCTACCTTTGCAAAAAAAAGAGTCACGATGAAGTTTTCTCCTTATATTTTTGTAAATTTGCACCATAATAATCATTGATGACTATATGAGTGACAAAGAACCATGTTACGTTTATATACTGACCAACCTTACCTATCAAGGTGCCTTATTTTTCTCGTATAACGGGATGATGCAAAATAATATTAGGAAGGGATAAAATAAATAAGTATAGCATATATGGCGAAACTGACGACTGAAGAATTCATAGCAAAAGCCAAAGCGGTACATGGGGATAGATATGACTATTCCAAAGCGGAGTATGTGAATAATCAAACTAAAGTCTGCATTATTTGTCCTATACATGGTGTTTTTTTACAAAGAGCCTTAGATCATATAAAAGGATCTGGATGTCCCGAGTGTGGAAAAGTGAAAAATGTAGAATCTCGCAGAAAAACTTTAGAACAATTTATTGATGATGCGAGAAAAGTGCATGGGGATAAGTATGACTATTCTAAGGTAAAGTATGAAAATACGTCGTCAAAGGTTTGCATAATTTGCAAGGAGCATGGTGAGTATTGGCAGGCTCCATATACTCATTTAAATGGACACGGATGTCCTAAATGCGCCAATAAAGGTGACAGACGAAGACATATTTATAGTCAGGAAGAAATAATCGAAAGGATACATTCCATGTTTGGAGAACGCTATAGCTATGAAAAAGTTGTGTATAAAGCCATGAAAGTACCGATAACACTTGTGTGTCACGAGAAAGATGCGAACGGAGTTGAGCATGGAGAATTTATGATGCGTCCAGACAATATCTTTTCAGGAAAGCAAGGCTGTCCTAAGTGTTATGACGACAGAAGAAGCAGACTTCAGCGTAAACCTGTGGAAAGGTTTATTGAGGATGCCAAGAAAGTTCATGGTGATTTATATGAATATCATAAAGTTGAGTACAATAATACGAAAACGGATGTATGCATCGTATGTAAAATACACGGAGATTTCTGGCAGACACCTTCCAATCATTTAAAAGGTCAGGGCTGTCCTTATTGTTCTGGAAACGCTAAGAAATGGGACAAGGAAACATGTGAGGCTGAGGCGCACAAGTATGAGTATTTCTTTGATTTTAGAATAAAGAGTTCTGGGGCTTATAATGTAGCTCTACGTAATGGTTGGCTCTATGACTATGTGTGGCTCAAAAAATTACCACCCACACCAAACGACTATGACAAAAATACCAAGTATATATATGCCTATGAATTCGTTAATCTAAATGCAGTTTATGTCGGATTGACAAGCAGTATGATTAAAAGAGATTGGCAGCATCATAATAGTCTTAAATCTTCAGTCAATAGGTTTGCGGCAAAGAATGAATGTGAAATTCCTTCCCCAAAAGTGTTAGAAGGAAACGTGCCTATTCATGAGAGTGGAAAAAGAGAGAAGTATTGGGTAAATTATTATAAAGAGCAAGGATGGATTATCCTTAACAGAGCAAAAACAGGCGAAATAGAGAGTTCTATTGGTATTTACTATCCAATCAAATGGAACAAAAAAGCGATAAGAGAAAAGGCAAAGGAATGCAACTATGATTTGAAAAAATTCATGAAACTATATATTGGAGCATATGAAGCTATCCAATCACGCTATAAAGGCCTACTTAACGAGTTATTCCCTCATCGTGCAATACATACACATCATACAGTTGAAGAAGCGCTTCTAGTTGTAAAGAAAGGAAACTATAAGAATAGAATGGGCTTACATCGTGACTGTTATTGGGCTTATCGTGTACTATTTAAGCACGGGATGCTAGACGATGTTTTTGGGAAACCCAAAGAATATACTAAGGATGAAGCGCTTAAAGAAGCGGATAATTATAGGTCCATTGAAAAAATTCGTGTTAATAATTTTAGACTTTGGACGTTTCTTAGAGATCATGATTTATTTAAAGAAGCAAAGCCTACAGATGCAAGATTTAGAAGAGCAAAAACGATAGAAGAAGCATGGGAGGTATCTCAATATTACAAGAGTATATCTGATTTGAGTAACCATGCTAAAGTTGCATATCGATTATTAAAAGAAGCGGGTTTGCTGTCGAAGAGATATCCTAATTCTGTCCGTAAAGCCGTTCTTCAATATAGTTTAGACGGAGAGTTCATAAAAGAGTGGCCTAACGCAACTGTCGCTTCTCGCGGTTTAGGCATGAATATTCATGGAGACATTGGTCTTGTGTGCAAAGGCAAGAAGACATCTGCTGGTGGTTTTATTTGGAAATACAAAAATGATGACTAAAACAGACATCAAACACACAGACGAACTCGGCAAGGCCTCTCACATCATCAAGGAATTGGGATACGAGCCTGATGAATCAATGTGCGATGACAGGCCAGACATCGTGCTGCCATCAAAGGCGGACAGACGGATAGGTATCGAGGTGGTTACCTACAGCACTCATCGCTACGAGGAGTCAGAGAACGTGCTCTACAAGATGTTCAATGAGTATATAGAGGAACGGCTAGACAAGCGTTCAAACAAAAGATACGAGATAGGCGTGATGTTTACGGACTTGCAGGTTCCTGTCGGCATCAACTACAAAAAGGTTAAGGAGCAGCTATTCGACGAGATAGACAGTCTGATGCTTCCAAACCAGCCTCCAATGAATCGCCAATACATAGAAAGTGTAACGGCGTGGGAAAATCCTGGCGTTGAGCACTCATTTATGACTTGTGATACAGTTGTGGTATATGAAGAGTTGAACGAGAAGATTCTGTTGGATTGCATCAACGGGAAGGAGCAAAAGTTGAAGATTTATAAGACTTTGCCCGAGAACAGCACCATCAGCGAGTTTTACCTTTTGGTGTTCTTCCCCATCAACGAACATGCAGAAATTCGTGGCTATACGCTGCCAGAAACCTTTAAGACAGACTACGACCGCATCTATCTTGTAGATCCGTTTTATACGAATAGAATAAAATAGACGTATTATGGAAACTAAGATTCCTCAAACAAAACAAGAAGTATACACTCATACACGGGCTAGATTTTGATTTGATAGCCTGGTTAGTATATTCGCTGTTCTTAAATTTGGAGGATTCGGCTTTTTTGTGTAATTTTGCAGCATCATTTGAACATCTATGAGATACAGAATAAAGAAAGAAACTAAGCCGACTTTACCTACATACGGCAAATATAAGGCAGTGGCTGTGCATTATCAGACCATTGAGAGTCGTCAGATTGCTGAGGAGGCTACCAGAGGAATGACTATCAGTGCTGGTGTGCTGGAAGGTATTTTGATGAATGTGGCTGAAGTGGTGAGACGTCATCTGAGAAATGGCGACAAGGTGCGTCTGAAGGATATCGGTCTGCTGAAACTGGAGATCGAGAGTGAGAAGGTGGATAACCTTAAGGACTTCCGTGCCAAGAAACATATCCGAGGTGTGCGTCTGCATCTGATTCCAGAAAGTTATGAAGGTTCCCAAGAACTCTATAAGGACATCACTTTCGAGAAAGATCGCAATTACGTGGAGGAATAATAACCAAAACAATATAGAGATCGTGGAATTGTTGAGGAAAAGGTAGGTTTTCATAATAATTTGAAAGAAAATGGCGTT
>CADACD010000087.1 GCA_902786365.1 uncultured Lachnospiraceae bacterium | reverse complement strand
TGGCCTTTGTGCGCTGATTGTTAATCAAATGCAGTCAGAACCCGATAGTCATGCAGTCTATCTTTTTTGTGGAAAACGATGTGACCGTATAAAAGTTCTGCTCTAATTCCGACATCGGAATTAGAGCAGTTATTCCGATTTTTTAGTTATTCCGATAGCATCGGGCTATCATCCAAAGTATAAAGAAAAACTGCCAACACTATCGGAATAATCAATTCATGCGAGCCCGTATAGCTTTTTAATCAATTCTTCATCAGTCTGCCAATCTGGAAGCTCTGTTTTCTCCGTATCGACATGACATTTTTCGATTGCTCGACGTTTCATTTCCGTATCCGCATACGCATATATTTGAGTTGATACAGTTGATGCATGTCCCATAAATTCAGCCAGAAGTTGAAGAGGCATACCATTACGGTACAGATGCATAGCACGTGAATGGCGAAACTGATGTGGCGTGACCCTGTCAGGAATCTCAGGACACTCTGTCTTAGCCATTGCAGAATACTTTCGAAGAAACCTTGAAACATTGTCATCTGACATTTGATTTCTTTTCCCATGTGCAGTTGTATAAAAAAGCCAATCATCTCCTTTGGAATCCTCTGAATGAAATATCTTTATATACCTTTTCAAATGACTAGCTGTTTTCTTCATCAGAGGAACCTGCCTCACCTTGTTTCCCTTGCCTTCAAGCCTCACTTTAGGGCACACATCATTAAGATCCAGGGAGTTCAGTCTCATGCTTAGCATTTCGCAGTCCCTCGCTGCGGTATCGTACATTGTAACCATAAAGCACATATCCCGTAGGCCATTTCTGGTAGAATCATCAGGTTGACATAAAAGTACCTTCATGGCATTTTCACTCAAGAATGCAACAGGCTTTTGGGTCTCCTTGGCAGTGGCTATTCCGGATGCATCCAAGGAAAGAATTGTCAGTTCAGGATTCGATATCCGTGCATACTTTAGGAACGATCGTATAGCATAAAGTCGCTGATTCCTCGTGGACGCTGATACATTTCTTTCCCGCTCAAGGTAAACAAGATATTCGCTTATTATGGATGCGCTCCAATGTTCGAATGAGATTTCATCGTACCTGACGGCTTTTGATTTCTCAACAAATGTTAAAAACTGATTTATCCCCTGTTTATACGACATTGCAGTATGTTCACTCAATCCTCTTTGCTTCGGTATATATACAGTTAAAAAGTCGCGTATCTTCTCAAACATCCGTCTACTTTCTTCAGTCATCAGCATCCACCTCCGGTATAATTCCTGAGAACTGTTCAAAATCCAATCCAGCCATATCAGAGAACAACTCAGGGATAAAGTGCAGATAGTACAGGGTATGACTGTAATGACTATGCCCCATATAGGCACTGAGCCCTGGAAGTAAAGATCCGATATCCTTGCCGGCACTATACCATTGATAGATTCGGTGGGTTGCAAATGAATGGCGGAAACTGTACATGTTTGGGGCTTTTGTTCCGGATGCTTTTATACCGGAACCGTCACGGCAATGCTCGAAAAGATACTGATGTGTGGATTGTGAAAAATGACAACCTTTCCGGTCAACAAACAATGCTGTGCTGTCTGGAAATATCACACTAATCTCAGTAAGATAGTTTTTTGTAAGTGCCAGAAGACTATCTGGAGCATAGATGATCCGTTCTTTATTATATTTTGACGCTCGGATAAATATCCTTCCAGTTCTCAGATTTACATCTTCACGGCATAAACGCCTTGCTTCGACTGGACGCAGACCACAGCAGTACATATATCTAAACATAACGGGAGCCACAAGGTGCCTTACTGTCGACTGATAGTAGCGTTCCATTGTATCAGCGTAACTGAAGAAAGTATTAAGAGCCGTCATAGAAAAAACATATGGTAAGAGCGGCATGTCTCCGCCTTTTAAGCCGTCTGGCAGAATAAAAGCATCTTCACCCATCATGGTAAGATATTTGCCAAACTGACGTAATGTTGTGATCCTTGATAAGTAACCGTTAGAAGTTTCTGTTGGTTTGATCACAGCCCATTGCATAGCCATCTCTTCGGTCAGTTTTTCAGCATCCGGATATTTGGCTATGCAAAATCGGTCGAAATCCAGCAAGTGATAAGTCTGGGAATCATACGCATGCCCAAACTCTTTCTTGAATTCAATAAATGCCTCTTCCTTATGGCGGAGAGGACTTTCAAATTTCATCCTGATCATTTTTCTCCGTCCTTTCATTTATTTCCGGCATCGGAAGAGGACATTCCCTGAGCATCCTTTCGGAAATAGCAATATAACCTTTCGTTGCCTCCTTATCTTTGTGCCCAAGAATCTGGGCAACCATTTCCAGGCTTTCGCCTGAATCAACCATTGCTGTTCCAAGGCTCCTGCGGAAAGTGTGCATGTTGATCTTTTCCGATGAAGCGCGGCTTATCCCTGCCTTTTCCATAAGTTTCTTGAGTCTCTGGCACAAAAGCGAAGATGTCATTGCGGAATCAAAGTATGATTTTTTAAGGAACACATATGGAAGGTTCGAAGTTCCCCTTGCATTCAAGATATAGTCTGCCAGTGCTTCGCCTGTTTCCGCTGAAAAAGGTGCTGTATGAGGGATGCCTGTTTTTTTCTGTATTATGCTGATTGATGCGGAACGCCAGTCTATATCTTCCAGCTTCAGGCAGCATATGTCCGAGCTTCTTATCCCACAGTCTATTGCCAGCATTATGATTGCTTTATCACGTTTCCCTGTCTCCGTGTCCGAAAGCTGCGTCGCGGCATCCTTTATCCTTTGGATTTCTTCAGCAGAAAAAACTCCGTACACCCTTTTTTGAGGAGTATCCCATGGCTTTATAGCAAGAAGTATGTTTGCGTCTGCCATCTCTGAATCTATCAGGAAAATATAGAAATGCTTCAAAGCTGATGCCACGCTCTTTAATCCTGCAGGTCTGCGCTTCTTCATGAAAGATAGGAACGCAAGGATATCTTGTGCCTTGGCGTGGGCAATATTGATTTTGTTTTCCTCCGCATATCTGATATATTGCCTGATTATGTTCTCGTCACGTTTTATTATGGACTCGGCATGCCTGTGCTCCCTACGTTCCATTTCAACATAAGAAGACAAAAGGGCTTCGTCAGAACTGTTACCATAAATTTTTCCGTATAGCGGCGCACGTTTCCAATTGATTTGCCCAGTTTCAATAAGTTGAAGGATCTGAAACGCAAGCCTCCTCAACCTTAGCAACTTGTCTCTTGAGATTTCTCCGGATTCAAATGCCATTTCGACCTGTTCAATGCCTTGCTGAATTACGCTAATAGTTTCACTTTCCTTAGTGCTGCAATAATCCCTCACAAAAACGTTGTAAGTATACCTTGTCCTTTTCAGCGTTGCCTCGGAATACCCGAGACCGTCTCGCAAATGCTCAGCGACTGTTGCCCATTCTGGAATAAATGTTTTTTTCTGCATTGTTTTCCCTCCTGTATTGCAGTTAATTGATACAGGTATAGGAAATTACTTATTCCGATATTTTGCAACTAATTTTTGAATACAAAGCCTTTTTATGCTAATGTCACGGAATAACTAAAAAATCGGAATAACTGCTCTAATTCCGACATCGGAATTAGAGCAGTCCCTTTATTCTATCTGAGCGTTTTCCACAAAATAAGAAAAGTGTACCTTTTTCAAAGGGATTCTGTTTATATTTATCACCAATGATCATCGCCAATCCATCAATACCTTTGCGAAGATCTACGGAACCACACGCAAGTACCACACGACGGATGCCGGCAGCATCTTCAAGCATGAGACACCTCCCCAAGTATTCTTGACAGCAGACCATCAGAAATATCGCCTGAAATACTGATTGTCAACCTGTTATAACGGATAACAGCTACCGGATTATCACACGATTCAGCTGGTAATGCTGTACAGTCAGGTACTATTTTGGCAGGGATTGTCATCTCTGCAAAAGTAATATCAGTACCAGTCCGATCCTTTGCAGCCATAGGCTGCATTTGTTCATAGGCTTCTTTACGGAATTTACGAAGCCAGTAATAATAAGCTTTTTCTTTCACACCGTTGTCAGAAAGCCATTGCTTAACAGTGACTCCCTCCGGTCTTTCCTGACACTGTTTAATAATAGTTAACCAGTTCGCACGGCGAACATCGTGAGTGGTTTGATCCATGATATTCTCCTCCTCTAAAAAACCACTAGTTTTTTCGTGCTTTTAGAGTATCTCACAAATAAGCTAACTATCCAAGTCGTAGGATTTGACGCTTACGATGCATCAACACTGATATACAGTATTATTCAAACAGCGATAGCAAATGAACTTATTCCACAAAAATATCTAGAGTTTTTATTCGAGAGTATCATATCC
>CADACD010000086.1 GCA_902786365.1 uncultured Lachnospiraceae bacterium | reverse complement strand
TTGTCTGCCGACAGGAGCCGCGGCATTGCCTGGATTTCCTACGACCTGAACAACAATCCGCAGGCGATATACTTCATGAACGGCAATGAGATAAGGTACGCCTACAGCGCCTCGGGTGAGAAACTGTGTGCGAGATACTATATGGCCGTGCCGAACGTGACGCGTACTTTCGGCGTAAAGCCGGAGGGTTATCCCCAGAGCCAGGTGATGTGTGTCTATCAGTACGACTATCTCATGGGCGGGAATATTGTCCTGTGGGACGGATTGATAGACAAGGTCTTCTTTGAAGGCGGCTATGCAAAGGGCACTCCTTTGAGTACGACCATCTATGGGTTCGACATGTACTACTACAACAAGGACCATCTTGGGAACAACCGTGAGGTGGTAGCCGCCAATGGTAACGTCCAGCAGGTGACCAGCTACTATCCGTTCGGTGCCCCGTACGCCGATCCCAATGCCGTGGTGAATGCAAGTTTCCAGCCCTTCAAGTACAACGGCAAGGAGCTGGAGCTGATGCACGGCCTGAACACCTACGACTATGGTGCACGGCAGTACAATTCAATTGTCGGCAGGTGGGACAGGATGGATCCGCTCTGCGAGAAGTACTACAGCATCAGTCCGTATGTGTATTGCCACAACAATCCGGTGAAGTTTGTGGATTCAGATGGACGTTTCCCTTCTATGTGGAAAGCAATGTTGAATCATAAACTTAGCAAAATGGAAGCTAAATTTACAGGAAGTGTTGTTGGGGATATAGTCTATGACCGAAATGCTCGCACTAAAAATGGACGTTATTATTATAACAAAGTTAGTTCTGATGGAGAAGGTGGCTTTGTTGTAACGAGAGTAACTAAAATGAGCCGTGAGTTTGCGGACAATGTGTCCACAATAGGCACGGCTATTGAAGGTGTAGGACTTGGAATGACATTATCTGTTGTAGGGGCAGAAGCAGGAGTTCCTACTGCTGAAGCAGGAGCTGTTATATCTAAGGCAGGGACTATTTCAGGAATTGCTATAGATATGTTTAATGAAGATTTTGGAAGTGGTTTAAAATCAGCGTTGTTCTATAAGGTAGGTCGTAAATTGGAGAAATTAATTGATAAAATTCCTGAATGTGAAGACATCGCGAATGCTATATTAAAGCATGGAACAAATATAAAGTTGAAACTTATGGAAACAACAGTTGATGCGGTAACCAATAAACATCAAGAGGAACAAAAAAGGAAGGAGGAAGATGATAACAAATGAATGATTTATTTTGGGAACGTTGCCTTTTAGTATTTGTCGGAATATCTTCAGTTGAACACGCTTGTTCTTGGATATATAAAATCCTTAATAGTTCCAAACCATATCATAAAAGACAGTATTTTTATATAACCTTGGCTTTGCTTGTGATATTGTTGGGGATATCTACTTTTTTCACGAAGTGTACTTTGAACTGTCTTTGTGGAATATATGCAGGAGTGTCAGAACTTATAAACTTACATCACGATATAGTTATCAAGAAAAATAAAAAAATATGGAATATGATAACTGATCGTCCAAACGGTTTTTTTCTTGGACTCACATATATCATGGTAAGTTTGTTCTTTACATTGTATTTGTATGTAGACTAGACATCAATCACTAATCATAACATGAACGAGGTCGGTTCTTCTGATCACTTTTCAAGATAATATAGTATTCGCATGGAAGTATGATTCATTAAACAATTGAATAATATGATTTCAAGATTTAGCCAGTTATTATTAGCTTTTACGACAGTGACACCGCTGCTCCTATCAATAGCAGTTGTGCTAATACTTCTGTATCCATTTGGCTATTGCTGTGGTTGGGAGGTTTTAATACATCAGCAAACAATTCCATATAGTTTCTATTGGTGGGTGCCAAACTTATTCGTTGTTCTTTTCATAGTGTCATGGATTTGGACAAAGTTTTTCCTTGGCAGATTGTCAAAAGGTACGAGATGTGTAAGATCTATTACCTTATCCAATCTACAACCTTGTAGTGATAAAAATATATTATCTGTGGTAGCACTGTTGCCTCCATGGGTGACTTTGGTTTTGAATAATGATGCGATGATAGTTTTGACGATGACATCTTTACTTTCTTTGGTTGTAACGTTTGTCCTTTCAAGACAGGGATATTTGGGTTTAATTCTCATGCTATGTGGTTATAGGCTTTATGAAGGAGTAAACGCGAATGGCATGAAAATGCTATTGTTATCAAGAAGGGTATGGAGAAATCATCAAGATGTTCGAAAAATAGCTATGCTATCGGATAATTTTGCTTTAATCTTATAATTTTTATCATTATGAACCAGTTATATGCAATATTGAAGGATGGTCAGTTAAGATATATTGACTTGGCAGAAGATATCGTAGAGTCTACACGAGAATTGTTTGTAAACGCTGCAAGTGAATTGATGGATGCAGATACAGTGGAAGAACAGTTTGACGGCGATTATATTAATAGAGAGGATGAGAATGAAATCTCATATATCGAAATGGCTTTACCTGAGGCCTTTAGTGATATACCAGATAATCAGATGGGGCTGACAACGCTGGATATTGAGCATGATGTTATAAAGAGCTTATTCTGGTATGAAGAAGGAGCGTTCCTATTCCAAATGTTCTCATCAGGCAACCTTTTGGAGAACAAATATATAGTTAAGTTCCTACAAGAAGAGCATAACTTTAACAGATTGACAGAGAAGGCTTTTATCATTAACAATAAGGTTCAGGCTATTTACAAAAATGGCAAACTCTATTTCCAGTCTTTTCCGAGTGCTAGCAAGATTCTTAATCTGTCTGCTTATATGGTTGCAGCAACGACCGAAGGTGTTAGGAATTTTGGGAATAAGGATAATATAAACATTGATGTTGACTGGCTATTAGAGCGCGCAAATAACAAAACTCGTAGATTGATAAAGATGGTGACTGAGACGGGTACTTTAGATATGTTTATGGAAATGGATGGAAGAAAGAGAGGTAAGATTGCAAAATCAGTCAATGTCGATATAAATATTGTAGATGGCAAACTTGTACTGCCTAACAATGTTGGTCAGGTAAATAAAATATTGGAGTTCCTGAATGAAGATGTGTATAAAGGCCTTATAACTTCGAATGTATTCAGGACTAATTCAAAGAAGAGAGAATGAAGTCTGAATGCATATTCGAAACTATGTAGTTGAAGGGTATATCAAAGAAGATTAAACGATACTGGTATGAATTTACCATTGGTAATAATAGATTGCAAAAAGGCATATTGCCCATGCAGAATACTCGAATTAATATTTGTGACTTGACCACAATAAACTACAAGTTTACATCAGATGTCACTGTGTATGCCATGGGGTCAGAAAGTCAACAGTTATCAACTCAACAACAATTATAGAGGTTTATACCTCGGTCAGAATGTGTTTTGCCTGAATGTCAACGGACAGGTAACCAGCCTACCGATTCTAGGGTCACAGGGACGATTTGACTCATTTTTATTAGGGTTATTAGGGTTACGTTAGGGTTACGGGGACTCTTTGACTCATTTTTATGCTCACAAGGGGTCTGTCCCCCTGTGCTTTGTAGGGGCAGAAGCAGGAGTTCCTACTGCTGAAGTAGGGGCTGTGGTATCTACGGCGGGAACTTTTGCTGGAATTGCTATTGATATGTTCAATGAAGATATTGGAATTGCTGTTAAATCTGCGTTGTTCTATGGAGTAGGAAGGAAATTGGAAAAAACAATTGATCGAATCCCTGGATTTGAAGATATCTCAAAGCAAATATTAAAACAGGGTACAGATTTAAAAATGTCTTTAATGGAATATACATTCGATGAAGCAATTGAGAAAAATCAAGAGGAACTAAAATGGAAGGAGGAAGAGAATAAAAAATGAAAGATTTCTTATATAGTGAACATTTCGCTTTTATTTTTGCTGGGGTTGTTTCTATATGGTATGCCTGTTCTTGGATACGAAAAATTCTGAAAAGTCCCAAGCCATACCATAAACAGCAGTATGTTTATATTATTTTGGCTTTGATAATGGTATTCTGTGGAATATCTACATTTTTCGCAATGAACATATTTAATCGTCTTTGTGGAGTATATGCGGGTCTATTTGAAATTAGAAATTTATATCACGAATATACAGAGAGCAAAAATAAAAATGATGATATAAATATATACTATTATTTAGATGGATTAGGTTATTTAGATGGATTAGGTCTTGGGGGATCATTAATCATCATTGGTCTATATTATACATTGAAATTATATTTAGATTAGACATCAATCACTAATCATAGGGAATCATCCCAGATTACGGGGTCGGTTCCCCGTTCACATAATACACGTAAGAAAAAGTTTCCCTGTTTTTGCTATCACTGCTATCACTAAAATTAGCAAATGATTGGTTTACAACAAGTTGCTGCAAAAATTTTAGTGATAGTACTGGTGATAGCAGTGATAGCAAGACACGAAATGACTCGTCCTGAATAAGGTTGATGGTTAAACTAATATAATCCCGGTATAGGTTGTCAAGTTATTTCTCATACCTTCTTAATCCTGTAATCGGTTTA
>CADACD010000085.1 GCA_902786365.1 uncultured Lachnospiraceae bacterium | reverse complement strand
AGAATAGAGTAAAACACTTGCATCTAGCTTGTGTTTTCTATCACTTATTATAAACGATCAAAAACAGTTAGAAAATCCACCCTAAAATAAGGCGCTTACTAACAATCAAGTAGTATCCTAATTAAGCATTATTTTATATATTGTGCTGTTTCTATTAACCTGTATAGGTTCTTTAAGATATGCATATTTTCTCATTATTCCTACTCGTTGTTTCCTGTTCTAGCTAATTTCCAATTTCCACTGAGACAAGTTTGTTTTTACTCACCAATTTTAGAAGTGGGAGTCTTATCCGACTGAGATAAACTATCGCTAACTAACAATATTCATCTACAAATCTATTTTCAATGTATTCAACTACTTTTTTTCCATCGAGGAACTCTGTATAACGAGGTTCCCCATCAGAATATGTAAGATGATAAATTCGATAGACTTTACTATCCAACAAAAACAAAACATCATCATTGGAATAACTCTTTGCCAAAGCTTTCACATCCTGATATGGTTCTAGCACCGTTTCTTTCGCAAGCTCACTTTGATAGAATTCCCTGTTAATTTCAGTTCCCCAATTAAACTCGTCGCCATATTTTTCCTCTAGGTTGTTTATTTCTCTTATTATATCAAACATATTATCTTATCCTTACAATTTTGAATTTGTATACTCCTCTAAGTCTTTGCTGAAGGCATCTATGTCGAACTTCCCCCTGCCTTTTACTTTCTTAACAGATTTGAGAATCATATCCTTATACATATTTTTTCTTTCAAACTCGTCAGCTTCCAGATACTGTTCCAAATTCATCCTAATCCAAACTGTGGCTACACTGTTGTGTGATATTAATGAAACATGCTCTTTCCATTCCCCATTTTCATAAGTGCTAGCCGGCGCAATGATTGGTATTATTCCGATTATTTTCAATGTATCTTTATATTCTTTATTTTTGAAAAACAAGTAGGCATCCTGATAAAATCTATAAATTGCATCATCAATGCCGTAATGTTCTTTGTAATATTGAGGTGAATTAATATTTAGTTCCATAGCACTCTCCTCTTTCGTTCCGATTTCCAATCTCACTCATAAACTTCTTTAATCCACTTATCTGTATCATTACATGGTTTACATTAATAGTTTTTAATGTTGTTATCCAAATAATGGAATAACAAAGACCAAATATCAAAATCTGTATTTATATATAATCCTTGTTCTAACTGCTCAAGTTTTCCGTTAAATTCATCATAAATTGTATTCCATTCATCTGCCCCCTTTTTATCATCAAGAATCTTTGAGTAAAATGAATCTATATGGACTGCTTTGAAGAGTATTTCTGCATCATTAACAGCACCTATTGTCTGGAATGCTCTCACAATTTTACAGTAATATTCCTTTGAGAAGTATCCGAAATACGGCGTAGGAAAGCCTTCCATATTCAATACAGTATCAAAATCAATTATAAAAAAAGCATTTTGTATGAAATCAGAACATTTATGCCATTGCTCCTTATCAGTTCCATACATATCAGTTGCAATTTTCTCACATAACTCTTGACCTGAAAATTGTTTTATATCTATATCACTACCATCTACCCATAACATACTATTACCTCCAAAAGATTTTTGGCAATTGACTTCAAAAGTTTCCTATCGATTTTATAGTCTTTTAACTGTTATTTATAAGATTATAGGCTTGTACGCTAGTGCCTTATCGATTACTTCCTCAGGTGTATTTTCTTCATAAAAAATATAATTAGATACTTCTGGATCTATTACATTCTTTTCCAATAACTCTATCATTTCATCTATCTCTTTTTCTGAACCTTGGCATTTCATTATTTTATCAACCAATAATATCAATTCTTCACGTGTCATATTTTGATTATCCCCTTATTTATACTGAAATTTAAAAACACTTTGATTCCTTAATGTGCTCTTGTCTGGTTTGACTCATTAACCGCAAACATATGTTACTCGCTATTTGGTAAAAAATATTACTCGTATATTTTCCCAACATAAAATATCTTTGCCAATTCTTTAAAATCAATCTGTTCAAATTCGTCATTTCCATGTGAATCTCCCCAATCTTTTATCCACGCAGCTATGCTCTCTAAATAATCAGAAATACTGTCATTTACCCATTCTTCATTATTCTCTTTATAGTCATTAGCTAGATTTTCAAGAAAGACAAGAAACGATTCTCTGTTGTTTATATTCTCAATCTGATCAAAAACTGCCATTTTCTCCTCCACATTGTTAAATAAACTGAATAGTTACTTGTTTAACAAAAAAATATCTATTATCCATCAATTGAAAAATACTGTAATTTCTCAAATGCATCATCCAAAAATTCAAACTCAAAAATATGTATATCATCAAAGCTTTGCTCTACATATGTAACTCTTCCATTTCCATAATCGATAATTGGTTTACCTAACTTATCTTTTACGGTTTCAATATCTACATCGCCATACACCTGCTGCAGATCTGTCAGCATAAAATGAACTATATCATCCAAGTGTAAATAATAATTTTCAGTAAGCATCTCAACAACACCGCTTATCTCTTCGTCGGGTTCCTCATCCCAAGCAAAAATCAGTCCATTATTCTCAAATTTAAACTGACCCAATTTTTCATCAAATTCCATATTATCATTCCTTCTATTGATTCCTTAAACATCCACTAATTGTAACTAGATCTTTCTATAACCATAGATAATATATGTTCCATCCTGCTCTTCATAAGGAATACTATACTTTATTAATATTGCAAGAAATTTCTCCGTTTCATCAATTACTTTACTTTCAATTAATCGTCCCTGATGTTCCAATATACGTGGTCTGATTTTAATCCACTCTACTGCATAGAATGGAACAGCATAAATATCTCCACCTAAGTAATTATCTAAGGAAAGTCCCCAATCACCGGTATAATACTCATCTTTGTCAAAATGATGATATTCTGTTTCTTCCTCATCAACAGACTTAATTACAAATGGTGGAAGGAATGGTAATTCAGATATTCCTTTTTTCAATTCTTTCCATTTTGTATTATTCATTACGGAACATAAACCTTTATCTTGTATTAATTTCTTAATTTTATACCCTCTACAAACCACATGTTGTTGTCTTCATAAAATAAATATGTCTGTCTTCCGTCAATCACACAGGTATATCTCATTCCAACGCCGCCTGCCTTTAAACTGGCAGCTCTGCACATATTTATTATCCTTTGTATCTCATAGGTATGCCCATCCCGCCAGATAATATTTACCGGCATAAGCTATCCATCCTTCGTAAACTTAGCAGTAACATCTACATAAACCTTTCTGTTATTCACTACTTTCACATCCTTGCTTTAATTTAATTATCCGTAACTGTTCAGTGCCAACCTCCAAAATGCTTCGCATTTCGTCGGTGCGGCGTATCCGCCAAATAAAATTCAAAAGAAAAGCTTATGAATGCGTTGCATTCACGCTTTTTCTTCTGAATTTTGCTTGGCTCTGAACAGTTACAATTATCCAAAATATCCGTGTGGATGCACCGTATGGTCTTCTTTTGCATTTACAGCAGATAGAAGTCTGTCACGATACATCAAACCTCTTTGTATGCTATAAAATCCAAATCTCCTACGGATATCATCCACAGCACTGTCTACCTTCATCTGCTTTTCCCGTAAATCTTCACTATGAAACAAATCAAGTTGCTCCATATAATCAGCCGTTACAAGATCAGCTCCCCTTACCCCCACACTTCTTATGTTCTTCCTCCAGTCATAGTTTTCCTTAAATAATCCGTAGGCATATTCTGCAATCTCACCTGTAATGTTGGTGGCATGGTCTATCTTTTTTTGACGGGTAAATGAATATAACTCATTGTCCCGAATACTAATTTCTACCACACGGCACTTAAAACCATGTTCCCTAAGCCTTGCTGCCACACTTTCCGCAAGAATAAAAATAGTCAGTCTGACATCTTCATCACTTTCCAAGTCTCTCGGTGTGGTGGTACTGTTACCAATTGACTTCACCGGTGCCAAAGTATTCTCTTTTTTCACCGGCGAATCGTCATATCCATTAGCAAATGACCAGAGTACATATCCCATCTTTCCAAACATGCTATGTAATACTTCTTTATCAGTTCTTGCAAGATCACCAATGGTTCTGATACCGATTTTATTAAGCTTTGCATTTGTACTTCTGCCAACATATAGAAGGTCACTCGCAGGAAGCCGCCAAGCCTTCTGCTTAAATTCCTCTTTGTACATTGTGGTAATCGCATCCGGTTTCTTATAATCCGAACCCAGCTTTGCAAATATCTTATTAAATGAAATCCCTATGCTCACGGTTATTCCAAGTTCAAACTTCATGCGGTCGCTGATTTTTCTTGCAATCTTGCCTCCGTCGCCCTTAATAGAAACACTTGACGTTACATCAAGCCATGATTCATCAATTCCATAAGGTTCACGTAAATCGGTATATTCCGAATAGATTTCATTTGCCATTCTTGAAAATCTCAAATACAAATCCATTCTTGGTGGAACAAATGTAATCTCAGGGCAAAGCTGCTTTGCCTGCCAGAGTGGCATGCCAGTCTTCACACCGTATTTTTTAGCAATGTAATCGGCGGTCAAGACAATTCCATGTCTTGCTTCGGGGTCTCCTCCTACTGCTAATGGCTTGCCTGACAACTCCGGATGATGCAAATGCTCTACCGATGCATAGAAACAATTAGCGTCACCATGTAAGATTGTTCTCTCACTCACTTTTTCACCTCCCGCATATTGATATATCTTCTCGGAATTCTAAGCCCTGATAAAAAGGGCTTTTTAATTCTTTTATTTTGAAAATCCCCCCACTTTTTCAAAAAAGTGCTTGACAAACCGCC
>CADACD010000084.1 GCA_902786365.1 uncultured Lachnospiraceae bacterium | reverse complement strand
CATCATCTGCATTCCATATGGTTCCATCAGAGAATTCTATATTTTCAACAAAATATCTTCCATCCGCATAATAATACGCATTTTTTACTATTATACTATCTTCTTCGCTGTACTTTATTATCAGGTCATATCCTACTCTTTCAAGCTTCACATTTTCCGGGCTGATTCCTTCTCCGAACAGTATCTTATCTGACTTTCCTCCTGTACTGCTGTTCTCGTAGTCGCTTATTGTATCCTTTCCGTCTCCTATGTTAAATACATAGGTATCATTTCCAATTTCTCCGTCAAGATAATCATTTCCGCTTCCTCCGACAAGTATATCTGCACCGCTTCCTCCATACAGATTATCATTACCTTCGTCTCCTAAAAGAATGTCTGCGCCATCTGCCCCATATAACGAGTCGTTACCTTGCTCGCCAAATACGGCATCTGCTGAACCGGTTCCGGTATATGTATTATCATTACTATCGCCAATATACATTTCACAATTGCAAATTTTAACAATTTCTTTCAGATATAAAGAATCCGAAATATAAGTATTAACATATTTAACAAAATTATCCGGATCTGATGCATTAATATACTTTATATACCTTCCCATTTCGCCAACAATTTCCGACATATCTGCACCATTCTCTCTACATATCTGTATAAATTGATTGAATACATCAGTGTTAATTGTTTTAATCCCATCCTTGCTCTCGGTGACATATAAAAGTCCCATATAATTACTTAATTGTGTTTGTGAATTTAACAAACAATAATATGTATTGAATATATCATTATAAATCCCATTCAATATCGGAGCCGCTGTGTTAACCGGATCAGAGCCTGCTGTACCTATAAAATCTCTTCCCATAAACTTCTCAATAACAGTAAGAACTTTGGCATCCATCTGACTACCACGACTGTTTGATGCTATGTTATCTGCTCCTGCAATAAATATCAATATTTTTTTCACAAGTTCTTCTTTTTCTTCTCTTGACTCTGACATTCCAAACTGTTCAACATAATTTTTAAGCGTTCCGGTTTCATCCCTTTGCATCAAAGTATGCAGGCTTTCAATGTTTCCTATAGCATGTACATCCGGTAATTTTTCAATTTCTGCTGAAATTACAATACTATCTTTCTCAATTGTATTGTAATATTGTGCTTCAAAATCAAACTCACCAAGTTTAGTTGTTAATCCATCTTCGTAAGTAACAATTGCTGTATTCCTGCCTGACTCATTATTTGTACTTAATGAAATTGATTTAATATTTGCATCTGAAAGTGACATTAATTCCTCATCTTGACTTATACCATCACTATTCTTATCCTGCCATATCAAAAGTTTTGAATATACTTCATCTTTCGAATCTATAACATTATCCTTATTTAAATCATACTGTGAAAGTGCTTCAAAGCCATTTTTTGCATAAGTTCCATCAACTAATCTTGTTGACGTACCAAATAGTTCTGAGCCATTATCTATTGTACCATTTTCGTTTAAATCAATAGCAAGTAATGCATCGTCAGAAGAAACCCAAGCTGTCTTTTCGACAAGCCCCTTAACATCTTCATCAAAATACACTCCATCATTTA
The DNA here is from genome assembly GCA_902786365.1 of uncultured Lachnospiraceae bacterium. GTDB lineage: Bacteria > Bacillota > Clostridia > Lachnospirales > Lachnospiraceae > Bovifimicola. Next base: position 5,162 of record CADACD010000084.1, on the reverse strand, counting down.
CTGACAATGTCTCAAATCCATCTCCATCAAAGTCTAAAACAAGAGGATCTGCTACATAACGTAATGTATTTGAAGCAGAACCATACTCGCTATCTTCATAGCCAAATAGCCAACATACCAAATCACCTACTATATCTCCTATATCTTCCCCAATAACACCACATATAATTCCCCCGGCGATAGCTGCAAAAATAGCTACCGGTGCACATATTGTTACGCCTGCAGCAGCACATATTGCTGTCGCACCCGCCGCAAAAAATTCACTTCCACCTAATGCTGCTAACTGTACAATTCCATATGTTATTAATTCTTTACTTCCGGTTTTATAATTGCCTTCAAGATACATCTCATTATATACTGCATTGTACGTTGTTTTTGAAAAATCAAAAATCAGGAAAGCTCCTGTTACCACATTAACTACAGTAATAGTTGCCGAACCTTTATTGGCAGATTTATATATGTTACCATTAGTTCCCTCTACTACACTGCCTTCTTTCACTATTGATTCAGCAAGCTCCATATTTGTACCCGAATGTAAAACACTACCATCAACAATATTTTCCCCCAATCCCAATTCTTTAGATAAGGTATATTCACCAATTTTTATGGAATCCTTTCCGGCAGCTTTCAAAATATCATCCGCATAATTTGAAATAATTTCTGTGTATAGACTTTTATCAGCTACATTTACAATATCATCTGAATAATTTACCACCAATTTGGCTAAACTTTCTGCATTAGTTGCCTTTACTATATCATCTGAATAATTCACGACCAGTTTTGCCAAACTTTCTGCATTAGTCGCCTTTACTATGTCATCAGAATTTTCCACAATAAATTTTGACAAGTTTTGTGCATTTGCCATATTTCCATTACGATATTCATACATTCTAATAATGTCTGTTAAATCATCACCATTTTCTAAAAATTTATATTTACTTATAAGTGAGGAATCACTCTTTATTCCCAAATTTTCAAGATTCATGTCATCTATACCTGATTTTTTAAAATAATCATATGCTTTAAATCGTTCCACCTCATCTGGTGTTATATCCTTGAAACAACTATACTTCTCACATATAGACTCATTAGACATTATTCCTATTTTTGATTCTAATTCTGTACATTTATATCTTTCAGCAACGTCCATAGCTCTATTAAAATCATCCAAACTGCCATTTGCACTCTTTGAAAGTTCCAAATTTTTAAGTGCAAGCTTTTCCGCATCAGAAAGTTTTCCACACTCTGAATATAGTGCTTCAATCTCAGCATCAGATTTAAAAATACTTTTTTGTGTTTGTAAATAACCTTCTCCTGTTTTTACATCTGCTCCCACTTCAAACTTACTTACATCGACAGGTTCATTTTTTCCGGTTTCTACATTATAAAAACTATTGGTAGGTGTTTGGGTGTTTCCGGCATGTGCACCTTCGTAATGTTCAACTTTATCTAATGCTTGAATATTTCTCCAATCACCGGCATATTCCGGATGTTCCGCTACATTCATCATATGATGTCCATAATAAGCTTTGCCATTTATATCATATGCAATATCACCATTAATACTACTTTTTCCTGTTTTTTCAGATATATTTAATATATCTTCTATCTGTTCAGCCGTCCAATTACGTGTACTTTGACCATTTTTTATCAGCTCTTGTTCATGTGTCCAAAAATCTTTTACTGCTTGATTCCTAAGTTTATCAATTAAATTATTTCTTTTATCTTCAGTTAGCAAAGACAACAATTCTATTCTATCTTCAACTGTCATACTGTTATAAGCCTTTGTAAGTTCTTTTGCTTTACAATTTGTATTCATTAATTCCGAAAATTCTTCTATTGACATAATTTATTTATTACCTGACCTTTTCGCTTTTATTTTTTCTAATAATTCAAAATATTCCTCATTTGATAATATAGGTGAATCATCATTTATCTTATTAATAAATCTTATAATTTCACCAAATGATTTATATCTATCTCTTTTACTCTCAAATAATTTTACAAACTCCCCTGTATCCTTAGAAAAGCATACAACTTCACCATCACCAACAACTTCACCGATTACCACCAAATTTTCAGGCACATAATCAGAATGAAATTCATCAGGTCCCCAAAATGATGCTGTCGTTCCATCAATTCGACATTTTCCGGTAAATCTTAACCACTCCTTATATGAATCAGGTATTTTTACACCATTTTCTTCTTCCCACTTTGTCATTTTACTTTCTTCAATCGGAGCCTCAAAAAATGTTTTTCCCAATTCTCCTTCATTATCCTTTTTCTCACACCACTCTAGCAGACTTCTAATTTCCTCTTTCAATCCATTATTTTCCGGAATCATATAATTGTTATACATATAAATTACCTCTCTTTCCTATATTGATCTATGTGCTCCCAACATGTGTTCTTTTGGAGTAAGTGCCTGAATATTCTTCCAATTACCTATATATTCCGGATATTCATCACAACTCATCATACAATGTCCCTCATATCTGATAGGAGTACCATTCTCATCAACAATCTTGTTACCTTTCAAATCATATTTTATTGGCTTTCCTGCATAATTTCGTTTATTTCCTGTTACTGTACTTATATTATAAATGCATTCTATTTCATAAAAATTCCATTGGTGCGTACATTGACCATTAGATAAAAGTTCTCGTTCATGAACCCAAAATTCTTGTATTGCCTTCCTTCTCAATAAATCTTCTTTGTTCACATAAAATACTTTTTCTGTCGCAACATTTAATATTAATTCCAAATATTCTATTGTCCAATATAGCAAATCCGAAAAATCTCCAAGCGTTTTTATTTTACCATGATCATACCTGATAAATTTACCTGTATTTTTTTCAAAACAAACTCTTTCGCCATCTCCTATGATATTACCTATAACAACATAATTCTCCGGCACAAGCTGACCATAATATCCATTTAACGAAGGCATAAAAAGTTCTAATATTCCGCCACAAATATAACTATAACTGGTTATTAATAACCATTTTTTATATATTTCAGGAATTATTGTACAATTATTTAACTCCCATTGCTTCAACAAACCTTCATTTGCCGGCTGCCCAAAAACGGTATCATCCACATTTTCAAGTTTCTCACATAATGTTATTATTTTTTTCTTAATAACTGTCAATTCATTATCATCAATATTCATTTTAAAAATCACCTCATCCTATTCATATAATACTTTGTTACTTTTTTGCTAAATAATATGGACATTGTCCCTCCCTTCATCCCTTCCTAAACGGCTCCAGAAAATAATCCATAACAGTTCTGGTTCCTACAATAATATCAATAGTGCCTTCCATCCCCGACTTTATATCATCAGGTATCTAATATATTTTCAATTACATCAAATACCAAAATAAAATTATTGGTCAATTATTAAATTTTATCTGCAGATACATTCCTCTCAAGCAATGGGCTTTTGATGATTCCCATTCTCCTAAATACCAAAAGTTCAAAATTGATGAACTTCCTCTGATTACTGATTTCCGACAGGACTTTACTTACAAGGAACTCATCCCTTACTTCGAAAAACGCTATGGTAAAAAGATTCGACCTGTCAGCCGACGCTCTGAATGTGATATTCCTGACTCCTGCACCTGCCCTCGCTGTGATGCTCCAAAGCCGTTTCTTTACAAAAATAATGGTTCCAAAGGTCAAATCCTGTGCAAAATCTGTTCTGCCAGATTTTCTCCACAGGACAGCCGCTTCTCAGCGTTAAAGCTTCGCTGTCCGCATTGCGTCAACACATTAACACCTAAAAAAGACCGCAAACACTTTATTGTCCACAAATGTGTGAATGCGAAATGTCCTTACTATCTTCACAACCTTAAAAAGGTTGATAAAAAAGACCTTAAGGAAGACTATGGAAAAAATAAATATAAACTTCACTATATCTACCGTGAATTCACGATGGATTTTTTCAGCATGGACTTAAATACCCTGCCTAAAAATGCATCTTCCCTAAAATTCAGCAAACACAACGCACATGTCATGTCCCTGTCTCTGACCCTGCATATCAATCTTGGTCTTTCCCTGCGAAAAACTTCACAGGCACTCAAAGATCTCTATAACATCAGCATTTCCCATCAACAGATTGCCAACTACTGCAAAACTGCCGCTATCTGTATTAAACCCTTTGTTGATCAGTATCCCTACGAAAAAGGAGACGTGTTCACAGCTGACGAAACTTACATAAAAATCCGTGGTATCAAGACCTATGTCTGGTTTATCATGAATGCTGCCACTCGTTCGATTATTGGTTATCAGGTATCTGATAACCGTGGTGTAGGTCCTTGTATTCTCGCTATGCGCATGGCTTTTCGGGGACTTACAAAACTTCCGGAAAATTTCAAATTCATTGCTGATGGATATAGTGCTTATCCGCTTGCTGCAATGGAATTCGTAAAGAAATTTGGCAAAGATTTTACCTTTAAATTCACCCAGGTCATTGGACTTACCAACGACGATGCTGTTTCTGCGGAGCACCGTCCATTCAAACAGATGATAGAACGACTCAACCGCACTTATAAAGCTTCTTACCGTCACACGAACGGATTCAACAACATCGACGGTGCCAACTACGACCTTGCTCTCTGGGTTGCCTATTATAACTTTCTCAGACCGCATAAACACAATAAATACAAAGTCCTAAACGAAGTAGAAATGTTGAGTAACGCTGACAATATGCCGGGTAAATGGCAATTCCTGATTTTTCTTGGTCAGCAGACAATTCTTGATATACAAAAACATAATTCAACACCGGAGCGGAGCTGTTGTCAATAGAACCGTGGAATACCGGAGCAGCCAGCTTTACCGGCTGCGAGGATATGCCGCGAAAGTCTATTGACATAAAGCTCACGAATTATCCTGTTCCAGCAGAAAAGGGGCAACTGCACCCTTTTCCTGCCTTCCGGCGAGTATGGCTTCGGGCAAAGCCCGATATAGGGTCAAGGGACGAGTCCCTTGCAGGTTCTTAGGGCAGAGCCCTAAGCCCTCGGAGAGCTTACCGGTATCAATATCTGCAATTTTCAAGGTTCATTTGAGCCTATTTTTTAGACTCGTTTTTTTCATAAATCACTTGACACTACCTCATGACTTTCAAGTTTATACTTATGTGTCTTTATTTTTTTACTTTT
>CADACD010000083.1 GCA_902786365.1 uncultured Lachnospiraceae bacterium | reverse complement strand
GAAGAGATACCAGACAAATGCAGGAAAAGAAAAATCCAGGCATAAGTTATTATAACCTATGTCTGGATTTTTTGTAGGCGCGTTTCAATTGACGCTTACCATAAATCCGGTCAAACGCTTCATATAGAGTTATAATTAATAATGTACAAAAGGGGATGCGGAAGATAATTTGGAAGTGTTTATGTTGTGAAAAAGATGTCTATTAACTTAGATATCTTTTTTTGAAAAAACTATTGAAATTAATTTTTAATTCACTTATGCTTATTATAGGACGTCCAAATAATATGATTTTTACTGCTTTACAGGAGGAAGTTTTGATGAAGAAAGTTTTAGATACTTATTCAAGTAAAAACGATATAAATATTAAACAGATTGTAGCCTATAAAGATAACATACTTGAAATTGAAGAGTATAAAGATGGCTTTAAAAAGGGCGATACAATGAATGTAATGAGTGTAACAAAATCTGTAACATCATTGCTGATAGGTATTGCTATTGACCAAGGTTTGATAAAAAGTGTAGACGACTTTGTGATGGACTATTACAAGGAAACTTACACTCCTAAAAGAGGAGAGGAAACTATATTTAAAGTTACAATTAAACATTTGCTTACAATGACAGCACCCTATAAGGGAAAGAGCGAACCTTGGACAAAAGTTTGCACATCGGAAAATTGGACATTGACAACATTGGATGTTTTGGGTGGTCGCAAAGGTATCACTAATGAATTCAGATATCACACTCTCGGTGTACAAATCCTTTTGGGAATTATCAGAATTACAAGTGGTATGAATGTGCTTGATTTTGCTAACGAATATCTTTTTAAACCTTTAGGAATTGTACCAAGAAGCAATGCAGGTTGCGAGAGCAAAGAAGACCAGTTTGAGTATTTAATGAACAAAAACGACCACGGAAAGGTTTGGTTTTTGGACCCGACAGGTATGCCAACTGCAGGTTGGGGATTATCTCTTTCTGCTTATGAAATGGCACAGATAGGTTTGATGGTGCTTAATGACGGAGTTTATAATAATACCCGTATTATAAGTAAGAATTGGATTGAAATGATGACAAAATCCTACATATCTACCGATGAGAAATTTGGAAATCAGGATTATGGTTTTTTGTGGTGGCTTCCTCACAGAACAAGGGAGGTAATTGCCGCTATTGGTGATGGTGGCAATATTATATATGTTGATAGAAAAAATCAAATTGTAGTAGCCATAACTGCGCATTTTAAGCCTATGGTATTTGACAGAGTAGAATATATTGAAAAAAACATTGTTGAAGCATTAACAGAGAGATAAATTTCAGTTGTACCGCCTTTGTATTACCCTCCCATGAGCAGATTTCATATGCCCATGGGAGTACTTTTATGTCTTAATGGTAACTACCCTACAGCTGCCATGATACAAAAGATTCAGACCTGCCGAAAGAATAAGCCACCAGCTTAGCACATTAATATCTACCGGAGATAAAATTTATCTGCTAACTCACGACTGATCATTGTTATAATAAACCAATACATCATCAATACTGTCAAAATGGCGATAAAATGTACGCCTAGACAATTGTGCGTGTTCAGTGACTTCTGAAATGGTGATTTTTGTATGATTTTTTTTCATCCATGATATCTAAAAGTGATTCTACTAACCATCGACGAGATGATTCTTTTTGAGTCAATGTATCACTTATCCTAATTGTATTGACTTATCACATTACAGACATTATAGTACAAATATACAAAAGTCACAAGTGTGACAAAAAGAGGTGTAAAATGAAAGCAGTTGTGTATACAGGTTTTGGACATCCTAATATAGTATTACAGATTAAGGAAATTCAAAAACCAATTCCAAGTCAAAGAAAGAAGGTAATAGATTATGACTTTACAAGAAGCTATGAGCAAAAGACACATGGTTAGAAAATATAAGGATAAGACAATTCCAATTGACTTAGTTGAAAAACTTAGAATCAGGTTAGAAAACAGCAATAAAGAATATGATTTACAGATGAAACTGATGGTAAATAACGATGCTGCTATTCCGGGCATTTTTAAGTTGATTTTAGCCAAGGGTGTTAAAAATTATATTATTTTAGCTGGAAAAGACAGAGATGATGTAGACGAAAGAATTGGATATTGTGGTGCAGATATTATGCTGTACGCTCAAACATTAGGATTAAATACATGGTGGGTCGGTGGAACTTTTAGTCGAAGTAATATGAAGAAAATACTAGGTGTTAATGATGGAACACGCATTGCAGGAATCATTGCTGTAGGGTATGGACAGAGCCAAGGTGTCCCTCATAAATCTAAAAACATATCAGAGGTATGCACATATGTAGGAACGATGCCAGAATGGTTTAAGAACGGGATAACTGGTGCATTATTAGCACCAACGGCTATGGGTAAGCAAGCTTTTACAATTTCTGGAAACCAAAACAACGTTTCTATAACGTGTGATAGTGGTACATTTACAGGCGTAGATACAGGTCTTGTAAAATATCATTTCGAACTTGCCGCTGGAAAAGAAAATTTTGTTTGGAAAGGTTAATCCTTTCGCATTTCACAGAACTCTACCTCTGAAAGACAGGCATTGAACCACGAGCCGATGTATATGAAAGACTGGCTTGAAACAATAGATGATTATTTAAAAATGACCAGACGGGAGCTCCTAACAACAAAAGGGCATGTGTCTCATAAACAGGCAATTGAAAAAGCCCATGCTGAATACGATAAGTACAAAAAGAAACAGGATGAACTATTATCTACTGTGGAAAAAGATTTTGTTGAAAGTATTACAAAACTTGAACAGTTAGAAGATAAACGGAGATAGGTGCTAGGAGATGCAAGTCACCTGTGAGGGAATTACAATTTCACGTCGCCTTCGGCTTCGTGCCCTCATTTGCTTTTTCACAATCATAAAAACCGCACGCTCTGCCTCGCTCGGGGAGCTCGGCAGATTTTGTACGGTCTTAATCTTAACATACTTACATTACCTCACATTTTATCTTCTTCTGTTTCATATCCACTCTAGCCATAGCACCATACTGAAAAACGCATCTTGGAGTTGCATGTCCAAAATTCACATTATAAACAATCGGTAAATCTGGATTATTTACTACCTTCACAAGAATTTAAGAATCCTATGATAAATAAAAAAATCTGCACTTATATGAAAGCTTTGGAAATCAGGGAAAATATGATAAATTCAAAAGATGATTATTCTGAAGAAGAATACATTGCCAGCTTGCAGCGTATCAATGAGAACATTGAAGAAATCAAGCAACACCTACTTGATGAGAGCATGGTAGTGAAAAAGGGAACAGACAGGCTTCCTGTGAAAGTTTACCCAAATTAGAGAAATCTCTTGAATTATCAGACATAAGATGATAATATCTAATTAAACAGAAAGCACCCACTCCAAAGGTGGATGCTCCGAGTTTAGGCTAAAGAAATGTCCTTACGGACACCGCCTATCCTGTTGGCAGACAGGATAGGCATTTTTATTTTCGCTTGTTTCTCTTATCGAGAAAGACAAGCAACGCTACAATCAAGCTACCAAAGGACATCAGCAAAGCTAATATCCCAATGAAAATCGTAATGATCTCATAAGCTGTCATCGGCGCCACCTCCCTTCCTATGTATTCCGTTTTCCCGGTATCATAAAACTCGGGAGGCTACCACCCTGTCATGGGTACTTTCCTTAAGTAGTATCCTAACATAAGCACTTATGTTTCTGCAAGGATAAATGTTATAATTCAAAATCTCACACCATAAGCAGGAGATTTACTCATAGCCAAGTAAATAGCATATAATTGCCTGCTGTACTTCTATCAAAGATTTCTTAAACTCATACCCCACAAAATATTTACTATCAATAGCATCTGCTGACACTTCCTCGCCCCTAAAGAATGGTGGACACGGATTTAAGCAAGCATCCGCATTCGCATGTATAAGACGTTCTAATGTGATTTGATAACCTTCAAAGTCATTCTTCGCCGCTGATGGGATTGAATCTGTGCAAATAATATCTTTGCCGACAACAGCTTTATCTATATCATAGCAGACACTAGCTCCGTCAATTTCATATCCTCTAGGACAACACTGTGTAAAATTGAATCCCACTAATTCCGATGCCTCTTTCCATGTATTTCCAATATTCCCCTTTGAACCCATAAAAATACATTCCTTTTCAGAATAATCCACATATTTCTTTGAAAGAGAATACAAATCTGTTAATATCTCGCATGGATGATTTACGGCTGTCATCGCATTTATAATTGGAATATGCGAATGCTCCGCCATATACTCTAACAACGACAAATCCTTGTGACGAACAATAATCATATCCGCCCAATTTTCAAGATATCCTATCACATCCTTAATATCTTCTTTCTTGTCAAGTGCTTCCGGCGGAAACAAAATTGTATCTCCACTCAACATTTTTATTCCCTTTTCAAAAGAAACTCTCGTTCTAATGCTACTTTCCGGAAAAAATAACACAATCGTTTTCCACTTCAGCCAATCACATTCTTCGTTATTTGCTTTTAATTTATCCGCCAATTCAAATATATGAGTAATTTCCTGTTTTGAAAAATCATTCAAATGTAAAAAATGTTTCATTGTCCTGCCTCCTTAAATTTCTCCAATCTATAATGGTATTCTTCATCCAACTCCTTAACACCATTCTTATAATCATATCCAAATTTTCTGTAAAATTCTGTTGCTGTAATAGATGCAGGTATCTCAATACGAGTTGCTCTTACAAAAAACTCATCCTGTTCCAATGTATTTATGATTTTTCTTCCAATCCCTTTTCCATGAAATTCTGGCAAAACAAAAATAGTCAGCAAAATGCTTTCTGTCTTACTTCCCCAGAAACTAGAAATCGATCCCGTACCAACTATCTTACCATTCCATTCAAAGACATACATATGTGCATAGCTGGCAATATTTAGAACTTTCCCTGAATCATAAACCTTTGCAAGTT
>CADACD010000082.1 GCA_902786365.1 uncultured Lachnospiraceae bacterium | reverse complement strand
ATTGTCAAGAGTTTTTTTATAAAAAAGTGGGGGATTTTATAAAAAATGGAATCTGAAAGCCTTATAGAATGGGGCTTAGAGATTCCGAGAGATTATTATAATACGAGGGAGGTGAAAGTGATGAAGAATGAGATAGTTGAATTGATTAAAAATATGTCTGATAGTTTAATATCAGAAACAGGCTCATGGGTAATGTTTGGAGAAAAGACAGTTCCGGAAGAAATGGTGGACGATTACCATAGGGGAAATGCGTAAGTAGATATTTATGTATAAGTACAAAGGTAATGAATAGTTTACTATGAAACACACAAAAAAATATAAATATTAAAGAAAGAGAGAATATTATGATTAAATTTAAAGGACTTAAAAGAAATGTTGTTGGCTTGGTAATGGTAGGTGTATTGTCATTAAGTGGAGCGTTTAGCAAAAATGCACAAGCAGTATCAGTAACATGGGATACATTTTATATATCGTCTAGTAATAAGCAAATGTCGGTTGTATGTTCATTTCCTTGTTATGTTGGAACTTATAGTGCTACTATGAAATCGGCATCTGGAACAGGGGTTGGTAAAAGTAATTTGATTCAGGCAGGAACAGGAACAACATTAGATAAAGCTAGTTATGTTGTAACTTTAAGTAATTCACCTGTTTCGATAGTAGTTAAAAGTTCGGGTAGTGTTAAAACATATATAAATTCTATATTATCATTTAATGTAGGTACAGGAACGGCACATACGACGGGAACTTTATCACATACATAATTTTTAGATAAGTAGCTATAAAATATAGGTGTTGCAAGACATTGCTGAGATAAGAAGAGATAGGGTTTTAGAGTAAATAGTAATTGTACTTGCAACACTTAATTTAAAAATAAACAATAGGAAACTTGTAAAACCAATGTTATTAAACCAATAGTAATTTCAGTTGGTATATGCAAAAATAGAATATTGTTCGTCATCAGAAATGATTTAATAACAAACGTTTTAAATAGAGTTAATTTATTAAAGATAAACATAATCTACATTAATGTAAAAGAAACATAAGGGAATCAATTTGTTCATGATATTTTTAATTATGAGGAAGAGAGAGGAATTAGACATTAAAATGAAAAAAAGGATATTGATTTTATTATGCAGTATTATTTTGGTAATGATATTAGGGTCGGTTGTTCGAAATATTAATAATAATAATGAAAAAGTTACAAAAAAAAATACATTTAATATGATAAGTAGTGAGGATATATTGTATTCCTCTTTAAATGAAATAAGAACAAATTCTGACAAAGTTGTAAATGATGTAAAAAATGGAATATATTCAAATATTTCAGCTGATAATGTTGTGATTAATATAACAGATGCTGATAATGTTAGCTACATTACAATTAGTCCGGGGGAAGCTATTGGAGAAAACAAGCTAGCCATATTGCAAGCTGAAAGAGATATTTTAGATTACTATTTGGGAAATGACTGTATTGAAAAATATTTTATTGATAATACAACATATTTAAGTTATGAAGAAGCAAAAAAAGCAATTGAAAATGATATATATAAGCCAATAAACGACAATATTGATATGAATCCATGGCTTGCCTATACGTTAGAAGCAGATACATTAAAAGATATTTATAATAAAACAATTAGTGATGAAAATTATCAGGGAGAAACAATTGAAAATACATTTGGAGAAGGGAAGTATCAATATGGATATGTAATGCCGGATTTGGCATCCGTATGGATTAATAAGGGAAAGATTTACTCAATGGAGGAACAGTATCATTGGACAGAACCGGAATATTATTTTGATTTGGTAGAAGAAAAGGATATATATGATATTGACTTGAATAATAAAATCAAACTCAGTAATGGAGAGATTACGATTGAGAATGCTGTTGAATTTGTGCAAGACTATTTTGATAATAGATTGCCATACAATGTAAATAATGATGTGAAAAAAAGAGTTGATGAAATAAAAATCATCAAGTGTACTGATGATACAGATATATTATGTTTTCGACTGGTTCGTTCCTATAATGATTTGTCGTTTGAGGGAGAAAATCAAGGAGCAGCATATATGGGAATTCCTGAATATATAAAGGATTGTTCATTTGCATATATGATAGATGTTGATGATATAGACATTTATTTTGGTGTTACCAGTGCAGTGAATATTAATGAAGAAAAAAGTTTTGTTGAATGTGTATCACTTCAAAGTGCTCTGCAGTTAGTTTCTCAAAGTATTGGAAGTAATTCTGAATATAAGATTTTTAAAATAGAAACAATATATAGAAATAAAATAATAGATGGAGAAAAAAATATATTCTATGGTATACCATGTTGGAAGATATCAGGGAGAAATATAACATCTGATGAAGAAATAAATTTTTATGTTAATATGGAAAATGGTGAATTGGACTACGAAAGTATTCCAAAGATGATAAATGGAAATTATTAATATAAATTATTGTACATAAGGGAGTGAAATTTTTTGTTTAGAATTGAACTTGAAAAAATGATGACAAATACAGTTTTTTATTTTGCAATTTTTGCGATTTTAATGATTTTATTGGCAGGAAATATTTATACTTCACCACTAACAGGTAAAGAATATACAGTGTTTAATGTGATTTTTGCATCAGAGAAAAGTAATATTAAGTCGGAAATCTGTATAAATTCGTTTGATATTATAATTGATGGAATAGACAGTTATATGGATATGTTTCTGCCAATTATAGCTGCAAGTCCATTTGTTGTTCTCATTTGTAATGAAAAAAAGAATAGTAATATTAGATTTGAAATATATAGAGTTGGAAAAGAAAAGTATGTAATTGAAAAGTATTTATCGGCAATGATGGTAGGTGGTTTGGTTACTGTAATTGGTTATGCTATGTTTTGTTTTATTATTTTCATTACATTTCAGGGACGGGTAAGTGAAGTGTTTAATTATAAGAAAGAATTTATTTTTAATAATGATGTGATTGCAGAACATATGTATCATTTAATTGGAATATCAGGAATATACTTATTGAAGTTCATAAAAATGTTTTTTTATGGGGCAGTTGTCGTGATACCAGCATTTTGTATGACTATGGTAACTAAAAATAAATATTTAGTTTTGTCTGTTCCATTTATCATGGACTATTTTTTACAAATACTAATAGAGAGTATAGATAATGTGAACTATAAGTATTTTCTGCCTCAGGTTGTTGGAAATATCTATATGACAGATTATTTGAAACAGACAGTTATTTATGGAGGGAAAATAATTCTGGGATTAATATTGTGCAAAGTATGTGTAGCTAAAAAATGTGATTGTGGAGAAGGGTGAAAATATGAACAGTGAAAATGAGAAGAGAATTTCTTTCCGTAAAATTAGAAATGTGGCGTGGATAGAATATGTAAAATGGTTATGTAATTCCAGAAATATTGTATTTTTTGTATTGAATATATTTATTTATGATTATGTTATTAAAGAATTATTAAATGCTGCTCAGCAAATGAACGAGTATATTATGATACTGGAACCGTTTATTGCGATAACTAATTCTGAACTTATGATCATGGTTATACCGGCCACTTTTATAGTACTAATGAGCGATTATCCTAAGACTGATGGAAATACAATGTTTTATATTCAAAGAGCAGGAAAGAAAAATTGGATGTTGGGGCAGTTTTTATTTGGATTAATGTCAGCATTTTCATACTTAATAGGTATATTTTTTATATCTATTGTATGCGTATCTGAAAAGGCATATGCAAAAAACACATGGAGTAATGTAATAACACAGTATACCAAGAAATTTCCAAATAAATCTTTGTCAAAGGTACCATTACTAATTAATGGTAGATTATACAATAACATGACACCGTTACATGCTTTTTTTTTGACAACCACATTAATATTTTTATATCTTTGGGTCATAGAAGTATTACTAATGTTAGGATTTTCTTTGGGGAAGAGAATAGTCGGAATGTTAATAGGTTTTACTATTATAGGTGTTGGAAGTAGCTTATGTAATATTAGTAATAAAATGAAATGGGCATTTCCTTCGGCTCATTCTATTGTATGGCTGCACTTTGATAGAGTGTTAAAATTTCAAAAATTTTCAATTAAATATTCATATATTTATTTTACTGTACTGATTTTTATTTTATCAATTATAAGTTATATATCTATTGAACACTATGATTTTGCTAAAATAACAGACATGGAGGATTAGTAGATGGCAGATGTTAATTATTCGGTTGAGGTAAAAAATGTTTCTTTGAATATAAAAAAAGATACTATTCTTAAAGATGTAAGTATGAAACTAGAATGTGGAAAAATCTACGGAATAGTAGGAAGAAACGGTTCTGGCAAAACTATGCTGATGAAATGTATTTGCGGATTTGTAAAACCAACATCAGGTGAGATATATGTTGAAAAGAAAAGAATTGGTAAAGATATAGATTTTCCACAGAATGTCGGGATTATCATAGAAACACCAGGGTTTGTACCATATTATAGTGGTTACAGAAATTTAAAGATACTGGCTGGCTTAAGAAAGAAGATAGGCAAAGAAGAAATCATGGATATATTAAAGGTGGTAGGTTTAGAAGGGGCTGAAAATAAACTGGTAAGAAAGTACAGCCTTGGAATGAGGCAGAGACTGGGACTGGCACAGGCGATGATGGAAAAGCCGGATATCTATATTCTTGATGAACCTATGAATGGACTTGATAATGAAGGTGTAGAGGAAATGCGAACCATACTGTTGGGACTTAAGAAAGAAGGAAAGACCATACTGTTAGTGAGTCATAATTCGGAGGATATCACTGTACTTAGCGATGAGATATATTATATGGATAAAGGGAAAATAGAAGAAGGAGATACAAATGTTAAAGAGTCCAAATAGTAATAAGAGAAAGAAAAATAATGATTTATAATGACAATGTTACATTAGATGAACTCTCGGAATCTTGAGTAGTTCATGCCAGCTAAACTCTGGCAAGTACTTTGAAAAGTAAATATTATCCGTGGAACGAAAAAATTGCATGAGAAA
>CADACD010000081.1 GCA_902786365.1 uncultured Lachnospiraceae bacterium | reverse complement strand
GACAGAAGAAAATGAAATTTTAAACTAGAAATAATCACAAAAACTGCATAAATGAAGCTGTCGCTTCACGAATTTTCATTCGTTAAAGCGACAGCCCCTAGTTTTTATATTTAATACGATGATATCAGACCTTAAGGTCATACGTTTCATTCCTGCATGAAAAAGATTACTTAAGTTATTGATTCTTTGCCTTCAACTCTTCCATATATTTGTTTGCATCCTTACAGAAGCTGACTACCATCATTATTATAATCGCCGCTATAGGAAATGCCGCTATGATACTCACTGACTGGATATTACTCATCGAACTTTCCGAAAATGCAAGTGCAATAGGAAGCACAATTAAAAGAACGCACCACATAAACTGGATAAATTTGTTTGGACTCTGGTCTTCCTCCAATTTATGATAACTGTAGCATGATGCCGTAAGAGCAATTGAGTCAAATGATGTCGCATAAAATGCAATCATTGTAATCAGCACTACCACAAGCACAACAGACGCCAGCGGTAATGTCTTAATAATGTTGATAATGACAGGATAAGCATCATAATCTCCATCAATATACTGTGAAACAAAATCATGCACACCTGACATTTGTAAACCAAGTGAATAATTTCCGAGAACAATAAAGCTTACGATTGTTGAACCTACACCAAATCCATATCCGCCAAGAATTGTCTGACGTACGGTTCTTCCTCTTGATATGCTTCCAATAAAGAATGGAGCAGCGATACACCATACAATCCAATATGCCCAGTAGAAAATTGTCCAGTTCTGCGGGAATGATGATGTTCTCATAGGGTCTGTATCTGTTGACAATGCAAAGAAATTCTGAACCATTCTTCCAAGTGATGAAAATCCGTTATCCACCGTATATCTCGTCTGTCCTCCAAACAAAAATACATATGCAAGGAGACCAAAGAATAAAAAGATACATGTTTTTGCTAAAATGCTGATTCCCTTAAATCCATGTAAAAGTGAATAGGTATAGATAGCAAATGTTATCAATAAGATAATAATTATGATGGCTGTACGGCTTAAACTAATATGAAAGAGTTCTTTTACTACTGTTGCCATCAGCGGTGTTGCAATACTAAATGTAGTTGCTGTTCCGGCAAGCAATGCGAATACTGCAAACAAATCGATCATTCTTCCTGCTATACCATCTGTATGTTTTCCAAGTATTGGTCTGCAGGCTTCTGAAAACTTCTGCTTACTTCTCTTTCTTACATGAAGCATGAACCCAAATGCTACTGCAAGAACAAGATAGAATCCCCATGGAATTAAGCTCCAGTGGAAAATCGGATAAACGCTTGCCCAGTCCTGCATATTTCCAAGTTCTTCGATATGAGGATCTGCTGCATACATAAACCATTCTGAAAATGAATAGAACAAAATGTCTGCCGCCAAGCCACATGTAAACATCATACATCCCCATGAAAAGAAAGAATATTTTGGTTTTTCGTTAGGACTGCCCAAAACAATGTCTCCATATTTTGAAACTGCGATATAAATTGAAAACAGAAATATACCAAGTCCGATAATCAGATAATATGTTCCAAGTTTATCACCAAAAAACGCTCTTACTTTGTCAAGTACTTCCTTCGATTGATCCGGAATTTTAAAGAACAGTATAGCAAGTCCCACAATGATGGCAAGTGGTACTAATGTAATAATCCAGTCAATCTCACCCTTTTTTGGAATCTCATCTAATTCTTTCGATTTCTTTTGTAAGTTATCTGTTTTACTTTTCTGATGCTTCACTTCCTGTGTTGCTTTTTCTGTCTTATCCATTTCAACAGATTCATTGTTTTGTCCTTCAGATGTTTCATTATCTTCTATCATATCGATAGACTGCTGTTTTTCTTTTACATCTGCCATCTGATTGTTTTTCTTTGCAGATGTCGTCTTTTTCTTAGATGTCGATTTTGACATAATCAATTCTCTCCTTATATTTTTATATCTATTGAATATCATCACTGTTTTGCAGTCATGATTATAACTTAATTGTGTTTCACTTCTTACTTTTTGCTTAATTCATCTTTCACAATCCTATAAAAATCTTTAGCATATCGATACTGTCTTAATGAGTATTCGCCGAATTCAATTCCCAGTCTGCTCTTATACTCACACCAGTTACTCCAAAGAAGACCACATGCTGCCACATAACAATAAATCTTAATTTTTATTGCATCATCAACATTTCCATCAAAATATAATGATATGAAATGATCAGTCTGTTCTCTATCATATAATGCATATATGCAAAACATCGCTATATCGACATGTGGATCTTGCATTCCTGCATATTCCCAGTCAATCAATCTTAAAATTTCATTTCCCTCTTCATCAGTCGCAAAAAGGAAATTATCATTATTTGCATCAATGTGAGTCAATATCTTCTCTGACTGGTGTTCATCAATATACTGCTTCAATGACAAAACATTCTTTTTTGTTGTTTCATAGTCACCATAAACAGAAGGAGCGCCTTCCCACAGACTCTCATAAAAATCTAATAACTTAAAAATATCAAACTCATGTTCTACTGATAATTTCATATCATGAAACTCTTTCAACAACTTGATACATTTTTTCAAGTCAGACTCATCAAGTGGGTCGCATACTCTTGTATTTTCAAAATACTCCGTAATTTTATATCCGTTATCGGGATTAATATAAATAATGTTATCCGAAATGTGTTTATCTTTAATCACATTATACACTGCTGCTTCCTGCCTACGGTCAATCAGCTGCTCTGTCCCTTCTCCCGGGATTCTCATAATATATTTCCTGCCTTTACAGGTAAACAAAAATGAGCGGTTTGTCATTCCTTTTTTCAAAACTGTAATATCCGTAACTTCTTGAGGATTTACCTCTAATACATTGCTTATAATTTCAATTGAATCCGTTTTTAACTGATTTGAATTACTGTCAATCTCTCGCAGCTGCTCATATGTATCAATTTCAATTACTTCTGTCGAATGAACCATTTTAGCTGCCATCATCAGTCTGTTTTCTTCAAACAATACCTCTTCCCAAAATGACTCATCATACTTACGAAGTCCATCCAATTCGACAATTCTGTTTTTGACACTCTCGGCCTCATTCAGTGTAATATAAGCAATTCCTACCATTGTATTGCCACCCGAATTTTGTGTTGTCTCCACTAATTCCAGTTTTCGGTTGACACGTACCCTGCTCTCGCTATCAACCATATCGCTTACCATATACCATGAATACAATTCATATCTTCTAAACGGGTTGTTACTGCACCATATATCACACGGAACAATATAAGTATTAGAGATGTGATGATTTACTAGTCTCATCGAATGAAGATTATTTTTTGTGGCGTACTCCGGATTAACAACAAGCTCTACTCCATACTCATCAATCAGATACTCATATTGCTCTTTCATAAATCCTACAACTACATATATCTCATTAACGCCTGCCTCATGTAATTGTCTGATAATTCTTTCAATCAGCCTCTCTCCATTAATCTCAATCAATCCTTTTGGTATCTCTGTATTGATAGGAACCATTCTCATTCCAAATCCTGCTGCTAATATAATAGCATTCTTTGGCTGGTTTAATTTTATTTCATCAATCGCCTTTTGTGTAGGTCTGATAGTATCATCTATATATCCTGTTTCTGTTAATTCCTTAATTGACTTGTTGACAATCCCCAATGAATATCTTAATTTTTCAGCAAGTATTCTCTGATTAATAAACGGTTCCGTCATTAACTCAATCACTATATCTTTTTCATATCTGTTCATGAACTCGCCCTTTCTTATTTTTATGAACATTTATTTCAAATGTATACTATCATTTACCTATCAATATGTCAATCATTTTTTTATTTTACAAAAAAATTTATTGAGTTCGCAGAACATTTGATATTGCTTTAATTATTATGACAATCGAAAGCCATTCCAACAACTCCGCACATCTCATGTATCCTTCTCCAAAGAAAAAAGGAATAAAATCCGTATCAATCGCTTTAATGCCAAAACATAGTGCAATTCCTGCCCAGAGCGACAAGATGATTGAAATATTTATATATTTTTCAATTTTATTTGAGTTGTTCGAAACACTCAGTGCAGAAATACGAGGAATGTACGTTTCACACCCTGCATTAAGCTAGAGGACATTCCTTTACTACGCATTTCTTCGGCAAAATACAATATATTAGTATAAAATAATCATCAACCACTACATATAGTGTTTCTACGTTTTTAGACACAAAAAATAGGCCATCAACTCGAAAATTGATGACCTAAATATCAGTGCAAAAAGCTCACTTATTTGATTATTGAAAAAAGCCCACCTGGTTCCCGTTCCTGCCTGCTACGCTTTAAGCAAGCCGGATGGTGACCAAGTGGGCTTCTTTTATTTCGGACATTCTATTTTTCTGTTCCAACCTTTTCCTTTGCTTCGCCACACGCCCCTCACACTGCCCCACTGTCGGCTTTTTCTTCCGGGGTTGGATTGTTTTGCGATGGAGACCCTTCTGCCCGACACAGGGCAAACGTGGGGCTTACTGTTCCGTCCAGCACTCTTCCATTTTCAATAGGCAGTGCTTCTTGAATTTGAAAGCTGACCAG
Source organism: uncultured Lachnospiraceae bacterium (assembly GCA_902786365.1). Taxonomy (GTDB): domain Bacteria; phylum Bacillota; class Clostridia; order Lachnospirales; family Lachnospiraceae; genus Bovifimicola. The sequence goes on along the minus strand of CADACD010000081.1, from coordinate 434 downwards.
CCTCTGCTCAGGGAACGAATTTCCAATCATGCGGTAAGATCTGCGCTTATCCCATTGGGCATTTTTATAAACCATTTGCACGAAGGCCACGCACTTGATCTCACAGCTGCTGAACTCATTCAGCTTTCCCACTCGATGAGCTCCTGCATCTGCCGCACTGCATACCTGCACGGCGATCTGATTCATTTGGGGATTGTATAAAAACCGATAGTGTGACGGCCAGCCGAGCGTTTCAAGAGTGCTGCGAAAAATCGTGATCCGTCCTTCATCCACGTTTAATGTCATACCGAGAACACCGGCGTGCCATATTTTCTGTTCCTGCAATCTACTCACCTCTGTTAGAGTCGGGTTAAACCAGCCACGTTAAGCCGAGTTAAATTGACCAATACTAGCTGAGATAAAATAACCATTCATTCAATAAAAAAAGCCATTAT
>CADACD010000080.1 GCA_902786365.1 uncultured Lachnospiraceae bacterium | reverse complement strand
ATAATAGGTAATTGCGAAACTCACTTCGTGAGTTCGCAATTCTGATTGAACTCAAAGAGGAATTCGTGCCATGCACGAATTCCCGGATAAAAGAGATGAAGCGGGTAATTTTAGACGCACTTTAATAAGCCCTACGGTTTTATGGAGTTGGTAAGTCCTATGCGATGAGGGATTTTAAGCTTCTGATATGTTGACGCTGATTGATTTTGTCGGCAACAACTACGGTCAGTAACTGTGATATTCCCGCAAGAAGCAGATCGGCATGAAGCGTCTTTTCATTTGCTGTTCTACGGTTAGCCACACAGAAAGAATCTTTAAAATGGCTGATTGATTTTTCGACATTTACTCGGATTTTGTATGTGTCATCCCATTCCTTAGAACCACGTTCTACACCGGGGTAAGCTCTAAGATTTTTTTCGGGATAAACATAAATCATCCGTCCGCAAGAAGAGGTGGTGCAGGGATTATCACAATGGCAAACACGACGTTTTGATTTATCTTCACGATTGTATTCCCATTTCATTTTGGGACATACAAATTTCATGGTTGGCAGATTGCATCTTAAGTGAGACTTGTTGCCTTCCCGTTTCATTGGCAGTGAAGGGTCATGCGGACAACAAGGGATACCGTTTTCATTGAAGGTATAATCAACGTTATCCATTGAAAGCTTTACTTTCAGAGGAATAAAAGCCTTTTTGAAGTTGAAATCTTCGAATAATGATTTGTAGATCTCGATGGTATCAAATGCTGCATCACCGAGAAAGATTTTTGGGGTGATATCGGGATGCCTGGATTTGAAATCCTTTAGAGTGGGTAATAAAGCTTTTGAATCTGCAAGTGATTTATCTTCGTCAGGAGATTTCGATTTCTTTTCGACGACTATATCAGGATGAGAGTCCAGATAGTCTTTGTTATAGAAATCGATGGAACGGGCGATTCCGAGACCGTTGGTCAAAATGCCAAATTTATAAGCATAGCAGAAATGTCCGTTAATATATTGCTGTTTCACTTCATGATTTGAAGCTGCCGAAGAAGGCATAGAGGCATAAGCAGCTTTATAAGGATCATAAGAAGGACTAAAGTTATTCGCTTTTGCATAAGCTTTAAGCTGCTTAATCATCCGGTTGGCATATTTGGGGTTGTTTTCAGTTACGAAGGCTTCAATGCCTGATGTATCAAACAGAAGCATAGAAGAAAGATTGCGGTCAATGTCCTGGCATATCGGTTCCGTGGCATCAACAAGATTGTCAAAAACGGATTGTAAGTCCTGTAGAAAATCCTGTTTAAAGCGGGTGATTTTTGAAGCATCAGGAACTTTCGTAAATCCACAGAATTCTCTTAAATGTCTTGAATAACGAAGAAACAGAAGTAAAAGGGAATCTGTGGGAATAGAAAAGAGGCGTTGGATGATCAAAGCCCAAAGCATCGCATTCAAAGGATATTTACGATTTCTGCCGGTGGATGCGTAGTAATGACGATAAAAAGAAATCGGAACAATTTCATCAAGGTCAATGTGATTTTCGAGTAGAGTAAGAAACCTGGGTTTGTCAGAATCAAAAATTTCTGTACAATTTTCAAAAATATCTGCCAAAGTGAGTTGTTTTGGGCGTGATTTATGGTTTCTAGGCAACTCTATTATATCACAAACCGTGAGGAGATTTTTGATTTTAATAACAAAAAAATGCCGTGTTTATGCGGCTTGTGGCGTTTCGCAAACGCCTAAGTATGAAATAATCAAAAAGGAGATAAGAACACATGAGTTTTTGCATAGAAAAGAATTACAGAAATAATGAGGCTCTTAGAGCGTCTTTCAACAGACTGGCTGAAAAGACTTTTGGTCTTAGCTTCGAAAACTGGTATCAAAATGGTTTTTGGAAGGATAACTACATTCCCTATTCCGTTGTGATAGATGGTGAGGTTGTATCAAATGTTTCTGTCAACGCCTGTCATATGAATTATATGGGCAAAATTGTAAAGTTGATTCAGCTTGGAACAATTATGACAGACAACGATCACAGAGGAAAAGGGTATGCCAGAACTTTGATGGAAGAGATTTTGAAAGATTACGAAGGAAAGGTAGATGGTATTTACCTCTTTGCCAATGATTCCGTGCTTGGGTTTTATCCTAAATTTGGATTTAAAGAAGCAAAAGAATATCAGTATAGCAAAGAAGTAACAATACCTTGTGAATGTAAAGCCGAGATGGTTCCTCAGAAGGATAAACAGGATTTTGACAGAATTGTTGAAATCCTTGATAAAACAAATCAGAATGCCAGGTTGTATATGGTTGGGAACACCGGATTATACATGTTCTATCTGTCACAGTTTATGACAGAAAACTTATTCTATATTGCAGACTGTCATAGCTACGCTATTGCTGAAATGGAGGATGACACCTTAATTCTGCATGCTATCATTGGGGAAGGGACAGTCGATGAGATGATTGCGGCTTTTGGATCCCGGGTGAAGAAAGCAGTCCTTTGTTTTACACCGAAGGATACGAGTGGTTTTGAGAAAAGCGAACTTCATGAAGAAGATACTACTTTCTTCGTAAAAGGGAAATTCTTTGAGGATAGCAGTGAAGATGAATATATGATGCAGGCGATAACACATGCATAGTATTTAGAAGCGATTGTGCCTTCAATGGAAAGACTATCGTTCTTCCTTTTCAGATTTTGACAAAGATGATGATGACGATTCTACAGAGGAATCGTCATTTTTCATTTTTTCTTTAATGAGCAGCAGTGTACGATACTCCCTTTGATTCCACGCCAGCTCTCCGATGGTGTTAAGCATCGCCTGATTCTTTGCGATCGCTTCATCGATTGTGTACAGGACAAACCGCATACCATACTTTTTCTCGTTCATGGAATATTCAGTGCTGCTGATTTCATCGGTGACATTACAGAAATAAAGCCTGCTGAATTGGTGCCAGATCATATCCTCATGTAAACTCTTTCTTTTTTCTTCGATATAACCAAATGGGCGTATGGAGTCTGGTATGACTATGCGGCCGGTTTCCTCACGCACTTCACGGATAAGAGTTTCTATATCGGTTTCACCTTCGTCCTGCCCACCTCCGGGAAGCTTTACTTCATTCTTGTTATCTTCTATAAGAAGCAGTTTTCCGTCCATAAAGATAATGCCGCGTACCGCAGTTCTTACAATCTCAGGCATATCATCGGTATAATTATGACCATCTAATAATAGTAATCGCTCCATTGTGTAGTCCTCCGTAGGCTGTTTTGAGAACATTATACCACGGTTTTGATCATCTGTCTAATGTGACCAGTTCTTAAATAAGATATTATGTTTGATTTTTTGGATTAATAGAGATACAATAAATAGTAGCAGTTCCCTTATGATAAAGCCGGGATGAAGAAATAGAGAGGTAACGATTGAGATTGTCTGGCCGGAGCGAATCAGCTTTTAAATGGGAGATCATGATTCCTTTTTCCTGTGGGATGGTGAAAAGTTATTTTTTAACCGATGGTATGAAGAAGGGGACGGAGCGGATTATACGTATTGGGAAGAGACGATCGTCAGAGACCTTCACGGAAAAGAGATCGAGACGATTCAAGGTGATGTGATGCTGATGCCAAACGGAGAGGTCTGGTATCTGAAATAAAGGCGATCGTAATTCCAATGGCCTGCGGCGGGTTATGGGAACGGTGTCGGGCAACAATATGTTTTTGTATGATGTTATTATTCTAAAAGGAGGAGGCAAAGAAATGTTAAATTATGTTCATGAGATACCGACAAAATTGTATTTCGGGGAAGGACAGATCAGACATCTGGATGAGGTGCTTCGCCCGTTTGGAACCAGAGTATTGTTGACCTATGGCGGGGGATCCATCAGGAAGAGTGGATTGTATGATACAGTCATGGAGATACTGAATAAGGGTGGATATACAGTCACAGAGCTATCCGGTATCGAGCCGAATCCGCGTATTGAATCGGTCGAAAAGGGAGTGAAGCTGTGCAAGGAAAACAACATAGATGTTATTCTGGCTGTTGGTGGAGGAAGCACCATAGACTGCTCAAAGGCTATCGCTGCCGGCGTTTTCTATGAAGGAGACGATCTCTGGCAGATGGTTGCAACAGGACATGGTGTTTTAAAAGCACTTCCGCTTGTCGATATTCTTACGCTCAGTGCAACGGGATCCGAGTATGACGGGGGCGGCGTCATCACAAATCTTAAAACGAATGAAAAGATTGGAAATATGTATACATTTCCGGCAGCATCGATCTGTGATCCTACCTATACGTTTACGGTATCAAAATATCAGACGGCAGCGGGTACGGCTGATATTATGAGTCATATTTTTGAAGGATATTTTTCACGCACAGAAGACAGCGATCTGTCGGATCATATTGCGGAGGGCGTTCTAAAGACAGCCATCAAGTATCTGCCGGTGGCACTGGAAAATCCGGAAGACTATGCTGCCCGTGCCAATCTGATGGCCATTTCATCGATTGCCTGCTCCGGTATTCCTGAATATGGTAAGAGGGGGACAGGATGGCCGTGTCATGCGATAGAACATGAACTTTCGGCGTATTATGACATCACGCATGGGGTAGGACTTGCGATCCTCACGCCAAGATGGATGAGACTGATCTTAAAGAAAGATCCTACCTGCACATGGAGATTTGTGAGATTTGCAAAGAATGTCTGGGGACTGGAAGGGGAGGATGATAATGCACTTGCTCTCGCCGGAATTGAGGCATTGGAGAAGTTCTTTAAGGACTCAGATATACCGATGACCCTGACAGAACTGAATATCGGTGAGGAACATTTTGAGAAAATGGCAGCACATGCCAATGCCGGAGGATACCTGAAAGATTCGTTTGTTTCTATGACGAATGAAGATATCGTTGAGATACTGAAGGCATGTCTCTGATGACACAACAGATTCAAGCTTATGGCAGAAAATAGAAAAAAGAGGAAATGAACATGAAAACAAAAAAACAGGGAAACAACTGGACGGCATATTATGACTCGGAAACCGGGCGCTATTTTGCCGAAATTATTTACACCAGCCGCGAGGGACGCGAACAGTATAATTATGAGATTACACAGGACATCTACAGTCGGCTGGGAACGTTTGGCAACGACTCAGACAATGAAGAATTGATAAGGACGGCGAAGATGACATATTCGTTTGAAAATACGATTTATGGCACGCTTGGTCCTGAGAGAATGGTCTGGGACGAAGAAGCCGATGCAACGATGAATAAAGCGATTCGAAGGCAGAAACAATGAATAATAGTGGTTTTCGATCAGCCCGGGAACAAATTATCTATCTTTTTGTTTTCATAATGTTTATTTTGATTACTGTTTTTGTGAACCGTAACAGTACATATCGTATTTCCTATGAATTCATTCCGCTCGATAGCGGCTGGACACTGGAATCCGGTGAAGATGTCACTCTTGAACATCTGCCATATAAATCAAGGTTTAAACAATAAAAAATAGGTAGTGACTTGACACTACCACATAAAATAGAGAGGTGGCAATATGAAAGGAAAAAGAATTATGGCTGTCCCGGCAGCCTGTTTTATCGGAGTAACTGTGGTATGCCTTATCGGTATTATTGTCGGATCCTTCTGTGATCTTAGCATCAACAAGAAACTTGCAAACATAACGGATATAGGCACGTATTTTGCAACCTATGGCTCGTACTTTTCCTACTGTTTATACCCGGCAGCAGGAATGTGTCTGTTCAAGGGGCTTAGAAAAAAGGGAAGCAGTTATCATATGCTGTCATGGGTGCTTCTGGCTGTCGGATATTTTATGGCAGTCTACTATACCAACAGCTACAGTGGCGTCAAACTCAGGGAGGCGTTCGGATATACGGCAGGAGAATCCTCACCGCTTAAGTCAGTACTGTGCTGGGGACTGGCGGATGTCATTTACATCTGGGTACCGATCGTATGCTATTTCCTGTTTGATGATGCTGATCAAGACAAACTGATCGCAGTCGGCGCAGCGATACTTGTAGCAGGTATTACTGCGGATAATGTAAATCTGTGGCTTAAGCAGGTCGGTTCAAGACCACGTTATAAATACCTTATTACCCTGGATGATCCTGCCGGCGAATTCCGTAACTGGTGGCAGATGAAACCGTATTTAGCCGGAAACAATGATAATTTCAAAAGCTGGCCGAGCGGTAATATGACGATAGCTGCAATGATGTTTTCTTTACCGATGCTTACAGATGTCTGCAAGAAAAGGAGTATGGCGAAGAATCTTGTCTGCTTTGGATTAGCCAGTGTATTTGTCATACTTTATGGCTATAATCGCATACATATGACAAATCATTTTCTTACAGATGTATGCTTCGGAACGCTTATCACTTATATCATATACTCGGTAATAAGCATCGCTTTTCTTAAAACTGCTGAGAAGACAAAAATTAAAAAAATATTTTTCGTACCGCCGGTTGTAGAAGCAGCCGGCGGTATTATTGTGTGTGACGACGAGCCAAGTATGCAACATCATGCTTGCATGAAATGCTGTATATTTGACGGATAGTTTCTTTACTGCACATAAAAATACTTTGACGAATATAAACAGGTGTAATATACTGGATTTAACCGATTGTTATTGATAATAGGTAATTGCGAAACTCACTTCGTGAGTTCGCAATTCTGATTGAACTCAAAGAGGAATTCGTGCCATGCACGAATTCCCGGATAAAAGAGATGA
>CADACD010000079.1 GCA_902786365.1 uncultured Lachnospiraceae bacterium | reverse complement strand
GAAGAAATAGTTACTGATAACATGAAGACTGTCATGGATAAAGCAAGAACGGAATTCTCAGAAGGAAAAGTAAATGTCAGATTCCGCCAGTTTGCTGATCATTACGGAATCAAAGTGAAGCCCTGCATTGCCGGATGTCCGCAGACGAAAGCTAAGGTTGAGGCTCCCATGAAGATACTGGATGAAATCAGGGTATATAACGGAAAATTAGATTACAGGGAGGTGGTGGAACTGGTTTAAATAACAGGGTAAATACACAGGTTAATCAGGGAACAGGAAGAATACCGTTAATGTATTTTAACAAAGAAAAGGCTTTCTTAGGAAGCCTGCCTGCTGATACCATAAGAAAGCCTTACCAGTGCAGTACATCTGCAGTTAAAGTCAATCATTCAAGTATGTTCCATTATAAAGGATGCCAGTATTCCGTCCCACCGGAATATGTGGATAAAATTGTTTCACTGCAGGTGTATGATGGTTATATACATGTGTATTATAACACAAAATTCATAACCATTCATCAGATAAGTTCAAAAAAATTAAATTATATCAGTGAGCATTATGCTGCCATTGCACATAAGTCACAAAATCCAGTTCTTGCGGATGTGTTCAGTTGTCTTGGATATATGGAGTGTAAAGGTAGTGGATTCGGAAGAATTATTGATTAATATGAATTTCAAATCATTTATAGTGAGAAAATAGATAAATTTTTGAGTTGACCTGATTGAATTTCACTGATATAATAAGTTTCACTACATGAGTGAAAGCGGTGGTATAAGTGAAATTAGATAGAATGGGATTAGAATGTGTTGAGAATAAGTTTTTAAAACTTCCTAATATTCAGAAGTATGAAGTTGTCAGCAGGACAGAAGACGGTTTTATTGCATCTGTGGAAATGGATGATGGGTATGAGTTTCAAATAAATGCCTGCTTCTTGAATATGGTATTTCCGTCTACAGTTATAAAATTGATTGAAAATCATAATCAAAGTCAGAAAGTTAACATTTTGGTTGCTCCGTACATTTCAGAAAGAACTGCACAAATATGTGAAGATAACGGAATGGGTTATTTTGACTATGCAGGAAACTGTTGGTTTGTGGGTCATTCTATTTATTTGTCTGAAAAAGGAAATAAGAATCCAAGACCAAAAGAGCAAAGGTCCGTGTCCATATTTGAAAGGACTTCCGTGGTGTCTTCCTGTATTTTGCGCGAGTTGTTTGCGGATGTAACTAAGACATGGAAGCTTAAATACCTATCGGAAAAGGTGAATTGCAGCATTGGACAGGTATCCAAACTGATGAAAGTTCTGGTGGAAAACGCTTGGGTAGAAAAATTGCCGGATGGTTATAAGGTTATTGATCCGGAATCACTCTTGTTGGAATGGAGCAAGGATTATGGTAAAAAAGAAATAACATCCTATGCTTGCTATAGTTTAGATAATATATCAGTTATTGAGGAGCGATTAAAAAAATTAAAGATAGATACGGGGATTGATTCATTTCTTACCGGATTGTCCGGAGGAGTGCGCTATACGCCGGTGGTGCGATACAATAAGGTACATGTTTATATAGCACCGGAGAATATTCAGGAAGCAATTCGATATTTGGATATGAAAGAAGTAAATAGTGGTTCCAATGTGGTTATTTTTCCATTAGAGAATGATTCCTATATCAAAGATTACAGGGTGATTGATGAATCTGCAGTAGTGTCCCCTCTGCAAATATATTTGGATTGTATGCAGATAAAGGGCAGGGGAGAAGAAATGGCGGATGCGGTTTTGAAAAAGGAGATACTTAGATGATAAGAGATGAAGACTTGAAAAGCAGCGTAGACTATTCAGAAGGTCAGAAGCGGGCTGCACATAGAGTTTTGGTAGAGTTGGTTAATATTTTTGAGGAATATGAAGATGAAATCCGTGTGGTAGGAGGTTGGGTTCCAGATTTAATGTTTCCCCAAGAAGGTCATGTGGGAAGTGTGGACGTAGATATTATGATAAATCATCTGACTTTGCAGGATGAAGGTTATCAGAACATGTCGAGAATACTTCAGAAAAATGGATACAAGGAGCATCCGGAAAAATATTTTTCCTTTGTAAAGACAGTGATGGTGGACGGAATATCCTATGATGTGGATGTAGATATTTTAGCTGGAATGTATGGTGGTACACAATCGAAGAGAAGAAGTCAGCATGTGCAGGGTGTTAAGGCGTTAAAGGCAACAGGTGGTAATTTTGCATTTGAATTTCCAGCACAGAAGATTAGTGTGGAAGCAGAACGACCAGATGGCGCAATAGATGTTGCAAATGTCAGTGTTGTAGCAGTAGTTCCTTATTTAATAATGAAAACAGCAGCTATGGGCAGGGGAAAAGCTAAGGATGCGTATGATATTTACTTTATTATCAAACATTATATTGGTGGAGTAAGAGAACTGGCAAAAGAATTTGAACCTGTAAGGAATAAAAATATTGTGATAGAGGCGAAAGATAAGTTAGCAGGTAAATTTGCTTCTGAAAATCATGCTGGTCCAAAAGATGTAGCGGATTTTATGGATTTAGAGGATGAAGAAAGTATAGAAATGATCAAGAGGGATGCTTACGAACAAATGCAGGCATTATTGAACTTAATATAGGTATTTAAAAACATTAGGGATGTAATAGTCTCACCAATCTCAAAATATTTTGAGACTAGTAAGACTAACCCGAATAGAATGCTATCTCAACTTGGAAAAATCAATTAAATTCATTCATAGCATCCACATATTCCTGTAATCCATTAGGTTTGCAAGCCAATTCAGCATACAGCAGAGGGCTTTCCTGTGCCAGCCGATATAGATATGCAATATCATTAGGTGTATCAAGCAAGACAGCTAAATTACATTTTTCACAACTGATAATAAGAGGCGTGCCGTAATATGTATCATTGATAGCATTAATGATAACGGAATTAGTATCAGGTTTGTACATACCAAACAGGTAACAAGGATTATTTTGTTTCATGATGTACTCCTTCACACAGATACTTAGCACCATCAAGCAGATCAATGATGGCTGTAAGCTAATTGTTATAGTCGGTCTGCAGTTCCTTGATTTCATCACTTGTAGGAAGATTGTTTAAAGTTTGATGTTCATAGCATTCAATAAATGCTTTCTGCATTTCAAGTAATTGTAGATACAGTGCATTAACAGTCTGTACAAGAGGATATATAGTTTCTTTCTTGCCGACAACGCAGATGCGGTTATAGATGCAGGAACGGACAAAGTAATCTTTCTTCATCATGCCGCTGGCAAGGATGCGGGCTTCGATTTGCTTGAGTTCAGCATCGCTGATTCTAAAACTTATAGTTGGATGTTTGTGTTGATTGCTCATGATAAAGCTCCTTTCATAGTGGGTGTGGCAGCGGCACAGTTAAGCACCCGCAAGCCACATTTGATTATTCGTTTTTAGTAGTAAAAGTAGATTATATCTGCCATGGATTTCGTAAAAGCAATATTGAATAATTGCAACTAATTTGCTACTAAATTTTTTGAAAACGATATGAAAAGAGTAACATTAGATGAAATAGATGCGGTGGAATGCCGCATAAAATCAGCATTTTTGATTTGATGATACTTCCTTTGGGAAGAGTTCGAATAACGGATTAAAATGCCGAAAGCCTGTATTTATACGGGTTTCCGGCATTTGTTTTACAAAATGGCTCTGCTTTGGCTCTATTTGTGGAGAGTAATGATTGGAAGATAGAAGGAACTGATGACGAGGAGACTTATATGACGAAAGTAAATTTTTATGATAATATTGATGATTCAATGCTAAAGTTTGCAGTTATTATTGCCAGACATAATGGTAAATGGGTATTTTGCAAGCACAAGGAAAGAAATACATGGGAGGTGCCGGGAGGTCATAGAGAAGTCAATGAGGATATTATTGATACGGCGAAAAGAGAACTATTTGAAGAAACGGGTGCAATAGATTTTGATATTAGTCCAATATGTATATATTCTGTGACTGCACCAGATAATTTCGATGGAGTAGAGACGTTTGGTAAACTGTTTTTTGCAGAAATACATACATTTGAAAAAGAGATTCACAGTGAAATTGAAAAAATAGCAATTATGGATGAATTACCGATTAATTGGACATATCCAGAAATTCAACCCAAACTGTTAGAAGAAGCAAGGAAAAGAAGATTTTTGCCTAAGAAAGACGAAATAAAATGGTTATTTTTTGATGTTGGTTCGACATTGATTGATGAAGGCAAAGTTTATGAAGACAGGATGAAAAGGATAGCGGAAATATCAGGTTTAACTTACGAGCAAATTTATAAATATGCCATGTCGTTTTATAAAGGAAACAAAAAAGGAGATTTAGAGGTAGCAAGGCAATTGGGCGTGAAATTACCTAAATGGGAATCGCAATACGAGAGACTGTATACAGATACCAAAGATTGTCTGAAAAAGTTAAGTAGAATTTATAAAATTGGTGTAATTGCAAACCAATCATTAGGAACTTCTGAGAGATTAGAAAATTTTGGAGTACGAAAATATCTGGATTTGATCATCGCATCAGCAGAAGAAGGCGTTTCAAAACCAGATAGGCGCATATTTGAAATTGCATTGGAAAGAAGCAGTTGTAAGCCAGAGAATGCAGTCATGATTGGTGATCGTATTGATAATGATATTGTACCAGCAAAAAAGATGGGGATGAAAACTATATGGGTAAAACAGGGATTTGGAAGTTTGTGGAATATAACAGATGAGAGTGAAAAAGCTGATATTGAAGTTAATAATCTATCTGATATTTTGAATTTTTTATAGGAGACCAGTCATGAAATATGCAAAGAAATTAAGAAAAGGTGACAAAGTAGCACATAGCACAACATCTAAACTGTACGGAGGAAGATTTGCAAAAGAAATTAAAAAAAGAAAGGCGGATCCAAAAGTTAAATGGTTTGAATACGGTCGAACACAAGCTTTGAATGAAATTAAAGGTGCGGGCAGAGCAGAAATACAAAGAATGTTATTGAAAGACGCATATATTGATGTGTTACTGCAACTCGGCAGAGATAACAGTACAGCAGAGAGTATTGAGTTTTGTGATAACAGACTTGCACGCTTCGTGGCGGTATGAAAGGGCAGCAGACACCATACTATTATGAAGGTGATGGACAACTCATTGCATTTATGCGTATAGGAAATGAAAGCGTTCCGACAACTCCTTCACAGCTATTTTGTGAGAAATAATTCCAAGAAAGCATGGCGTAAGGTTGGTGACGGAAGAATTGAAATGCCTGATTATCCAGATAGAGCAGTGCTTGAAGGTGTAGTAAATGCATTGATTCATAGAAACTATATGGAGATAGGTAGTGAAGTCCATATAGATATGTTTGATGATAGAATTGAAATATATTCACCTGGCGGAATGGTAAGTGGAATATCTCTAGAAGGAAAAGATTTGTTGAAAATCCCGTCAAAGCAAAGAAATCCGATATTAGCTGATATATTCAGCCGTTTAAAATATATGGAGCGTAGAGGTAGTGGAGCAAAGTAAAACGAAAAATCAAAAAAATGTCTAATGTATCATATGTCGGAAGTGGTTACAGTGGACACTGGGAGATTAACGAATAGAAAGTGTATTATATTATTCAAGCTATGAAAAGAGAAAATAGTTTTTGAGCTAAATTAGTTCAAGTAATTATATTTTAGTCCAAGATGAAAGAAGAAAATGCTGATAAACAGAGGTTTTTCTTCTTGAACGGTGAGACTAGCATGAGACTGAGGAGGTTTAAAATCATGGAGATAAGCAAAAAAGATTGGAAATTATTTCGAGAAAGATTATCAGACTGGCAGGAAAACTATATGAAAGATCTTGTCAAAGAGTATGTGGATTTTCTGAATGATGATACAAAGCATGCATCAGAGAAATTCTGGGAACTGGAAAAACGGATAAAGAAATATAAGCATCATCCTGGAGTTATTATGGAGATGAGCAAGTCAGAGACAATATGGGATATCGTTCGTCTTATAAGACTGAAGGTGATTACATATGATGATTTATCAGAATTCAGTGACGAATTGCAGAAGGAAGTAAAAAGAATACTTGAGATGAGCAGGTGATACATATGGAGATTGGTGCAACAAAATCAGTTCAAGAGCGATTAAAAACAACAAAGATTGATGAAATAAAGGGTGCTTCACTTGTGTTTTGCTGGGATACACATTTGACGAAAATAAAAGGAAGAAATGTCCTGTTTATTATAAATGCCAGCAATCGATATACAATAGCAATGACAGATATTGAGCCAAGAAACTGGAATTACTATACAATGTATATCGGTCGTGTAATCCATGGCGTGATGCAGGAAATGGGATATTCTGAAGAACAGATAGCACAATATTTTAAGATGTCAGGCGATATGATTGTGACAAAGACACATGGAAAGAAATCGGTTGGTGGCATTAATAGAATGGTAACGGATGCTCAGTATTTTGATAAGAAACTGGAGAAAGATTCAAAATACCAGTGGGAATTGAGCGAGTATCTTAACAGAGATATTTGCCAGCCTGAGGGATTCGATGCATATGGATATCCAAGTGAGCTTTTTAAATTAGACATGGAACGCATTGGAAATGTGCCTAAGAGAAATCCAGCAAAGGTGATAGATTTCAGCCAATACATAGGAAATAATCGTGGTACTACTGATTAGTACCACAAAACTTTTTGTTGCAGAAACCGTAGCTTGAGATTATAATTTCCATAGGTGAAATTGCAAACCAACAGATGACTATTCTCTGAATAGTTAATTGACCTGCAAGCCACCGGAACTACACAACCAAGAATCAGAGCACTTTCCACAAGAGCATATGAAAATATGGTTGCAGTTGCTATGGCAAATCCGAATGGAGATAATGCTGGATGTTCTTGTGCATTTAGTCCAATTTGCTGGGATAGAAATGGGAAATGTGTTGATAACACAGTTTTGCTGGCTGACGATAACACAGAGGGGATTTTTTATGCAGAGTTTGATATGGAAGCTATTAGAGAATACAGGAATCGGGAAATGTTAGGAAATACATTTCGTAAGGTAGAGGCATACAATCAGTTGTTAAGTAAAGAAATCAAGGAACCATTTATAAGAGAGGGGCAGAATAGATAAGCCAAGAGGAGAGTATTTTTATGTCATTAGGTTTAAAAAGAGGAATAGTGCAGCTTGAACCACATGATAAACAGTGGGATGAGATTGCTCTTCAAACAATCAAAACACTAAAATCCATATTAGGTGATGATGCTATTGATATACAACATATTGGAAGTACAGCAATACAGGCAATTAAAGCGAAACCGATTATTGATATTGCCGTTGGAGTAACTGATTTTGATAGAATAATGGCACATAATGAACAATTGCAACAAGAGGGTATATTTTATCGAGGTTCAGATGTAGAACGCCAGTTGCTTTATGTAATGGGAGATATGGAAAAGGATACCAGGACACATCATATTCATGTTGTGAAATGGAACGGAACTGATTGGAAAAATTATATTCATTTCAGGGATTATCTTAATGCTAATGAGAATGTGGCTTTGCAGTATCAGAAGTTAAAGGAAGAACTGGAAAGTAAATATGCAGATGATAGGGTGACATACACTAATGGAAAGCAAGATATGATAGATAATATCCTGAATTGCAAATAGATTGTTGACATGAGTAACTATAAGTGGTACATTAACTAAAAAATACAAGGAGAGCAGACAAATGAATCATAACTTACATTCAAGACGTTATATGTACATGTATTATAGACGTACTGCGTTATAAGCTTTGCAAGGTTAATGCATTGACTTATAGCCGGTAGGTCTATTGGTCTAGTGCATAAAACCAGAATGTGAGTGATGTGTTAATATATATTACATCGTAAATTGGAATTATCGCACTGGACAATGAATGTTTGGTGCGATTTTTTGCGTGGAAGAGGTGCATGGAATGAGTGACTTAATTGAATTGAGATTGGTAACAGAAGTGGAAGCAGAATCTCTGCACAGACTACAGGTAGAAGCGTTTATGCCATTATATGAAAAATATCAAGATGATGATACAAGTCCGGCAAAAGAAAGCCTGAAAAGAGTAGCAGAGAAGATTATTGAGGAAAATTCAGATTTTTACTTCATTATGTTTCATGGAGAAAAAGTTGGGGGTGTGAGAGTCAGATGGCATCAAGGCAAAAAGGTATATGAAAATGTTAATTGGATATCTCCTATTTTCATAATTCCCAAATTTCAAAATAAAGGGATTGCGAACACGGTGATAGAACAATTATTTGATATTTATCCAGATACAATAGAATGGCGTTTAGATACGATAAAGCAGGAAACAGGCAATTGCCATTTATACGAAAAATGTGGCTTTGTCAGGGTTGGCGAGGATATAGTAGTAAATGAAAAGATGACATTGGTTGATTATGTAAAAAGCTGTATTAGAGTACGAAGATTTGAAGAAGAGGATGCAGATGAAGTTAGCAAGCTGATTGTAAGGAATTTTTTAGAGGTCAATAGCAAGGATTATGGAATTGCAGCTATGGAGAAACTTGCAAAGGTTTATGATTCAGGGAAAGTTCTAAATATTGCCAGCTATGCACATATGTATGTCTTTGAATGGAATGGTAAGATAGTTGGTACGGGAT
>CADACD010000078.1 GCA_902786365.1 uncultured Lachnospiraceae bacterium | reverse complement strand
AAAGAGCTATCAGATTTTCTGTAAGTCTGATAGCTCTTGTTCTTTCAGTTTCTAAAACAACCTGCCAAAAAGGAAGGCGTAACCGAACGCTCAAATCGGAAAACCAAATGCTGTGGGAACAGAAAATGAACAATATCCTTAATCAGGCGGAATGAATTGTAAAAAAGAATTGATTTTAAGCTAAAGTATAATGCAGACAAGCACTTTAATCATTTACTTGTTTGCATTCTCTATTGCGATAATTTTGATTGTGTGGTATTATTAAAAAAGATATGGAGAATAACAAGCTCGACAAAACGCTGGTATCCTCACACGATTTGCGCTCTATTGTTGGGGGCTGATTTTTGGGCAAGCTGACGGAATAATACCCAAGCAAGGCACGCGCGTGAATTGTGCGGTGTTGCCTTAAATTGATTATTTGAAATTGAGATGTTAATATGTATAAAGAAAAAAATAAAACTTATTTTTTGATTGCCATTATTTATTGGATACTATATATGATTGGTTTACTAATAATGGGAATATTATATAAAAAAGGAATAAAGCATTATAATATTATTTACTTGGTTATTGCTATTATTGGAGTTTCAATTGCAATAATAAAAGATAAAAATTTAATCAATTTAGGGTTTACAAAAGAAAAGTTGAAAATAAATTTTGTGATATCTTTTATAATCATTATCACAGTTTTTATCATAAGTGTTGTTGTAGGAAAATACTCAATATTAAAATTGATTAAATACAGCTTATATTATTTATTTTATATATCATTAATAGAAGAAATACTATTTAGAGGATTTATACAAAACTACTTATTTGGATTAAAATGCAATAAATATTTGGTATTTTTAATAGGAGCATTGATGTTTTCAATTATGCACTTGCCTTTTCAAATGTATAAGAATAATAATGTTTCATTAACTTATATTATAGAAGCGCTGCCACAACTAGTATTTTGTTTTACATTTCATTTAATTATGTGTTTTATCACATGCAAAAGAAAGGATATAACAATACCAACAGCATTGCATTATGCAATTGATTATTTACAAAGTGCTTTATAAAATTCATTTTTTAGATAAATGTGTTGCATGACTGGTACAATAACCAATGTAATAAAAGATGATGATTTGTTCCTGCTATAATGCTGGAGTACCATTGATACAGTTTTGATGGCAGAATTACAATAATAATGGTACGAAAAGAGCAGTTCACTAAACCAACAAGTTTAGTGGTAATATGAATTAAGCTAATGGGAATAAAATTCTAAAAAATAAATATAAATTCAGCCGCCAAGCAAGATGATCTCCTGCTTGGCGGCGTTTTCTATTGCCATACATTTGAATTTATGGTAGAATCGAAATATAAACCAAATCAATTTGATGGTGAGAAAAAGATATGACTGAAATAGAACTAATGAATGCCGGAGAACTGCATTACTTCGATGATGAAGACATCAAAGGGATTGGAGGATTCTAATGTTTAAAGCAGTCGTTTTTGATATAGGACAAACGTTGATTGAATACAACAAACCACTAAACTGGTCAAAATCTTATCACCCTGCTTTAGAGCGTGCTGCCAAAGCGTGTAATATATATCTTTCTGAAACAGACTTTCAAAAGGCTGGAAATGTATTATTGACATACAACACAAGGATAAATCCAAGGGAATATGAGGTTAGCTCAAACAAAATATTCGCAGAAATATTTGAGAAGCTTGCCGTACCGCAATCTCATTTTGAATTGTTAAAATCCGAATTCTATGCATTTTTTAATAATGAAACCTCTGTATTTGAAGATATAATACCTGTTTTAAAGCAATTAAATGCTAACGGAATTGTTCTCGCAACATTATCGGATGTAGCTTATGGAATGGATAATGAGTTTGCTTTAGCGGATATAAGTGAAATCAAAGATTATATCCAATATCCTGTAACCTCAAATGATGTGGGTTTTCGTAAGCCTAACACAAAGGGATTGCTTTTCTTATCTGAGAAAATGAATATCCCCTTGTCTCAAATGGTTATGGTAGGCGATGAAGAAAAGGATATAATCTGTGCAAATAATGCAGGAGTGTATTCTGTATGGATCAACAGAAGCGAAGAATATAAAGATTTTGGACAAATGAAATCAATACATACGATGCTTGAACTTCCCGAAATTGTAACGGAGGATAGAAATTGAAATACAAAAACATTATTTGGGATTGGAACGGAACCATTCTCAACGATGCGCCTGTTGTCTTTGAAGCGGGCTTTCAAATAGATTAACTAATTGAGCCTGTGCCAACATCTAAAATGTTAAAAGAGAATCCTGATTACAAAGATTTACTACATAAGCCTGATTTCCTGCTTATTAAAGCAACGAAAGGTACTTCGAGAATATGAAAACTGAAATTAAAACATTAGATATTCCGGATTATCAAAAGTGTAGCAATATTTGGGATATGCAGCGCCAAAGTGAGCTTGCGGACAAGTTTTATAACGAGCTTTTAACAGGTAATCGGACTACATATATCTACACTATTGATAATGAGTTCGTTGGCGAGATTTCTCTTGTTAAAGAAATGAATGATTCTGATTATACAATTCCAAACCAGCGTATTTACGTTTCCTTATTGTAAAATACGAATACAGACGACAAGGTATTGGCAGGAAATTGATTGACTTCATTACTGAAAAAGCAAAATTACAGGACTATACCGAAATGTCAATCGGAGTTGATTTAGATAATTATCCTGCGTTAAAACTCTATATGGAAGCAGGCTTTGATAAGGTTATCTATATCGGTGAAGATGCACAGGGAAAGTATTTAAAATTACTAAAGAAAATATGAGGCAGAGAAGGATATGGAACTTTGGGACGCATATGACAAAAACTTTATTCTAATAGAGGGTGTTACCTTAAAACGAGGAGAGAAAATTGGAAACGATGTTTTTCATCTTGTCTGTGATATTATCGTTCGCCACACTGACGGAGATTATCTCATTATGCAGCGTGATGCACGAAAGCATTACGGAGGTATGTGGGAAGCTACGGCAGGTGGTTCTGCGCTAAAGGGAGAATCACCGTTACAATGTGCCGCAAGAGAGTTGTTTGAAGAAACGGGAATCCGTGCGAATACATTGACCGAGGTTGGCAGAGTGGTTGATAATGAGTGCCACTCGGCATACGTCGAATACCTTTGCGTAACCGATTGTGATAAAGACTCCGTCAAATTGCAAGACGGCGAAACATCTGATTTTCGGTGGGTGGACAAAGGCACACTGATAAATATGAAAAAAGACGAGCTTATTACTGAACGAATGCAGTTGTTTATTGATGAATTGAAAGGATAAACAAATGACACAAATAAACTTTTATGATCCAGTAGATGACAGTCTGCTCAAATTCGCTGTTATTGTTTCCAAATCAAACGGCAAATGGGTATTCTGTAAGCATAAAAAGCGTGATACTTACGAATGCCCCGGAGGTCACAGAGAAGAAGGCGAATCTATTGACGATACAGCCAAGCGTGAATTATATGAGGAAACGGGAACAATGGACTATACTATTCAGCCAGTCTGTATTTACTCGGTAACATCTCAAGATGACTTTGACGGTAAAGAAACCTTTGGCAAGCTCTATTATGCTGAAATAAATCGCTTTGAGGGAGAACTGCACAATGAGATAGAAAGAGTTGAATTATTCGAGGGTTTGCCTACAAATTGGACGTATCCTCAGATTCAGCCGTTGCTGTTAAAAGAGATCGAGAAAAAGAAGATGATAGGAGACTAAGATGTACCAATACATATTATTTGATTTGGACGGAACATTAACCAATCCGGGCATAGGAATAACTAATTCTGTCATTTACGCTCTGCGCAGGTTCGATATTGAGGTCAGTGATCGTTCTGTATTACATAAATTCATCGGTCCGCCGTTAAAGGATTCATTCAAGAGGTATTACGGCTTTTCCGATGAACAAAGCGACCTTGCGATTCAGTATTATCGAGAGTATTTTAAGAAGCAGGGAATGTTTGAAAACGAGGTATATGACGGAATACACGATTTATTGATAAAACTAAAAACAAAAGGGAAATCGCTGATTGTGGCTACATCTAAGCCTGAAGCCTTTGCGGTAGAAATTTTGCGGCATTTTGATTTGTATAACTATTTTGATTTTGTTGCAGGAGCTACAATGAATGATGTCCGAAATAAAAAAGCGGATATTATTCGTTATGCTCTGGCTAATTGTCATATATTCGATAAATCCTCGGCTGTTATGATAGGTGACAGAGAACACGACATTATCGGAGCAAAAGAAAACGGATTAGATTCCATAGGCGTGTTGTTTGGATATGGTACTTATGATGAACTGAAAAACGCCGGAGCGACTTTTATTGCCGAGACACCAATGGATATTGTAAAGTATGTATAAAGGGTTTGATAAGAAAATTGGAACAGATATTTATAAGCTGATTGGAGTTCGTTAATGAATTACAAGATCGAAAACTGCAAGGACGGCGATGCCGATTATATCATTGACAGGCTTGTAGAATACAACCTTTCCCGAGTCCCTGCAGAGCAGGAAACGTTGTTTGATACACTCGATAAAAAGATAACCGACGATGCTGGAAAAATTATTGCCGGTTGTATCGCTAAAATGTATTGCTGGAATGTTGCTTACATTGATACGTTATGGGTAGACAGTGAATATCGTGGCAAAGGGGTGGGTGCAAGGCTACTTTCTGAAATAGAGGAATCTGCTAAAGCCAAAGGCTGTTACTTAATACACCTCGACACCTTTGATTTTCAAGCAAAAGAATTCTATGAAAAGCAAGGTTATGTGGTGTTCGGAGTTTTAGATGATTGCCCGAAAGGACATTGCAGATATTTCTTGAAAAAGGTTATATCTACACTTTGAGAATATCCGTAACGCCCAAACTCGTAAAGTAATCCCAAACTCGTAAAGTAATATAGTTACCCTACCTAATCGATATTGCTTTCCAAAAGGCGCATAAACAGTATGTTTTTAACCGTAAAAGCGTGACACTTTTTCGATTAGTTGCTTGGTTCATAAAGCATAATTATTTTATCGATTTAAAGTGTTGATTTTAAAGGACGGCTATGCTATAATAAACCAAAAGCGATCAGAAATAAACCAAGCTATGAATGATAGCAAATGACTGATAGCTTTTTGATAGCACAAGCTGTGATAACTAAACAAAAACGTATAATTGAAACCATATTTTCCCACGAGAAGCAATATTTATTAAACGAAGTTGTTTAATGATTGCTTTGCACTTAAGAGTGGTAATAATTAAAATTGTCCCCGGGCTCAACTCCTCAACCTCATCCGGGGGCACCAATAATACTCTTTGAAAGATACTGTTTATTGACTTAGCGAAGCGTATAAAAACTTAATAGCAACACATTAGAGAACCAATCCTAAAAAATTAGGGTTGGTTCTCTTTTTTTCAAAAATAATCAAGTCGAACAAACAGGCAAATGATTGAAATTTAATTAAGTAGTGGTGCTATATGAACAACGACACACAAGCATATTTTTATCTGCCGTCTGAGCTTTTCACAAAAGACTACAGTGATTTTTCAAATGAATCGAAACTCCTTTTCGGAATGTTGC
This sequence comes from uncultured Lachnospiraceae bacterium, assembly GCA_902786365.1. GTDB lineage: Bacteria > Bacillota > Clostridia > Lachnospirales > Lachnospiraceae > Bovifimicola. Next base: position 830 of record CADACD010000078.1, on the reverse strand, counting down.
TTACTAATATGACAACAGCTAAAGCGGTAATGGATACAGCAAGGTTGATTGATGAAATCGGTGTAAGAAAGATTAGTTCAATGCATAAAAGCCTTGAAGCTGAAATCCGAAAAGAACAAGACGGAGGAGAATAAAGTGTACGTTCCATTTTCTTTAGACAACAAAAGCGAAAAATACTTGTATTATCCTCTTCCGCAAATGCTTTTTTCTGATAGCAAACTACGAGTGTTATCATCTGACGCGAAAATCCTTTATTCATTTTTAATCAACAGATGTAGGTTATCTCAAAAGAATGAATGGTATGATTCCAACGGAGATTTCTTTGTTTATTACAAGCAAGAAGAAGCTTGCGAAAAGCTAAACATAGGCGTAAGCAAAGCCGTTCGGATATTTAACGAATTGGAACAAATAGGGTTAATCAAACGAAAAAAGCAAGGACAGGGAAAGCCTACAAAAATCTATATCTTTGATTTTGCTCAAGAAATATCTGACGGAAAATCTCAGACTTTTTATCCAATCAGCGAAAAAACAGTCAAGACTTTTCAAAATGACAAGTCTGAAAAAGAAGCTGTTTCATCTGACACGGATTCAGAAGTCTTGACTTCTCAAAATGACAAGTCTTGTGTTCTCAAAATGACAAGTCCCTATAATAATAGGTTGAGAAATAATGAGATTAGAAATAATAATCAATCTATCTATCAAGAGCTTGCAGAAAAACAACTGTCTGAAATTGATGGATGGACGGATGAAGAACAAGATGAGTTTGAAGCTGATGTTAAGGAGCAGATAGAATATGACGTTCTATTAACTCAAGGAATTGAGCAAAGCAC
>CADACD010000077.1:392-5726 GCA_902786365.1 uncultured Lachnospiraceae bacterium | reverse complement strand
TGAGAATGTACCACAGAGTGTTGATCAGTCTCAAAGTGAAACAATTCAAGAACCTACACCTTCATATGGGAATAATGAGTATTCACAGAATCAACAATCTGAATATTCATACTCAAATAATTCGAATAGCTCAACAAGCACTTCTGCTTTTGATCCACAAAAGCAAGAAGGTGCGATGGATGTTCAATATCATGGCATAGATAACGGATGGGGTATCGGTGTCAGTGGAGGAGGAAGTTATTTCTTGTTTGGATATGATTACTATTTTGGGAAAAAAAGTGAAGGGATGAGTTCCAATATGGGTATGGAGATCTATGCGGGTGGAAATTATCGTTACCATATTACTGAATATTTTTATTTGGAAGGTCGCATTTTTGCAGGATACTACCAATGGGATACTGAATTTAATAAGGTTAAAGGTTATGGTTTAGATGATATAAAGGTGAGAGAAGCTTTTTTAGGAGTTTCGCCTCGAGCAGGATTAAGATACAAGAAAGTCGCTATTTCTGCAGGTTATAGATGGGATTGGGTGAAATTTAAATTTAAAAAAGAAAATTGTCTTGATCGTTTTAATATAGGTTTGACATTCTTTCTATAACAAGTATAATATAATGTATAACACAGATGCTCATGAAAAAGATGAGAGTTTATTTGAATTGGGTTTGTATCGTAACGTTCACAATTGTAAGTGCATTTTTTACTTCATACAGCAGTAGTGATGATTATATTAATTATTTAACAATAGATACATAAAATTATGGAGAAAACGATTAATAATTGGTTCTGTAAATGGAACATGTTGAAAACTGGGTTGGTTGCCTTAGTTAGTGTTGGTTGTTTGTCGTGCGGAAATAATAATGATGGAGATATTAGTGATTCAGACCTAATTCAGGCTCTACAAATAAACAAATGGATTACTAGAGATGCTTCTTCTGGTGAGGGCACTGGTAGCCATGCTTGGGTAGATCTCGAAACAACGATTCTCTATTTTACAACAAGTAATTCGGGTATCTCTTATTGGATACAAAAAGATTATGATACAGATTTGGGGAATTCTACTACCAAAGATTATTCTTTGTTTGAATATTTTGTTTCAGATAATTCAGTTACACTTTATTTTGAAAATTCATATAATACCACTTTATATTTTCAGAGTGGCTATTTGGTCTCAGAGTCTGGTAGTACTATATATGAACCGTCACAAATGTCATCAAGTGATTATGAGTTTGTTAGATCATTGGGGCCTCAGTCTGGCACATCTGGCGGAATAACCTTTACATATGATCCACGAGCAAAGAAACTAATAATCTCTGGAAATGGAAACATGCAGAATTATAAGGTAGGCACTCAACCCTGGGCAGACTACGATATATACTCGGTGGAAGTAGAAGAGGGTATCACCTCAATTGGGGATAATGCTTTCTATAACATGTATATATCAGAAGTGGATTTGCCTTCTTCTCTTAAAAGGATTGGCAAACAAGCTTTTGCAAATACTCTGCTGAAAGAAGTGTATATACCTAGCAGTGTAGAGGAAGTCTGCGAAGCAGCATTTGCTGGCTGTAATTATTTAACAACTATTAATTTCGATTATGACTCGAATGAAAATAGCAGTCTTAAGATTATTGGAGATTTAGCTTTTAGTGGATGTAAGATAAAACAATACATGAGATTTCCAAATCAGCTTGAAACCATTGGAATGATGGCGTTTAGTGGATCTTTTTCTATTGTACATCTTGGAAAAAATATTCGAAGTATTGGTTATGGTGCTTTTTCTTCTTCTGCCTCAAGAGGCTCTTTTTATATTAATCGGGAAACCCCACCATCCGAAACAAGTCTTGTATTAGGAATTAATGATGAATTGAGTAATGATATATGGAGTTTACATGTACCTGTAGGTTGTAAATCCAATTATTCTTCAAAAGAACCATGGAATAAATTCAAATACATATTTGAATACAATTTTTGACAATATTGTGTTGAAAGTAAAAAAACAAAACTATTTGTATTGACATAGAATAAAAATTTTTATATAATAATAAAAAAGGAAAAAACAATGAATAAAAAGTATTTGTATTGGATGACTATCCTAATGACAATAATTGTGAATATCACTATAATATCATGTGGTAGTAATAATGATGAACCTGAGGCAAAAAAGGTCTCTATTGTAGGCACATGGAAATATGACGATTCCAATGGATACTGGATTATGTCTTTTAAAGGAGATGGAATGGGATATTCTATGGAGGAGAAATATTCCAAAAAGAATCCTCATACCGATAATTTCAAATGGGAATTTGATGAGAATAGTAAAATACTTGTTTTAAACTATTATGATGATAAAACAAAGGATTATACCGATTTGGAAACATATTCTGTAATGTCTCTTACCGAAAGTGAGTTAAGGTTGCATTATGGTAATGATTATATGATTTTTATTAAACAATAGATACTTAAAATTATGAAAAAAACTATTAGATGGATGACTATTCTTATGGTCGCAATTGTAAGTGTTTGTTTTATGTCGTGTGGCAGTGATGACAAGAAAGATGATCCTGCTTCAATTTATGGGACATGGAGACGAGATTTTAAGTCTGGTGGCTACGTGATGTTAAAACTAAACTCAGACGGCACCGCCATTCAAGAAGAATATTGGGATGATGATTATTGGTCTCATTCTACAGAATTCTATTATGATGAAGATGAAAAATGCTATTACATTTATTTTTATGATGGACTTACTCCTGATTTGTGTCGTGTACAGTACTTTAACGAAACAACAATGGTTCTGACCTTTGGTGGCGAATCTAAGGAATTTAAACGAGTGAATTAGTTTTTCAAGTTACATTTTGAAGTTGCGCCCGACACGTATTAGGGAAATTGAAATGAAAAAGTTGTTATTAGTTGCATTAGTAATGATGGCAGGTATGATTTGCGTTTCATGCAGTAAAGATGATGACAAAGATACCAAACCAATGAACTATGAGGAAATGATTGTAGGTAAATGGGAAGTTTCTTATAATAGTAATAGGGGCTTAGCAACAGATATTATTACATTCAAAAGTATAGGTAAGTTATTTGAAGCTGTATGGTCTGAAACACCATATAATGGAGGAAAAACATATAATGGAACATATAATGGTACTTATAAGGTAGTTGAAAATGTTATTTACCTAGACGATTCTAGAGGAAAATATGGCCTGGATATCATTGTAATTAAAAGTATGACAGAAGATTCTTTCGTAGGCCAAGCTGATTATTATGGAGAAATTAGGGGTAAAAGGATTAATTAAAGTATTGATGAAAAAGAATGGTATTATTGCTGTCCGATTTTATCGGACAGCAATAATTTAGGATTAACTTAAAACTTGAATGTATGAGAAAAGTTATTTTGAATTCAATGAGACAAGGCAAATCAGACAACACTCCACAATGAAAGACAGGAAAACAGAAAGCACCTCCCAGAGAAATAATATGTTTATTCAACCCCCTGTGAGGATTGTTTTTATTATCGGAATTTTCCATATCATAGTGTCCATAGCTTTGTCACTATATCTACTATATGTATATATAGCCTATAGACATTTTTCAATTTGGGTTTTTTCCGCAATGATGATATGGATTGTTGGTGCATTAGTTATTATATCATTAGGTTATACAGGCAAAGAAATAATCAGACGGATTTTAAAGCGTTTATGAAAGAATTGGGCATTTGTAAACCTCAGAAAGATATGACAGTTGCAAAGAAAATGGTGTCAATAATGATACCTTGCTATAACGAACAGGATTCTTTAAGAGTTCTCTATGCGGAGTTAACTAAAATACTGTCACCTATAGATAATTACTTTTTTGAACTACTTTTTATCAATGATGGTAGTCAAGATCAAACGCTCCAGATAATAGAGGAGTTATATAGAAATGACAACCGAATATCGTATATAGATCTAAGTCGTAATTTTGGCAAAGAAAATGCGATGCTGGCTGGTTTTGACTATGCCAAAGGAGATTGCTTAATTATTATGGATGCAGATTTGCAGCATCCACCTTCGTTGATTCCAGAAATGCTATATTGGTGGGAGCAAGGTTACGATGATGTATATGCAAAACGGGCAGAACGAGGAAAGGAGAGTCTAATGAGGAAATACCTTTCTTTGGCATTTTATAGCATTTTAGAGAAGAGTACTCGGTTTGAGATATTGAAAAATGTAGGTGACTTCAGACTTCTTGATAGGAAATGCGTAGAGGCAATGAAATTGTTGCGTGAGAATGAACGATATACAAAAGGAATGTTCTGTTGGATAGGCTTTAAAAAGAAGGAAGTAATATTTGAACAGGGCGACAGACTTGCTGGTGTGAGTAGTTGGGGGTATAGAAGCCTTTTTAATCTAGCTATTGAAGGTATTGTGTCCTTTACAACTTTTCCGTTAAAGATTGCAACCATGATTGGCTTCTTTATAGCACTAGGTGCTTTTTTATCATTGTTATACTTCCTTTTTAAGACTTTGTTATATGGTGATCCCGTACAGGGATTCCCAACATTGGTATGCACTATGTTATTTTTGGGCGGTATGCAACTTATTTCTATTGGTATAGTAGGCGAATACCTTGGAAGAATCTTTCATGAAACCAAGAATAGACCAACGTATCTGATTCGTCAATATGAGCAATGTGGCAAACAGGCATTTGACAATCATAAATTAACATCCTAGTCGGCAATAAAGAGGCTAAGTGAGGGCATCCGAGAAGGTATAAGTCCATTTTTGTGCGCCTTTAGGAGGTTGTTGGTAGCTTTTGAAGGGGCAATACTTAAGGCTCGCAAGGACCAGACCTGAGGGGTGCAGGGACGGAGATACTGGGTAGCGACCTTTTGCGCCTACGCAAAAGACTTTACGGGCTAACGCAAAAGGTTTTACGCGCCTACGCAAAATAAGCAGTATGAAAATAGTATGGGTGCAGAATCATAGTAGGATCATAGTTAAAATCATAGTGGGGATAGTAGGATAATTCATTATACTCTCATATAGAGAATGATACTTGAAAGAGGCCAAAGTTTTGTGCCTTTTTACATGGATCCTACTTTCATAAAACGTTATCGCCTACCAAAGGGACTTTTAGGCTACTTCAACGTGCAAGAAAAACAGGGAAAACTTTCTATCTGGCTTTTTATAATACAGTCATCCCCGTCAAAACCTTGACGGGGATGATGCATTTCTATCTGGCTCTGACTATTTTTCTCTGACGAAGCGGACGGGCTTCTCTTTCTTCGCGCTGTCTGCGTCATCTACACTGCGGGTGCCAATATACCAGCTGTCATACCCCCAGTTGTAATTG
>CADACD010000077.1:0-347 GCA_902786365.1 uncultured Lachnospiraceae bacterium | reverse complement strand
TAGTCCCAAGGGGCATCGCTGTAGTAGTCCACCCAGTAGCCTTCTCCACTAGAATAGGCGTAGGGGTTCTTCAGGAAGGTCACTTCTGTGTAAGTGGCATCATATACTCTTCCGTCATATCTGGTTGAGATATACATGTTTCCACTCCAGGTTCCCTCGAGGGTGTTTGCTATCCTTTCGTCCTCACAACTGGTCAGGGTGAACAGTGTGGTCATCATTGCGAATGCGTAAAGTAACTTCTTCATAATCGTAACGTTTTAAAATTGATTTCTGGTGCAAAGATAAGGAGAATCCTCTGCCGTAGCAAGAGAATTCTCCTATTCATGCGTAGGATTTTCCCTATTCTT
>CADACD010000076.1 GCA_902786365.1 uncultured Lachnospiraceae bacterium | reverse complement strand
CTATGCACTATAAAATAGAGTAAAATATTAGCGTTCTGGATTTCTAGTGTGAGTTCCGGAACATTTACTTTGGTGTACACCCTAAAACTAAGCGCTTACCATCCATCACCCAAAAGGGCAAAAAAATAGCCATCTGGATGGTAAGTCCAAATGGCTTATGTACTCAATATTTGATTATTCAGTTATTGTGGTTATAAATTATATTGCGATTTAACTCATTATTGACATATACCGACAAACCCGAAATTATTTTATTATCCTGAAATTCACTTTTTCGCCTTAATCAAAAGGAAATCTGGCTTATGAAAAAGATCTTCCTGGTCAGGAAACCTCTCTAATATCTCATCAGTAGGGATAGGCTCTATCATCTTTTCTATAATGAACCCATTTTCAGTTAGGGTATTAATGATGGTTGAGAACATGCGATGATATTTCTTTATTCCTTCAACAAACCACTCAGACTCACGTTCTCCCTCCCTAGCATAGTTGGCTAGATTAACATAGATTTTCTTTCCATTTTCATCTTTAGTCCAACGAGGAATTCCACCGCAATAGGTTGTATTAATGGGATTTTCCTGTGAAAAGATAAAACTCCCATCCGTATCTAGCTTGTCATAAATTTTTTTAACCACTCCCTCAAAATCCTTAACATAATGAAATGCGAGCGAGCTTATTACCACATCAAACTTACCTTCCACCTCTTCAATGTCTTCAATTGGAAGAAGCATATAAGTAATCGCTGGATTGGAGTGCTCCTTCTTAGCAACCTCTAGCATCTTCTCAGATATATCTATACCAACAACCTTAGAGGCACCTTTGTTTACAAACTCCACGCAGTGCTCACCAAAGCCACATCCAAGATCTAATACGCTCCTCCCCTTGAGATTAGGAAGTAATGAAAAAAGAGCTGGTATCTCAAAGAGATCATTTGCGTTGCCTTCCCTGTCCCTTATAGTCTTATACCCCTCAAAGAAGGTCTCATTATCAAAAATATTCTGTTTTGCCATTTTTCATATCCTTATCATATTTAATCTCTTGTGTGGCTCATGAATGTTTTAATAAACATTGCGGCAATGTACCCCTCTGATATTCCTTGATATCCGCAATAATCGGCTTAAATGTAATCATTTTTCCTCCGCAAACTTTAAAACTAAATCTGTATTAAATCTTTAACAACTTCTTAGCGTTGCCGTTAAAAATATTATCTCTATCCTGCTCATCCGAAGTTGCACGCAAAACAGACAATATTGAAAACGCCTGTGAAACAAATGGATAATCAGTACCAAACAAAAGTCGATTACTTCCAATTTCATCAATCAATTTTTTGATATGTCCTGATGGCTGAACACTGATATCCGTATACGTATTCGGGAACTTCTTCAAGATTTCAGCAATATATTCAAAATCATAGCAACCACTATGAGCCAAAATAAAAACAGCATCTGGAATAACATCCAGTACCTTTTCGAATTTGCTTAACTGCTGCGTCATTACTTCTTTCTTGGTTTTTCTTGGTGGAACAGCGGAATCCAACACTTCTTTTGGAAAACCAATTCCACTACAGCTCATAATCGGCAACCCCGTTTTTTCCAATTCTTTTAATAGCGCAATTGTTTGATCACAATCAATTGGCACTCCCCAGATATGGGGATTCAGCTTCCATCCTTTAATATCCATTTTCATATAATGGTCAATCTTAGATAAAATATCGTTCTCAAAAGGGTGTATGGAGCCAAATGTATATAAGCGATCATTGTTTTTTACCATGTTGTCCATCAATCCGGCGCAGCTTTTATTTGCCGGATTGATCTGTTGGACAACTGATTTCTGAATATGATTTGCATCCATATCCATCATAATTCTTTCTTCCGTAGCATAGTTTAAAACCAATGCACCGGAAAAAAGTTTTATCCTTGCTTTGATTCCATCCCGCGTCAGTAACCTTGTAGGACATTTTGTAAAATAAATTTGATCTAAATCAAATAATTCAATCGAAAATGGGAAACAACTCATATCCATTAGTGATGCGTTTTTATCCCATTTTTCTTTCTGCAGTATTGATGGAAACAACTGTGATAATCCCTGAAACAAATGGCAATGCATATCAATAATCTCATATTTTTCTACCAACTCTGCCTTTATCTTGAAATCTCCATTTTCGCAGAGCTGCAATTCAGGATTATCTTTCACGATCTGTTTCTTTTCTTTGATGTGCCGCATGATATTCTCCTCTAATTATCCTTAGTATATTTAGTCCAGATAATCTATTCTCCATGACTTTTTTAATCTTTATAAATATTGTTATATATGTGTTACAATTCTATATGCTAAATCCGAAATCCAATGTGGGATTATCGCCCCATACAAACTATCAGATTTTATTCTTACATAAGACAGTATCAGATGAGTAATAAATAGATCTAAAATATATGGTGCATTCGTTATAAATTCTATGAATGAAACACTTGTGCATTTAACTGAAAGTTAAAGATTTTTACAAACTTGAATTTTTAATGAACTAACATTTAGTATGACCTAATTTGAATTCCCCACTTGCCATCCTTAAGTGTAACAATCCAAATATTATCATGTTGACTCATAACTTTACCATCCTTACTCTCACGATAATAACAATATTTGAAGTGAACTTTATTTTCAGCAACTGTAATTACTTCCCGACAAGTTACAACCGTACGTTTAAATCCCAACTTCTTTAAATCTGTAAAAAATGTCAGAGGTAATTTACCTCCTTCATTCCAGCATATAACCTCATTTCCGCTTAAAATATAATGTGGAAAATGAAAGCAAGAGTCCATTCCCTGTAAGTCTTCCTTTTCAAAATACTTTCCAAATTTATCTAAACATTCCAACGCCCCTTTAATCATTTCGTCATAATTATTTATCTCTTCATTTTTCTTAAAAATCTTTACATAATCATTCACAATCATCACTCCAAATACCGATTTGCTAATTTCTCATAACATACAGGGCACCCTAGTACCCTGCACATTATGATACCATATCAAAGACACTTTGTCCATCATTCACAATAATCTTAAGAATCTTTTTCTTTTGCCTTCATTTCGGCGATTTTCTCGTGAATGTTGGTATTGTATAACTTATACAAGTCCGTATCCTTGCTCACCTGATTGTCAAACGGAATCACAACAGAACCACATTTCAAAAGTCCCTTACCGCTTGAAGTATTGGTAACAAATCTAAGCTGTGCTTCCGATACCCCAATTACTTCTGCCATCTTAACACTGTCTGTATTTGCCTGCTTCAATAATGCAACAAACTCAGAGTTTGCAAGCATAGTAGTCGCGGTATAGTTCTGTAACAGATCGTAGGGTAGGGCAAAGGCGCCTTATTGCATAAGCAACAGGTTTCCTACACCCTCCCTCGGAACCGGACTTACACGTCTCCATGTATCCGGCTCCCCATTAGTAATTTACATATCGCTTATTTATGGATTCTCCTGTGGCAATCACTACAAACCACTAGCGTTTTTCTACGCTTAGATTTCATAGCCAACTCCCAATCAGAATTACCCAATTCGTTTATATTTCTTACCACATGCACTTCATATAAGTCTGCATGCTTTTTACCACATAATTCACAAACTCCAGCGTTTAACCTTTGTCTGATTGTGGATTTCCAATTAAATTTTGTTCTTTGGAACACGATGTCACTAGCCTCGCCTCTTTTGCAGTCAGCGATTTTTACAGGTCGCACTCTTTTTGTTCCGTCTTTGGTTTCGTAAGGAACAGACCATGTTTTTCCGTCCTTGTACTGTCTGATGATTTTGTGAATTGTAGATTTATGCTTATTGGCTATCGTTTTCAAACAGCTATATTCCATTAAATAGCAAAAATAATCAAGGGTATGGTAATCAACCGCTAAATTATAATAATTCAGCAATCCTCTCATTTCCGCATTGTACTGTTCTACAATTTCACTGTCAGACTGATTTAAAATTGCTGTCCTGTGGACTGGTTGAAATCTGCCATCTTCTGTCTGAATAATGGCTTTCTTTGCAAACATGAATTTCTCTATCTTTTCCGTATGAGGAATTGTAAGAGCAACTTTGAGGTGTAAAGAACGTGACTTACGCCACTTTCCGTTTTTCATCTTATAGCCTTTTATTTCCTGACTTCTTCGGACGCAAATATCATATCCTAAGAAACGTACTTTTTCAGAGCTATGCGTTATCAGCGTTTTTTCTTCACTAAGCGTTAGTTTCAGCTCATTATTCAGATATTCCGCTATTTCCGCTTTAAGAGCAATACACTCTTCCTTTGTTCCACACACTCCCACCAGCCAATCGTCGGCATAGCGTACAAACGTAAATTTCTTGTTTGTCTGTGGATGGCATGGTATCTTGTGGATTTCCTTTTTCAGATGTTTATACTTGTCAATTAATTCTCGTCTTTCATTAACATCTTCTGTATGGTCAATCCAGTAAGATATTTTCTTCATCTCATTATCCACTTCCCTATATTCGGGTGTTTTCTCATGTCGGATGTCTCTTGGCTTGTCAAATCTCTTCTTGATTTCCTCAAACTTTTGGTCTAATTCATTCAGATAAATATTTGCAAGTATCGGAGAACAGATACCGCCCTGTGGAGTACCGCTATACGTTTTATTGTATCTCCAGTTCTCCACATATCCCGCTTTCAGAAATTGTCGGATAATGTTCAGAAATTTGCTGTCTTTGATTTTTCTTGCAAGAATATCAATCAATATTTCATGGTCGATATTATCAAAACAACCTGTTATATCGCCCTCTATAAACCATACAACGCCTGTGAAGTCAGAAGAAATCTGACGTAGTGCTGTGTGACAGCTCCTATTAGGTCTGAAACCGTGGGAGTGGTCGTGAAAAACTGGCTCATAGATTGCTTCCAGTATCATTCTGACAGCTTCCTGCAAAAGCTTGTCCCTAAAGGACGGTATTCCCAATGGACGCTTTTTCCCATTTTTCTTCGGGATATATTCACGTCTTACAGGGTTCGCCCTATAAGTTCCGTTCTGTAAATCCTGGATAAGTTCCTTAATATATAATTCACTAAATCCGTCTGCGGTATCGTCATCAATACCTTTTGTTGTTGCACCTCTGTTTGCATAAAGTTTTTGATAGGCAGCGTAATAAATATCTTCACGCAACAAATATCTGTAAAGTCTTGTGAATACGCCGTCCTTGTGTTCTTTAGAACTTTTTGCGATACGCTCTAAAATCTCTGATGTTGGTTTCATTGAGGTTTCTCCTCCCTTTCATTCTTACAATTTTAGATGTTACCGCGAATATTCAATACTCCGGCAAGAGATACAAAAGCATGCAAAGATGAATACGCAAAACGTACCTCTGTTGAACGTTCCAACAAAAGGGAAAAAGAGGACTATCAATTAGAAAACGGCAGACACCGATCTACAAAGATG
>CADACD010000075.1 GCA_902786365.1 uncultured Lachnospiraceae bacterium | reverse complement strand
GAGATAGAAGATTTGCATACATATTATGTGGCTGACGGGGTGTTGGTGCATAATCAGTATGAAAATGATGGCAGTCCAAAAGTTGATGAGGGTGGAAGTAACTATTATCAAGATGCTAATGGTCGTTGGCATAGACCGAATGGACAGTTTGCCTCCAATGCAGAAATGGGAATAGAAACTCCAGTAAAGACATCATCGGGAACACATGGTAATTCACTATCAGATTCAAGGACAAATTATGGATATGCGTTAGTAGATAAAGATACAAATGAAATACTTAAATTTGGAGAAACTCTTTATCCAGATTCAAGATACTCACAAAACTTCTTGGACAAGAATAATGCAAAAATGATAATTATGGAACAAGGAAGTAAGAGTTATATTCATGATTGGCAACATGGCATGAATATGTATTACAAATATAAGTATGATGTATTTCCACCATTAAATGAAGGAGGCTGGTAAATGGAACTTAATATTAATTCTCCAGCATATTATACAAAAATTTATGGAGTAGATGATGAGATTTATTGGATGTGCCGAGAATTAGCACAATACATGAAAGATAAAGATTATAGTGAAAGCATAAAGATTGTTGGTATAGTCCCAATTATTGCTCCAGAAGAGGTAATTGATAATGGCTTATGTAAAGAAGTGAAAAAAGTAGAGTTGAAATCTGGCTTTGCTTCACTGAGTTTGCATGTTAATTACTCTAAATATGCTGGTGCAGATATTAATAAAAAGAAAGGTATGATGATTGATAATATACTTAAATCTATTAAGGCGATAAAAAGCAGGGCAAAGTTTGATTATAAGCGTTTTGAAAATGATATTAGAATATTTTGCGAGAATAATAATATCATTTTTAACATAGAAAAAATAGAAGAATTATTATTTGAACAGTCTATAGATATTAGTAATCATCTAGCTTTGAAGGATTTTGATTATCTTTTGAATAATGGTTATTTAACTGAGTTATCTAAATCCAGTATTTTATCAATTTTATGCGATTATGGTGGAAATCTATCATTTATTGATAAGAATAAGTATATCGGGAGATTTGATTATTATATGCTTCAAGATAATAGGTATCAAACTGAAATCGATTTAATTATTGACGATTATGTTAGTGATTTGACATTGTCTTGTGAATTAAGTGTTGAAAACAATAAAATAATTGGTGGAATAATAGATGATATTCATGTTTTATGATTGTCAATACCTTAGCACCACCAATCTCTTTTTAAATCGGGAACACCAGTTGTTGAACCCGATATGTCGTAATATTTTAATAATAGTATTCTGAATATAGAACATGCTTATTAAGAGGGAGGTGCTGAAAGATGAATGCTGATATTGAAGTAATATTTCATTTTAATGATAATAGAACACTTTATGAAGGATTTAGACCTTCACATTTGATAGATGGTGTTAACCTAACTACTGGAGTACATCATTATTATGATACAAGTAATACTGAAGTAAAAAGAACTATTGAGTTTATTGCTCCAGAGTATTACCCGAACTGTTTGAAAGTGGGAAGTATAATTGAGATGTATGATGGTAGTAATAAAATAGGTTTTGTAGAAGTATTAAGAGTATTAAATCCGATTTTGGAAGAATAAATATCATAAATAGGATTAGCAGTGTCACTTAAAACCGACACTGCTGATTTTTTTAATCGATATTTTGTTCTTCATCAGTCCATCGAAATTGATTATCTGAATATTGCCTGTTGCTGATTATAAGTTCAGTATCTTCTTTCAGATATATCTTTTCGAAGAGAAATCCTTTATCAAAGAAATACTCTGCAAGTTTCATTTTTTGAATATATTTTGCATCCTGTTCATTGTATGGATTATTCGCTTTAGGTGGCGTGCTTCTGCAATAATACAGAAACGGATAATTTGCATCTGACAACTTTTCTGCAATGCTTTTGTGAAATCGGTTGTAGTTATAACATTTGGCAGAACAGGTATATTCCGAACCGATATAAGGTACATCAAGAAGGATAAATTTATTCATATCATTATCAAGATATTTTATACAATCCTCCTGTGTAATAATGGTATTTTGAAGCTTGATAGATGCAGGTATTATCTTGGTAATCCGATTGAATATTTTGTCTTTATCCTCTGGATATTGTTTGTTAATGCATTGAAAAATAAATGTCATAGTAGCAATATCAATATTGCAGTCTACCTTGTGATATTGCATTCTTTTGGCTTTATATCCCTTTATGATGGAATGAGCTTCTGTCATATATTCCGAGAGATGTTCTTTGTTTGAAAATACTGGTGTTGAAAGGATTGATTTGCCAGTTCCTAAACTTGTCATTACAAACATTACACTACCTATATCGAAAATCGTATGCAAAACCCCTCTACCTAAGCCAAACCAAAAAGGTAAGATTTCCTTTTTGTCTTTCTTATATATTTTTTTCATAATAACATAATAGCCACACTCTTCTGATAAGCCTTGAACAACACCCACAAGAATACACAACAATACTAAATGACTATCGAAGAAAAACTTTAACGAAGTATATACAAACAGTGCTTGGATTGGTTGAGGCAACAGCAATCCGAATATAATCAAACTAATTATTCCTGTAATAAAATATTTTAATTTCATTTAATAACTCTCAACTCATTAAACTGAAATTTGATGATGTCCTGCTATCCTGCAATTAAGCCTAAAACAAGAAATATTCCCATCAATAAAATAATCGGAATTATCACCATACAAATCCCTATCGAAATTAAATTATCTGTCTTCTCACCCTTCAGTTTGTAAATTATTGAGACTATAATTGTCACAAATCCAGGAATGATAGCCGTATAAGGTATTTTAGCTGACATTGCCAATTCCTTTGCATTCCAGTCAATACTCTGTAACATATCAACAAGCGCACATAGGAATGTTGTTACCACTAAAATTGTCAGAATTCTGGTCTGTTTCTTTTGCACTTCCTTTTCTGCCATGTCTAAAACTTCCACAACTACAGCTTCATCAATTGTTACATTTTCGGTTTCTCTTTCTGATTTCATAAGTTCCATTATGGATACATTCAAAGCATCGGCTAAATACTCTATGGTGTTTATATCAGGAAATCCCAAACCTCTTTCCCATTTGCTAACGGCTTTGTCGGTCACTTGAATTTTTGTAGCTAAATCTTTTTGTGTCATTTTTAATTCTTTTCTTCTTTCAGCTACAAAGCAACCAAATTTATTTGCATCCATTTTCATCACCTCCAATCGCAATCCTATATGTATCAAGTCTCAAAATCAACCGACGTATCGTTTATCTACAAAAAACTTGTTATTACATGCACTCTACGCATCGTTTACTGTCCTTTTAGTTCAACGAATTGGCATCTTTATCATGTAAAATATCCTCTGTCTTTGCACCTATAAGCTCATGCAAAAATTCAAATTTCACTTCCTATTGTACCACGCATATCTCTTACATTCCACTTATTGATATGAAAACGATTTGTAATATTAAAAATAATATAATGAAGTGACAACGAATTGGACAACGAATTGAAAAAAGTAAAATAGTATTGTTAAGTTTTAAAATAAATGATACACTAGCTATATATTAATTTACAATTAGATTAAAATAAACAGAAAATATTGTAGGAAAGGGCAAAATTATGAAGAGAAAAATAGTATTAGTATTTGTTATTTGTATGGGAATGGCTGCTACGGCGTGCTCAGGTAAGTCATCATCTGACAAGGGAACAAATGTCCAGACTATAAAACCAGTGGAAAACAGAGAAGAAACGTCAAATGCAGATGAGAATACAACAGATACAAATGTAACTGAGCAAGAAGAGAATAATACTGAAGGTGAACAAAAACAAGAGGATATACCTGCATCACCGGAAGAAGAATATAGTGATGAAATTTCTGCAGAAGAATCACAAATTGGAGAGAGTGTGGAAGGACCTTCCATACCGAAAAAAGTGAACGAGTCAGGATATTCGGGAAAAGATGAAAGTGAATATATTGGTGAATATAAAAATTCTGATACAGATAGTGCAGGACTAGAAATTGCCAAAGCAGATGATGGAAAATATATTGTTCAGATTAGTATAGATGGACTTGCCACTTTTGATGATGGCGTGGGAGAACTGACAGAGATAGGTATGAATTTTATTGCATCAGATCCGGAAGGTAGTCCGATTGGCGGAGTGATTACATTGGAGGGTAATACAGCAACTGTTAAATTTACGGGTTCTTCGTGGGATAATATAGCAGAAGATACATCCTTTGTGTATGAAAAAACATCTGATACAGCGAATATATGGAGTGAATGATAGATGCATATGGCGGTGAAGAAAAATCAGAGAACTTTGACAAGAATATCTGATACCAGTAAATAATATAAGTCTGCAATATTTAAAATATATAGCAGGATATAGAAAATACCAATTTTGAAATTGGGAAAAACTGGTCTATAATAATTTAATAACAGAAAAAGATATGATTGATGAAAGGAGCGTTTAAAAATGAGTAAAAAGTTAGTTGCATATTTCAGTGCAAGCGGAGTGACAGCAGGTGTTGCAAAAACATTAGCAGAGGCAGCAAATGCAGATTATTATGAGATAAAACCAGAGGTTGTATATACAAAAGAAGACCTTGATTGGAAAAATGAGAATTCAAGAAGTAGTGTAGAGATGAAGGATAAGTCATCACGTCCTGCCATAGCAGATAAGGATGCAAGGATTGAAGATTATGATGTAATTTTTGTAGGTTTTCCTATTTGGTGGTATACAGCTCCAACAATCATCAATACTTTTTTGGAAAGCTATGATTTTTCAGGCAAGACCATTATATTGTTTGCAACATCCGGTGGAAGTGGCTTTGGAAAGACCGCCTCTGATTTGAAAAATAGTGTTGCAGAGTCGACTGTTATCAGAGAAGGTAAGGTATTGTCAGGCAATCAGTCAAAAGAGAGTCTTGTGGAATGGATAGAAGAACTTGGAGTGTAAATGTAGAAGTATATTCCGTTTTGACGATTGTTCTTTGATGGATTTAGATAAGTGGTATCATCTGGTACAATTTGATTTTATTTTTATTTGAAATATTCTTATAATTCAAACACAAGAAAATTTCTATAGGTTTTCTTGTGTTTTTGTATGTCTGAAAATAATAGAGTTTTAGTAGTTTTTATATGGATGTGTGAATGTAATAAATGATGTATAAATTGATACACTTTTATATTAAAGGATTCTTGTAAAATTAAATATATATGATTATAATATAACTTATGATAAGTTGTGAAACAACTTCAAGCAGATTTTACATAGTAAAATCTGCGTAGTTCCGATAGGAACTCATAAGTTAACGAGCAAAAATGCAAAGCATTTTTACGAGTTAGAATGAAAAAGATATGCATAATATAACTTATCGGAAGGAAAGCAAGCGGCTGCGAAGCAGACATTTGCTTTCACCCGATAAGTTAGCTGCAAACCGAAGGTTTGAAGCATTATCAG
>CADACD010000074.1 GCA_902786365.1 uncultured Lachnospiraceae bacterium | reverse complement strand
TAATGGCTTTTTTTATTGAATGAATGGTTATTTTATCTCAGCTAGTATTGGTCAATTTAACTCGGCTTAACGTGGCTGGTTTAACCCGACTCTAACACCAGTGCTGTGGATCTACGGAGATCGAACTGGGAACGGTGTATGCTGCGGAGATGGGGATTTCTCTTTTCTCCGAAATCAACCGTTATACGCTGGAAGATGCAAAGGTGGAGCTGTTCTATCACTTGCAGATAGCAGGCGGTTCCTATGAGAGGATCCCGATGGGGATTTTTGAAGTATCGGAGGCAAACCGGAAAGAGAAGTGCCTGGAGATCAAGGCCTATGATTACATGGTGAGATTTGAGAAGGCTTTTACTTCCCTGGAATCCATCGGAAATGCATATAACGATTGAGGCGATGCCGAACGGGACGGAGAACCTGTCCATCTATTCTGATAATGATATTGAGACTTACCGCGATGTGCTGTTCTATGTGGGACAGGTACTTGGCGGTTTTTTCGTGATCAACAGGGCCGGAGAACTGGAACTCCGGAAGTATGGGGATACGCCGGTGCTTACGGTAGAGCGGAAGCACAGGTTCTCTTCCAGCTTTTCGGACTTCATCACGAGATATACGGCGGTCAGTTCAACAAATCTTCGGACACAGATTGCGGAGTATTATGCGCTGGATCCGGATGACGGATTGACGATGAATCTGGGCGTGAATTCGCTTTTGCAGTTTGGTTTGGAAGAGACCAGGCGTCAGCTCTGCACAAATATCCTGAATGATCTGGCTGTCGTGAACTATGTTCCGTTTGATTCGGATACCATTGGGAATCCGGCCTTGGATGTGGGGGATATCTTATCCTTTTCCGGAGGACAGGCGGACGCTACGAAGTATGCCTGCATTACATCGAACAGCATAAAGATCGGAGGCAGGCAGAGTATCAAGTGCGTGGGAAAAAATCCGAAACTGTCCCAGGCGAAGAGCAAGAATGATAAGAACATTTCCGGGCTTCTGGCTCAGATCGAGGCAGGGAAGATCGGGATCCATACCTTCACCAACGCTTCAGCATTTGCTGTGGCGGATGTGGACACAAAGATCATTTCCATCGAGTTTGCTACGACAGAAGCGAACCATGCACAGTTTTTCGGGCAGGTGATTGTGGATGTGACGGCTCAGCCGGTGACAAGATCTGCTACGGCATGGATGTAAGCACTTTGGTACCCTGCTCAGAAGAGATACCAGACATAAGTTATTATAACCTATGTCTGGATTTTTTGTAGGCGCGTTTCAATTGACGCTTACATTTCACTCTGCAAGGCGGAGGAATGAAGCGTAGCGGTTGCTACGTCGATTGACGACAACGTAGCAGATGGAATCATAGACAAATATAAAGTGGGTGTATTTAAAAACGACTATACTAGTAGAGCGAATAATAAGTAACTGACATGTTACACAGTGAAATACGTGGGGATTCGGCTTCTCTTACGTATGATTCTCTGATAATTTCAAAATGATACGTAGGATTTTGCTGTTTACTACGTACCAGTTTATAAAAAATTCAAAATGATACGTAGGATTCTACTGTTTACTACGTACTAGTTTATAAAAAATTCAAACGTAGGATTCTACTGTTTACTACGTATCATTTTATGAAAACTCCAAATTGATGCGTAGGATTCTGTCATTTACTACGTATGATATTCTAAAAACCCGAAAATTATACGTAACATAAATTATCTCCTACGCATCTGGCATAGAAAAATTGAAAATAGTACGTAAAAACCACAGTCACAGATGTATGAATACCCATAATTAACCAAGTGTATCAGTTATTTATTATTCGATGTACAAGATTGAACCACCGTATACCGAACGGAACATACATTTGCTCGATTAGATATTTTTTTAGTCAAGGCGGTTACGATTAAAATAAGCAGCGCATATACAAATAGTATAAAACCATAGAATATAATGATATCGGTTAAGGTGAAAACTATATGATATAAAGGGTTATCTTCGGCAACATAGTCATAAAGTAAACCATTAACTCCCCCTGATATTATAATTAGTATAAAATCGGTTATTAAAAAAATTATAAGTGGTTTGGTCGACCTTTTTATAAAAAACGAAACAAGCAGAATAAAAAGGCAAAGCGCAAAAATGCCAAAGGAAGTGACAAAAATTAAACCAAATATAATAAAAGCTCTAAAATAGTTTGTTTGGCTGAACAGTGTATACTCAGTAGTATAATCGGTATAGAAAGCCAATATAAAAGATAAAAAAGCAACTATGCCATCAATAATTGTAAATTTTTTTAAACGTTTCATACAAATACCTGTATCCTTTCCATTGCGTTATTATTACAACTAACAATAATTAAATAAATAGATAACGTTATTACCTCTGCCTTGTTTATTGATATAATTTTATCAAAGAGGCAACGATTAAAATGAGCAGTGCATATCCAAATAATATTAAACCGGCGAACATAATATTATCTAATATGGAGTAAGCTAATTTAAACAGATGAGAGCCGTTTAGTGTAAATTCATAAACAAAATGTTGAACGGAAGAGTATATAAAAACGGCAGCAAAATCAATTAATAGAAATAATATAAGCGGTTTTGAAGAACCTTTAATAAAATATGAAACAAGCAGAATAAAAAGGCAGACTGCAAAAATGCCGGATGATACTATTAAAATCAATGTGAAAAGTAAAAAAATAGTTAAACAGAGCGGGTCTAATCCCGGTATATCTGATGTACAATAAAATCCAATAAGTGATAAAAAAGCAACTATGCCATCAATAATTGTAAATTTTTTTAAACGTTTCATATAAATCTCATATCCTCTCTATTTTGCTAATACTATCATAACATATATATTAATGGAATCAATATGCAATTCGTAAACAGGCAGTGATGTTTCGAAAATAAGCATTATATTTTATTAAAACGAAAATGTCACCTAATTATAAAAAACGAAGTTGACAAGACACTGCAACCACCATATAATTGTGATAGAAAGTAAGTACGAGCATTTAATATGTCAAGACTAAATTAGAATAATTTTTGATATGAATTTCTGAAAAAAGGGTGCACTTAATAAACATTCGGAAAAAACTTGTCATTTCCGAATGCTAGTATAAAACTTTTTAAATAACTCGACCATATTATAAACCTATGATATAATACCCATATATCAATATGGAGGGAAATATCATGGGTAAAAAAGCATCAACTATATATCTTTCATCTGAAGCCAGATCTTATCTTGAGAAACAAACAAGATCTCGTACTATACAGGCACAAACGGTTTGCAGGTCAAGAATTCTTTTGTTAAAAGCTGACGGAGAATCCATTGATTCAATTGCAGATAAGGTTGGCATCAATAGATGCAGCGTTATGCTATGCCTAAAAAAATTCAAAGAGGGCGGTATTGAAAATGCACTGTTTGATGCACCAGGTCGTGGTCGCAATGCTGAAATCACTGATGATGAAAAAACTTGGATTATAAACATTGCATGCCAAAAGCCTGTGGATTTAGGCTATTCCGCAGAAGTATGGACAAGAGCTCTTTTGACAAAACATATAAATAAATTTGCAGAATCAGCCGGCCACACTCGTCTTTCGACTATAAGTCAATCAAAGGTTCGCACGATTTTGGAAGAGGCGGATATAAAGCCTAATAAAATCACTTATTATTGTGAAAATCGCGACCCTGATTTTGATCAAAAGATGCATAATGTTCTTTTGGTATATAAACAATTATCGTTTCAGTTCGACGAAGATGAGCAAGTGATACATGTTTTATCTTATGATGAAAAGCCCGGTATACAGGCAATAGCTACAACAACTGAGGATTTACATCCTGATGAGAACCATAAAACAATCAGCAGAGATTACGAATACAAACGACTTGGAACTGTATCTTTACTTGCCGGAATAGATCTTCAAACAGGAGAAGCAATTCCTCTTGTACGAGAACGACATAGCAGTAAGGAATATATTGAGTTTTTGCAATTACTCGATAAAAAATATCCAAAGGAAGATAAAATACGTCTTGTATTGGATAATCTCAAGGTACATACTTCCGAGGAAACAAGAAAGTATCTTTCCACAGTTCCCGGAAGATTTGAATTCGTATTTACTCCAAAGCATGGTTCTTGGTTAAACCTTGTCGAAGGATTTTTCAGTAAACTAACTCGCCAATCTTTGAAAGGAATTCGAGTTAAAACAAAAGAAGAATTGGTCGAGCGTATTTATAAATACTTTGAAGAAGTTAATGACTGGAAATATAAGCTTGACGAAATAGATCCAGATGAAGAAGTGCAGGTTGAAACATTACCCTTTAAAAAGTCGAGTTAATTAATAACGGATATACTAGGCCAGCTGATTTATTGCATGGGCATTATAAAAAGCATATTCACGATGAAGAAATATAAGCGTTAAATACTACAACTTGGATAGTTAGGGTAACGGTCATCAGGTGATTATTGAAGAATGGGACAGGTTACTGAAAAAAGATCGTGATAACATTCAGTTTGAGGAGAAGATGAAATGAGCGGAACAGAAATCGGATTCATAGGATGTGCTCTAGTTGGAGCTATGATAATTGCTTTAGGAATAAAATGTTGAGACAATTAAAGTAAGTGATGTAAAAAGATATAATCGTGCAACCGGAATATTGTTTATTGTGTATGGTGTTGTTTTTATTCTGTTAGGTATTCTTTTGCTGGGAGGTCAAAATACACAATACATTCTATTATCAATAGTTGGAGTGATGTTTGAAACAATCATAATTATGGTTGTTTATTCTTTGCTTATCGAAGAGAAATATGGTGTCAACAATAATGAATCATAATTTGTTGGGCTTCTTCTTTATGAGATAGAACCTCACAAATATCTGTTTGCAATCTATTTTATGATTATATGTAATAAATTTGAGGAGAATGAGATGAAATGTATTAAATGCGAAAATGAAATGACAAAATCAAGATTATCAACAGGACCAGCTTATGTTTATGCTGAGAACAGAACAAAAGGTTTCCTACCAACAATAAAAAGAACTGCGGTATCATGTTATGTTTGTTCAAAATGTGGATATATTGAGTTATATGCTGATTCACCTAAGGATATAAATCTATAATCATTGAATGAATATGAAAATAGAACATGTTGTTATTCATGTTTTATTTGGTTAGAGAAGACTCCCACTTCTTTAAGTGGTGATTATAGAAACAAATATGTATGAGAGAGGTGGCGGTAAAATGGCAATTAGTTTAACAAAAGAAAGTGTGGAACAAGTATTTGCCAACTATTTGGAGAAAATATTTTGTAAGCCGGAAATTGTCAGTGCAAGCGTTAGAGACATCGTAATCAATCGGGATAATTTTAGAAAAGCGACAAAGGAAGCCTTTGACGCAGGATATCACGATTGCTATAGCGACATCGATTTGTCGTGCAATATCCTATGACAGACTGGCGAAGAACTACATCATACAAAAGTTGCACTTCGGGAATTAGCATTGGAAGAAATCAGAATCTCGGAGTATCCGAACTACCCGTCAAGAATGAGCAGCCTATATGTGTCAAAGACTTTGGAAGAAGCAGAGAAGTGGTTTGATTTTTTTGAAGGTCTTGGAAGACCAACTTTTCAAATTGTGAAAATCCGTGTCAATGGCAACGTCTTTGAAGGAAATGCCAATCGGTGCTTTGATGGAACCGTGGATAAAGGGAAGAATTTAGAGCTGGCAAGGGCATATTGGGAAAATGATGCAAAAGCGGATGAAAAACATCATCCTGTGGTAGAAGTATTGGTGGATGGAGAGATTGAGGTTATAGATATTATAAAAGATATAGATGGCATTATTAATTAGTTTACGGGAAAAAGGTAGTACAAAATGGAAAAAGTGGATATTTTCGGTGAAAATTATTTTGGCAAATGGGATAAAACAAGAACAGCATGTAGGGCTATTATTATCAAAGATAATAAACTGCTTCTCTCCTATGAAACGAATACAAATCAGTGGATGTTACCGGGCGGAGGCTTGGAAGAGGAAGAAACAGAAGAGAAATGTGTAATTCGTGAGGTGGCAGAGGAAACAGGAAGTGTAATAAAGCCTTCTGGATGTATGCTGGAAATTGATGAGTATTATGAAGATTGGAAATGGGTGAACCGATACTTTTTAGGAGAAGTGGTTGGTGAGACAGAAGTTCAATTGACGAAAAGAGAACAGGAAGTCGGTATGGAACCGCGATGGTTGCCGGTTGATGAGATATTAGATGTTTTCTCGAAGCATCAGATGTATGCGGACATTGATGAAATGAGAAGGGGGATGTATCTGAGGGAATATACGGCGTTAAAGGAAATTTTGCCCAATTTGATGTAAAAAGGGTTACCTTTAATGAAGTGTATGCAGCTACATAAGAAGGTGAATAGATATGGGAAAACTGATTGTATTAAGAGGAAATTCCGGTAGTGGGAAGACTACGACAGCAAAGAATTTACAACGAAAGCTTGGTAGAAATACAATGATTATTTCACAGGATGCGATAAGAAGAGAAATGTTGATGGTTACGGATGGACCGGATACAAAAGCGATACCTCTGATGGAAAATCTCTTGGAGTATGGAAGCAAACATTGTGAAGTTGTGATTTTGGAAGGTATTATGTATGCTGACTGGTATCAGCCATTGTTTGAGTTCGCCAGAAATCTATATCAAGATCAAAATTATGCCTATTATTTTGACATTCCGTTTGAAGAAACCTTGAAACGTCATCAGACACGACAAATAAGTGAGGAGTTTGGAGAAGCAGAGATGCGAGAATGGTGGAGGGAGAAAGATTTCTCCGACATATTCAAGGAAACACTGATAGGTAAAGATCTGTCGATGGAGCAGATAACGGATCTGATTTGTGCTGACTTGTTTACCAGGTAATTATTTATGAATTATACGAGAGAGATGACATATGATAAAAGTTATGTTGGCAGTTCCAAGAAAGGGAAACTGCCTTGAAGAATTACAAAGTTTTTTGAATCAAGAAATTGCAGATATTTATGTCTTTCCGGAAGGATTTCTGACTACGGAATATTTGCAACAGGCGTTGTCTATCATCAGAACAAATCGAAAATACGTGATCACAGGCTACAAAGACTTGGACTGTAATGGGCAGCATAAGGTGCTTGTCATTGATAGTGGAGAAATTGTTGATGAATATATAAAATGCATTTTAACAAAAGGGGAAAAACTTAAGGGTAAAAACTCCGGAGAAGCAATTCGGTGTATCAATACAAAATACGGAAAGTTCGGAATCCCTATCTGTTATGAAATGTACTTTCCGGAGGTTGCAAGAATTATGTCTTTGGAAGATCCAGTATTATTAATCAATATTATTGGAACAGGGATGTATCATGATTTGCAACTGGAACAGTGGACAACGTTGGCAAAAGCAAGAGCGATTGAAAATGAGATTTATGTAGTAGGATGTTCCCATTTTGATGGAGCCATTCCCCTTGCCTATGCATTTGAACCATCGGGGAAATGTGTTTTGATGAAGAAGGGCGAGTATGGCGGTTTCACTATTAATATTGACCTGGAGAAAAGCAAAATGAAAAGTATTGGTTATCGTGAAGATAGAGTTCCTAGGTTGTTTTCACGGTTAGCAGAATAATGGTAATGTGAAAAAAGAGCTGAACAGCTCTTTTTTAATGAAAAATACACCTAAATGAGAGAAAATTACACCTAGGTGTTGATTTTTACAAAAAAATGGATATAATATAGTTAGGAAAGAAGAATGTGAGGACAGGATTATGCTAATACAGTTTAATTTTAAAAATTTTAAATCATTTAAGGATGAAGCAACTTTGGATCTTTCAGCGACAAAAATGACAGAATTTTCGGAGAGAGTTGTAACAGTAGGAAGTGAAAAGATTCTTCCTGTTGCAGCCATTTACGGTGCAAATGCCAGCGGTAAATCCAATATATACAACGCATTTGAATATATGTCTGACTATGTTGCGGAATCCTTTAAGTATGGAGATGAAGAGGAAAAGTTTGAGGAATACAGACCCACCCCGTTTTTATTTGATTCCACATCTGCTGATGCGGAATCAAGTTTTGAGGTGTATTTTACCCTGCCGGGAGATAAGGCAGAGAAAACATACAATTATGGTTTCTGTATCAACAAAGAAGGTGTTACAGAAGAATGGTTGAATTCCAAAGCCAAAACTGCAAGAAAATATAGTACGGTATTTTATCGTAACACAGCGGATGAAGAGTTAGATTTGTCAGGATTTCCTAAGAGCAGCAGAGATAATATTCAGGTGGCATTGGAAAAGCAGGTTCTGATTATTTCATTGGGAGCCAAGCTGAAGGTTGGTAAGTGTAAGGCAATCAGAGACTGGTTTCTTGCAAATGAATTTGCGGATTTTGGAGATCCATTTACCAACTTCTTTATGTCACGAAGACTACCGAAGGAATTTGTGGAAAACAAGGAAATTCAGCAAAAGGTTGTGGAATATTTTGCATCCTTTGATGAGCATATTAAGGATTTCAGAATTGAAAAGGTTCCGCATGAGGGTGAGGCCAAAGAAGAAACTTACAAAATAAATGCACTTCACAAAATGATTGACTCGGATAAAATGGCGGAAATTCCTTTGGGTATGGAATCCGCCGGAACTTTGAAAATGTTCGCATTATATCCGGAATTACAGGAGGTGTTGGAAAAAGGAAGTGTGTTCTTTATTGACGAACTGAATGCGCGCCTGCATCCGTTACTTGTAAGGAATTTTCTTCTCACATTTTTAAATCCGGAAATCAATAAAAACCATGCCCAGCTTGTATTTACAACCCATGACACATGGCAGTTGTCTAACCAATTACTACGCCGTGACGAAATATGGTTTGTAGAAAAAGACACAAATGGTGTATCTACTTTGTACTCGCTGGCTGATTTTGTGGATGAGGATGGAACCCGTATTCGTAAGGATGAAAGTTATGAAAAGAATTATCTGATTGGAAAGTATGGTGCAATTCCTACCTTAAAGAGTATTGATTTATTTAAGGAGGATTGAGTATGGCAAAAAAGGATAGAGCTGGAAACAGAAAAACACGAGATCAGAGAAAACAATTCAAGGTGCCGGAATTAGGATACTACTTGATTGTTACGGATACAGAAGCTACGGAGCGGTGTTTCTTTACAGGTCTGCATCAGGCTTTGCCGGAGAATGTGAGAAATAAGCTAGTCATAAAGGTGGTAGAAACCAAGACTCGTACTATGATTGATAAATGTTTGGAACTCACCGCTTATGATGCACAGTATCGTATTCCTTGGATCGTTTTTGATAGGGATCAGGTACAGGGATTTGATGACATCATTGCAGAGGCAGCAGGGAAAGGAATCCAAGTGGGCTGGTCTAATCCATGCTTTGAAATATGGATGTACGCCTACTTTGGCTCCATGCCTGCAATACAGGACTCTTGGACCTGCTGTTCCGAATTTGAAAGAGTGTATGAAACGAAGACCGGACAGAAGTATTCCAAGGCTGACGAGCAGATGTACAGTAGAATCTGCAAGGTTGGCGATGAAGAAAAGGCGATTCAAATAGCACAGCAGAAGATGGAACAGTGTAGAAGAGAAGGTAAAACAAAGCCATCGGAGATGTGCCCGTGTACAATGGTGCATGAGCTGGTGGGTGAGATTAGGAATAAAGAAAGAATGGAGTGATGGAATGGCTAAGGCGGTTATTACAAGACAATTTGGAGATGAATACCAACAACTTGTCTTTTGGAAATACGCATTGGATATGTTAAGTGGAAATCACGAAATATCGAACATCTTGTATGAGGATAAAGAGGTAAAATCATATGATGATGTTGTCATAGAATATGTAAAACCACAGAATTTTCGAAACTCAACTTATATAAAAAAGTATATTCAGGTAAAGTTTCATATACGGGATGAAGATTTCTTTACCTTAGATAATTTTTTAGATCCAGCATTTATTAATGCAGAGAATAAATCTTTGCTGGATAATGTTGTGGCGGCGTATAGACAGTTAGGTGATGAGTTTGAAAATTGTGTGTTCGTGATATATTCAATGTGGGATATAGCACAAGGAGATGTGCTATATGAGTTAATCAATAATGTTGATAGAACAATTGATATTGATAAATTGTCTATTGGCAAAACTGAACGGTCTAAGAGAGGGCACTGAAAAACACACCATTTTTAATAAAATTCTATAGAGAATAGAAAAATCCACCAGCGCCAAGTGGTTCTGATGGATTTTTTGTTTCATTC
>CADACD010000073.1 GCA_902786365.1 uncultured Lachnospiraceae bacterium | reverse complement strand
GATACTACTTCTCAAGATGATGATACAGAAAAGCATGAACCAACAGTTGAAGAACTGGAGGAGGAATATAAAAAAAGTGTCTTAAACTCTGTACCGAAAAAGGGTTTTACTGCCTCGAATATTACAGAAGACATAAAAAGTAAAGATGCCTAAATTAATATTTTTACGTATTTTACGTGTTTTTTCTTGATATTACGTATTTTACGTGTTATAATATTAAATGTAAGGAGGAAACAATACAAATGAGATTTAGAGAACTTCAAAAAATCGTACTTGATGACGGATGGTATTTGGTAGATGTGAGTGGTTCTCATCACCAATACAAACATCCTACTAAACCGGGAAAGATTACCATCCCAAATCATCGAGGTGATATCCCTCAACGAGTTGTCAACTCCGTACTAAACCACGCAGGTCTCAAGTGAGACCTGCCTTCGAAAAAGAAAGGGTGATTTTTATGAACTATATTTATCCTGCTGTTTTTTATCCGGAAGATGATGGAAGATATTCGGTAATTTTCCCTGACCTTGATGACTTAGCTACCTATGGCGATGACCTCGCTGACGCTTTTGCTATGGCTCAAGATGCTTGCGGTCAATATCTTTTCACTTCTTTACGAGACGGAACTCCTCTTCCAACTCCTACACCTCTTAATGAGGTTGAAAAGGATGAGGATGCGGCACTTGTTAATTTAATATGTGTTAATCTTGATGAGTATGCCCGCTTTTATGATGATAAGGCAGTAAAGAAAACATTAAGTATTCCTGCTTGGCTCAATACCGCATGTGAAAACTACGGTATTAATTATTCAAAAGTTCTCAAAGATGCTTTAATTGCAAAACTGCAGGCTCGTTGATAATGTTATGTTTTGTAGGTAGAGTCAACCGGTAATTATTCCGGTTGACGCAACTATAATATTCCGCTTTGTTCAAGTATTTTCAAAATAGAAATACTTGACTACCAAAGTTTTTTCAGTAGTTAAACAGACCATTTTGTTGACCTTAACAAAATAGTAAAAAAATATGTCTCCTGCTGCAAACAGAAGACATACGTTGTAACTATTAACTGATGTCTCAATTAATAATCACACAGAGTATAAATTTAACAGTTGTGATTATAACATTTTTGAGACATCCTTGCAAGTTAATGGGTGTATTTTTTATACCCAAAAATCAGAAAAGGTGATTGAATATGAAAAGAAAAACTACAAGAACAACTGACAAAATATTACTACGTGTAGCAATTTATATACGAGTATCAACTGACAAGCAGGCAAAAGATGGTGATTCTATGCGTGACCAACTCACTACTGCTCAAAAGTACATTGAAAATCACGAAAATATGATACTTGCTGATACCTATATAGATGATGGCATATCAGGACAGAAGTTGAATCGTGATGACTTCCAACGTTTGATGGATGATATTAAAGCAGGAAATGTTGACCTTGTTATATTTACTCGTCTCGATAGATGGTTCAGGAATCTGCGACATTACTTGAATACACAGGACATACTGGATCACTATGGTGTGTCATGGACTGCCATTGAACAGCCTTACTTTGACACGACAACACCGCAAGGACGTGCGTTTGTTAATAACTCCATGATATGGGCAGAACTGGAGGCACAGAACGATTCAGAACGTATATTAAGCGTATTCAAAGATAAGGTGAATAATGGTGAAGTGTTATCCGGTTCTACTCCTTTAGGGTATAGTATCGTTAACAAACATCTTGAGCCTGATGAGCAGGCTCCTATTGCTGTTGCTATATTTGAACATTACAGAAAGACAAACAGTCTAAATGATACATTAAGATATATGGAGTCGGAATTTGGCTTGATTCGTTCGTCAGTGGCTTTAAAAAATATGTTGAGAAATACAAAATATATTGGCGAGTTTCGCTCAAACAAAAATTACTGCAAAGCCATTATTGATGAAAATCTGTTTTTTGATGTCCAACGTCTTTTATCCATAAATATCAAATCCGGAAAAAAGCACGAATATATTTTTAACGGACTTGTAAGATGTGATGATTGCGGGCATGCAATGACCGGGGCACAAATTACCACTCATAGAAACTCAAAAAATGGCAAAAAAATATATAAATATAGTAACTATCACTGCCGGTATGGTGTTACACTTCACAGATGTATTAATCATAAATGTACTTGTGAATCTGTTCTTGAAAGATATGTCCTTAAACATGTACGCCCTGAGTTAGAACAATATATCGCAGACTATTCCGTTCATAATGCTCCTGCCATTCAGACAGACTCAAAGCGTAAAGCAATAGAGAAGAAAATTCAGAAACTTAAAGACTTATATTTGAACGACCTCATCACAATCGATGAGTACAAAGTAGATAGAGAGAAACTTTTATTGCAGCTTGAAAAGATTAATTTAGAAGATTCACAGCCTGTAAAAGATTTGTCACCACTTCGTGATTTCTTGGATACTGACTTCGAAAGTTGGCGTTCTATTATCAAAGAAATTCGTGTTAATCATGACAAAGAAATTCAGCTTATTTTTTTGTGATTTTTGTTATACTACTAAGTGAAAGTTACCTGTCGGTTCGTCTCCCAAAATAATATCATTATCGGATGCGAGCGCTCTTGCAATCGCACAGCGTTGCTGCTGACCTCCTGATATTTTCGTCGGAAGTTTGTTTTGTAAATCAGCTATCCCCATTAACTCCAGTTTTTCCTGTATGATATTTTTACGCTCCTTTTTGCTTACTTTTTTTGCAAGCAATGGCACTTCAACATTTTCAAATACTGTGTAGTGGTTTAACAGTGCGAAATTTTGAAATATAAAGCTGATATTATTCTTTCTGATTTTGTGAAGTTCGTTTCGCTTTTTTTGTGGAACTTCTTTTCCATTGAGAAGAAATTTCCCACTATCCATGGTGTCCATACAGCCAATGATATTTAGCAGGGTACTTTTGCCGGAACCGGAGTTTCCGATAACGGCAATTAGTTCTCCATCATTTATCGTTAAATTCACATTATCCAATGCCTTCGTCACTTCATTGCCATATTGATACGTTTTGCATACCTCTATCAATTCAATCATGATCATTCTCCTTTTACAGTTTTCTATTTATTTTCTTTTAACAATACTGAAGGTGTTTTTTTACAAAATAATACACTTGATACAAGGGTTGTGAGTACCATGATGGCAATTGCACAGAGAAACACTTTCCATAGTACATATTTCAAAATAACTGTATATAAAACATGGAAAGAATATATGCTCAAGCTATCTGAAAAAAACAAATCCAAAGCCAGATAGCCGGCTCCCAATGTCAGAAAAACAGCAGCCACTCCTTTTAAAAAATTTTGAATCAAAAAAATGAGAATATGGTCGGTCAGCGAAAATCCATTTGCATACAGGATTCCATAATTGCCAAAATTTTCTATAATATGTACGGACTGCATACTGACATGTAAGATTACAACAGCTATCAGTATGACCCATAAAATTTGCTTTATAAACCGGATAAACGTTTTATTTTTCGATGTTATATTATCAAATATTCCCTGATAATTTTTCACACTGGTACCATAGTGAATTTCCTGTCCGATTCGGTCTATTTCTGTTCTGACATCTTTGATAGAATATCCTTCCTTTATATGAAAATATATGTTTTCAGAAATATTAGAAACAGACGGGATACCTTCAACAATCATTATCTTATAGTCCATTTCTTCATAGGCAGTTGTCTGACTGCTTATATCATCTAACTTAGGTACTTTGGCACTTTTTTGGATGGTACCTCCAACAATATATTTCTCACCATATACCGTTTCAATGATTGTTCCCTCTTTTAGATGCTCCAGCGCATTTCCCATATATACTATTCCGTTACATTCTGACAGCATTTTTTCCTGCTCCGATGCGGAATAATTTGTCACCACATGGAGATTCAATAATTTCTGATAATTTTTTCCTACATATAATGTATGTATATGACTTCCGATTTCCGTTTCACTAAATACGCTATAATCATCATCCCTGCTTTTAGAGCGTTCAAAACTCTTTGTCAACACATCATTCCCCTTATCATCAGTACAGGCAGTGATATCAAGCTCCTGCCAATGGCAAGATAAAGGATTTTCTATACACGAAGAATTGTTTAATTCATACATAAATAGATTGTATTTATGCAAGCTGGTATTGGCAAATTCATGATACCCTTCTTCTGTGTCATACGGCTTATACTGATTGTTATCAGTTATGGTAACAATGCCGGTATTTTTCAAATTTCCCTTAAGGGCAGATTGCACCACTATTTGATTATAATCATTGATGGCACCTATAAACAGAATAATTCCGACTAACAACAGCGATATTGTTTCTAACAATATATTTCCACCTGAATTACGTTCCCTTATCAGTTCCTCAAAGGCAATTCTGATTTGATACTTCAATCGTTTTCCTCCAATGCTAAAAATTTTGCTAATATTTTATAATTCCTTTAAAACTTCGGCAGGAATTATTTTTTTCGAATATCGATAGGCACCAACAGAGGTAACCAGCAATGTCACCATAACAGAACCGGTAATTACAGCAATATGATATAAGATTGCATTTGAAAAAATAACACTGCTGCCGATTAACAGGTCATAGGCAAATTTCAATAACACCGCCAATACTACAGATATGCCGATTAAAGGACACATTTCCTTTATAATAGAGAGATAGATTTGACCATGGGAGTAGCCAAAAGTATACTTCACTGCTATATCATATTTTCTGACCTTAATCCACAAGTAAGAAATACTGTAACATCCATTGATACAGAACACAAAAAGAAGCGGCATGAAAATTTTGTTGAGATTTTCATATATCAGGTTGGTAAGACCCTTTTCCGTTTCCACTGTTTCAGTTGTACTGACAGAAATAGTAAGCGGAAATTTTTTTTCACATTCTTCTTTGACATGATTCAAGGCAACTGCTGTTGTTTCATTAGTGCCATAAACAAGCATTTGGGCATCAGCTCCTCCCCAAATGTCAATTTGAAATGCTTCTTCTACATCTTCATAATCAACTTTAAGATGATTTCCATCCCCTAAAATATAGATGGTAGAATCATATCCTCCTGTCCCTGTGTTCACCAAAACTCCGGCTACCTGATAATAACGACCATTCATATAAAGGTACTCTCTGCCATCCAGTTTCTCAGTATATTCCTTAATGGATTCACCGATGACAACAGCCGGTTCATCGTTTTGTTTCCATGAACTTTTCTTTTCTAATGTGAAAGGGTATGTATCATCAAAGGTATATATATATGTTGCCAGCCGCTGGATTTCCTGCCCTTCTCCTATATAAACAAAATTACTGATACCAAAGTTCAGTTTGTTTTCTTTAAAAATATCATATATCTCATCAAAATAAATTTTTTGTGAGGAATCATCCACATACATGTAGGTTAATTCACCTTGTTCTTCTATGATTCTTTCAGAATGGCTATAACTGACATAATACTTTTGGCAGTTGCTATCCTTTGTTTTGTCTGTAATTCCCATTAGTTTATCTATCAATTCACACGAAACCAATGTTACCAACATCGTCAGGCAAAAACCAGTCATTAACAGAAATGATGAAGGAATGTCTCTCATCATTTTTCTCATTTTTTGTTTCATTTTTTATTTTAACCTTTCCTTGAAAAGTTCCTTGTGGCTGATTGGGTTTTAGCATATACAAAAACCGAATTTGCTAAATACTTTATTTGTCAAATTATACTTTACACATACATTATTGTCAATATTTTATTCTATATTTCAAACTATATATAGTTAATTACAACAATAGACGGTTAGCGATTTTACATTTTTTCTATATCAGCAATATACCAAATGAAAAAAGGCATTAAAATCATGTTGTCCCTTTTAAAGAGACGAACATAATTTTAATACCTGTTCACTTATATGACACTTTGATTTTTTTAATGACAAACTAAATTTGAACTATTTTTTTCTCCCCTATTATTCATACTCACATTTTCATCACATACTATGTTCAATTCCATATGCATCACTTTTACTTGTCTTACATATTTCATTTGATTTACACATCTTATTCGTTTTTCACTTTTTACTTGATTTACACATCTTATTCGTTTTTCACTTTTTACTTGATTTACACATCTTATTCATTTTTCACTTTTTACTTGATTTACACATCTTATTCGTTTTTCACTTTTTATTTGATTTACACATCTTATCTATTTTTCACTTTTTACCTGATTTACACACCTTATTTACTTTTCATTACTGTACTGCCTTAAATGCCTCATCAAGGTCTTCAATAATATCATCAATGTTTTCCGTACCGATTGACAATCTCACTGTATTCGGCTTGATTCCTGAACCTAACAGTTCTTCTTCTGTCATCTGTGAATGTGTTGTTGATGCCGGATGGATTACCAATGACTTCACATCTGCAACATTGGCAAGGAGCGAGAACAATTCAAGCTGGTCGATAAAATCTTTTGCTTTCTGTGCATCACCCTTAATCTCAAATGTAAAGATGGAACCGCCACCATTAGGGAAGTATTTCTTGTAAAGTTCCTGCTGCTTTGCATCCTCTGAGATAGACGGATGATGTACTGCCTCAACCTGCGGATGATTTTTCAGATATTCAACTACCTTCAATGCATTCTCAACATGTCTCTCAACTCTCAACGATAATGTTTCCAATCCCTGCAGGAAAATAAATGCATGGAATGGTGAAAGTGTAGCACCTGTATCACGAAGAAGGATTGCTCTAATCTTTGTCACAAACGCTGCTGCACCGACAGCCTTTGTAAAGCTTACACCATGGTAGCTTGGATTTGGCTCTGTGAGTGATGCAAACTTTCCACTTGCCTCCCAGTCAAATTTACCACTGTCAACGATAACGCCACCGATTGTCGTTCCATGACCTCCGATGAATTTTGTTGCAGAGTGAACTACAATGTCAGCACCATATTCGATTGGTCGAACAAGGTAAGGTGTTGCAAATGTATTATCAACCACCAATGGAATCTTGTGCGCGTGAGCGATTCCTGCAACTTTTTCAATATCTACAACATCTGAATTTGGATTTCCGAGTGTCTCAATAAATACTGCCTTTGTATTTTCTTTAATCGCACTTTCGATTTCTTCATAATTGAATGGGTCTACAAATGTTGTGCTGATACCATATGAAGGTAATGTATGCTCCAGAAGATTGTATGTACCGCCATATATATTCTTTGCTGCAACGATGTGGTCACCGTTCTGCGCAAGATTCTGGATTGTGTATGTGATAGCTGCTGCTCCTGATGCTACTGCAAGTGCGGCAACACCACCTTCTAATGCAGCAATTCGTCTCTCAAAAACATCCTCTGTCGGATTAGTTAGTCTTCCATAAATATTACCTGCATCTGTCAGACCAAATCTTGCCGCTGCATGGTCACTGTTTCTGAATACATAGGAAGACGTCTGGTAAATCGGAACTGCTCTTGCATCTGTTACCGGATCCGGTGATTCCTGTCCTACATGTAACTGTAATGTCTCAAATTTTAAATTTCTATCTGCACGTGTTTTTTTACTCATAATATACCTCTTTCTGCACTTTTAAGCCAATAAATTAATTAATATCCAATTTTATCTTAACAGCAGCAACACATTGTGTCGTATATTGCCATCCTATCTTTTAATTTAATCATTCTCATTTACATCAGCCTCTCTTTCTCTGATTTTCATTAATCATTTAATTCCCATCTGTTTACAGGAGTTATAATAGCACAGTTTTTCTCTACTGTCTAATAGAAAAACAAAAGAGTTGGTTATAGATTGAATCTATAACCAACTCTTTTCCTGCAACCGATTTACCCAAACATCAACTCATAATCTTCCTTTGTAAATCTATGGTATATCGTATGTCCCATCTCCATTTTGATACAATAATAATACTCATCTATCCCATCCTCAGTAAAATATAAAACATAGTCAAAATCTATGCCTTTAGGCATTTTTTCACAACAGAATTTGTCACTGTATCTGCTAAATATTTCTGTAATGTCAGCAATTTCGCAGTGGTGATGGTTCATAAATAAATGAATAATATCTGACAGAAACCTTGGTGTCTCTACATTTTTTTCAACATACTCTGCACCTTCTGGCGGAACATTTATCTCTATTCTTCCTCCATGCGTTTCAAACTTTAACTCTCCCAGTATAGTATTTTTAAATTCCAAGCTCCTGTCCAAATCATCTGCCATGACATGCTCATCCTGATAGTCTGTTCCCAATATTGCATTTAACGAAGAAATAGGATAATAAAATCTCATTGTTTCTTTTGCATACCCAAGCTTAATCTGTGCCTCCTTAATCTGGTCTGTAATATTTTTAATCAGATTCTCTTTATTGATATTGTTTGTGTCCAATTTTAATCACTCCTTTTGCAAACAGTGTGAGCTGCTCCTGCTCATAATACTTTCCTTCACTATTTTCCAATCCATGCAACTCAGTTTACCCTGTTCCTGTTTTTTTGTCAACAAATCCATTGTCCATTTAAAAAATTTATTTTTTATAGTTTCTTTATTGAAAAAGGCAAACATATTTTTTATAACTCAAACTTCGCACTTGAATAAGTGCCTATGCACCTTGAAAATTCAATAATAACTGGCATAAAAATAGCATGAAACCATCTGATTTGGTATAATT
>CADACD010000072.1 GCA_902786365.1 uncultured Lachnospiraceae bacterium | reverse complement strand
GAAGATGAGCCTGTTATAGACCAACAGCACACAACTGAACACAGCAAAGCTAATCAAAGAGAATGCCACATTTAATGTCTGCTGTGTCAGGAATGAGTTGACCCGTGAATGATCACCGATACGCTGCATCAAATCACCCATCAACTTCGTATCGAAGAACGACATAGGCAGCTGAAGCAACTTTATGAAGAAGTCGCTTACCAATGAGATGTTGATACGCATAGAAATATGCAGCAAGAGCCACCTACGGATGAAGTCAACAGATGTCCGGCTGAGGGTAATAACAAGTTGCCCTATCAAAATGAGCCAGATGAAACCTATGTCTTTGTTTTTGATGCCAATATCGACGATATTCTGGGTGAGGAATGGTAGGGCAAGTTGTAGAAGGCTTCCAACAAGCAAGCCAAGTATTATTTGGAAGAAATACTTACGGTATTGCTTGATATATTCGCCAGAATTCTCATAAAAAGCCTGTGTTGGCTCAAGAAACATGGCAATTCCTTTTCCTTCTTTCCCTTGTCCCATTTCTATCCAATGCTGTTTGAACTCGTCTATGCTATAACTTATCAATCCTTTCCCAGGGTCGGCTATATAGAACTTTTGTCCTTTCTTTACCTTACATAAAACAACAAAGTGATTCTGATTCCAGTGCAAAATACAGGGTAAGATAGCTCTTTCCAATTGCTCTATGGTGATTCTTCCACCTATTGTTTTGAATCCAAGTTTCTCAGCAGCCTGACAGATTCCTAATAGCGAGACTCCCTCGGTTGTAGCAAAGCATATATGAGAAAGGGTTTCTATGGAATACTTTTTCCCATAATGACTACAAACCATCGCAAGGCAGGCTATACCGCACTGCATAGAGTCATGTTGATATTGAAAAATAATACTCATAATCGGTCGAGTTCATTACTTATCGAGGTCTTTCCACGATATTTTGTTGTTGTTTTATTCAGACGATAAATCAAACTAATGGAATAATTCCACGAGCAATAGTCTTCCGTTTGACGGAACAGGATGTTCTTAATTTGTTCCATTTCCTTGTATTTCATCGTGTGGAAAATGTCGCGAGCATTAAGACTCACGCTTAGTTTTCCGTCAAGGTAAGACTTTTGCAAGCCGATGTTAAGCATCTGAAAAGATTGAAGTTCTACTGCTCCTTGATTTCCCCCACTATTGAGATAGTAGTAAACTGACAGCAAATAAGATTTTGACAGCGTAAAATACTGGTTTGCAACGAGGTATATTTGGGCTTTGTTATACGACATTTTTTCTCCAAGATACTCGTAGTCGAAAAAAGGGGTTGTCATTCCCAGAGTGAGTGAAGGTCTCCACCATGCGATGTTTTTTTGCAGATTCAGATTTGCCTTGAAATACTGAATCTTTTCGAAATTTGCATACGAGCTGACAATCTGCGTATTGCCGTTCTCTGCTGTATAGAAGTTGGTAGAAATGTAATCGTCCACATACGTATAACTTGCCGAGAAATTAATAAACTTATAGCCTGTCCTCCACTGCGCTATATACGAATTTGACGGTTTCAGCAGTGGATTTCCGCGCTGATACATGTATTCGTTTGAATAATAGCTGGAATTGCTTAGTTGTCTGAAAGTTGGGCGACTTGTACGCGAAGAGAAAGACAGCGTATTGCTCCAACCCTTCATGATATGAGATAGCGACAAAGACGGATAGATGTTTTTATAATGACGATGTACACTTCCGTCAGTATCGATGTGGTCGTCATAGTCAGACACAAGGTATTCATATCTTATCCCCGCATTTATGCCAACGTTACCAACCTTGGTGTTAAATTCTGCATACAAGGCATATTTGTATTCCTTATTTACATAGTCAGACGAAGGAATCCCGACAGAATTTGCGATCAGTTTTCCGCTGCCTTTTATATGATTGCATTCAACTCCCCATGAAAAGTCTGTGGCATTACCAAGTGCAAGATTAAATACAAGTTTCCCCGCTATGATGTCCAACGTACTTTTGCCGATGCTCAGTGTTTGCGTTGTCATCCCATTGGTTGTTTCATCGGTGTTCTGCCAATAATCATTGTTGTTGCTTGCATAGTCAAGGTTGAGTTCCGTTGAAAGACTTTTATTCCATTTGCCGTTATGGAAGATGTTCAGGTGGTTGAAATTTATTTTGTTCTGATAATCATTGGCGATACCTGTAGTCTGCGTCTGCTCGCTATTCTGCATGTAGTCGAGCAAGGAGGCACGGCGTTCCCTGTCTTTGTTGGAGGATGCATCCCATTCCATTCCGACATTGTGATTTTCGTTTATCTCATAGTCGGCATTTATCTTCCATTCATGGCTTGTCAACTTGCCATTCGCCTTTTGATCCTGTACAAAGCTGTGGGTGTCCTCTCCGATAAACAAAGTCTTAGACTGCGGGAGGTAGGCTTTGTTTTTACTGTCTGTGTATCCGCATGTCGCAGATAAATTAAGCGCATTTCTTTTATAGCCGACTTTGAAATCTCCGCCATAGCTTGTATTATCATTTTGTTTTGCGTTAAGCTCCAACTGTAACGTCAATCCGTCTTCCTTCTTCAGGGTAATAATTCTTAATACCGCTTTCCCTTCTGCATCATATTTTGCACCTGGATTGGTGATGAGTTCCATGCTTTTTATCTCTTTTGGCGACAGCATTTTCAACTCGTTAGAATCCTGTACTTTTTTATTATTAATGTAAATAATAGGAGCCCCTGAACCAAATACCTCGAAACCGCCATTTGCATTTCTCACTATACCAGGAATTTGTGCCACAAGTTCTGTCATCTCGTGTGTCTCGCTAAGTATTGTACCAGCCACGTTCGTAACAAGCGAACCATTTTTACTTTGGAAAAATGGCTTACTCCCTTTAACCGTCACTTCGCTAATTGTGAGGATATTGGGCTTCATTTTAATATTTCCAACATCACAGATAGAAGTTGGTAATATACAATAGTAATCTTCATATCCAAGGAATGTGGCTTTCAGAAGGTGTTTTCTTTGAGATGTCAATTCTATTTCAAATTCACCTCTTGCATTTGTTATGCTACCTGTGACAAAAGTAGAATCTTTTTCGGACAGAATTAATATACTTACATATTCTATAGGCACTCCAACTTCATCTGTAACACATCCTTTTACATATTGTCCCCATGCTATACAAGCATAATTTGACAATAACAAAAACAAAATGAACTTTAAAAAATTTTTCTTTGTGTCCATATTCTTTAATCATTTGTTAAACCCTTTACATAATAAAGTTCCAATAGAGAAAGGAAATCATTTTCATCAATAGGACATGGATCATATTGCATTTGGAAATGCTTATGATTGTATCGTCTTATAATGCATCCACCATCGCATAAGGGCATGAATATACATTTCTTGCACCTTTCATCAGAAAACATATCTGAGCCCACGGTATATGAAGAATATATATAATTAGAAAGTTTACCATCAAAAACATTACTAACAACTCGATCTTTTTTTCCTACATCTACCCAACACTTATATATTTCACCCAAAGGTCCAATTACATAGGTGTTAGTGCATGAAGCCGTACATCCACCTATCTGAGGTTTGACAGTGATATTTATATCCTTAATATCATATGATTCATACAGGGAACGCACATATGCTATCTTCCCTTTTTCAGATAAACAAGCTACTTTGCATGAGTTGTTTAAGTCATTGACAAATGCGATGTTTATGGAATAGTTCTTATTTGTAAAAGTCTTCTTAAGCTCTTTATAAAAGTTTGGAAATCTTTCTTTGTTTTCAGAATGTAGATTTACTCTAATAATAACATGGCATTTGGGAATATAATGAAAAACATTGTCAATGTTTGCCATTATAGTGTCATAAGTTGGTATGCCGGCTTTGTGTGTTCTACTTTTGTCGTGGTATTCTTTATCACCATCAAGTGTTATTTGCACCCTGTTTAGCCCATACTTATTGAGTACCTTACATTTATGTTCGTCTAACAAAAAACCATTTGTAACCATAGAATGAGAACATAAATTAAAATCTTTGTAAATGCTCAGTTTTTCCAAGAATGAGACTATTTTGTCAAATGCAATTAATGGCTCTCCGCCATGCCAGCATAGATCAATATTTTTCTGTCCTTTTGTTTTTATAAAAGCAAGTATTGCATCTATGACCTCATCATTTATGGAATATTTCGGTAAATTGTCCTCATAACAATAAGGACAATTAAAATTACAGATAAAAGTAGGAACTAATACCAATCCGAGTCTGCTTTGGGAAAAAGCTTGTTTGTAACGTAGAAACTTTTTCAATTCATAGAAATCATCATCCTCTGTAACCTCAACGAATACTTTGCTTCTTATAAATAGTTCTATAATATCAGATGATAAGTTCAATGACTCGGTATTAAAGTCTATTCCACTTGAAAGGCTCTCCAAAATGGTATATACATGTTCGTCTAGTGAAACAAAAAATTTTGTTCTCGTATTAAACAAGAATGCGCCAAACTTCCCAGAGCTTTTTAAATAGTTATATCTTGAGAATACCATAGCAACTATGTTTGTTTAGAAAAGGAGATGGCGACGGATGTCGTCACCTCCTTTGAAATTGAACTTCTTAGAAGATTGTCATACTCACTTTTGTTGGAGGGATCTCGACAACTCCATCTGACTTACATTCAATCTTAATAGGTTCGTCATTAATTGGATCACTTCCTCCATAGATATCACCCAATTCTGTCGTTAAGACATCCTCAATAGGAATTAAAATTTTTATGTCCATGATAATCACATTTAAAAATGACACACAGGTTAAAAAACCGATAGTTCTACTCGTGAGCCCGGAAGTTTTACGATTCCGTCTCCTTTGCATACAATTTCTTCAACGGGTTCAGCTCCGCCAAACACGTTTTCTAGTTCCGATGTCAGGACATCTTCTGCAGGAATAAGATTTTTTATTTTCATCTTTTTTTTTTAGTTGTACCTACTCATATCGCTTTTCGGATTCCGCGCCTTTTTCAGTCTGGTCTGGATATAATCTTGTCGACTTGATTATGAAAATGGATAACTATGGTGATGCGTTAATTGTTATTAACAATAAAAATCCCAATATACGTATCGCCATCATTAGTGGTTATCACAATCACATATTCACCGTTCCCGCATTCAGAAAGGTCATAGGAGACGGCATTTCCATAATTCATTTGAAGATTATCATTGGTTATTTCATTGCCATTACGATATATGACAATACTTCCATAGCCAAGATCTTCTTGAAAAGAAATGTGCAGGAATTCAGAATCAGAATAGAAGATTGCATTAATAACATTCACATTTTGAGAAGGTGAGCGCCAAATATCAGTTGGAAGATAAATGAAACCATTTGCTTCGGATACTTCAAAATAGTGGATTCTACTATATGCAACAGAACTTGCATTAATTGCAAAACATACCATAATTAGAATAGCGAAAATTTTCTTTTTCATACCTTTGAACTTTTTTGGCTGCAAAGATATGATGAAATTTCCGTCGCTGCAAATCGTTTTGGTCTATTTGTTGCACTTTAGAAATCTGTATCCATTGTAAATCAGTGGATTACGGGAACGGCTCCATGTTTTCACGATTATAATTGCAACAAAAATTATAATCGTGTTTTCTTCTTTATTCTGGATCTGGTAGAACGTACGGTTGTATCTGAAACTCCTAAAACATCTGCAATGTCATAATCGTCATAACCCAAATCTTCGAGAATCAAGAACACATATTGGCGAACACTTAAGAGCGTATATCGCTCTAACCAGCCAGAGAATACCTTAATATTTATGATTTTATAAAAGTCAATCAAAGAGTTTAAATCTTCATCAGAATAATGAACTATAGGTTTTTTGTTCTTTATAGTCTCATAAATTTTGTTCCCTTTTTGCAGTTCTGACATAATAGTTTTGTAGAGTGTTGATATATTGTCTCTCAACTCATCAATCTCCTTTTGCTTTGATCTATCAGATGTCTTTAATATCTTTATTTTCTCTATGTTTTTGCAGATTTCTTCCTCGTAATTAGATACTTTGCTTTCGTACAATCCTATCTCATGTTGATACATATTTACTTTTTCTGAAAAACTTTCTATTTCGGATTTGTAAGTCTCATTCTTGTTGGTGAGTGTATTTATAGTGCTGTTATATGATCTGACCCTCTTTTGGTGAAAACGCAGAAAAGCGAGAAGGGCGATACTAGCCAAAAAGGCAATAATAAGAGCATATAAGATTTTTTGATATAATTCCGACTCGGATTTCGCTCTATCATATTTTAACTGAAGCTCTTGTACTGTTTTAGAACTTTTATTTATAGTATCATTAAGACTGTCCAATTTTAATGAAATGATATATGCATCATCATAATTTCCAACCTCTGCATAATAATTCGCAATTATTTTATATAGATCTTTTTTTATCTTTACGTCATTTGTCGACAAAGCATGATCCCAATATTCTTTTGCTTTTAATCGGTCACCTCTTTGATATTCTATTTTACCAAGTAACATTTTTGCATGGGGATTGGGGTGAATAGAGTCAGATTGTAATGCGTTATTCTCAGATAAATCCATATCACCTTTTTCATAATACATTTCACCTATATCTACTAATATGTCTGCTTTTAATATTGAATTGACATCATCAATATAGCGTAGTCCAGATTTTAAATAAAAATAGGCACTATCCGATAAGTTTACTGCTGAATATGAAGATGCAACCATTACAAACGCTCGACTTATTAACGCCCTATCTTTAAGTTCAAATGAGCTCTCCAAGAATTTTTTAGAATATTCCAAAGTTAAGGCTTTGTTATCTGTAATATAGTTCAGATATATAAGTCTTTCATAGATTTTATTAGTTATCCAAGAATAACCAAATTCAATAGACAGGCTTTCCGCTTTCTTCAAATAATGAGCACTCTGAATCTGCTAAAT
The DNA here is from genome assembly GCA_902786365.1 of uncultured Lachnospiraceae bacterium. GTDB lineage: Bacteria > Bacillota > Clostridia > Lachnospirales > Lachnospiraceae > Bovifimicola. Next base: position 542 of record CADACD010000072.1, on the reverse strand, counting down.
GATAAGAATCATTATTATTTTCAAAAAACTGAATACTATAGTCTATTAAAGAATCGTTATCTGGGACTTTTTGTTTTTTTATGTTGGCAGATGTATATAATAAACCATATAGCGCTTTTAAATGATTATCTTTCAAAGCCTCATAGTCTATTTCTCGAAGAATAGATAATGTGCTGTCAGGATTATCGTTGATAATATCTTCTGCTGTCTTTAGGGAAGAACAAATTTCATTCTGTGAGCAGGATACTATAAACAAAGATATAGGTAAAAACCATATAAGTCGAGATATCTTCATCGCTATATTATTATTTGTTTGCATTTAACGACAAAGTTACGAAAACTATTTCCTACTCCATAACATACCGATAGGTATTTTAGAATAATTAAGGAATTTGTGCTGTTATTTATGCTAAATTAGGAAAATGCAGGGATGATTCACAAGCATATTACTCTCCTAACAGGTATGCAATCCCATTAATATAGGATTGGAGATGTTTGTTAACATTGAATAAATCCTGTTGACTGGCAGAAAGAAGCAAGGT
>CADACD010000071.1 GCA_902786365.1 uncultured Lachnospiraceae bacterium | reverse complement strand
ATATTTACCATTTTAAAAACAGATTTCCAACACTCATCTACAGTTCCACATGAATAAGTAGAAAGATATTCTTTATAGTCTTCCTCTGGTATCCATTTATAAATATACTTCGCAGACTTTCCAACGCTTACTGCAAAGTCCGTTTTTATTCCAATCTGCCATGATATTACTTTTTCTAACTGCTTTCTTACGCAAAAATTGATCATGTCATTAACATATAGCAGTTCTTCCCTCCAAAGTCCTTTGGCAACATTATTCAAACACCACCAAAACTCTGTACAAGTACATAAAAACTGTTCTTTTGAAGGTCTTTTAACAAAATAATCTTTATCTGTAGCTTCTGGTATATTTGGCAATATACCATCTTTATCTATTAGTATTTTACATAATTTATCATCTGTTATATGCTCCTTTGCATGAGTTATAGATTCCACATGTAGATCTATCCTATTCCCATCCCTAAATTGCATAAGCCAACCATAAAAGTTTTCTTTATCACTTGGATAATCTGGATGTTCATCAGGATATTGCATAAACCATATATCGCCAAACTGTTTTATCCACCCTTTATCATCAACAAATGGTTTTATATCTGTTACAACATATACAATATCATAGTCCTGAAAAATATCTTTGGGTACGTTTTTATTTGTTCTTGAGCCATTCATGTAAACAGCTTTAATTCGCTCATCTTCTCTCGCAATTTGCAGAAGCATATCATACATTTCTTTTTCTGTTCTCACCATTACACCTCCAAAACTGCATCAAATGCCAGCGTCATAGCATATGCGAAATGTTCATTCCCCCAGTTTCTTCCATCATGACAATCTGTATCAGCCAAAGAATCTGCCGTAAATAGAAGTTGTCCAAATACAACATTTCTCATCTTTGCACATGCAGCCATGGAAGCACATTCCATTTCAACCACTGAACACCCCTCTTCTTTTCTGTACAAAATCATTTCTCTTGTTTCACGATAGAATCCATCTGTTGTCCATGTCTTACATTTCTGATATGGTCTGTTATTTTTATTAAGTGCCCTCTCTATTGCCACAACTGCTTTTTCATCAAGTTCAACCTCTCTTGATGGTGGCAAATAATGATATGATGTACCTTCTTGTCGCAAAGCAGATGTTGGTATAAAATAATCTCCTTATCTTCAACCAAAGAACCACAACAGCCTACTGCAATAATTTTCTTAGCTCCACCTTTAATAAGCTGCTCCATAATCTGGACCGCTCCTGCACCACCTAATGGTGCCTGACAAAATGTAATTGGAACACCTTTATGTACTGTTTTATAAACCAAAAATGTTTTTGTAACACTCTCAAATTTCCCAACGAGCTCGCATTCATGCTTTATAACATATTCTTCTATCTCTGGTTCCATAAACAACATAACTGCTTTCTCTGTAAACTCATAATTCCATCTTTCTCCTGGCATCAATACAGCATGTTCTTCTGTATCATACTCAAGTATAGGAATCTCATTTTTGATTAATGCCATATTTGCCTCCTTCTCTATTCGCACAAATACACTGCTCCATACGCTATTACACAGCTCATTATTTTAATCCATAATTTTTCATTGCTTCAATCAATTTCCAAATATTGCAACCAATATTATCAATTAGTTCTTGTTCGTCTGATGAAAATGCTTTAGCTCTTTCTATTGCAATATCTATATTGGGCAAATAATTTTTCTTAAAATTTATACCGCTCTTTCCATGATGTGCTTTTAACGATACCTCTTTACTTACAAAAGTATGACTATCCGATACTTTCTTATTTTCACTTATATCCTTCAATTTATCAGCATACTCCTTTTTAACATCCGAAAGATGAAGGAGTAACCAAAATTCAAAACAAGGGTTAACAATATAACATGAATAATTATTCTCTTTACAGTGTTTAATGCATTCTATCATATTCAACTCCGAATGCGTTTGCACATCTCTATCAATAAGAATACCAAATTCATCTAAATCACTATTATACTTCTGCAAATACTTTCTGTAATTTATATCATATCCTATCTTTAATAAATCTGTTACAAACTCATTCCTTTGTCGCTTAGTAATTCCTGATTCATCTTCTAAAAAACATTTTATAAAATCCACACCATATTTTTGTATAAATGATTCCGGAATATCCTCAATCAGTGATTCTTTTCCATTCTCTCTTAATCTTAAGTATTCCTCCAACAATTCAATCACCTGCTGCGGAGCACTATTAGTATCTTTTCGTCTTCTATTCAACACTTGCACATCTACAACTGCATTTATTCCCAATTGACGTCTATTTGCAGATATTCCATCAAAATATTCCTTTTCTGTATCATTTCCTTCTACAGACAAGAAAAAAATCTTTTGTGGTTCTACTTTGTCTTCTTCAGCCTCACGTTCAAATGCATTGGAACTTAATCTATATTTATTCTTCATAAATTTCCTCCAATACAAAATTATCATCAAATATTGGAATAGCCCCATATCTACCTATCAGATATTCTTTATCAATTTTTTTATCAAACCTTTCCTTAAATTTGTTTAATGAAAATACTTTTGAACTATGATCATCCTGACGTTCAACGAACCATATTTCATCTTGTCTTAATAACTCCAAATCTAACAAGTTTGAATCATGTGTTGTTGCAATTAATTGGTAATCTCTATCTTCGACTACTTTATAAAAAAGTTCTAAGAATTTCCTAGTAAGATTTGTATGCAAACTCCTATCAATTTCATCAATTAAAATCATACTTACTCTTCTATTTTCATAAAATAGAGGAATTAAATCAAATAATCTCTTTGTACCGTCAGATTCATCATTGTAATCAAACATATCGTCCTCATTTCCGTGATTTAACTTTAATTTATTGTATACAATATTCCCATTCTCATCTTTTCGAAGCTCAAATACTTGTTCATCTACTTTAAACATAATTGGGTGCTCATTTGCTGCATTAGATATATCTATCTTTATTTTTTCTGCCTCATCTCTTGGTATGTTATCCATAATTTTATCAAAATCCATCTGCTGACTTTCACCCTCAACAGATTCAATTCCTGTATCAAAATAACTCATTATACTAGAAAAAAACATCTTTTTATCTTTATCTGCAGCAACTTCATTTAATCCATTGTACTTTGAACTAGGAAACAAAATTATAATATCTTCAAACCATTCATATACTTTTCTAATTTCTGCAAATATGCCAGTTTTTTCATTCGCACGCAATGCTATATCACTTAATATCGTTTTTCGCTTATATGCTTCTGACATATTTTCTGAAAAACCTTCTAAATAGAAATCCATTTTAAACTTTTCTTCTATACTTGTATATTCAGCTTCACTCTCTGCATGACTAACATTATTGTCATCGACCTCACGATTAAAAAGATATATTTCTTTTCCAGAATTTTCTATTCTTATCAACCATTCACTTAGTACTGTTTTATCTAAATAGGATATTGCTATTCCATAAGAGTACTCGAAATCTCCAACAATAATCCTATATTCGAATATCCCCGGTTGTTTATACATATCACCTTCAATACGAAAATGGCTTTTACTTAAATTAACTTTATCTAACCCGCTTAGCACTATTTCTCTAGAAAATCGTATTGCTTTTACTAAATTACTTTTTCCTCCCGCATTAGCGCCAAAAATCAATCCACTCTTTAATATTCTCTTATTTCTTTTAATCGCGACATGAGCCTTATGTCTTATAATCTTACTCGCTTCAAACGAAATTCTTTGTTCATCTTTAAAAGATTTATAATTACTTACGGCAAATCCAACTAACATACCCATACCTTCTTTCTCTTATATGTATATAATATATTCAATTATAATGTGATTTATTCACATTTGTCAATAATAATCAATCTTTTTTGTGCCTTTTTTTTGCGAATTTATATTTTATTTGTGATTTTTTCACTTTTAGTATTGACCAGATATCTTTTTTATGCTATCTTATTCATAGGAGAATTAGCACTCAATTTTAGCAAGTGCTAATATTGAGACAAAAAAAGATGGTCATAATGACCACCCTTTCAAAATGAACTTGCCCTCACAAATTCAAAGTCGCATTTGAATCTTAGCACATTTCGTGAGAAAATTCAATCATTTTGAAAGGTTTTATCTCAATTCCCAGTAAACGGAAAGGAGGATAAGCCGATGGAATTTGATGGTGCAAAAATCAAAGAACAAGGTGTAACCTTTGCTATTGTTGTAGTAAAGCCATATGTTCTTACCAGTCCATCCAAAGAACAAATACGTGCAAGCTTTATACCATTTTTTGGAAATATTCCTATTATATTAATGGCTCAAAACTCTCGTGGCATTCCTACGTATGATGGCAGGCGCGATATTGTACGTTTTCTTGCCAATATTAACCCCGCAAGAATTCCTTGGAAACATTACAAAGCTGCTTAAGCAGAGAAAGGACTTGAATTATGGCAGATCAACATGTAGTACCAAAGAATGGACACTGGCAAGTAAAACGTGAAAATTCCACAAGAGCAACAAAAAATTTCAACACCCAGAAAGAAGCTATTTCTTATGCTCGTAATATTGCCATTAATCAACAAAGTGAACTAGTAATCCATGGACGCAATGGTCAAATCCGTGATAAAGACAGCTACGGAAACGATCCTTATCCTCCAAAAGATACTCGTCACTAATTTAGTGTAGCAGCGACCGATTATTTCAGTCGCTGCTTTTCTTACCTCCCCTCATACACATCCCACAATCTCTTCTGTTCCGAACTCAACCTCAATATCTCCTGTAAATCCCTTGCCATCGCCTCAATATTTGCATCCATCTGCTCAACTGTCCCAGTACGATTACTTGCTGTAATCTCCCACTGAACGGTCTCTTTAGAGTAATATTCCTTAGTCTCCACATTCATATATCCATACACCGAATATGAATATCCATCACTTTTCTCTATAAACACTGGCGCTACCTCTCCTTTTGAAGTATTCCACCTCATAAGCCTTGGGAACCAGCATAATCCCTCTTTTATCAATTCTTTAAATGCCTCCAGCAGTTTTCCGATTTCATACAAGATTCCACGAAATGAATTCCCGGCATCAATTGTTTTATCCGCTTCCACTTGATTAGCATATTCTTCGATTGTAGGTGCAAATAATCTGAATGATGAGACAAATGCTTTGATTCTATCAAGCAACACTACCGCTTCTTTTGCTTTATCTGTGGTATATTCAATCTCTTGATTTACAGATTGAAGTTCTAACCGTTTTCCTTCCAATTCATTGGATATACGCTGCAATTCTCTCTTATCCATATCCGACAATGACTTCTCAATATTCCTCTTACTCTCAAGATATGAAATCTCGCATTCCAGTTTTTCCTTCTTATCTGTATATTCTTGTTCCATAGCCTCATTTTTCTTAACAATGGCATCTGTTTTCTCATTTAATTCCTTAGTCTGTCTACGCTCCAGTTCCTTATAAGCAATCTGAGAAGCAAGCAACTCAATATCCGCATCATGCACCTGTTCCTTTATCTGCTCCAGATACTCCGTTTCTTTTGCTACTTTATATTCTGCTACAGATAAATCATGATTTCTTCCAAGACTTTTTTCTGATAAATCTTCATGTGTATGATATCTGAAGCACATCCCAGCTTCCTCTCGTAATTTATCCTGTAAAATTACTGAAAGGGTTTCCGGTGTAAATACATCTCTCTTCGAAACCTTCTTCCTAAGTCCTTTCTTTGCCCCTTCCCATACCGAAACTCCTACCACATGAACATGTGGACTGGCTTCATCAAAATGAATTACTGCATTTGCAATTTTAAATTCCGGCAACATTTCCTCCAGCTTTCCAATCAAAAAACTATACACATAATACATTTTATCCTTAATATCATCATGTGCCTTCCAAAACTCTTTATCTCCACATTGGAAAATGATTTCAACAGCCATATCCTGTTCAAGCCCTGCAACATGTTCGAAATAATTTTCGGTCTGCTCTCTTTTGTTTTTCATTGTATTCTTTTATCACTTCATCAAATTCCTGATGATAAACATTCTTCACATCCTGAAGCAAATCATCTGTCCCTCGCAAAACTATAATATTATCTTTGCTATAATCATCCGATTTGTACTTTCTTAAATTGTGTTTTGACACTCCAAGCAATTTACTCTTACTTGTGATAGCACTTTTCTTGTTGCTAATGTGTGCTGTATACGACGTATTCCCCATAAGCAAATCTCCTCTCTTATCTGTAAAAATTTCTCTCGGAGCATATGCTTATCATCTTGGCTCTGCCACAGATGATAACCCCCTAGCAGTTTTGGCAAGCCAATCCACAATTATCATTGTGGATGTGGGCATTCGCCAACTAAAAATGCAAGCATTTTTGATTGGCTCATTGCTTACCCAAACTGCGATGGCTCTCCGAGGGTTTCAATATTAACTAATACAACTACCAAGAGTTTAATAATCTGTTCTTTTAAGAAATACAGACTCTAAACTCTTATAAGAATTTAGAATCTGCTTTTCCAAACATTCGGATTGTTAAACTCTTGTTGCTACTCACTCACATTGTCATTAATTGAATTATTTAAATTGTCATCATTTGACCCAAAATCGTGTCATTTCATGGTTCTCATATATTACTGTAA
>CADACD010000070.1 GCA_902786365.1 uncultured Lachnospiraceae bacterium | reverse complement strand
TTACTTCATTTATCAATCAACTATTTTTAGGAGGTCTTGTTATGGACAAATATTTTAATACTTTCAGGGAAATGATTTCCCTCCGCGGTCTTTCTGACCATACTCTTATTTCTTATTGTACTTACATCCGCTCTTACCTTGACTATCTTTCAGTAACTCTGCACAAATATCCTGAAGATGTTTCATGGGAAGAACTTCGTGATTATATAAAATATCTTCAAAAACAACGCATCTTTCTGACCGTACCATTAACTGCGCTATATCACAGCTCCGTTTCTTTACCATGTATGTTCTTCATAAACCATGGGATGACACTCAGCTTCCTATGCGTCGCTTTGATACTTATCTTCCTTTTGTTCCTTCACAGGAAGAAACTTTTACTTTTATCAATACGCTTCCTGATATCAAACAGAAGGCAATGGTTGCCATCATGTATTCTTCCGGTCTGCGTATAGGCGAAGTCTGTCATCTTAAATATGAGGATATCAGCCGGTCACGCATGCAGATCCATATCACTCACGGAAAAAATCGTTCCGACAGGTATGCACAGCTTTCAAAATACAATGTGGCAGGCCAAAAGGCTGGCTCTTCCCTAAACAGACTGACTCTTCCCGTCCAATTGATACATTCTTTTTATCAAGGCACATACATGAACATGAAGACCGCCTTGGCTGGCCGAGAAGAATTACCTGTCATTCATTCCGCCATGCTTTCGGCACTCACCTTTATGAAAATGGTACGGATCTCCTTACTATAAAAGCCCTGCTTGGACACAAATCCCTTTCTTCTACAACTGTGTATGTCCATCTTGCTTCCAACGCCATATCTTCTGTTGTCAATCCTCTTGATAAGATGGGAGGTGTCTCTGTTGGAAAGAGCTAAAATACAGCAGATTTTTGATAACGGCTGGAATGATTATTCCGAAAGGTTCAACCCTTCACCGGTACAGTCCCGGGCAGCATTCTGCCTGATGAACTGCAAATCCGGCAGGTTCGGTTACAACATAAGCAGATGCGATAAATGTGAATATACCGACATTCATGCTAACTCCTGCCGCAACCGTAACTGTCCCAACTGTCAGGCTGTGCTTAAAGAAATCTGGATTGATGCAAGAAGCAGTGAAGTCATTGATGCTGATTATTTTCATGTGGTTTTCACGGTTCCTGCACAGCTTAATCCGTTAATATATGCCAATCAGAAGATTCTTTATGGTCTTCTTCACAAATGCTCCGCCGAAACACTTCTTGAACTTTGTTCTAATAAAAAGTATCTCGGAGCAACACCAGGCATTATCCAGGTTCTCCATACATGGGGGCAGGAGCTTAATTACCATCCGCATATCCACTGTATTGTTTCAGGTGCAGGTCTGACATCAGCCAATGAGCTGAGACACTGTACCAGAAAATTCCTTGTAAGAATTGAACCCCTTGCAAAAAAATTCAGAGGAAAATTTATGGATTACCTGAAGCAGTACTATGACGACAAACGTCTTATTATTCCTGAATCAGACAAAAAACTCAGAAACTCCTATCACTGGTATGATTACTGCAACAGACTCTATCAGATTAACTGGAATTCCGAAATCAGGGAAACATTTAACGGCAATGGTAATGCCATTGCCTATCTTGGACGCTATGCCAACCGTATAGCTGTCACCAATACACGCATTATATCTGTTGACAGTGACAGTGTAACCTTCAAAGCCAAAGACTATAAAACCGGAACCACAAAAAATGTTACCATTTCCTGTGTTGAGTTTATACGCCGCTTTATGATGCATGTTCTTCCTTCGGGCTTTCAGAAAATACGTTATTACGGTTTCCTGAACAACCGGTATAAGTCAAAAAATCTCCGCCTGATTTTCAAACTTCAGGGGCAACAAAGATACACTGCCAGACTTGCCGGACTTTCCATGGATGAAGTACTAAAGAAAGTATGGAACTATAACATTCATCAATGTCCGGTATGCGGCTGCAGTAACAGCATGCGCCATGTTGGAAGAACATATACTTTGATAGAATAACTCATTCATGTTTTCATATTTAAATTTTGAGCCTCTGCAAAGAGGTCTGTTTGCCATGCAATAAAATATGTTTTTCTGTCTACCAATATAGTGATTAGAATAAAATGAGACACTTCTGTCAGTTTTTTTGTATATAAAGTTTCCTTTGAATCCCCATATAGGTATCGGCTACCCGGTCGCAACTTGGTACAATAATGAAGAATCACATCTTGAGCAACTGAACGTATTCATCAGTTGTTCTTTTTTTTGCTCAATCTGTGATACTTCACTTAAGAATTATAACACATGTTGGACCACCTATGTTATGATTTAGATGATGCTTACCTCAAAATGAATTTTTTCAACTAATAAATCCCAGAGGGTAGCGCCCTTTGGGATTTTTGTTTAATGTACTCTAATTGAAACATGTTTGTTTTTATTCTTATAGTGGCAGTAGCTTTAGCTGATTATTTTAAAATGGAATTGATAAATAAATCAAATGATATTACCGCTGAGGAAGCTCCCTTCGATTCAAACCGAATAGACCGACTGATGATGATTTTTTAATCAAAAAATGGGCTGTGCTTTAACGAATAAAAATTTGTAAATTAACAGCTCCATCTTATACATTCAACGTATCTTTCTCTTTGTTTTATTCATCCCAATAATCTTCCGTTTCTTTGGATGTAGTTCGCATCCCAAACAACTTCCACATAAAGTCTTCTCTTTCATGTAAAATATCTATAATATAAATAGTCTCTTCAGCGATCCTGTAAAACGCATAGTTATGTTCTGTATATACCATAAGGTAATCACACGGCACTCCCAGTGTCTTCTCTACTGATATTCCAGATTTTTCAAACTTCTGTAACCTGCGCAACGCTTTCGTCATATTTGACACCACACGTTTTGCTACATCTGCGCCGAAGTTCATAGTTACATCACACTTAATATTCCGCAACTTCTGTGCCGCATCTGGTGAATATTCCAGTCTCTTCAAATTCTATACCCCCAGTTCTTTTTCCAAGTCATCTGCAGAAATCCATCCTTCTCTATCCGCACGTTCTTCAGCACTTTTCAATTTTGAGAACAGTGTATATGCCGCTCTATATCGATCAAGCTCATCAATTTCTTCCATTGTAAGAATTCCATACTGACCATGACCATTACGTGTCAAATATACACGATTAGATGCATCTACTTCTTTTAATACTTCTGTGTAATTTCTAAGATCAGACACCGGTTTAATATTTGGCATAACAATTCCTCCATTTCGTTTTTCAATCAAAAACAAATCTATTTAATTAGTATTATTATATCAATGAGTTATCATACATGCAACAATATTTGCATGCAAATTTTACAGCAAATCAATCATATTATAAAAATGGGTATCTAACCATTTTCTCAACTTTGTTTTAATAAGTACTAAGCTCTCGTTGTTCAATGTTCAAAATTTGAATCCTTAAGCTCAAACTTGGTAAATCTTTGGTAAATCTCAATTTCAAATCTCACAAATCCTTATTTTACAAGGCTTTCAGGCTGTAAGGCAGATGTTGCCGTGGCACACGAAGAGCACTCGTATACTCATAAAAACTCCTTTCTAAAAGCGCTGTCCTGCTGCCATTTACAGCGATTTGCGCGGTGTTAATTCTTCTTTATGTATCGGTTATTTCTGTACATAAAATGCAAAACTTAGTAAAATATTGCAAGACATGTACAGCAATCGTAGTTGAAACGTAGTAAAAGGTGGGGTGGGTTACTACGAATTAATTCCTAATTTACCTTATATAGTATTTTTTCAAAATCTAATAACTTTTTTGCATGAATAACCACGCCCAAATTATTAGGAATTAATGTATTTGCAATAGGAGTTTTTGCTGCCGGAATATCAACTATTTCCAGTTCGCCTGTCACTTTATGTTGAGCAACCGCATATACAACACCAACAAGTTTCAACCTTGTTCCTGCATATAAACCACCATCCGGCTTACTGTATGAACCTTGATTAAATACAAACACCGGCGATCCACTCGAACCACCATAAATTGCAGCATCTATCAAAAATCTTGGTTTATTTTCAAAATTCATTTGTATCGGTGTCGCTGTTATTCCCCTCCTGGTTATTGGCATATTATTATAGGCATCCCATATTCCGTCTGGATAGCCTACTACTGTTATGTCTTCAATTCTTGAAAATTCCATTTCCATTTCATTTTTTGAAGGTATGTCTTCCACTGTCAGCATAGTATAGAACAAATCTTTACTAGCTTTTTGAATTTCTCTAAGAATATTAGCAATAGGTAAAATGCAAAGATCTACATCATTTTCAGGATGCTTAATCCATACACTTTCAAAATTATCTATTATCAAGTCAAAATATTGTCCATTTATAGGATTACCTTCACTATCTTTTATAGAAAATCTTAATTTTCCTCGTATTGCATTTTTAACGACATGTTTATTTGTTACAATTACTGGAACATGTGTATGATCTTCTTTATTATTCTTCAATGACAAGAAAAATCCTGTTCCAGTACTTATTCCATTAGGTATTTCAGTTTCTATCCTAATAGTTGTATGTTGCACAAATTCCGCTGCATTCACCTGATAATCTCCACCTTACGCATTTACTCTTCCAAATTTTCATCTATAGATACCTTATTGAGTTTCATCACACTTCTAATTGTCTCTCTCATAAAAACTTTATACAATTTATCATAATTTCCTTTTGTGTCAACATTCTTCAGTCCATCATAATATTCATCTTTTTCAGGAAATTTAGTGTAAATTGGTGGAAGTCCTTTCAATCTATATGTCCAATTTAATAACGCTCTAGAACAGCGCCCATTTCCATCTCCAAAAGGATGAATTACTGTCAGCCTATGATGTATTATAGCCGTTTGTTTTATTACTTCCGAATATGACATACTATCAATATTTCTTATCAATTCATCCATAGGTTCTGCTAATTTAACTATTTCCTGAACAATAAGATGGTAATCCACCGTTTCGAATTCTGCACCAGTAACATAATTATTATCTTGCCTATACACGCCTCCCGCTTCTGGAAATGGCGCATACTGATACAACATCTTATTTAACTTTTGTATTTTATAAAGATCCAATTTATCCGTTGTTTCATATATGTAATCATACATTGCAGAATGTCCTGCCACTTGAATAATCTCCTCACAGTTTTCTCCGCAATATTGGCTTTTCGATTTGTTGTAACGCAAATCTGCAATAATTTCTGCCACGACATCTTCATCTAAGTTAAGTTTTTCCAAGCGATTTTCATGGTATATAAAATTATTCTTGAAAATGTACCAAGCATACTTGTTACTTATACTCCAAAAATATTCATAAGAATTGACAACTTGCTCCCACAAATTTACATTTTCAAGATCCAATCCCAATTCTATTTTTCTCTGTTCTGGCCTGTATTTCCTATTATCTCTTCTTATTATTTTTGGATCTTTGTCCCCATCCCAAAAAGTGGTTTTATATGCTACTGAAAAAACGGCCGATTCAAAACTAACTCCAAAAATTTCAGCAATTTCCAAAATCCCATCTCTATTCACTTTGCCGTCGACTGCTACCCTTTTTGCTGCCATTTTCAAATATTTTGTGGGCATAAGCAATTCAGAAGCGAATGCGTCCGCATATTTTTCAATCATATTTTTCTTTCCACTGATAGGACATATGCTACTTCCCCTATCTTTTATGTGATGACACAGTTCATGGGCCGCTGTATATCTTTGACGAGTTATTGGTCTTCCAAAATTAATACCAATGAGAGGTATATCATCTGAATTATCTGGTAATATATAAATCCCCTCCAAATCCTTAAACTCCATAAATTGATATACTATTCCAAAATCGCGTATCATTTTAAATGGATCAATAGGAAAAGAAGGGGGTTTATCGCCAAAATATTTTCTCAAGACTACTTGAGCTAATGTTTCTGCCGGCATTCCTCTATAATATAATTCTGCAACATCTCTCAACTTATTGTCTCCTTATATCTACGCTTAAAGTTTATTAAATTCATAATCTCCTTTTTATCTATATCAGATAATTCTGAAAAAGTTCGTGCAAATGCCTTAACTTCATTTCCCTCAGAGACATCACCATATAACAATTCATCGGTTGTTACACCATATAGAACAGAAAATTTTTTCAATTCATCGGTTGTTACTTTTCTTGTTCCAGCCTCTATTGCTACTATAGTAGTCCTAGTCATACCTAATTGCTTTGCTACAAATTCCTGAGAAAGTTTCAATCCTTTACGTACTTGTTTTAACCGTTCATTCATAATCCTCATTCTCCTTTCATCAGTCTCTATATACTATACTACCAATAGATTAATTTTGCAACATAAAATGTCATAAATCATGACATTTTTATGTTTTGTAAAATTTGTATATTTTCTTAATTAAAAGCTGAGCATCTAGCCCAGCTCAAATATAACGTAAGCGATGAATAACCGACCGTTCCACAATCATTCAATCTTATGAGATAATCGGTATAACTTGAAGTAACTCTGCCCTCTGTCAGTTCTTGACATACCGATTGGATGCAATTACTCCATCTCATGTTGTATCACGGTCATCCAGTACTTCAAAATAACAAGTGGAGTTGAATGCAAATGATACAAAATCAAAATCGACATAATGACCATGAATGGATGAATATTATTCATAAGTGTCGCAACAGCGGTCTGACTGATAAAGAATGGTGCAGTGAGCACAACATTCCGATGAGTACTTTTTATAGCAATCTTAAACGTCTATATCAGGGATGTGTGACGGAACATATGGGGCGTAACATACACGCCGGTTTTCTTTCTGAGAGCACGGAAGAGGTTGTCTACATCCTCATACTCCATTGCCGTGCCTTTATGATCTCCGCGGATCTTAAGCAGCACATGGTTTGTTTCAACATCCGCATCATGATACGTGCTGACATACTCCGTAAAGAGATCCATCAGTTCATTCGTGCAGTCCAATATTCTGGGGCTTTCCACGGTCTTGATCTCTGCCAGGTTCTCCAATTCCCCTCTGTCACAGATGTGGATCTTCTTCCCGGAGATATCGAAATCCTCAAGCCAAAGTGCCAATGCCTCACCTATCCTCATCCCTGTCTCGAACGAGGGCACTGAAAAACACACCATTTTTAATAAAATTCTATAGAGAATAGAAAAATCCACCAGCGCCAAGTGGTTCTGATGGATTTTTTGTTTCATTC
>CADACD010000069.1 GCA_902786365.1 uncultured Lachnospiraceae bacterium | reverse complement strand
CCGTAGCATAATACTTCTTAGCTTCGGCTTTTCCTTTCTCTGTTGCCATAGCGTAAAACTCATCACTGTGGTTGCTCGCCAATGCTATCATGGATTTCAACTGCGTGAGGACGATTGTATCAAGCACCTGTTCCTTGATGTTGTGTACGGTACACCTTGATTTTCCTCGCTGATAACCGCCGCATTGAAAGTAGTTTTTTTCAGCCGCCATTGTTTTTGAACGATGAAGATACATCCGTTTTCCACAGTCCCCACAGTAGAGATAACCAGCGTATTTATCCAGCTCTCCCTGAACGTCCGGGCGTTTTCTTCCCTTAAAGTGTTTTTGAACAATATCAAAGGTCTTTTTGTCAACAATTGCTTCGTGAGTATTCTCGAACACCATGATATTCTCGGATGAGTTGTTTATACGCTTTTTAAGCTTGTTCGACTTGGAATACGTTTTGAAGTTGACCGTATCTCCAATATAGAATTGGTTAGACAATATTCTCCTAACGCTGTTTTGTGACCACATATATGGATTATTTAAGTTCGGTTGTCCGCTTCTATTGCCTGTTTTCTTAAAAGCATATACGCTCGGGCAAATCACTTCTCGTTCCGCAAGCTGATTACAGATTTTTCTGATTCCGATTCCACTTGCATACAACTCGAAGATTTCTTTCACAATCGGCGCGGTTTCGGGGTCGGGAATCCATTCCTTTGGGTTATCGGGGCTTCGCATATATCCGTAAGGTACCGTCGTGCTGATTCTTTCGCCGCGTTCACCTTTTGAACGAAGGACTGCCCTTATCTTTTTGCTGGTGTCTCTGGCGTAGAAGTCATTGAAATAATTCTTTATACCTGAGAAGTCGCTCTCACCATAAAGGCTGTCAACGCCGTCGTTGATTGCGATAAAGCGCACGTCATACTGTGGAAAAGTAATCTCCATCAACATACCTGTCTGAAGATAATCTCTGCCCAGACGAGACTGGTCTTTGACGATAACGGTGCCGACCTTGCCCGCGTAAACATCGTCCATCATGCGTTTGTATCCGGGACGGTTGAAGTTTGCTCCGGAGTAACCGTCGTCAACATAATACTGACAGTTGTGAAGATGATGGTCATCCGCAAACTTTTTGGTAATGATTTTTTGGTTGGATATGCTATTTGATTCGCCCTCGCGCTCATCCTCTTGTGAGAGCCGGCAGTAAAGGGCAGTAATCAATTGGTTTGAATTCGTATTAGTCAATTTGAACCTTCCTTTCCGAATGAAGCCACTCTGAAATTCAAACCGAATAGGATACAGCAACAGGATACCCTAACTCGGCTTGAATGTCCAGAGATTTAGCTGTATTTTTTTACTTTCCAGTGATTAAATATTTGATAGTGTCACTGACGGTTGGTGCGTCAGCGGTAGGGTTTACAGAAACAATCTCGTATTTTGCTCCGTTAACTGTCATGGTAGTGGTGCTAAAGAGATTCCTTCTGTAAAAAACAGTGTCGTCATTCAAAGTAATCGTGCTGAATTCTTTGTCCATAGAGTCCTTTCCTCGCCGTAGTAAATGCGACGAATTGTTTTGATTATTTTATTAAAGTCGTAGTTGGTTTTGGAATAAAACCGATTCATATTTGACATCAATCCTTTCGTTTAATTTTTTACATACTCATGGTGAAGCCTTCATCCTCGTCATCGTCGTAATCTTCTTTGTCGTAGTCACTCTCTCCGAAGATTTCTTCGAGGATTTCTTCTCTGGTTTTGTATTCATCTTGTTCGTAATCTAATTCTTGGTCGGGAGTTTCGTTTACCGCGTTGGCTATCATGCCGATGCCTAAACCGAGAACTGTACCGAGAGCGGAGCCGTTTTCCTCGGATTCGATACGTTTTCTGCGCTCGTCCGGGTCTTCGGAATCGTTGTCAACGATTTTGGAAACAGCTCCGGCAAGGTTGCTGATTTCGTTACCAACGTTGGAATAGCTGTCAGCTATCTTATGCATTTCAGCTTTGGATTGAGCACGTTCTCTGAGGTGTTGCTCGTAAAGCTCACGCGAATCTTCCCAGCCTGTCGGTTGTTCTGCTCCGGCAGGGAACTCTCTTTGTCGGAGTTCGAGCTCAATGTTTTCCTTGAGATATTTCTCGTCTTGGAGCTTGATGTCACGGCAGCTTTTGCCGTTAGGACAGTGGAAGGTGAGATATTTTCTCTCATTCGTCCACGTCATGTGGTAGCCGAGAATGGACATGTTGCAGATAAACTCGTCTTTGCTGCCACTGAACTCCATCGCCTTGTCGATATCATCTGCCAGCTTTTGTTTCCAGCTTTCGCCCTTCACCCTCGCTCGATACTCTCTGGTTGACATTCTTTTACCGCCGCCCTCGTATGGTTGGAGCACAGAAAGCCCATGAGCAATACAGATTTCATCGCTGAGTTTGCGTAACTGTTTCAGCGTGGACGGCGACTGACGCAGCTTTTTTCCCGATTCAAAGCCTACGGAATTGATAACGAAGTGCGAATGAATATGTTCCCTGTCGCAATGAGTTGTGACCAGAACCTCATGACCTGACCAAGCCTTTTCAGCAAATTCAAGCGCGATTTCGTGCGCTTGTTCGGGAGTAATCTTCTCTTTTGGTGAGAAAGATTGCGCGTAGTGGTAGAAAAAGAATCCGTTGTCCTTGCCGTAAATATTCTTAGTTGCCATAAACTCTCGGAAGGAATTCGCTCCGTCGCAGTTGACCCCGCCGATAAGATTTCTCTTTGTCTGCTTATCAAATGTCTTGTACTCTTGCATACAGTAGTTGATGACCGCCCGCATAGCGAACCTGTTTTGCCGATGTTCGGGGATATACATGACCGTTGCCATCGTTAATCATCTCCCGTCAAGTTGAGAATCGCGTCGTAGATTTTGCGCTGACCTTCGATAACAGAATCGAATTTCCCGAAGAAGAAACGCTTGGAATTTATCTTCCGCGCGATTTGGTTGATGTTGTTACCGATACGTTTCAGCTCTACAATCACTTCCGTCAAATCTGTTACCTTGATTTCCGTGTTGCGTGAACATTCAATCAAGTAGTCAGTCAAGGTCATCTCTGCCTGCTTCGCTTTAGTGATAATCTCTTTCTTTTCTGCCGGTGTTAACCTAATAGATATAGTTTGATTTCGTTTTCTATTTGCCGTAATTGTTACCTCCGTTGTTGATATAAAAGTGGGTCCGGGCTTCCGCCCGGCTTTATGCGTGCGGCGGACAGCCGGACGCTCTGCTTGCCTCAGCTGAAGCTAAGTAAGAGCGTGGTTGTGTAACACGCCCTCACGCAACAACAGGGACGACAGGGACGACAGGAACGGCAGGGACGGCAGTTTTGACACCGTTAATTTTGCCGTCATTAACGTCACTGCCGTCACTCCCGGGATCATAACGGATATTGAGGAAACGCTTTCCGTTGCTTCTTCCCGAGACGAAACAAACGCCGCTGTCCTCCAGTTCGTAGCGGTATTTGTTCATCAGCTTTTTGAGCACGCTCGGAGTGATACTCTTACCGCAGAAAGAAGAAAAATCTTCAGCGAAGTCTGTGTTAGAGCCGACAAAGAAATTTGTCTGCTTCATACACTCAATTAGCCGATTAATTTCGTCCGGCAACAGCATTTCGGGATTTTCAATACTGTCAGACAGCAATTCCCAAGTGTGAGTGTCAACAGAGAATGATAATTCTAACTCACGGTACTCTATATCCCTGCCCGTGCAAGTCAGCGTAGCGTTATTATGGTTGCGGCTGCTCTTATCAAGGATAAGCGCGGTATCCAGTGCGCCGCTGATTCCTGTAGTGCCTGAGATTTTATTCAGTGGGTCGCTGTCGTTCTGCTTTCGCAGATGGTGGACGAGCAGAATTGTGATTTTCAGCTTGTCTGCTAACGCTTTCAGCTTTTCGATTTCCTGATAATCATTGGAGTAGCTGGTGTCCTTTTCTGTGTTACGAATCAACTGGAAAGTGTCTATCGTAACAAGCACCGTGTCCGGATGTTCGGCTACAAAATCAGTAATCTGTTTTTCAAGACCGTCGGACAATGAACAGGACGAGATTGCAAAGTAAGCGTTGCCGGGCGCTTCATCCGTTACGTCAAACAACCTGCTCTGCACACGGTTCCAGTTATCTTCCAAGCAGAGATAGAGCGTTGTGCCCTTTGTAGTTTTGAAATTCCAGACATCTTCTCCTTTTGCTATGCGGACTGTCCAGTCCAACATCATCCATGACTTGCCGATTTTCGGTGCGCCGCTTATCATAGCAACGCCCTGTGGCAGAAGTCCTTCAATGCAATAGCGGATAGGCGCTAATCGCATATCCATTAATGTTTCACCGTCGATTACGGTGAGTTTCTTTTTTACCATTCTTGTAAAAATTCCTTTCTTAAAATTTGGCATCCTATCCGGCTACAGTTCCTGTGCGTGGCTTTTCGCACGTTGTCATCCGCTGCCGCTTATAGCCCGTTTATCGCTCGCTCTTTCGAGGTCTTGGCGCGGTACTAAGTGTTCGCTCGCTTCCGGTCATCGCATAACTACGACTCCGGATGTATCTCTCGCTCGGATAGGATTATTCAATTGTCTTGCCGTTAGCTATTGGCTTTTGATAATTATCATGATATAATTTTAACTGATTTTTACGGATAAATATATCAGTGATGAAACTTGCGATTTTTGTAAAGTTCCATCTCTGACAGCCAGATTGGAAGCGGTTATTTTGATTAAGAAAAAGGGCTTATACCTTGTTCCTGCGAAAAAGCAGAAATTCGGTTTGCTTTACTTTGGCGGAGAGAAATTTACGAAGCTATACTCAAACAGCTACGCAAATGAATTGATTTCGCTAATCAGCACAGACAGCGACGCGATGCAGATTGCGCTGAGTTATGTTAATCAGGAGCCGCTGATTGAAAGGCGTTATTCACGTAAACGAGCAGAACGAATCTTCACACAAAACCGGCAAGTTGCAACAATCGTTAGGTCTATTAATTCAATTCTGGGACTGCTGCTTGATGCGGAACTCTCTAAAATAGTAAAGCCCTCTCCCAATGACAGGAGAGGGTATGAAAATGCGATTGGCTTGCAGAGAAAAATATATCATGATTTCGGTGTAGCGTTTCAAAACGCAAAGGTGCTGACAAATATTTATGCGGAGTTACCTTGTACGCTTGAAGAAAAGCCGAAAAGAATATTGGAGATTGATAAACAGCTATTAGACCGCAGTTACAGCCAAACCTACTATATCAACAAGAAAAAGCAGACAGAAGATAATTTAGGCTTGACAAAGTGCTACGTATTTGATTCAGCAGCGAATTATCTCAACTTTCTTCTGCTAAATCTGATTCAGTTGAATCCGAATATCTGTCTGTGCCAAAACTGCGGTGAGCTGTTTGTTGCCAAGACGAAGAAGAAAACTCTCTACTGTGACAGGATTCAGCCGGATGACGGAAAGAAATGCAGCGAGATTGGACCGAAGAAACGTGCAGAATTACAATCGACGCTGTTTGGATTTGAGGACTATGACAAGGCAGTTGAGAGAAATTATCAACGCGCTAAACGGACAGAAGAGTTCTACGTCAAAGATATTCAGCTTGGATGGGATGATTATTATGATTGGCTCGAAAGAGTACAGCGAGCTAAAAAGCAATGGCTGAATGAGGAAATATCCGACGAAGTTTTCCTGTCCGTTGTTCACGAACTCGACTAATCGAAGCACCTCCCGACATTTTGTCAGGAGGTGCTTTTCTGCGCTCACAAGCCGCGACAAATCGGCTGTGTGGGTTTTGTTTTGTAACTTCGGGTACGACTGCGAACATTTTATTTGCGCGACACAGGGCGAAATTGGATGAATATTCTCTTCAAACCATTTGCTTGACATTCCTCTGTTGAATCCTTATACATGAAATATGCTTTTGTATAACAATTCACATACAATTCTTCATTCTTGTCAATTTGTTGGTTATATGATAAAATAAACCTATAGTTTACTTATTAACACAAGGAAGTTAGTGAAACAAATGGATAATAGAATTAAAAACATTATGAAGAATATGGAGTTTACTACTCCGGCAACAACTGAAGAAATCAATGCTGCGGAAAAGGAATTGGGATTAGAGTTTCCAAAATCATATGTGGATTTTTTGCTAATCACTAATGGAGCGGAAGGATCAATAGGAGAGGAAAACTATCTTGTTCTCTGGTCTGTAAATGAAATTGTTGAGTTAAACAATGAATATGCAGTAAAAGAATTCACTCCGCAATTAACTTACTTCGGTTCGGATGGCGGAGGAACAGCTTATGCATTTGATGTAAGCGGTGATACAATATCGTTTGCAGAGATTCCCTTTGAATCTATTGATATAGAAGATAGAGTACATATAGCGAATAGTTTTAATGCTTTTGTTGAAGCTCTGGCAAAATAAGGCGGAGGAATTATAATGAAAAAACAATTAAATTTTGAACCTTACGAAAAAGTCGGCGATTTAGTTTTCGGTATGACAAGAGAACACGCTATTGAGATCTGTGGTGAAATTAAAAGGTCACGTATGTATGGATATCCTATTGAGGACAGTTTTCTGGATGATTTTGGCGATGGTCATATATTATGTGATAACAAAGGATTTCTGGAAGCAATCGAATTGTTTCCGGATTTGGCTACTGAGCCTTTGTTCTATGTATAGATATTGATTTATTAGTATCACAAATTAGAAATATTACCGATGATTTAAAACTTGATGATGATGGAGAAGGCTATTCAAGTAAAAAGCTGGGACTAAGAATTTATTGCCCTGAGGATATTGTGGAAGATGTATTGATTCATGATAGATATTGTTATGAGGATGAACGATAAAAAATTCAACAGCAGAGAGGTTAAATCATGCGAAATAACAGATATATGATTAATGGAATCGTATTCTACATAAATGCGGATGAAGCATTGACGCCAATGGCGGATGTGTTAGCGCAAGCTATGAAGAACATTCCCGTTGAAAGAATATGTGATGATTATAAATTTGAAATCGGTTTCTCAGTCTATATTTGCAAACAAACTGATAATGGTTTTACGCTTGTTGCTCCGGATTATCTTAACCATCCTTTATTAAATACAACCGAAGATTTAACTGTTCCTTTATGGATATTAACGGAACAAACAAGTTTTCTTAGAGAGTTTAATATTGAGGGTGTTCCGACGAGGTTTGATAAAGAAATCGTAATTGCAGAAAACGCACTTAGCAGTTCGTTGATATGTCTGCAAAGATTTTCGGATTTAGGAAAGGGTGCGTCCGGATGGTGTGTTGAATCAATCGAAAAAAAGCAAGACGGGAAATACTATACGATTGAAACTTCAAAATACCATTCATGTTATGCGTATGAATTGCTGCAAAGCAGGAAAGCACTTATTAAAGCGTTAGCCTTCCCTTATGGCTATATCATTGTATTTGACGGAGATAGTATAATTGAAATATTGGATGAAAATAATGTAAGTTTAATAAAATGAACATAAAAGCAGAGCAGGAACAATGTGTGATATTTGGAGGAAACATGAGTCAAATAGGAATAAAATTAGCAGACAATTTCTTCTCAGCAAATTGTGCAAAAATACTAAGGGAATACAGAAAGATTCCGATTTCTGAGTTGAAAAAAATCGTTGAAAACGGAGATTTATTAATGACTTGCGATTATATTGACGGCGCAGGTATCAAGCAAATTCTTTCTCTCTACGATGAGCTGTTAAATAATGGTTTCAAGTGTATACTTTTTGAAGATAACGAAGAAACAACTCCGGAATTGTTGAATAACCTGGTGAATCTATATAGAGAAACTGAATATCAGGTTATTAAGGAGATGGAAAGAGAAGCAGAATTTGAAAACTAAACTTGGATAAATATATTGTTGAGAGGTAAGCCATAAAAAATGAATTAAATAGGAGGATTAATTCATGAATGAAAAACAATTAGTTAAAGATTTATATGAGTCAATAGTGCTGGAAAATGCAAATATATATCGAAATTTATACGAGGAAGGCAGTTCTAATGATGACAATATTATTGATTATTGGAAAAATGCACTTTCATTATATAGTACGTTTAGCGAAATGCAAAAGGACGTGTTTTTTTCAATCATTAAGACAGTTATTACTGATACAGTATCAAATATGTTGGGTGTAATTGATGGTTCGTCAGAAATAGGTAATAAATGGGAGTTTCAACTGGTTTTGAATGGTAAAACTGTTGATAATGATTTGCAAGATTCTTTCCTGGAATATGTTGAAGAAATAGAGGTGAAATAAATGTATATTGGATTTGAAGCCGCGTTTATGGATGCGCAATCGAAAAATGTAGCCTTATGTCTTGAATTATTAAATAATAACAATATTGAGGTTGATGAGATATATATTTATATGTTTCAAAATAAATTTCAAGATTTTTATAGTGCTTTCTTTAGAAAACAAGATAAGTTACTAATGTTAAATCAGTTGTTTTTTGAAGAAGATATAGATGAGTTTACGGATTTAGGGATAGAAGATATTGAAAATATTATTTCAATATGTTTGCAATATGAAGCAAACTGTCCGCATGAAATAAAGTTAAGATATAATGTAAAAGCAAATTCACTTGACGCCGAATACGAATATGAAGACTTCTTGAATGATGAAGGTGGTCTGGTTAAAAGGTTTGAAAAATGGTTTCAGGAAATTAATTTAAATTTAAACAGTTTGAAATGAGGTTGATTGTTTGATGTAAATTTTTGCGTATCAGATTCCCGCCTTGCCTTTATGCAAGGCAGATATGAGGAATCATTGCGCCTTGCCAAGCAGGCGCTTGACATGGTTAAAACCACTTTCGATTTTGCAACTATCTAAAGGAAGTAACAGTAACTTATAGTAAAGATAGTTATCCCGATTTCTCTCCATATACGCATCCTGACTATCCTAAGCCTGTAAAAATAAACATGACAGGAAAAAACTACAAAGATGTTTCTCAGGCAAATAAAGCTATTGGATTAAGAAAAACTCCAGAAGGATACACATGGCATCATTTGCAGGATGGAGATAATATGATACTTGTTGATAGAAATGTTCATGATTGTACTATTGGAGGCTTCCCGCATACAGGAGGCGTTTCTATTACAAAGAAATAAATATTTGGAGGATCAAAATGAATTTGTTTGATTGTGGAAATAAGTTATCAGTACAGCAACTTGACAATTTTGAAAAAAAGATAAGGCAGAAATTACCGGCAGATTATAGGAATTTTATGATAGAACATAACGGGGGGACTCCGTCAGAAGATTTGGTTTTTGATTATATAGATGTTGTTGTAGAACAAGAAAATACAACGGATATCAGAGAATTTTATATTTTTTATGATAGTGAAACAAATAATTATGATGATATAGTTTATATCTATAAAACAATGACTAATGATAAAATTATTCCCCCTGAAATGCTTCCTATCGGCGATGACTCTCTCGGAAATCCTTTTGGAATATTATTATCAAAAGGAAACGATTATGGAAAAATATATTTAATGAATCATGAAATTGAAAATAGTGAAACCGGATACTTGGCAATGAGTAAGGTCGCCGATAGTTTTGCGGATTTTATAACAAAAATATATATAGATATATAGCGAATTATTAACAGAAAGATAATTGGAGGAAAAAATGATTCACAATGCGGATAATCTTGATGTTATTATTACCGATTCCAGACTTGCCTTTATGCAGGGCGGGTACGAGGAATCATTGCGGCTTGCCAAGCAGGCACTTGACATGGTTAAAAACGCTGATTTCGATTCTGTAGTTAATCCTTCAAGTGTAAAGAAAATAAAAAGTGATTATAACTCAGGACGAACCGGTATGCTTGATGACGGTAGCAGAATCACGGTAAGGAAAAAAGTTCAGACGGACGACCAACATTAGAATTAAGGAAAAATGGAAGGGGGATAGAAATTAGATATGGAAAATAGCAATATGGAAAAAAGCAACTTGGAGATTCAAGAACAATGGTTGAAATGGAATCCATCTAAATTGCCCGAAGGAAATTATACTGTTATCAGTTTTACTCAGGATTTAGAAGGAACTAAAATAATATTGGAGAATGAGAAAAATATGGTAAAAGTATTTTTCGATGGTATAATCCTTCTTGCCAGAATTTCGACCGAAGGAATTAGAATCCAAACAGTGGGCGAAATACAATATAAAAAATGTGATGATTATTTTTTCAGAGGGTGGTTTCTTTATAGAATTGAAAATTCAAAATTATCTGATTGGGTAACTGAAGAAAGCTGCGGAATATATGACTCATCAGAACTAATTCATATTTGTATCGTTACTGACGAGGATTTGATTGATATCATATCAACATTTGAACCTGAAATTGAGATAACGCCAATATAATAGCCTAATTGTCATTATATAATAAACTATTCAAAGGTATATAATGTTTTCCAAACAGGTGTAACGGCTTTGGCTATTTTTACCGGCGGAATGACATCAACCATGAAGTGCTTTGTTGCGGGCACGATGATTCTGACCGCAGAGGGACTTGTTGCGATTGAGAACATCAAAGCAGGAGATATGGTTATTGCGACTGATCCTGAAACCGGAGTAACGGCACCAAAGGCGGTATTGGAAACCTATATCAGAAAAACATCTCACTTAGTTTATTTGACGGTATGTGGAGAAACAATCGTATCTACCTACGATCATCCGTATTATGTTAAAGGAAAAAACTTTGTCAACGTCTGTGATTTATGGATTGGTGCTGAACTAGTTGACAACAACGGAAATATTCATCTGGTCGAACAGCTTTATCGTGAGGAATTAGGCAACTACTCTGTTGTTGTTTATAATTTTCAGGTTGACAACTATCATACTTACCATGTAAGTAATATTGGAATAATTGTTC
>CADACD010000068.1 GCA_902786365.1 uncultured Lachnospiraceae bacterium | reverse complement strand
TAAAGTGTGCCTAAAATTAGCTGTTTCACTTTTTCATCCAAGAATTTGTATACTATACGAATTCTTCTTTGCTTCAATTCAAGATTGCAAAACGAGCATCGCAAGTTTCGCAATTACCTAGTGATATATTTTTAATCTTATTAACAATGTATTCAGGCTAAGTATATCACTAAAAATAACAAAAATGTTGCAAATGTAAAAAATAGCATGTTTAAATGTAAAAATTAACCAATTACAACATTATAACTTCATGAAATTTGTTATTTCCAAATCCAATTGTCATATTTCATACTCATCTAAAGACTCTACATAGTACAACGAACCTTGCATTAATAATTGTTCATGACTTAAACTCATTCTGTTTCCTCCTTTCAAATACTTCATTTTTCTAGGCATTTGTGAAATGCCACACCCCGCAAAAATGTGGGATATTTTTTGTTCCAAAACAACTCCTCACTGGTTTATGGTATAATAGAATTGTCTAGAAACTACTAACCAAATCCACCAGTAAAGGAGTTGTACCTATATTAATATCAAGAAATATCACCTTATATTTCATTAATATAATTCCTAATTGTAACAGCTCTTTTCCTGAATGATATATGTCGATTTTATACTCAATTTGATTTTTTTTCATATAATTCCCCACAATTTTACTTAATGTTTTAGCAAAAATTTCATCATCACATATTGCAATCTCAAACATACATTTGTCCCTCTTTCATATGTATTTATTTTTATACTTTTGCTGTAATATATCAATGTCAATATTAAAATAATATAATTTTTATTCAATATTTTCAATTACTTTCTTAAAACAAGCAAACATAATAAATGCAATATTATTGTTTTAAAAAAGGTATACTATATATTATTTAAGTTTTTTGAGCTTTGGATATACATTTTATCTTTCAAATTTTTATATTCATCTAAATTCACACTTTTGTATAAATATGTATACTCCAATTTCAAAAAAACTATTTTTTAATAGTACACCTTTTATTTCTTTTTCATACTATCTACCGATTAAAATGGTATAAAAATAAGGACTAAATTAGGCATAACCCTTTGATTTTACTGGGTTTCATCTAACTTGGTCCTATTATAACCCAAACACCGTTTTCCCATTTTGATACTGCCTGAAAAGAAACATTTAACTTATCTGCCAGCTGCCCCTGTGTCATTCCCGATTCCTTTCGTTTACCCATGATGAAATTACCGATTTTTTCACTGTTAAGCATTGAAAACACCTTCCTATTCTGTCAAGCCTAAAATTTTTGAAAATTTAGGCCTTTGACAATTTTTACATTTTTGATAATTGTTTTTTTGTTTCCTTTATGATAAACTATGGGTGATTGCTGGAACAATAACTGTGCAGGGGAGTTTATAAGTTCTTTTCTACCTGTGGTTGAATGATACACTTTTATATAATATCTAATGCTGTATCCATTATGTTTTGCCGGCTTCAAATTTAAATATTTTTATTTTAAAAATGTATTGGCATCAGTTACTAATTCATAACATAATTTCTCTTCTCTATTATCCAAGAAATCTTCTCCTTCTACAGTTACTATGCTCTCAAATGTTTTTGTATAAACAAAATTTTCAAATCAATTGCTACAAGATACTTCAATTCCCTATGATGAAAGAGCAAATCTACATAGTAATCATTGTTTCCAACCTGAACATGATACTCCTCATCAACAAGAAGAACATCTCTTCCAAATTCCAGCAAAAATTTTTTCATATTTTTCAAGATTGCCTTCTGCAAATCATATTCCTTATATGGTTTTATGATAAAACCCAATGCAGTACAGAAAAGCAGCTAATTTCTGTGCAATCACGAATCTGTACTTGATTCATCGTATACACAAAAAAACGCCATGAAGATGTACTCTCCATAACGGCTTTTCAACGCATTCTATTATAAATCATGTTTCTCTCTTCTTTTTGCTGCTTCTTTGTAAACTTGTTCATCAGTTCTGGCAGAAACAACGATAATCTTCATTACTCCATCCACTCTCTCAATCTTGTAAACAACCCGGATACCCAAATCCCTAAACTTTATCTTCATGAGATTTGTAAGGTTTGTCCCACTTTTATTCCCCAAAGGCTTTCCATATCCACCTTCTTCAGCCGATAATGGATTCCTGCTTACTTTTGTAATACCCTTTAACACTTGTATTTGAGCTGAATGGTCAAGCTTTTTCATATCTTTTTGGGCTTCTTCTAAAAACTCAATACTCCATGTCATTCGATATCCACATCCTCTGCTTCCAAAAGTTCTTCTTTACTGATTCCAAGATGATTCATCACAGAATCTAATGAAACAGTCTTATTATCTCCATTCTCCTCTATACGCCTGTTAGCCTCCAACAGAAGATAATAATCCTCCTCAATCTCTGTTAATCTGGTATATTCCTCTAGTGATAATATGATTGCTGAGGGCTGATTGTTCTTTAAAACAATTAATTCTCTTTCCGAATGAAGCCTGTCGAATATCTTTGCTGCCTGACCTTTATTGAATTGTGAAATAGGAACAAGACTTTGTAAAAGATCTGCTGCAATTGCCATAGTAAACACCTCCATTGCTTTATTCTACCTATAGTATATGCAGAAATCGCAAAAAAATCAATACACTTAACTGAATATTTTCCAATTTATTTTCATTACAATTTAGCGTTCCTGTTTTCACTTCTATCATCCGCTCTGAGACGCAGCATCACTAATCATGGATTTCAATTTCACTGTATCAGCTTCCATAATCACAGTTTTCGAAATATCAATTCCATGTGCCGTAAGAAAATCCGTAATTCGCTTCACAGCCTTCTCTTCCTCAATACGGTACATTTCAAGGGCAGTCACAAGATTTTCTATCTGCTCTGCCCATTCAGGCTTTCTGTCGGCAAGCTGCTTTGTCTGTACTGCTTCTTTGTCCACATCCTTAATCAATTTATCTCTGTCACTGCCTCTATCTTTTCCATTTCAAATACGGGTCATCAATCAAACACAAACACCCTTTGTTATTTGTATGCATACAATAAATCTGCAATAGTGCCACTGCTATCCCTGCCGTACCACTCAAATATCCTGCCGGAGATGTGATAATTTCCGGTTTTGTACGGTCAAACGCTATCTCCCAGTGATATCCCTGGTTCTGATTTTTTTCTGACCATGATTTTGTCCCTACAAGAATTTCTCCCACACCATGCGCCAGTTCTTTCCATTTATCATCTCCTGTCTCATAATACAGTCCCACATATGGTGCTGCATAGCCTGCCGGTCCGCAGCAGATACATGTCGTGTTCCAAAATCCTGCAGACTGCACAAACGGTGCACCTAAAGCGGCTGCCCCCTCATACAGAGAAAAAACCTCTTGCAGATACTGATTATTATCTGTGACCTTATATAACTCATAAAAAAGCTTTGCGGTACCAACCGGTCCATGGCAGTTCCCAAGATAAAACAAATCATCATATTTGCCTAATTTGTATGGTATCAGATATCCGCGACCTTTTTTTACAGCGATGTTCTTCAAATATATACCTGCTGCTTTTGCTGCCTGCAAATATTTTATATCATTTGTAATTTCATATACCTTTGCAAACAGATACCCTATTCCGGCAGTTCCAAACTCAAAATTTGGTTCCTTATGCTTGAAATCAACCTGCATATGGTCTATTTCAAGGCCTCCATCATCATGGTATATTCCATTCGCCAATATGTAATCGCAGGAATCTGTTATCAAACGATATAAATCCTTTTCATTATACTTTCTGTTATCTTTATCCGTTATGAAATTTTTTACTTCATCTACCGAATTTTTCAACACTTCCTGTTCATCTTGATAAGTCAGGAAACTGTCAATCAAAAATAATGTTATTCCACCATCAAAAAATATCGCAGAATTATCTGACCAATATATGCCCTTTTCAGTTCTTACGGCATGTTCTTTGTAATATGTAATGATTTCCCATACAGCCTTTTTGGCACTTTCATCCGCAAAAACTTTGTATACTTCATTTAAAACCATTCCGATTCCGCCAATGCCACCGTAAAATGCTTCTGCCATTCCTAAAACAGCTTCACCGTTTTGTTTTACATATTCCAGACCATCTTTCCAGTGAATGCTTAGGTATCTAGTCATTTCTTTGATGATATGCTCATAATCAATGTCTCTTTGACAATTACTTTTTTCATAATGCTCTACAAGATAAAACTGAAGATACATATGTAATATGCCCGCCAGCCCTACATACAGGTTGTTCTTTCCTGCTCCTTCCACTTCTCTGGAATAAATACCATCTTCACACTCTTCCAAAAAAGACCTGACATATACTTCTGCCTGTCTTGCACAATGAAGATATTCATTTTCATTTTTCACTGCTTCTCTTGCAAATTTAATCATGATTTAAACCTCTGCCATAT
Organism: uncultured Lachnospiraceae bacterium; assembly: GCA_902786365.1. Classification (GTDB taxonomy): domain Bacteria; phylum Bacillota; class Clostridia; order Lachnospirales; family Lachnospiraceae; genus Bovifimicola. The sequence continues at coordinate 2,383 of CADACD010000068.1, read as the reverse complement.
TTTATTTTTATACAGCCATATCAGTAAAATCGGCTCTCAAAAGTAACATAAATCTTTTTTACACTTCTTGATACATCTTTGTAGAAAGATATTTCATTCCATCATCAGGTAGGATAACAACAATTCTCTTTCCTTCTGCCTCCGGCCGTTGTGCCACCTGTTTTGCAGCATATACCGCTGCCGCCGCTGAAGCACCTAAAAATATACCGTCAGAAGTAGCGAGTTCACGTGCTGTAGCATAAGCATCTGCACCATCAACATCAATACATTCATCATAATGGAATTTTCTACCTACAATAAACGGATGACGCGCTTCACCATTATTATCAAAATGGACAACTCCATCAATTGTGTTTCTATCCTCTCCCGGCTGATACATTGACTCAAGATTTGGCTGTGCACCAATAATCTTAATCCCCGGAATTTTCTCCTGAAGATATTCTCCAACACCTGTAAGTGTTCCGGCTGTACCTGCTAACATCACCGCATAATCCACATTTCCATCTGTATCTTCAACAATCTCTGGTCCTGTTGTCTTTATATGCGCTTCCGGATTTGCTTCATTAAATAACTGACTTGTATAATAATAACCATTATCATCTGCAAACTTCTGAATAGCAGCAACAATTCTGCCTGTATCAAATCCATACTGTGCCATAATCTCATTGAATCCCGGAATATCACTATAATACTGAACTGTTACTCCATACGCCTTAAGAATCTGAGTACGCTCCGGTGTGCATCCAGGCTCCATAAATATATGAAGTTTATATCCCTTTGCTGCCGCAAATGCTGCAAGCGATATTCCCGTATTACCACTTGTACTTTCTACAATTGTATCACCAGGTTTTAATTTGCCCTCAGCTTCACCTTTTTCAATCATATTTAACGCAGCTCTGTCCTTCACACTTCCTGTCGGATTTAAGTACTCCAGTTTTCCTATCAGTGTTGCTTTAAGATTGTTGTTCCTGTTATAATTTGTCAACTCCACAAGTGGTGTATGTCCTACTAATTCTGTGATTGATTTCTTAATGTTTGCCATGATAATTTCCTCTCTTCTTTTCTTGATATATAATGATATTGGGGGCAAAAAGTATTTTGACCCATTATTTTAATTGCATGACACTCCGCCATCCACTACCAGCGTAGCACCATTGATAAATTTTGCATTATCGCTCGCTAAATACAATACTGCATTTGCTATGTCGTCTGTTGTTCCTATTGGTAAATCGGAATCCATACCTGACAGAATTCTCGCCCTCCCAAATTCATTTTCAAGTTCCGGATTACTGCTCATTCCTGTTCTTATCGCACCCGGACACACAATATTACATCTAATTCCTTCATGCATGTATGCATAGGCAGTATGCTCACACAATCCAACCAGTCCATGTTTTGCAACTCCATAAGCTACACTTGACCTGCATCCTTTAATCCCTGCCACAGACGCAATGGTTACAATATTTCCTCCCTTCGGCTGTGAAATCATTTTTGTAACTGCCTCCCTGATTGCAAACATCGGTCCTTTCAGATTGACATCAATGATTCTGTCCCAGTCATCATTTGTAGTATCTGCAATCGCCTCGCTGTGACCTGCTATTCCTGCATTATTAACAAGAATATCTATTTTGCCTGCCTTTTCAATGGCTTTGTTAATCATATTTTCATTGACATCCTGCTTTGATACATCACCTTGATAACATATCAGCCTTCCTATTATTTCACTTCCATACTTTTCTCTTAAATTCTCTTCTAAATTCTTTAATGCTGTTTCGTTAATATCAACTGCAACCACAACTGCACCCTTCTCTAAAAATCCTTCTGTGATCTTAAGTCCCATGCCTGCAGCTGCACCTGTGACAACAACACTTTTTCCCTCAAATTCTTTATTATGGTTAATCAACTTCTCATCTCCATTCTAACAATTTCCATGTTCAAAATTTACACTATCAATCATCTATATTTTTATATATCCTATGCATTTCGCGTATATACATATATTCCTATATGTTTACTAGAATTTATATATAATATAATGCGATAACATAAATTTGTCTAATCTCAAAAAAATATAGCTGGTTATTGTTTTAAACTATAACCAGCTATACTATTACCATTTATATCACTTGTTTTCATCTACTATCACTTGCTGCATACCATCTAAACAGCAATATTCTATTCTTTTTTAAATTTAAATAAAGGTAAATATTCCATAATAAAATGCCCTCCTCTTCATCTAAATAATCTCTCGGAATCTCTAAGCCCCATTCTATAAGGCTTTCAAATTCCATTTTTTATAAAATCCCCCACTTTTTTATAAAAAAACTCTTGACAATCACCGCAAAAAATGCGGCGCTTCGCGCCTATTGATTAATAAGTACCG
>CADACD010000067.1 GCA_902786365.1 uncultured Lachnospiraceae bacterium | reverse complement strand
GTAAGTCTCGTTATAAGTATAGGTGTATGTTCCGCCATATGCGTCTGTTACCGAAATTAAATTGTCTGCATTATCGTATGCATACCTTGTTGTATTTCCGTTTCTGTCGGTAGAGGAAATCTGCCTGTTTCTTTCATCATAGGCCGCACTTTCCGTCTGTCCGTCAGGATAGGTTGTGCCCGTCTGATTGCCGTTTGCATCATTACCAAACAATATTGTCACCTATGTTTTTATAACTGGAAATGTAATCATAATATTTTCTATGCTGTCAATAAAAACTTTTGTCAAGTTGGTATTCCTCTATATTCCAAAATAGTATTTGTAAAAAATGCCTATCATATGTTAGCAAATGATTATGATTTTAATGTATTGAAAATCATTTACTCATTAATATTATTATTTATCCAATAACGTTAAAAAATCTCTATAAACCCTGTCTGTTTCACTAATCAGTTTAGACTTTAATATACACTCATTTATTTCTTTTATATCTTCAATATATTTTGCATAATCATTTTTTATTTCACTAATTAATTCATCCAAGTTTATAGTATAGTCATATTCAACGTCTTTGTTCATTATATTGACTACTTCAATCTTTACATTTTGATTCATAGCCACATGGATTTCTAACAGATTACTATTTAACAATAACACCTTAAATTTTCTGCCTTCAAGTAATGCACTTCCACATTCAATTAATTTATCAATATAATATGCTATATCCTCATTACCTTCACATAAGTCATTATCCTCATCTAAATATCCCAACTGAAAATCACCAAGTTCTAAAAGCATAAACCCATAAACACTTTCATCATTTTTGTCGAATTCTTCTAAAGAATACTCCGATAGCTCTTGATTGTTTATTTTCCACTTAATATACATTACTTTAATCATCTCCTAACAATTCTAATAAATCTTTAATAGAATAATTGCAATTGCCATATGCTGTTTTGAAAATTCCTTTTTCCATACATATGGTTATTTCTTCATTATTATATATTAATGTTATTATTCCATCGACTACACCTTTATTTACTGCCTGATTATAACCATAATTTACTGCCTTCTCAATATCTGCATTACTCCAATTTTTATTAAAATATGTTTTTTTAGGAATATTTGTAGTATATTTTAACTGTTCAGCAACTTTATTAGGATTATGACCAGTATGAACATGTTTCATTTTAGAGTTCGATACTTTTAAAGTTTCACTTCCACCCTTGACAGAGAGTCTTTCGCTTATGGTTATACAAGCATCCGCTTCTTGCCTATCATAACAACTGCTTGCCGATACCCCTATTGAAAAACCAAGTACCAGAAGCAGACTGACGACCATCATCAGCAGACACTTCAATATTCTCTTATTCTTGATGACAGCCACCTCCAGTCTCTGTAATTCTTTCAGCTACTGCCATTCTATCACAGCAAAATAGATACTGCTATACTTCCAAGCCAAATACTTCAAAAAGTTTAACTAATCTCTTATTTCTAAGATGCTTCTTTCGTTACATCACAGGAATCTAATACCTTATCTTCCTTACTTTCAAGAGTTTCTGGCATCACATAAGCTGTCTTATTCTTAAGCATGGCATATATAACCTTAACCAGCTTCCTTGAAATACATATCAAAGCCTGCTTCGGATTCTTGCCTTCAAGAAGCTTTTCCTCATAGTAATTGCGGAAATATGGATTCCTCGGCTTATCACTTGGCGATATCTGAATCTGCTGTACCGCCAGATAATAAATGGTAGCTTGCAGTCTTCGGTTACCTTGCTTAGTGGCATAGTCCTTATTCTTACCTGCTGAGCCATACGGCATAGGTGCGATACCTGCATACTGAGCCAATTTTTCCGAACTCTTAAATCTTCTTATATCACCTATCTCCGCTATAAGTTTCATGGACATGATTATCTTCATGCCTGGCATGGTTGCAAGGGTAAGTCCAAGCTCCTTATATAGTCTTTCAAGCTCTGAATCAATCTCCGCAAGCATCATATCTGAATGCTGAATATCAGATATGATACCCCTTGTAACTATGTCTCTGGAATCCTGATACTCACAAAGCTTTGATGTATCAGCCGATACTATATCATAGATATTCTGACATACCTTTGTGGAACACTTGTTATGACTAACAAGTAAAAGCTCTTCTCTGATATCATCAGCCGATACTCCAATCAAATACTTCCTAGATGGATATGTCTCGAAGAAATGAAGTGCTGTCGGTCTGGATATATCTTGAAAGAACTCTTTATAATAAGGATATGCCCTATGCAGTTGTTCATGTAACTGATTTACCAATCTCACACGCTGATTCATTATCGTATCTCTTCGATGTACCAATTGTTGAATACTCCAGTATTCATCCAAAGGACAGGCATCTGGCAGTTTTACGAATTCATGTATACCTGCCATAGCGATTGCTCTGGCATCATCTTCATCCGACTTACGATACATGGCACGATGCTTTGCCTGACGATTAGATAATGCAGGATTGACATCCTTAACAACATAGCCTTTATCTATCAGCCATACAGCCAATGCTCTACCATAGCCATAAGCATTCTCAAGACAATAAAAAGCTTCAACCTCTACCCCTTGTGACAGCTTCATCTTCTGAATGCACTTCTTTACCTTACGTTCCAACTTTGAAAAATCTGTTGGAACATTTTCAAATGTAATTGTTCCCAACTCTTTACCACTGCTATCTAATATCATAGCTGTATGAGTCTGCTTGTGCAGGTCAATGCCTACAAATAAATAATCACTTAATCTCATAATAAAAGAAACCTCCTTAACAAAATGTGAACAGCCTCAACAATTAAATCGTGAATGGGATTTATGCATTGCAACCCAATCCGACACGGGTGGAAAAGCTCTAAATTTCTGGTCGGTCTCAAGGTGTCTGCTACAGAACAGCACCGCCGACTTTGCAGGAGAAAACACCCCACACATGAATGCAGGTAACTACCAAAGACTTACGAACCGCTTTGAAAGTTGTCGTGTATGTTAACTCTGGTTCAGACGCTATTCAAGTCATTTTTGAAAAAATCCAGAGTTAATACGAAAATCATTTTCAACAATCACGTCACCTACGGCTCCGTGTTTTTTCGCAATATGCCACTTTGTGCAAGCACAGGTGTCGCATTGCTCATTTTTCATTATACCAAGCGCACTTTTTCACACATACCTCACAGAAGCCTTATTTCATGCACTTTGTGAGCGATTCAGAAGCCCAGATTTGACGATTACAGATGGGGATGGAGTAATTCGACAGGTTAATGGAAAACAGAGCAGATACAAAGGCATGTCAAGCACTTTTTTCAAAAAATTTGCAGGATAACGACCACATCACAAAAACAGCATACCCCAGAACAGATAAAAAGCTGTAGTTACCTATCATACAACAAGTAGTCTACAGCCTTTTCACTTTATCTTAAATTTTCGGTTCAATATTGCTTAAGCGATTATCATACACTTATAAAAGTGACAACGAGCCTTCCGCCTCTAACACTAGTATTTATCCCAGACATACGCTCTTCAAAATAACTTCTTCCATCTCCTTTGTTCCGATACCGATATATTTCTGCGTAGTATCCAGACTGGAATGCTGCAGGAGATTTCTGACAAGCTCGATATTATAATCGCTATTTATATAGGCATTCGTCGCAAATGCCTTACGAAAAGAATGTGTGCCGATGCCATCAAGCCCCAGATACTCACAGGTTATTTTAAGAAGCTTTGACACCACTCGCTCCGATATCGGAAAGAGCTTCTGTGTCGGCAGTATATTATGAACATTGGCATATTCTTGGATAAAGAGATACACATCTATGGGAATCGTATATCCTCTATGCTTGCCAGTCTTCTGCTCTGTGATATCAAAGCAGTACCTTTTGCCATCTTTCACAAGATTACACATACGAAGTTCCAACACATCACCGATGCGGATGCCGAGATTATATTCTATCGTAAGAACTGTGGCTATCCTCTCATTCGGCTGTCTTGCTACCCCATCATTATCTGTAAAGCCTGTCCTTATCGTACTTACAATCAGCTTGAATGTATCTTCATCAATACACCTTGAACGCTTATTCATAATCCTCACCAATCCTTTCAATCTCACATATAAATCTTAATAGATATATCTGTCGGAATCATGACCGGAACTGGAGCATACAAAGATGTATGTCTTGCAACAGTTCCTATAACAGAAGTTTCAAGTTCCTATATTTCATAATAAGAATCAGAAAAGCCAGTATATAAAGGATAGTTCCTATAATAACCATTATAGGCTCTCTAATATCAGAACACTTGAAAACACATATCATGACTACCCCGACAATGAGATTAAAACAAAATCAGTGATACTGAATACACCTTAAGTATTGAAAGAGTTCCTTAAAACAGAAGGAAGATATGAAAAGAGATTTTGACTACAGATAAATTTTTTATAATCATACTTCACCCATTTATTATTTTCGGAACAACACAAAATAAATGGATTTCCCCAATAAAGATGTATTGGTTATAAAATTATGATGTGTAATTCATCCAAAAACAAATCATATAATGCATCATCCGATACCTTCATGCATCACCGACAAATCAAATAATGCGAAAATCTCTACAGCCAGAGTTCCTATATCAGAATCTGAATCTACATAACTTCTACAGAACTTAAAACAGATTAAGTGAGAGGATATCAAAATAAGCTTAAAACAGAAGCAGGTTAAGATTTCATCAATACCAGTACTGCTCATAGCAGTATCAGCTTATATTAATTCAAAGGAAGTAGCGATGATAACAGATTAAGTTATTATGAGAACAGCCACAGAAAACATGAGAAGCAAAGCAATTACAATCTTACCGATACCATTAATCTTGACTATCCTACCCCTCTGTAATCTTCCAAGATTTCAAAATTTCTTAACGATACAACTGGCTAAAAATACTATGAACGCAGACAACGGATATCATGTAGCAGGAAGCATATCGGTAAAGGCAACTTGTAAAAAAATTCACTTTACCTTGAAATTTCATAGTTTTCAATTAAATCCTTTGAAAAGGTGATTTGTCTCATAAAAAATGCACAAACGTAGTAGAACCACCCAACTGCTCCTTTGATGAATTATTTCAGCCAATTGAATCTGAACATAAATAAAGAGTGATATGCAACAGCATGTATCACTCTTTATTTATTACTACCCCTGTGCCCACCTTTTCATTAATCCTTCTCTTTTTATTATAAGAATTATCTATACCTTCCCAGAATCAATCTCATCTTTTTGAACTTACTCTTGTTGTTTATAAAAGTCTTATAGAATTTATAGTATATTGTAAGTCGAATTTCAAAATCTGACTCAACAGCAATTAGGAATTATTCTGTTTTTATATATCACAGCGTACCGCTATTTCACGAAATATTAATCACAATATTACCGCCATCATTTATCATATTTATCTCTTGATTACCGCTAATCAATCAAATATTTCAAAATCATTTTTTATAATCCAATATCAATTTAATCTTTCATGCCTTCGGAGCAGGTATGGCTGTTTATTTACGCTGAATCTATTTTGCTTATTAAGATTAAGCAACTACAACACAAAATGTACTCTACTCCAACAGGTAAATCTAACTACCTAAGGAGCATGAAAGAAATGACGAGAAAGGATATCAAGATAACTATCAGACAAAAACTATGGGAGAAAGCTGTCAAGAAAGCTATGTCAGAATTTCAATTTGTTCACACAATCACAGATGCCTTAAATGCAATATTGTTACTCAGCCTATATAAAGTAAGAATCAAACACCGAAGAACTGACAACATCTTTTTATCATATTCCAATATTACAGAAATGACATCCGACACTTATATATCATTCACTATAGAAATAATCGGCGAATTGCTAGATGAAGCGAAAAAGAACAACCCAAACGAAACTTATTCAATTATTATTGAATCTGCATTGGCTGATTACATTGTACTGCCGACACATTTCTATACCGATAACCTATCTCCGATATATACCATAGTAGGTTCAAAAAATAACACCATGCAGAAAGCTACAGCATCAGCAATCGAATTCATGAATCTTAACCACGAACAAATGACTTTAGTTGATGCCTGCTGTGCCACTGGCTCTTTATACTTTGGGCTCAATACTTATAACTGGAAGTCTGTAATTCTTAATGACCTTAATCCACTTAGAACAAATATGCTCAATGTAATAAAACATCAACCCTTAAAACTGATAAAATCTATTCTATCGTCACCAGTATTTTCAAATAAAGAATATCTCTCGGAATATATGACAGAAGCTCATTCCATCACAAAGGGATATGAAGTGAAAAGACAGCATTATCATAAGATTGATTGTAATATTGATATTGATATTGCAACTATGACATTTATTTTTCAATGCGTTAGCAAGCAATATCCCGAAGATAACAATAAAATACTTAATCGAATCACAAGAATAATACCTGCATCTATCAAGCTTCAAAACGCCATTATCACACAGGAGGACTGTTTGAAATATCTTGATAATGATAATAACAAATTTGTCTTACTCGATGTACCTTATATCGGTTCGGAATATATCTGTTCCGCCAAAGGATTCAACTACACCAGATTCCACAAAAACATTGCAGACAAATTGTTAAATGCAGAATACCCATTCCTGTATTATTGCAGGAGTACGCCACCTAAAGCCAATAATCCATACAACAGACAGGATGCAATACATATTCAAAAATTGAAACTCGCAGAACATTTTTTTAACAAAGGATTTTATTTTGAAAAGTTTTATCTTAATGAAGATACAGAACTTATAATCAGCAACAGACAATATTCTGATAATCAATTTCAATGGAATGATGAGGAACAAATCATTATATAAGAGAAGAAATGGGGCTGTCGCACTAAGTGATTAGTGCGCAGCTCCTTTTCTATGAAAAAAATAACTGCCAAACCTCGAAAAGATTCAGCAGTTGGTGTAAAATAAAAGT
>CADACD010000066.1 GCA_902786365.1 uncultured Lachnospiraceae bacterium | reverse complement strand
CTCCTGCATCGGGGTATCGTATTCATCAAGAAGGATAATCACCTTTTTTCCATAATATCTGCTAAGATAATCTGAGAGATGGTGAATTGCAAGCGTTGCTGTTACTTCGTCCATATTGATATTTACACTCTGATAAAAATCTCTGCCATTTTTACCTAAAACACCACTATTCAACAAATATTCATGCTTTTCATACATATCTGCTATTAAAAGAAATATCTTATCTCTCGCCTGTTCATATGTCGTTTCCTTTATGTTTGCAAACGATAAGCTGATTACCGGATAACTTCCCTGAATTTCCCTGTACTTCTCATATTTCCAAATGGCAAGATTTTCAAAAATATCTCCACGATTCTCATACTTATTTGAAAAAAATGTTTCTAACATACTCATGTTAAGTGTCTTTCCAAAACGTCTCGGACGTGCTATCAGTGTGACTGCGTCTCCACTTTCCCACCATTCCCTGATAAACTCTGTTTTGTCTATATAGAAGTAATTATTTTTGATAATCGTTTCAAAATCTTGTATACCTATGGCAACTCTTTTCATATCTTATCTCCTCTTTTTTGATAATGCACAATATATCATGCCGTTGCAGAGTATGATATATTATCAGAATCACTTTGTGAACTAATAATGCTCTAGACCTTGCGGTCTATCGCTAACTTATAGGGTGAAAATGAATACTCGCTACTGATATATAATCTTCACTCATATTTATCCCACACATCTTTGCCGTTCGCTTATCAATACCTTGATTATAAAGTATTTTCAATCTATTTTCAATGAAAATCCACAATACATTTTAAATCGCACTAATAATAAAGAGGCCCTGCAGTTCTTTCCATGAAAGACAATCCAAGATTGATTAACATACCTCCTCGTGACAGTGAGAAATGGAAAATGGAATTTAATGCAAGAACCTCTGCGGAACGTTCCAATAAACGTGAGAAATTAGACTTCAAATTAGAATACGGCAGACACCGCTCTACTAAGATGTGGTACTGCCGCCTCTATCACATCATGATGCTGCAACATCTTGATGCATGGGATTTGCCCTATGAATCCACCCTTAGAAAGTTGATTTTAGAAGTGGCATAATCCTATGATTATTATACACCTTTTTTTAGGCATAGAGACAATTATGTCTTTTGTCATTATATATTACTTTTTTACTGTCATCAGCCACTCTGCTAACTTCCGATTATCCCATACCTTATTCACAATTTCATTGTCATCAAAGCTGACTCCAAATTCTTTTTCAATTAACAGTATGAATCGAATACTACTGACAGAATCAAATTCTAAATCTTCGCTTATATCAATTGATTCTTTTTCAAATATTATCTGTTTTTTCTTTTCATCACCCGATATCTCCCACATAATTTCTCTGATTCGTTTCTCAATTTGTTCCATAAAATAATACTTCCTTTTCAAAAATATTCCTTTCAAATCTTTTATACTTTTATTGTATCATCTAAAAAACAAAAAATGTTCGAAATGTAATAAAATGCACGATTAAATGTAATAACTTGTCATTTCCAATGTAAAAGCTCCAAGAAATTTATCATCTTGGAGTCTTTACATATCATAATAGGTATATACTATTTTTAATTTATTTTTATAATTCGAAATCCATATCACTACATTTCATTTACCTTATTTTCAATATACTGCATACTGAATTTTTTGAATGGTTCTCTATACTTTCTGCTAATCACCAAATATGTGCCATTGTCTAAAAATATATCATCCCCTCTTATATTTTTCACATGATCATAATTGACAATAACAGACCTGTGTATTCTCACAAAAGAAGTACTTATTTCATTCAACTTATCCAACATTTCATTCATTTTGTTATATGTCTGGTAAATATTATCTTTTGTATGAACATTCAAAATACATCCTGCACTCTCGATATAAAGAATCAAATCAACATTTAACTCTATATTTTTTCTTGAAACCATTAATTGAATTGTTCTATTATAGCTTACCTTTTCACAAATCCTATTCATTACTTTACGGACATTTTCCTCGTTAAAAGGCTTAAGCAAATAATCCATAGGTTCTGTCTCAAAAACCTGAAATACATATTTGTCATGCGAAGAAATGTACACAATATTACTGTGGCTATACTGTTTTTTTATTTCCTTTGCAATTTCCATTCCATTTTCCTTATGAAGCTCTATATCCAGAAAAAATGCATCTATTGGTTTCACTTCCTCTTGAATGCCAAACAATAATTTTTCTCCATCTAAGAAACATTTTATATCAAGTGCTATATTTCTTCCTAAGCAATACCTTTTGATGATATTACTGATATTTTTTTGATGGATTTCATCATCATCACATATGTATATTAACATTTCCTGCCTTCTTTCCTTGGATTTCTTATAGTTCGATTATAACTATTTTCCATATCTATTCAATTTAGTAATCCAGCCAGCTATTCAACCACACTGTTTTTTTGACTGAAAAATGCAATAACGCTTGTCACAGCTACCAAAATTACTGCACTTTCAATGGATTTTTCAATATTCGAAAACCCACAGAATGCAAAAATAACAATTACTATATTGATAATTATTAAAACTATCTTTTCCTGTTTATAAAAATACTCTTTTTCTTCTTCTAATACACGCTTATTCTCACAATCTACCGGTCGCATCAAAAATAATAGTGCCTCTGAAAATATGATGGCATATCTGTAATACAGTATTGCAAATACCTCATACTTTATCAATATAACGCTAATCAAAATACTGCTTATTGATAGTAAAAAACACTTTACAAATGTCTTACAATGAAGCCCGCCTGCATTTCTTCTTGTATATGAAAATGCTAATAAAAAACACATTCCTTCAAGACCTTGTCTTAGTATCAGCATAAGACAGAAAATGATGATATAAAAAAGCAATTTTTTCAGAAAAACAATGACACCATACTCATATAATTCCTTATCCTCGTCCGGTATTTGCATGCTTTCAACGATTTTTTTACTTAAAAAATTCATATTTCCTATACTACTATGAAAGAAAAAGACTGTCACATTAAGTATGCTATAACATAGTATTAAAACTTTATATGATGTCACTAATACTAATTGATTCACTTAATGCAACAGCCTCCTAATAAAAAGAAAACTATTTTACATTTTTAAATTTTTCAATGCCCTTTGGCTCTTTTGGCTGACCATACAAATAAAAACACATTGAATTAGCTTCTTTCTTAAGATTCTTTTCTGTGACTATCTTCATTACATCTGCTAATTTTTTCATTGTAGTAATGCTCCTTTCTTAAATGTAGCATTACTATACCAGAATCTATAATCTAATTTTCATTCATGTAATAAACCATTACTTTATATGTAATAATTCAGTCATGCGGATTTATATTTGAAGTAAAACATTAACAGAAAAGATATTATTATTTTCTTCTATTTTCATATATCCATCATATTTCTTTACCACGCTATTCACAGACTTTATGCCCAGTCCATGCATTTCTTTAATTTTCTTTGTAGTTATATATTCACCATTTCTGTTCTTTTTCCTATCTCCTTTATATGTATTTTTTATTTCTATATACAGATTTGATTTCTCATATACAATTACCAGTCTGCCTGATTTTTTTAATAAAATTTCATTGTCAAATGCATCTATGACATTATCCAACAAATTGCCAAGAACCAATATGATATCTTCGCTATCTATATTCAATTTAGATGGCACTATAATCTTACATTCAAAATCCGCCTCCATCTCTCTAATCATAGATACTTTATAATTTACAATTGTATCAATATACACATTTCCTGATACTGATATTACCTTTGATGCCTCCAATTCTCCTATTCTTTTATAATAAAGTTCATTTAATTTATCATACTCTTTATCTTTTAATAGTATGCTTTGAGAAATATATTCATTCTTCATATTATGCCGCATACTACTCATCAAATCCCACATTTTCTTTGTTTGTTCATATTGTTGGATATAATACATTTTCTGTTTCTCAAGCAATGCATTTCTATTATTTAAATACAACATTTTTTGAACATCATCATATTGGATAACCGTTAAATAATTTATAATCAGTATAACAATATAGAATAGCACATCATAATATGTATAGTTACTTTTATCTGGACTTGACAACACAAACAGTCCCACAATAAAAATACATAATGCAGGAACAAATAGTATACTCATAAATGTCTTATTTCCCATATTATATTCATTTTTCCTCTTATTAAAATGAATCGATATCCTAATAAATATGAAAAATATAATCTTTGATATTATATATCCCATAATATAAACTGATTGATTATTGCCAACCCCATTTACAAATACAATAATAATATCTGCCACAAATTCTGCAATCATTTGAAAAACACTAACAAAAAAAATAGTTATAATTTTCTTCTTAAATTGCCCTTCATACAATCCAAATATACATAAAAACATAAGTGTAAAAAAAACTGCAACACTCCAAACCGATTTAACATTTGGTGCCATATATTCATCTAAAATAAAAACAATCATCCAAATAGCTAACATAAGAAAACAATTCAATTTTTTTGTCAGTGTCTTATCAAAATACTGAATCTTTGCCAATAATTCAAATAAATCTCCAATAATACAAATTGCATTAACCATATGTATTTACCTTTTCCCTAATCCATTCCTCAAAATATTTCCGTACTTCATCACGATATTTCTCACCGATGCCGATGATTTCACCATTCACCATTTCTATGTACTTATATGTCCATTTAGCAATATAATCAATATTCACGCACACTGAACGGTTGATTCGTATAAACTTCCTATGCTTTGTTCCAAGTTCCTTTTCAACGTTTCCTAATTTTCCATAAAATCTACATATCCTATCCTCAATGCAATATAAGAGTATCGTTCTTCTCTGACTCTGTACATACATAATGTCGTCAATCAGAACTCTGTAGTATTCCTTAGCATAGCAGTAATTAAGAGTCTCATACTTATAGTTTAAACTATCTATCGCCTTTTTCAAGGTAATTTCCAAGGTTTTCACCTCAAAAGGTTTGTCGAGAAACCAAAAAGGCTGCACTTCAAATGCAGCCCTGTAATAATTACTATATTGTGATATAAAAATGAGAGTAAATACATATTTTTCATTATTCAATTTATCTGCAAGTTCTATCCCATTTACCTTTCCAATTTCAATGTCTAAAAATATAATATCAAATATTCCTGTTGTTTCTATTTCATATAATAAATCATTGCCATCCGTAAAATCTGATATGATGGCATTCATATTCATTTTTTGAATGATTTTGTCAAGTTTTTTGTGTAAATCTTTTACAATAATTTCATTATCATCACAAATTGCTATCCTCATAACATTCACCTTCAGTACAATTTCACATTTTTTCCATTCCCACTGATTTGTCTTAATCAGTCATCGCACACTTATTTTATCATTTAGAAAAAATACTGTCAATTGGTCTGTTCTTGTATCAATGTTTTATGTCAACTTCTTACGGTTATTCTGATAGATTGCCAATGCAAGTTTGATATTAAACACATCATTCAGATTTGTATGGCTGATTCCAAGCCTCTTTTCTATATCACTGATTCTGTTCCTAACAGTATTGCTATGGCAATACAATACCTGTGCGGTCTCATCATAGCTGCAATTATGCCTGATAAACTCATTCAATGTATTGAATATTTCCTCTCTCTTTGCTTCATCTTCTATCGCAAGCACTGCCCCAAGAAAACTCTCACATATAGAAGTGAGCAGTTGTGTGTCCGTACTGTCATGTATGATAGCCTCAATTCCAAAAGTTTCAAAATATTTCACATGACTGTTTTCGTCACATCTGCGCCTTGCAAATACAGCCTGTTCGTAACAAATATTCATATTTTCAAGACCTTTTGTCTTCGTGCTGACACCTATTTTGTATTCAATTTCCAATTCATTCAACTCCGTACAGATAGAATCCACCACATTTTGTATCATAGCCGGATGTGGACTGACAAGCACTGTCAGTTTTTCACCATTTGCAATAATATAATTTCCTACATCCTTTCCACCAATACAGCCATACAATATTGTCTTTAACTGTTCCACAGGATTTTCGTCATATATTGTATAAATATCCCCGGTAATTCCCTTGTATGTCTGCTTTATTTTAGAACCGTCCTGTAAATCCAAATCTCTGTCTGCCACCAGCTCAATATCAACAAAGTAATACATCCGATTCATATCAAACCCATACTTCTCTGCTTTTTTTATCTTGCTGTTACTGACCAGTGAATTATTATACATTAATTCTAAAAAGAATTTCTCTGCAAGCATGGACTTCATACTTTCCTCATGCAAAACCTTCGATATACTTTCCTGCAAATCCGGTATTCTCATCTCAACCGGAATAATAAATAGAGGACATGCATTCTTCTCACACAACTCTCTTATCATCTTTACAGTATCAGTCTCTAATCTCTCTGTGTCAATTGCAAGTGCTGCTATTTCTCTTTCAAAAAGCAGATTTAAAAATTCCTTCCATCTTTCTTTATCATTCTTTAGGACATAGCCAAGCGTAATAATAAAGTCACCTTTCTGCACAAAATCCATATATTCTATAATTTCCAAAATATGTGTCCTTTGAATGACTCCTCCAAGTCCATCTTCACCTGCCACAAACTCCATTTTATTTGCATACGGTATTTTCAACAAATTCTTACATGTCAATGCCATAATCATCCCTGCCTTATCTGTCTGGTATCATTTTATGATGTTGGTCTCAAAAAGTATTTCGCCCCCTTGATACCTATGGATTACTTCGCACAATGTGCTCTCTCAATCCTAAAAACATTTGAAATTCGCCCTATACTGGCTACTTTTTATTATACTATATTTTTTTAATATTTTCATCTGTGTATTTAAGGCAACACCGCATATATCGAAAAAATATCGGATTCAAAAGAAAAACACCCGACAAATAAGCCGAGTGTGATAGAGATATCCTGTTTTTAGTT
>CADACD010000065.1 GCA_902786365.1 uncultured Lachnospiraceae bacterium | reverse complement strand
TAAGGTATGTGAGAATCAATACAGTATTGGTAACAAAGAAATCTTGGGATATGGTTACTACTCAGGTAATAATACTGTTGCGACAGGTGACGCAGCTCAGCAAGTGTGGACTTATCTGAAAAGCTACGGCTATTCAGACAGCGTAGCCGCAGGGATCATAGGTAATATGATGAGAGAGTGCGGCGGCGATACGCTCAATCTTGATTGGAACATTATCGGACACTATAACGGTGATGAGTTTTACGGCTTATGCCAATGGTGTCTGAGATATACGCCTTCGGGCTTCAAAGGCTCAACAATCAAGGAACAATGAGAGTATCTGCAAAAGACGATTAAATCAGAGTTTGCAAATTACGGAGGGAACTATAACGGAATTACTTATAGCCAATTCCTGAAATCCGATACCCGCACTGCGGCGATTGCCTTTGAACGTGTATATGAGCGTTGCGGCGATTACTCAAACGAAGATTCACGCAGAGATGGCTTATAACAAATTTCATAAATAAAGATATGAGGTCGTTCCTTTTCGGGAGCGACCTCTCTTTCCTTTTCTTCCAAAGTCAGAATCAGCAGCAATTTCTTTCGCATAATTGATATTCAGTAATCGAACAGCTATAATAATTATGATTAAGAAACAATAAGATACAAAAAAGATACAATTATCTGTTATAATAAAATTTGAGGTGTAAAAAATGAATCAGATCTTAATTATAGAAGATGAAAAGTCAATTGCTGATATGGTGAAGATGTGTCTTGCTAAAAATGGATATATTTGTGAAACTGCAAACAATGGAATGACGGCTACAGAAAAGATTGAGAAAACACATTATGATTTGATACTACTTGATATAATGCTACCTGATATTGATGGGTATGACCTTATTGATTACATTAAGCAGTTTGAAATTCCTGTCATATTTGTAACAGCAAAAACATCTGTGCAAGATAGAGTCAGAGGATTAAAGCTTGGTGCTGAGGACTATATTTCAAAGCCCTTTGATTTAGACGAGCTTTTAGCAAGAGTAGAAACAGTCCTGCGTAGATACAATAAAACAGAAAGAATGCTTGAAGCTGGGAAAATTAGAATTGATACACTTTCCAGAACTGTATTATTAAACGGAGCTTTAATACCTTTACCTGCCAAGGAATATGATTTGCTTTTATTTTTAGTAAGGAATAAAAACATTGCATTATACCGAGAAACTATTTTTGAGCAAGTTTGGCAAGAACCATATTTAGGAAACACACGCACAATAGACTTGCATATTCAGCGATTAAAGAAAAAACTTAATTTAGGCGATACGATTGAAACCATTTATAAAGTTGGATATAAATTTAAATCGGAGTAAAAAATGAAACTATCATATAAATTTTTCTGTATTGCATATATAATTGTCCTTCTTGCCACAGGAGTTGGTGGGATGTTTATTATTAATAATGTGAACAATACGCTTTGGAATACACAAATCGAGCATGTACAAACTACCGTAAATTATGCAGCAGAGAGCTTTTCAGCTTTTGCAGATATTTTTTCATACGGCGATATTTCAAAAACGCAAAAAAATAGTATTATTCGACAAATAAAGGATTCTTTAGATAATACCGTGACAGATATTGAAATATATACATCCCAAAATATCAAAATCGAATATACTAAGCTTAATGACAACGAGTGTGATTCACAGTTCGTTAAAAAAGACAACTTATTACTTATGGAATCCGTATGTAAAATCAATACTGAGTCAGATGTATATTATCTCGTTGTTTACTCGGATCTTACCGAAATTCAAAAGCAATGCAGTTTGTTTTGGCGTAACTATGGTATCGTAGTTTTTGGTCTTTCTTTAATAAGTGGATTACTACTATTTGTTTCAACAAAGAAAATAACGAAACCTTTAAGTACACTTACTCAAGTTACAGATGAAATTGCATTGGGCAATTATGGAAAAAAGGTTAGTATAAGTAGTTCCGATTATGAAATCACTAATTTATCCAAAAGTGTTAGTTCTATGTCTTTAGCCATTGAACAAAAAATGAAAGAGATAAAAGAAGAATCAGAGAAACGGAATATATTTGTTGCTGATTTTACCCACGAAATGAAAACTCCAATGACTGCAATCATAGGATATGCTCAGATGTTAAACTCTTATGATCTTAGTGAAACAGAGAAATCACAAGCAGCAGAAGCAATATACAGGGAAGCCAAAAGGCTGGAAAAATTATCATTGCAATTACTTGATCTGTATGTGTACCAAAACGAAAATGTAGAAATGGAGAAACTAAATCTTATTGAGATTGGAACACAATTAAAATCAACGCTTAAATATCTTTCCGAAAAATATGATGTTTTCTATAGCATTGACTTTGAAAGAGAGGTTGTTTACGCCAATAGCGTATTGTTATTATCTTTACTTTACAATTTAGCTGATAATGCTTTTAAAGCATCAGAATCTCAAACTACCATTAACATTTATAGTAAATCGTCAAATGATATTGTCCGAATTTTTGTTGAGGATAAAGGTAGAGGTATTGCAAAGGAAAATATTAAACTTTTAACAGAACCATTTTATCGTGAGGATAAATCTCGTTCAAGAAAGTTTGGCGGTGCAGGTCTTGGGTTGTCATTGTGCAAAGAAATTGCATCACTACACAATACGGATCTTTGTTTTGAAAGTGAAAAAGGTATAGGAACAACAGTTTCCTTTGAATTAAGAAAAGGCGGTGAAGAAGATGAATAAACTAAAGATAATCGGCATATTTGTAATATTGATAATTTTGACTGTTTGTATTGTTTTTTTGCCGCAGCTTATGAGTGAACAAAACGAAGAAAAACTATTGGGCAAAAAATTATATTGGAACTACAACGTACATGATGGCACTAAAATGACAAGTAATCAGGTCGCTGAACTTTATTATAATCGTGAGGTAGGTATTAGTGTTTACAATGATGTTTCTTTAGATATAGATAATTATGATCCATCCTTGATGCAACAAAAGTCATTTGAATTATTTGAAACAGTTTTTAAAAACGATAAGTCTATTTGCGAACACATAAAAAAGATAGTTAGTAATGGTATACCACATTATTCTCAAAGTAGCACCTTGATTAAGATAGATAATCAACCTATTTCACTTAATTTTATAGATGTGGTTATAAAATCGAGTGATGATGCTTTTGAGTATGTCTATGAAGAAAAAACAAAAACACTAATATCGCTTTCTTCGGTTTCTTTATCTTACTATCTGAATTACCAATATGATAATACATCATTTATCAATTCTCTGAAGTCAGCAATCGAAGACTATTATGAGAGTCAATTAGGTCTCAACACAAGTGAGTATTATTATTTAAATGAATCGGTACAGAAAGATGATATGAAAGATTATTATATTGAGTTTGGAATTTTACAATGTCCGACCGATACAAAAGAAAAATAGAAAATTTACAAAATATACAGTTTAGATACAGATTGATGCAATTTACGATACAAGCCTCTCGTATAATTTGATTATAAATCATACGAGAGGCTTAGTTTATATGAGAGTTTTCATATAAAAGCAAAGAGCTAAACTTCCAAATACTATTTCCAAAGAAAGGTAAGGTTTATTATGAGAATCCATATAAAAAGAATAATATGTGTATGTATTATAACTACATTTGTGTCGTCTATTACGACGGGGTGCTTTCCTACAGCAGAAAACAAATCAAACTCCAATTCATCAGAAACAAAAAAAGAAAATGCTATAAGTGAGTTTCCCACTTATATTGAAGACAACGATGTTGAACACATTAAAATTAAAGCTAATGTGATTACTCCTGTCGATTTTGACATTAATCAAAAAGTTGCAATTGTTTCTGCAAAACCTGTAACTTGGGACAGGGAAAGTATTATTTCAGGATTTTCTAATGGACGCCAGATTGTGGATGAGTTTTCAGGCGAAAATATCGGTCCTGATGACCGTTTCTATTCCTACACTTTTGATGATAATTCCAACTTAACATTTAATTTAGGAAGTGTATATTTTTGCACAGAAATGGAAACTGAATATCAATACGCTTATTATTTCGATACCTATGAAAACTTCAAGGATGAAGATGCGTTTAAGAAGATGTTCAGTGATAAAAAAATAGATGGAATTGATAAAAATGATGCTGTAAACAATGCAAATCAAGTTATATCCTTGCTTGAGATTGATGATATTCTTGGAGAACCACAAATCTATTCAATGGATGCAGCTTCTGTAAACTTCCTTCAAGACGAGTATGACGTAAGAGATAAATATGGTGAAAAAGTCAGTAAATGGAGTGATGAACAAGAAGCATATCTTTTGATATATCCGGTTCTTTATCAAAATATTCCTTCGCTATGTATGAATGCTACTGGTGAAAATGAATCAATCTCATCATCAAAGGTCTATTTTATTTACGGAAAAAACGGATTGATTACATTTAATGTATCTGGCATTTTTGATGTAAAAAGCACGGTTCAAGAGTCATATACCTATTCTCCGTTAGATGCTATTCAAAGCTTTAAAGATTCTTTTGAAAAGATCATTATGGATAAAGAGATTAAAATTTCACTGATTAAACTTGCTTATATAACAAGATATAATTTTGAAAATGTCACAGAGTGGAGAATCGAGCCGGTTTGGTTGATTGATGGAAAATATATAAATTTAACATCTGACAGTGTAGATGGAAAAGATAATTTAGTAGAACATAATTATACTACAATAATTAGTGCTGTAAGTGGCGAAACTATCCCTTTGGATTCCATTGGAGGGTAATAGTTTTATGAAGAGTTTGTTTATATCAAGCCTAAAAAGGGCTTTTATGTCAAAGTGGTATATCGCTTCAATCATCGCCACAGTAATAATGTGTTATGTCAGTTCTCGTGAACACATCAGTGATGGTACAAACTCAGTTTATATCATTGATTTGATGATTAATTTGGGAATGTTCAAAAAAGTAATGGTTTTCTTTGCGGCTATTCCTTTTGTTACAGTCTATTGTCAAGATTATAATTCGGGTTATATAAAATCGCTTATTGTGCGTAGCAGCGAAAGGAATTATGCTTGGTCAAATGTAATAGTATGTGCACTTTCCGGATTTACTGCGGTCTTTGCGGGAATGGTTGCTTACTTTGGTATTGTTTCGTTTTTTTGTCCTCCGCAAGCATACGAAATCGCAGGTGTTTATAGCAATACTGCGTTAAATAATCCTATTGCATATGTGTTACTCCTTATTTGTGTGATCTCTTTATACTCCACAATGTGGACAATTGTAGGACTAACCTTATCATCGGTTCTTCCGGACAACTATATCGCCTTGGGTTCGCCGTTGATTTTTGGATATATTCTAGAAGAAATAACTCTTGGCTTACCGTCATATTTAAATTTGTACAATTTGAGTCATGGTTTTGATGTGTTTGAAAAATCTGCTTTTGAAAAATCTGCTTTTTTAAATTTCTTTTATACAATGGGCGTATTTATTTTAATAATGGCAATATCGGGATGTGTGTTTTCGCATTTTGTAAAAAGGAGGAGTAGAAATGAAATGGTTTAAATCAATTTTTTCCATAACCTTACAAAATTTCAGAAAATGGAAATACGACTGTCGTGTATGGATAGCTTTATTTATCGTATTAATATTCATCCATTCTCTTACAAAAGGACTTTCAGATATTTGCAATTACACAGGCGTGAAGTCATCTCCGTGGATATTTCCTTTTATATATATGCAATATTATAACAAAATGCTATTTTTCTTCCCGCTGATTTTGATTTTCAGTAATGCTCCCTTTATTGATAAAAATCAGTTATATGTATTGGTTAGAGCAGGCAGAACTACATGGTGTATCGGTCAAATGTGTTATATAATCGTTACATCTGCTCTATACTTTTCTTTTGTTATGTTGTTTTCAATTATAATAAATTTAGACTGTATAGAGTTTACCGGAGAATGGGGTAAAATGTTGAATACACTTGCCAATACAAGTATGGGAACAAAATTCCATTTGGGATTTACCCCTGAAAAAAATGTTATCAATATGTTCTCTCCAATTAGTGCGATGTGGTTTACCTTTTTACATTCTTGGATCTCTGGAGTTATACTTGGTTTAATAGTGTTCTTATTTAACATGAAGATTAAAGGAGGCGGAACTTTTTTTGCGTCACTTATGCTTGTGTTCAGTGCTGTGGCAGGAAAACAAATCTCATTAGTTAAGTTTTCTCCGGTGTCTTGGAGCACTTTGAATTATATACAATTAAAACCTAATGATGGTCTGCCAAGCTATGAATATATAAGTATTTTCTATATTATTATGATTCTATTATTGCTTGGAATAGTTCTGTTCTCTTCAAAAAAATATAATTTTGATAAAGAAATCAAAGAATAAGTGAGGTGATTATCTTATGTGCGTTGCTATAAAAGTAGAAAATGTATATAAATCGTTTGGGAAAACAGTTGTCCTTCAAGATATTAATGTCCTGTTTGAGAAAGGTAAAATTCACGGATTAATTGGTAGAAATGGAAGCGGTAAAACCATGCTTATGAAATGTATTTGTGGGTTTGTTCCTGTATCATCAGGTGAGATCATAATCAACGGAAAAATTCTAAAAAACGGTAAAGAAATACCCGATAATATAGGCGTGATTATTGAAACTCCGGGATTTTTACCAGCTTATAGTGCATACAGAAACTTAAAATTCTTAGCTGATATAAAAGGTAAAATTTCCAAACAAGAAATCTATGAAGCGATAAGCAAAGTAGGACTCGATCCGAAAAGTAAAAAACACGTTGGCAAGTATTCTCTCGGGATGCGTCAGCGTCTTGGTCTTGCTCAGGCTATAATGGAAGACCCTGATATTCTTATCCTTGATGAACCTATGAATGGTTTGGATAAAGATGGTGTTAAAGATATGCAGAATTATTTACTTGACTTAGAAGCAAAAGGAAAAACTATTATTATTGCATCACATTCATCAGAGGATATTTCAATCCTTTGCGATGAAGTCTATGAAATAGATAAAGGAATCCTCACAAAGAAATAATCATTTGATGGAGAGGAAAAAGTGAACAAACAAATTACTAATATATATACAAAAACCGTTGATGAAATAAAGGCACCTGAAAAAGTTGTAAAGATTATTATAGAAAACATTTCAAAAAACGGGACGAACATTGCTCAAAATAAACAGGCTTATTCAAAAAGTAAAAAGCCAGAGAGCAATTAACCCTCTGGCTGTGATTTAGCAGCTATTAACCCGTTCACCGTAGCCATAGCTACGGAAAACTCTTTTTCATCTAATTGGTCAACCATTGCGTTGAATTGACGGCGTTCTGATGTTGTGACGGATTCCTTGCCGGGAAATATGTACTCG
>CADACD010000064.1 GCA_902786365.1 uncultured Lachnospiraceae bacterium | reverse complement strand
ACTCAATTATACCAAATCAGATGGTTTCATGCTATTTTTATGCCAGTTATTATTGAATTTTCAAGGTGCATAGGCACTTATTCAAGTGCGAAGTTTGAGAATATTATATTTATTATTTATAATACATTTAATCATTATTTTTATACCCAATAATGAATTTTCTAATTATCGTACTAACACGCACATTTTTAAAATTAGTTTTCATTTGATAATAAAAAAGGAGCAATAAAATTATACTTCGATATTAAGTAGCTAAACCGAACGTATGAGATGTAATTTAAAGAAAGGTATTGTAGACAATAATCAGAAATTACGAACAAATATCAAAAAAATATTTTTACAAAAAAAAATACTGAAACCATCAAGTTTCAGCATCTTTTATAATAGCAGGGCTAGGCACGCAGCATACGAACTCTTTAACGTGCTCAGCCTTGCTTAATTCCTTTAGGGTTATGGTACTATTGTCGCCCCCAAAGTTAAAAACCACTTTCAACTCATCATCATACAAATATATTGAATTGATAAATACATTTACAAGTCTACGCTGGCACTCTCGATCTGAGTAGTCCATATTCTTAAATTGCTCTAAGAAAAATAAGATATGGTCCTTAGTGAGTTTGAATCCACGCTCCAGCTCTTTGTCGGCTCTCGCTTTTATAATAGCAGCCTTTTGAGCCTCCAGCTCATTCATACGGCTTACTGTAGCGTCGTTTATTATTCCCATTTCAATAGCCTTAACAAGATTACCTATCGCCTTGTCTATATCGTCAAGCTGTCTTTGCATAGCCTATCCAGCTTTTCGCTAAAATCCGGATGCGTTATCAGACTCATTATCTCCGGCTGCTAAACCGGCGGGCTCTGCCCTCTGCTCTTAACCTTCACAGGCACACAATTATCTGTTTCTCATAATCAGCATAAAAGTGAGGTCAGTCATCGCACGAAACGGGGCATTGTCACCCGACAAAATGTCAGGCGAGAAATGATTAACGGAATCGCCGTGTCCTATTCAGTTTTCAAAGATCAGCAAGGTTTCAGAACCTTCAGCCGCATCAGTATTTATTTGCTCTTACCTTGGGAAAGTTGTACCTCCTGATTTTGCTTCGGTCATCAACCATGGTTAAATTGTACAAAAAAAAGACGCATCCAAAAACTGAGCGTCCTTCCGAAATTCCAATATTTAGTCGTAAGATTTTACGATTTTTATACTGCTGCCGGTTTCATTCGTATTATTTTCAACATTTCCATAAGCTGCTTCTTCTCAAAATCAGAGCATTCTTCCAGTTCTTTTGTAAATTCATCAGCAATGCTTATAGTGTTATCCCCTACCAAAGGCTTGTCTTTTTCAAAATAGAAATAATCAGCAGAAACATTGAACTCCCGGCAAAGTCTTTTTACTAAATCATGAGGAATGGCAGTTTTGCCTTTTTCATAATTGTAAATGGTATCTTTGCTCATGCCTAATCTCTCTGCAAACTTTTCCTGACTTAACTTAGTTGACTTACGCAGCTTCTTTAACTGCCCGCCCATGACTTCTGCGTCAAAGACTTCATCCCGGGTTCCCATGTTCTGCTTCACCTCCCTTGTACCGAATTTTTCTGTGGTCAGATTTGTTTATTTTACTTACATAATGTTAATTAAAAAGACGCAGAGAAAATCAGGTAAACTGCTTTACCCAACTTTCCCTGCGTCTCTGGTGCCTGACAATACTTCACTACACCCTGTGTAGCTTTTTATGAAATATGCCGCCCTTATCAGGTGAGCCATAATTCAATTTTATATTTTGAATCTGCCTTTTTTACTGTGGCTTATCAAATAACCTTCCGTATATTTCTTAAGTACTAAAGTTCTCTTACATCTGTCACATTTCATGCAGACAGCCTGTACAACTACCAAATCATCATCATTCTGGATTAAATAATCCCAAAAGTGTCTGCCGCATTCTTTGCAGCGAAATTCAATTACTTCATTTTCTTTCATCTCAGTCTGCTCCTTTACAATACAAAATCAACAAGTTTCATTTTGTACTTGAAAAGGAAAGGGAAATCACCTTTGCAAGTCTTCCTGCCGGGAGTTCCGCCGCATACCATGTATGCCCCTGCTTATGCTGATCTCGAAGCCAACTGATTACATAATATTGTATGTAATCATGCTCCGGCTCTTCCCTCTAAAAAACACATATTGCTATCTTCATAATAATGACAGCTTTCTCTTCTGTCTGTCATACAGGCATATCCTGTACCGGCACTGCCAGCCTTCAGGCTTGCAGCCCTTCGGATATCCTTAACGCTCTGCATCTCATAAACACTGCCGTCCGTCCATCGGAAGCTCTTCGGTGTAAAAACACCTTCCTTCGAAAACTTGGCAGTCACATCAATATATACTTTGCTTCTTTCCATGTCTACCTCCTTTCTTATACCATGGCGATTGCTCTTGTAGCACCGTCCCGCCTTCTGATATATCCTAACTCTTCTGATTTCTTCAAATGTGAATAAACAGTCAATGTCGATGCCGGATTACATATGTACGCAATTCCCTGATGAATGGTGCATACCTGTTACGCATCTGATAATCAACAATACTGTCATACACAAGCTGCTGCTTTTATGTCAGTTTCTTTTTTCAGTCACTTTACCCAACTCCTTACTGATTCAAATAGCCATGAGGATGAAGCATATGCTCCTCTTTCGTATTTACAGCTGAAAGAGTCGTATCAGAAAACATCAATCCTCTCTATATACTATAGAAACCAAACTTTGAAAAGCTTAAATCCGGCATCAGCTGTCTCTTTAGTAATATTCGTGGTATTGGCAACCTTTGTCCGTAGTATCACAGCCATTAGCAAATGCCCATAAGATACTTCCTTTTTTACCAAGATAACGTTTCAATCACTTTTCATCAGCCTTGCAATATCGCCTATGGTATGAATCCCCATTCGCTTTAACTTGCTGTCTGAACTTTTTCCCACATAAGGCAAATCAGAATCTGAACGCTATCATACTTTCATCTTAAATTCATCCTTATACTATAGTAGTAATGGAATCGAACTTCTTATAATCAGAACTCAATTTTGCAAAAAACATAATATCATCCCCTTGTAGACTATTTTCGCAAAAAGAACATACGTTCTTTTTTATGTTTCAAATTATATCCCTTTACAATTTATTTGTCAATCGAATATTGCAAAAAAAGTTAAAAGGTGTTTTTTCATCCAGTCATGGTCATTACGCCGTATCTGTTTTTGCAACATTTGTATTCAACTCCAATTTTTATTTTGAAGTGCTGCATGGCCGTAATACAACATGAGACGGAGTAATTGTATCCAATCGGTGTGTCAAGAACTGACAGAGTATAGGAACACTTCAAGTTATACCTATTATCTCATAAGATTAAAGTTTTGTAGAACGGTATGTTATTCATTGCTTACTTCACATATGTAGTATTGCCCCTCTTTTCAAATATATATTTCCCCCGTGCATCTGGTAACTGCACCCAATAATCATAGTACATAGGTTCTCTTTATTTAGGCCTATATAGACCTAAATAAATGGAGAACACAAAGCCCATACTCCTACAAGAAAAAATCGCAGAAATATGGGCAATTTTCAACTTTTTTCGTATTGATTTTGGCTTTAGATCTAACACTTACAGAAGCTACTGTTATAAATTTTCCTCGTACCAGCGAAACAATCGTCGCAACAAAGAAGGAACAGTTTCTACTCTGTTTCGAAAATGAGATACAGTCTTAAACTCATCTGTTTCTTTATTTCGTTGTTACATGGCACGTTTTTTTGAATTGAGGCTGATTGTAATTCAGACTGTGTTCTTACAGACTTTCCGTTTGCATATGTCTTCCATATTGGACATCCTTCATATTAGCACCGTTGGAAAAGCACTACGCACTGTCATTTCCACAATATTTCTTTGTAAATAATCCGGAGCAAATTGAGCCCATTGTCCAGTAAAAGAAAGCCACCATTCCGGAAGAGGGAGCCGGCAGACTGGCTCAAACCTCACCGGACAGATGGTTCCATGGCATCGAAATATTCACTTTGCACCAACTTTTAAGAATTACTAATTAATTGTTAGTAAACAAGTCTTAATAAATGATTATTTCACTATCCATGTATAAACTCTGCATAACACAAAAAAATGAAAAGAATCCCAAAAAGAATTATAAAAACCATCAAATTAATAAGAAATTTTCTTGATACAAATTTTTCGTGATTATTCTTATCAACGTAAATAGTATATTTTTTATCTATTTTACATGTACCAAAATGTGTTTTTTTTTCACAATTATAGTGTTTAATTCCATCAATTTCGTATTCAAACATTCCCTTGTTTCCATGATAGCGATCAAAGTTTTCCTTACAGATACCAATCGTTTTTACGCTATTTATTTTTATAGACAAATACCAAATAACGTAAAATAATGTAAATGTCCCTAACATTCCAATTTCAACAATCATTTTTTTCTCACTTTCATTTATTTCTAAATATTATTTATATAAATAGTTCCCTTCAAATTTCTTTTCCACAAATATATCCATATTATCGCATAGAGAGAATATAGAGTCAATATTTTCTCTACCATATGCATTGATACTTGCTTGTGATTCACCAGATATTATCCATTCAAAAAACTTTCTAAAAGGTCCTCTACTCTTCGCTGTTTCACAAAATTTATCCTCTCCTACAATCTTTAGCTGACCCAAAAGTTGTAATTGTCCCTTTAACTCTTCTGGACACATATAAAAACTATCTGTATCACTACTTAAATGTTTTTTTATACTTTCTGAATAACACTTTGCTCCATTGCCACAAGCTATGATACCTAGTGCTTTTTCATCAATTTTCCCTGTACCAGATGCAAGATTTCCAAGCCCCCAGCCCAAATATGTAGCCCATCCTATTGGTCCAAGATGAGTTAATGTCCATGTAACTCCTGTAGTGCCTGCTCCCTTTATGACATCTTTTACTACAGACAAAGCTCCATAATACATTGCTTTAGAATCATTTTCTAACATTTCCTTTACATCAGACGCTGCTTCTCTCATTTCCTTTATATCACTATTTTCAATAATTGATTCCAGAAATTCATCTAGCTCAGCGCATTGAACAAATCCAGCGTCCAAACCTCCATATATTGAAACTGAATCTAATACACTAACTCCTGTATCTAATGCAATCAATCCATATGTTAAAAATGTATTTACTTTTCCTTCACCCACTTTATTTACAAATTTTACTGCTGGTGATGGCAATTTATTCACTAACTTTCCTGTAGCCTCTGCAAATTTTCCATTTAATTTCATTTCATTTAAAATATTTGCAAATTCGGTATTAGCACTAGTAAGTAACTCCTTTTGCTCTACAATTTGTGTTTGAATATTTACAAATGTTTGCACTAATTCATCATCATATCCTACTAACTGACTGTAATTCTCAATACTTGCTACTGTTTGCCTTAAAGATGCAATTTTATTACAACAATCTACTACACTCTGCCTTGCTGCAAAATAATCTGCAGAGTATTTTGTTTGATTTAAAACATCCGAAAAAGAAAGTATATAATTTGTTCCTTCTTCAAGCATACTAAATAATGAAGAATCATATGTTTCTTTTATAGCACTTGTAAGCTTATCTTGATAAGTTGCGCCTGTATATTGCTGAATATACAATATCAACGCTTTACGATAATCATTTACATATGAATATTTGAAATTTGTAATCAAATTTCCTGCCTGAAGTATAAATTTTGTTCCATAACTATCCTCATAATCATCAGCGAATACAGATGCAAGATAATAATCATTAAACAAAGCATCTACATCATGTTTGTTAATATCTGGATAAAACACATTTGTTCCATTTTTTCTTTCTTCTTTGTCATTATATCCATCCTTATCAGTATCTTTTTCTATAGGATTAGACATCATTACAACACAAGGTCTTCCACCAGAAGTTGAACCAATAGTTATTTCATCACCATTCACTAGTCCATCGCCATCATAATCTGCATTCTCCTGAACTTTTTCATAATTGCCAGCAAAACCGATTACAGCTGCACCTGTTGAATATCTTAACGAACCGTTACATATCATTTTTGTATGATAGTCAGTAATACCATCACCATTTGAATCATCCGTCAGTTCTTTAGCTTCTTCCTTTACTTCGTTAATTTTTTCTTCAAGTTCTGAAACTACTGATGCATGATAATAGTTACCGCCTGTTGTTTCAGCTACATTTGTAAGTATTCCTGTATCTACTTGACCAATTCCAATTGCATATATACAAATATCATTTTCAACTGCTTTATCTACAATACTTTTATAATTTGCTTCATATGTAGTATAAGATGAATCATATCCATCTGTAAACACAATAACCATATCATATCCACTTGCATCATCATTTGACAACATTTCTACCGCACTATTTAACCCTGTGTATATAGAAGTTCCCCCAGATGCATACATATTATTAACTATCCCTAAAATTTAGGAGGAAAAGAAAATGTCAAATTTATTCATTGAGGAAAGAATCGTAGGAAATGGTATTGCTTTTGAGTGCTCAGGTTATGCGCCAAGCGTTGAGGCTGAGAGAGCTGCTTTTATTCAGGCGTTGCCTATGCTCACTAATGCATCTAAAGAGGTGTCTCAGATCTCACGCCCTACAGTATCACTAAGCGAGGATCGAGTAACAACAACTAGCACCGATACAACGGAGTGCGCGCTGTCTCTTGTCTCTAAGACCGATACAACGCTGGAGCAAGTATTGGCAAATATCAAGTCAGGCAAATTAGATATGCACATGGGCGACGATATTAAGTTTAATCTAAATGATGGTACAGACGTCACTTTTGAGGTAACAGACAGCGACGACAGCTCTATCCGTTTTGAAATGAAAGAGCTGTTAAAGTGTATGCCTCATACAGAGCTTGACGATTATTATACTGAACTATTCAAGCTATTACCTGAGGCGTTGCAGAAATGCATCATACCTATGACGCGTAAATACCTTGAAAAAGGCAACGGCGAATTGAGAGAAAAAGAATGTATGCTATTTTGTCCGTCAGCATCAGAGGTGTTTGAAAAAGATCGTTGTTATGGGGACGTGGGCGTATATGAGCAGATGGAATTTTACAAAGATTGGCGTAATAGAGTGCGCTGTACTGTAGAAGATGGAGAGCCTAATGGCTGGTGGTTGCTTTCAGACGACTCCGGCGGTTCTACGTATTTTGCGATTGTCAGCGGCGGCGGGCATGCCAACAGCACCTCAGCGGCTTATACCTACATTGCGGCGCCGGTCTGCTTCCGTATCAGTAAATCCTAAGTATCCGGGGGCCTTGTGCCCCCCTCATAGATCCATACAAAAACGGTGGCGACTACGTGGCAGAGCTACACAACAGAAAAGGCAAAAAAATACCTGAGCAATCTTACGATCACTCAGGTATTTTCACGTTCACAACAAACACATGAGAAAACCACATTATTACGGGTTCATATGTGATTGTTTGAGCAGGGGATGAGAGAATCGAACTCCCGCCAAAGGTTTTGGAGACCTAATGTAGATCTTCCAAGTACCTTGTATTTAACAACTTTCCGAGTCCCATCTC
>CADACD010000063.1 GCA_902786365.1 uncultured Lachnospiraceae bacterium | reverse complement strand
GTTCAATAAACTTATCTACATTATCAGCATTCTCCTGATAGTCATTAAAAGTCTTTTCTAAAGCATCTACTGATAATTCCAATTCATTTTGTTCCGTTTTATACACAGAGGACGCAAACGACTTAGATACTGGTTATTCCAGGCGGCAAAGTCTGTGGTGGCACATGCGGAGGAATTTAAGGAACTTCACATATACTACACGACAAGGATGAACAATCCGCTTAAGAAGATGCAGTCGCTGGTAGTGATTGCCTGCAAACTTCTGAGAATCATCTATACGATTCTTAAGAAAGGAACAGTTTATGATCCGAAAAAGATGCTGATGGACATTAAACGACAAAAAAATCAGGAAATGATTGCAGCATAAGAAAGTCGAAAAATGATCATATCCAGAGCCTTGCCGGATTCCGGATGATTCCGAGATCGGGCAGGGTTCTGGATAGAAACCCGAAAACGATGGCGTTGAGTGGTCAACTGAATCAACACAATGACCAGCGGACAATGAAACAGGGAGAAGCGTCCACGGAATAACCGTACCCTGTGTAATGAACGGGTCAGTAAAATCAAAATACAAAAAAGAGCTGTAGCTTGCAGTAGTACACTCCGTAGGGCATGACCCTGTTAGAAAGCTTAGCAGGCACTCAGTGTATGAACAGGTGGGACGAAGGAAGTTGGTACATGATACCATTAGACACGGAAGGTTCACCATCATAGTTAAACAGAGGATTTATAGCCTTTATAAAGCAGGATAATGAGACGCTCTATAAACTGCACCCTTTTTTAACTATTCAGTACAAGATACAATGACTGTCATATACTTTTGGCTCTGTTTTGAGAGGTAAATATTTAAAGAAAAGCCTAAAAAATCAATGATTTAGGGCTTGACATTATAGAAAGGATAAGTGCATAACCATCATTTCTACTGGCTATACACTTATTATACGAGGAATTGTAAGCATGATTACAAGAGAACTTCCTTCGGATAATAAAGAAAGCTGCATCATTGAGACTGTTGTGGAGGATAATGGTATAGGAATGTCTGAGGAATTTCAGAAACATGCATTTGATATATTTGCACGAGAGCGTAATACAACGGAAAGTCATGTGGAAGGCACTGGTTTAGGTCTTGCGATTACAAAGCGTCTGATTGATATGCTGGGGGAACAATTGAAATACAGAGCAAGGTTGGGACTGGTACTCGAATCACTGTTAGATTACCACATCGAATTGGAAAAGCCCCGTCAGAAAATACTGCAAATACCGATTATCCAACGGAATTTAGAGGAAAACATCTACTTCTCGTAGAGGACAATGATTTAAATGCAGAAATAGCCAGTGAACTTCTTAGTGTTGCAGGATTTATTGTAGACCGTGCTGAAGATGGTATAGTGTGCATAGACAAAATATTGAAATCCCCAAAAGATACGTATAATATGGTGTTGATGGACATTCAAATGCCAAAAATGGATGGATATACATGTGCAAAAAGGATACGTGCACTGCCAGATCCTGAAAAAGCAAATATACCGATTATTGCTGTGACGGCAAATTCATTCAAAGAAGATGAAGAAAAGGCAATTGCAGCTGGCATGAATGGACATATTTCAAAACCAATTCAGATTAATAAATTAATGGAGATGATGGAAAAAATATCAGTGTTACTAGTATAGTAGACCGGGTCTATTATGATAAATAATATTTAATGTTGACTAAGAAAAAACGATGTTTGCAATGGATATAGCTAAGGTTTTTAATGCAACTGTAGAAGATTTATTTGAGTTTGTGGACGATGAGATATAAGTTAGTAGTACCATATATGATTACACATCCCCCTGTAAAGTCTTTATTTGATGGCTTTTCAGGGGGATTTTTAGTTTGAAATCTGATTACAATTTGATAATATTCTCCATTATATCTAATATTTCTCTCATCTTATTTTTGCTTATCATTGAGTAATTGATAATATACATATCCTTTGCATCATCACCTCCACTAAAATAATAGTCCGACAGTGAGTTAATATGAATGCCGTTTTCCCTTAATAGATTATGAAAATTTTCAGACCCGATGCCTTCTTTTACTTTCAGAATAAAATGAAGTCCTGAATCATTTTCAATAATTGTGAAAATATTACCAATTTTACTATTTTCTATCTCTTGAATTACATTTTTTCTCTGGCGCATATAAAAGAGGCGCATGCGATTAATATGTTTTTCAAAATAGCCCTGATTTATAAATTGAGCTAACGTATATTGTTCAAAATTAGAAACTGTACACGAATAGAAGGACATCGTTTCATAGAATTTATTTGCCAAATGAGCTGGCAGAACCATATAACTAATACGTATCGTTGGAGTTAGGGACTTTGAAAAAGTATTAATATAAATTACTTTCTCACATCCATCAATAGAGAACAGTGTTGGTATAGGTTTACCTTCTGAGCGAAATTCACTATCATAATCATCTTCAATAATATATCGTTTATTATCTTGATTTGCCCATGCTAGAATTTCATATCTCCTGCTTGCAGGCATTGTAATACCAGTTGGAAAATGGTGGTTAGGGCATATGTGAGCCACTTCAGCCTTTGTCCTGTCTAATTCAGATATCATAATTCCATTATTATCCATTGCTGCAAATCCACAGTCGATTTCACTGTGTTTATATATTTTCATAAGTTTTTTGTAACCGGGATTCTCTATCACATATTTTTTATTTTTACCCAATAATTGCGTAATGATTCCGTATAAGTATTCGGTACCAGCACCTATAATTATCTGATCAGGATCTACAATCATTCCTCGAAAGGAGGACAAATGGTTCGCAATAGATTCACGAAGTTCTCTGATGCCACCTGAAGGGGCACTTTTCATTAAATCATTTTTTCTGTTAGACATAACATCCCTTGTAACCTTGGCCCATACTGAAAAAGGAAAATTTTCGGGATCAGTCCCATTGTAGGAGAGATCATAAATAAATTCATTTTTCTCGCTTGGAACATGAATATCATAGGAAATATTACTTTTTGAAACAGTATTCATCGAATTGATAATCTCTGAAACATAATATCCTCTTTTGGGAAGTGTGAACACATAACCCTCACTTACCAACTGGTCATAAGCATTTTGAATCGTAATGGTACTAATACCATTATTTTTTGCAAAGCTTCTTTTTGACGGTAGTTTTTCTCCAGACTTTAATTTTCCAGAAATAATGTCCTTTTTAATACAGTTATATAAATATAGATATATTGGCCCATTTATATTATGAAAATCATATGTAAGCAAATAGTATACCTCCTAATCTGGCATATAAAATAATACCATTTTGAATATTTTTATCTATCCAGATTTATTATATTATCATTACAATAAAAAAACAAGGAGGAATGTGTTTATGAGTACAACACAATATGATTTAAATAAAGGATTGGCACAGATGTTAAAGGGTGGAGTTATTATGGACGTCACAACACCTGAACAGGCAAGAATTGCAGAAGAAGCAGGAGCATGTGCAGTAATGGCATTAGAAAGAATACCCGCAGATATACGTGCAGCGGGAGGTGTTTCGAGAATGAGTGACCCTAAAATGATAAAGGGAATACAGGAGGCAGTCAGTATTCCAGTTATGGCAAAATGTCGTATAGGTCATTTTGTAGAGGCCCAGATTCTTGAGGCAATTGAAATCGATTATATAGATGAATCAGAGGTATTATCTCCTGCTGATGATGTCTATCATATTGATAAGACAAAATTCAAAGTCCCATTTGTCTGCGGTGCCAGAGATTTGGGTGAGGCACTTAGACGTATTCAGGAAGGTGCTTCTATGATAAGGACAAAAGGTGAGCCTGGTACTGGAGATGTTGTGCAGGCAGTTCGACACATTAGGAAAATGAATTCTGAGATTCGAAATGTTGTCTCTTTAAGTACTGATGAACTTTTTGAGAAGGCAAAACAGCTTCAGGTTCCATATGAACTTCTTTTATATGTTCATGAACATGGAAAACTTCCTGTAGTTAATTTTGCAGCAGGAGGAGTTGCAACACCGGCAGATGCAGCTTTGATGATGCAGCTTGGCGCTGAGGGTGTATTCGTTGGAAGTGGAATTTTTAAATCAGGAAATCCGGCAAAGAGGGCTAGTGCAATAGTTCAAGCGGTAACTAATTACACAGATGCAAAACTGATTGCAGAGTTATCCCAGAATCTTGGGGAGGCAATGGTTGGAATTAATCCTTCTGAAATTAAAATCATTATGGAAGAAAGGGGAAAATAAATGCGCATAGGAATACTTGCGGTTCAAGGTGCTTTTTATTGAGCATGAAAAAATTCTGGAAAAGCTTGGCGTGGACTATGTTGAAATACGTCAAAAAAAAGATTTTACAGGTATTGATGGATTGATTTTGCCTGGAGGAGAAAGTACTGTACAGGGAAAACTTATCAAAAAACTAGGTTTGCATGAAGAAATAAAATCATCTATTGAAAATGGACTACCAGTACTGGCAACCTGTGCTGGGTTAATCCTTCTCGCGCAAAATATCGAGAATGACAGCACAGTTCATTTAAGGACACTTCCCGTTACTGTAAAACGAAATGCTTACGGTCGACAACTTGGCAGTTTTTTAACGAATTCCAATGTTGGAGATATAGCAGACTTTCCATTAGTATTTATACGTGCACCTTATATTACTAAAGTTGGTTCCAAAGTTCGAGTACTTGCAAGTGTAGACAATAATATTGTTGGTGTGGAATATGGAAAACAGATTGGTCTTGCTTTTCATCCTGAAATGACAGGGGACAATAGAATTCATGAGAGATTTATCCATAACTGTATTTCATAAAATAAATGCCTCTCTTTCTAAAATAGCCATTAAATGCTAGTGACTATTAAAACATAGAATGTTATAATTGTAGACAGATTATATTGGGTTGGGAGGAAGTGTTGGTTTTGCGTGAATTAATTCAAACAAATTTTGCTCCAGCAATTGGAATGTTTTTTACCATATTCTTTCTGATTGGAGATAAAAATCTTTCCAGAAAACATAAATTTTTCTTTTGGTCTGCAGTTGCAGCATGTATTACTGAATTGATAGCAACTAACATAGAATTATCACTTGCAGCACCGAATACTACTTTTATCAGGTGGCGTATTTTTTGGTCAGCAATCGGCTACACTGTTCGTCCAGCTATTTTATACATTATTCTGGGACTGACAGTGGATAGGGATCTGAGGGATAAGAGTTATCGTAGAGTAGGATATGTTCTTATTTTTAACACATTTTTGGCTTTTTCGGCATTTTTCTCTGGAATTGCATACTCGTTCAATGAAGAAAACAGGTGGGGCAGAGGGCCTTTAGGTATGTGGTTTTATTATATATTAGCTTTCTATCTTGCAATCATAGTTACTGGACTTATTGGAAAAAAACAGAAATATATTGGAATCAAGATGTCATTAGGCATTGCTTGTGTTGGTATTGTAATTATTGCGATGATTTGTGAAATGGAAAATATGGGAGTAGGTCTGAGCAGAACAGCCATGGTTTTTTCTCTTCTTGGATATCTGATGTACTTTCAGTCAACGGAGTATCAGAAGGAGCATATAGCAAAAGTATATGTAGCTGAACATGATTCGCTTACAGGAGCATTAAATAGATACGCATTTGAAAATCAGACACAGGAATTAACTAAATCTGAAGAAGCATTGGAATTTATGATTTTGGATATTGATAAATTCAAGGCAGTAAATGATACATATGGGAGGGCACTGAAAAAGTGGTAAACACCGCTTATATTTGGTATAATTCTAGTATCAAATATAGGTGGTGTTTTTATGATAAATCAGCAACAAAAACTAATATTAAGTCCATATATGGATATATATGAGTTAGTAATTCCTAAGGATAATCTTCTGAGACAGATAAAAGAGTTAGTGGATTTCAGCTTTGTTTATGAAGAATTACTCGATAAATATTGTTTGGATAATGGTCGCAATGCAATACCTCCAATTCGTATGTTCAAATATCTTTTATTGAAAGTTATTTTCAATTTACCAGATGTTGATGTAATAGAGCGTTCTAAGTATGATATGTCATTTAAATACTTTTTGGATATGGCTCCTGAAGAAGAAGTTATAAATCCTAGTTCGTTGACAAAATTTCGCAAAATAAGATTAAAAGATATGAACCTTTTAGATATGTTAATTTCAAAAACTGTTCAGATTGCAGTAGATAAAGGCATTATTAAATCAAAATCTATTATTGTGGATGCCACTCATACAAAATCAAGATATGATCAAAAAACGCCATGTCAGATGCTTCAAGAACAATCAAGAAAATTGAGACGCACCATTTATGAAATTGATGAAACAATAAAAGAAAAATTTCCTGCTAAAAATACAGAAAATTCTTTAGAAAAAGAATTAGAATATTGCAAAAATCTTATTGATGTCATAAAGGGAAACGAAGAAATATGTACTTATCCTAAAGTGAAGAAAAAATTAAACCTATTAGAAGAACTTGTTAATGATGATGTGGAACATTTAGAAGCTTCAAAAGATGAAGATGCAAAAGTTGGTCACAAAACAGCGGATACTTCTTTCTTTGGATATAAAACGCATATCGCAATGACAGAAGAACGTATTATCACAGCTGCCACAGTAACCAGCGGAGAAAAACCAGATGGTAACGAGTTGCCCCAATTAGTTCAAAAAAGCAGAGAGGCAGGAATGCAGGTTGATGCTGTCATTGGTGATAAAGCTTATTCTGACAAGAAAAATATTGAGACCGCAAAAGAAAATGATTATGAACTAATAGCAAGATTAAATTCAATCATTACGCAAGGAAATCGAACAAAAGAAGACGATTTTGTATTTAATAAAGATGCCGGAATGTACCAATGTAAAGCTGGACATTTAGCCATACATAAATATCACGACAAACGAAAAAAAGACAAAAAAAATAAGAATCCACGCAAGGTTTATTTTTTTGATGTTGAAAAATGTAAATGTTGTCCTTATCGGAATGGTTGTTACAAAGACGGGGCAAAAAAGAAAACCTACTCTGAAACAATAATCTGTGATACCCATAGTGAACAGGCTAAATTTCAGGAAACCGAACATTTCAAAGAAAAAATGAAAGAGCGGTATAAAATAGAAGCTAAGAATAGCGAACTAAAACAACGACATGGTTATGGCGTAGCGTCATCATCAGGTCTTATTGGTATGCAAATGCAAGGGGCATTAACTATCTTTGCGGTAAATCTTAAAAGAATTGTGAAACTACTCAATGAAAAATAAGAAAAATCTTATAGGAAATGGAAACTTTTTACAAAAAGCAAACAAAAATCCATCAGAACAATATTGGCACTGATGGATTTTTTTTGTTTCTATAAATTTGAGATAAAAAGGCTATGTTTTTCAGTGCCCTCACATATGGTCATGGGGTTGGAGATAAGGCTTTACAGGAGATTGCCAATAAGCTAAAGAAACAGTTTGGCACAGGTAATTCTGTTATACGTCTAGGTGTCGACGAGTTCGTTGTCCTATTACCAAGGATGTTAGAGAATCAATTTACATTTATTCAAAAAAAGGTACAATTGATAAATACTGAACTTCAGAATCCTCAGAATAATCTGCCTAAAATGAGTGTCAGTGCAGGTGTGGCATTTTCAACAAAAGGTTATTCTGAAGATTTATATAAACGTGCAGATGCAGCACTCTATGTGACAAAGCAAACAGGAATAACCTTATCTGCCTTTTCTCTCTCTGCGACAGATGTGTTCTTGTTCGTTCTACACTATCCTTTCCGACAGCTCGTTCCATTTTCGCACTTCCTGCTGTCTGTATCCATAAAAATCGTCCCGTCGGTTACGGGGAAAATGCCTTTGACCGTTCAGGCATTTTAGTCCTCATCGCTGTCCTGCTTATCGTAGAACGCAATGTCATCGCTGTCCTCGGACGAGCGACCGCTGCCTGCAAGCTCTGCAATATCCGCATCGCTCAGACGAGCGTTCTCCTCCATGAGCTTCTTACGCTTTTTCGTATCACGCTTGATGTATAAAGTTATACTTAAATATGTACAATAAATATTAAATAAGAATGTACAGATGTTATGATATATGAGTTACAAGGAGGAACTCATAATGATATTAAA
>CADACD010000062.1 GCA_902786365.1 uncultured Lachnospiraceae bacterium | reverse complement strand
CAGGAAAGTCCTACAGACTGAAGGATCATTTAAAGCAAACAGACTAATTGTACATTTTAATATAATATTTTTTGCGCATTTGGTCTTGACATTTTATACTCATGGTCTGTGGTGTATGCCCTTTCGCTCCGATGTGGATGTGTACCCCGCATCCTCTTGTTGCATCACTCTTTGCTCCTGCGTGTCGAAGCTGTCTGATTAACTCCTGCAAGGTTTCCATGTCTGCGTAGGTAAGGATTGGTGTTACCAGTTCGCATTTTTCGCTGTCGCATCCGGCAATGCTTACATCCCTTTGGAATTTCCATTCTCTTCCCTGCTCGTCCCAAGCTGACCAAGTGTAATATCCGTTTCTTCCGGCTGTGTTTTCATATCTGCCTGTTCCGAAGAACTTTGCCGCAATTCTCGCTGCCTTTTCCCTTGTGATGTTATTCATTTCGACCTCAACTCCGATGGTCTGCTTTTTCATTTCTGCAATCTGGTTTGTGATTTTCTCGTTCATTCTATGTACCTCCTGAAAAGTATTCGTTTTTCGTTGTGTACATATATCACTCTAAAGCACATAAATTGGAATACCACTACTGGACAAAGATACACACCTTTTATTGTGTATCTTTCCAGCGGTTTTCTACTCTTCCCCATCCGTGCAGACAGCCTTTCCCATCGCAAGTTCCGCCACAACCTTGGCATAACGTTCCTGCTCACTTCCTTCTGATCCTGCCATTGCTTTCATATAAAATTCCAAAGCCTCCTCCCGGCTGTCCCATACTTCCTCATCGTTATAGCAGATGACTTTCACGGTATGCAGTTTTCTGCAGGAGTCCTCTCCATAGACAACCCCAAGGCAGCATCCGTTATCCCAATGTACATGGATTGTACCTGTGTCATCCACCTCCGTAACAGTTCCTTTCGTGCCACTTGGTATGTCTCTGTATGGGTCATTCATGGAAATGAGTTCTACCCTTGAACCCGCCGGATACTGTTCCTTTACCTTATTTACAATATCTCTCGGTGGAAAAAACATTACTGCTCGCCCCCTTTCTTCGCTCCTGCCTTAAATGCAGCCGAGCCATCCAGTTTTGAAAGAAGGATTTTTCTGTCTGCCTTGAATTCATCACCGATGAACCCAAGCCTTAAAAGGAAACATCTGAATGCGTATTTCTCATTCTCATTTTCTTTTGGCTTTGCAGTCACTCTCTTCTGCTTTTTACTCATCTCGCAAATGGCTGATATGAATTTAGTGTAGGCAAGTGCCTCATTCGGCTTTACCTCTTCAAACCAAGGGAAGGAAATATTTTCTTCGTCTGTAGTAAATCTTAGGTTTGGAATACCAAGTGCCTTTTTTATCAAATCTCCTTTTGCGTCCAGAATGCTTGCAAGGTTGCCTACTTCTACCTTTTCAAGTGGTATGGAAACCGTAAGTCCAAGGCTCTCGCCCGTTTCTGCCCCTTTATTTGGCTCACAGTCGGGTTGTTCTGCCCCCACTTCGTTGCTGTCCCATTCTGCCGGGCTGACCCCTGTTGCCAAAACGCAGGCATCAACAATCGGTGCGACCTCATCAAGGTCATCGAAATCTCCGAATTCCAATTCGCCATTCTTTCCTACCGTAAAGTTCCCAATTTCGTAGGCGCAGGAAGGAACTCCGAGGTATTTTGCCTTGCCCCCGATTTCCTTCTCGATTGCCTGAACCATAGCCTTTCGTTTGTCCTTTGTTACATTGAAATGTAGTACCATGTTTTGTACCTCCTTATGATTTTTTGGTATGTACATATATCACTCTGAAGGCACATAATAGCAAGCAAAAAAATATATAAAATTTAATTACTGTGTGATATAATTTTTGTAGTTGTGTTTTTAAGGAGGAAGATATTATGTCTATTATCAATCAACCTTTCCAAGGTCAACTCGGTGACATTCTAATTTCGGAGTTAAAAAACGGTTATACAAATTTTACTATTTTCTCTGCATTTGCAAAGAATAGCGGAGTTTTAAGATTAAAAGAATCTATTGAGAACTTCAAGTCAAGTGGGGGATACGTCAAAGCATTTATCGGTATAGATCTAGATGGAACTTCGTATGAAGCATTGCTTAATCTATTTTCACTATGCAATGAACTGTACGTTATTCATTCTGAAAACTTTTCAACAACATACCATAGCAAGATTTATTTATTGGAAGACTCGTCTACCGCTTGGTGTGCTATTGGTTCAAACAACCTGACTGGTGGCGGTCTTTGGACCAACTTTGAAAGTTGTTCAATCCAATCATATGATTCATCGACTGGAAAAAACGAGTTAGAAAACATTTATTCAATAATAGAAAAATATTCTGATACAGACTATTCGTGCTCTACCAAAATAAATTCCATTGATGACATTAACACATTATTAGAGGCAAATTATATATCCAAAGAAGTATCTCAGAAAATTGAGAATATCAGCAAAAGAGTATCCCAGAAGAAAAGGCAAAAGAAAAACAGCTTATTCGGATCTGAGAAGGTTACTATTCCAACAATAATAACCACTCAAAAACCTCATAAGCCGCTTAATAAATCATCTACTCCTGATATCGACTACATAATTACTCCCACCACTGAAAATGTACCTGCTTTTACCAATGAACAATTTTGGTTTGAAATGCGAAAATCAACAGGGGGGTCAAGAAATATCCTAGATTTATCAAAACTTGGACAGATAGAATCCGGTTCTGTCAAAGGAACTCCTTATGAATATTCTGATCCAGCACGAATGTATGGTGGTATAAAATTCTTTGATATTGACCCAGAAGATACTTCAAGACAAAAAAATATCACCATCAACTATCTCGGAAAGGATTATTATCCATCAACAATCAAATTTGCTCCAGATAACGGAAGTTGGAGAATCCAATTAAAAGGTGCTCCAAATGATGATTCTGAAGAATTATCAAAATACGGAAATCGAGGTGATTTCGTTCATAAAATACTTGTATTCGAAAAAATCAACACCGATTATTATGTTCTCTCTCTTTTAGATGAAAGCGAACTTGATCGTGTAAAATCCCTTAGCCGTGTATGGGCACGTAATGGTAGTGGTGCTACTTCAAAAGCATATGGCATGCTCTAAGTTTATCCCAAGGAGGTTGATGCTTTAAAAAAAGCTTCAACTTCCTTTTCTGAATAGTACTTACTAAAAGTATGCAATATATTCTTAAATCTTTCTTCATTTAATCCATACAAAAGTGCTACTAATCTATCTATTTCTGCAATTATTTGTTTTCTAGTAATTTTTCTCTTTATCGGATAAATACTCACATCCGCAAAAAAGTTATCCAGTCTTTGGTCGCTTGCATATAACATTCTTATTCGAGAATTAATATGCTTTTCAATTGTTGCTTTTTCTCCCATATAGACCAACTCTTTTTCAAATGATTTTGTACCCGGAATAGGAATCTGTTTAATTATTGTCTGCGTCAAATCAAGCCCCGCCATTTTTAATCTTACAATATAATCAAATACTACTGAATTAAATAATGCTAGTATGTGTAGCATTTCCTTCTTAGGCAATTGCAAAATTTGAATAGACTGACATGTTGGAATCAACGGAAGAACAGTTGCAAGCATTGTTCTTCTATTGGTAGCTGATGTCAAACTTCTCCAAGCAATCACACCTTCATCATTAAAATTTCTAGATAAATTATTCCAAACTTCTTCTTTTATAAAATAACGAGATTCTGGATACTCTTTGCCCTCTATGTCACAAATCATTTTAGCTGAAGCTTTGTTTTTATACTTATCGCTTTCATTCATCCCTGAAAATGTAGCATATTTAGCGGTATATAGCTCAATAAACTTTCCCTCATATATAGGAATATAGCCATTATCATTCTGTTTAATTATACTCTCCGAATGATTTGTCAAATGAACCAGTCTACCAAATTTACATTCTGGATAACGCATTCCGAATGTATCATATTTTTCATAAATGCTAACTAGAAATTCTAATTCTTCGTTATGACATATATTTGGAATCATTCCCGTTTCAGGATTAAGTTTATTCAATAAATCATATGACAATTCTATTTTTTCTCTATCAACAAATTTTTCATATCGTTCAATATTTAATGCTATGCTAAGATTTTTTGTATTGTTCTTTTTCAAGAAAATGACTGAAAATTCTTCACGAGAATCAATATTGAAAATCTTATTCCGATTTGTAAACATGTATACTTCATACAAATCTTTATTTTTTGTCATATCCCTAAAAAAAGCACTGTACACGGGCATCTTGAGAAGTGACGATTTGACTATCAATCCAATAATACCGCTGTTGCAAACCACATTTCGACATAATTCTGTAAAAATCGCATATGTATTTAACTCACCACAGCTTGATTCGCAAAAGCATTCCTCTTTTTTTATTAATCGCTTTGCCTTTTCGTAATCATCAATAAAACAATTATAAAAAAACTTATTCGTTTCTGAAATGTTCTGAATATATTTTTCTCGCCCTGCTTTTGATCCAATTTCTTGATTTTCTACATAATGCATTAAAAACTTCTTTTCTTCAAATCTAATCTTTTCCCAAGGTGGATTTCCAAGGGCAATCATTACATTGTCGTGTGATACAACACCCATTTCCAATGAATAAAATCTTCCTACCTCTGCCCTCTTAAATTTTTCTAATGGCTCTATATCATTTTTTGTAATCAATAATGGATTTCCTAATAAAATTTTATATCCCGAACTTTCTTCAAAACGCAATCTGTGTCTAGTTATCATTATTGCAATCGGATCTACATCATATCCGTAAATATCTGCACTTATCCCTTTTTGTCTGCATATTCGACATGCTGCAACCAAAAATGCTCCACCACCACAAGAATAATCAGCTATCTTTAACTCATTTACTTCTTCTCTAATATTATTTTCAAGATATTCCTCAATTGCTTTTTGAGTAATCTCATATGCAAATTCTTCTTGAGTATAGTATGAACCCAATATATCTCTATTGTTCTTTCCACCCTCGAATTTCACTTCACCATCCATAATAGAAAAATCTGTTGCTATATAACTTTGGTATAAGCAGTTTATATCAAATGCGTCATAATCATTGATAATAGATAATACCTCAGAAATAAA
Source organism: uncultured Lachnospiraceae bacterium (assembly GCA_902786365.1). GTDB lineage: Bacteria > Bacillota > Clostridia > Lachnospirales > Lachnospiraceae > Bovifimicola. The sequence continues at coordinate 3,121 of CADACD010000062.1, read as the reverse complement.
TTCATACGAACCCGGTATTTTCAAGACATAGCACAATATTGATTCTTCAATAATATCATTCATTCCAATAATATTTTCTATTTCATTTGCAGCACAATCAGATTTAATCTCATGTGCGCAAAGAGTCATAAATGCTAAATATGAATATTCAAAATATTTTTTTCTAATATCTTCCCATTCTTCTATATCAATTGTTTTATTCATATATTTAGCAACCAAATTATGCAACTTTGCTGTCATACTTATGAATCACCCCATTTTCATATTGTAGATAAGGAACACCTTTAAATATCTCACTGTGTACTTTATTAAACGATTCCTGTATCCATTTACTATAATCAAAGTCTTTCCCAAACCTATCCATCAAATCAGATACCAATTCAGTTATTGCACATTCAGAAATTAGCACACCATTATCTGTGTTATAATCCAGTTTATATAAAACCATATTATGCAAAATCATATCCATATATTTATTTAATACTCTTTTCATTTCAAACGGCTTTTCCTGTATTTTTTTTACAACCACTTCCGGATTAACTCCTAAATCTTTAGCAACATATTCAAGGACTCCATCGCTTCCTAATGAATTTTTTGATGCTCTTGTTCTCTTTAAGCAGCAAGCCGCATCTATTAGTTTTTCTAGATATTTATCAAGTTTATCGATATCTATTTCCTGCGTTCTATCAATCAAATATGCACATTCACCAACACTATCTTGAAGATGCTTTTCTTCCTCTTCAGAAAGCCCATACTCCTTAAAAATGAATTGGTCTATTTTACTTTCAACTTCTAATTTTAGAAGTTCATTTATCAGATCATCATTAAACATTCGCCAAGCATCATTAAGCAAGTTACCACTAATATTTTGTATATATGTGGACTCATACTCTATATTATTAGGTCTTGTCGATAACATTTTCCTTTTTAGCTCAATACATAATCGTGCTTCTTTTTCAAGAACAACTGAAGAATAAATATTATCATTAACAGGAATTTGTCCAATATATCCGGCCGCTATTGTAAGTTTTGGAGACATCATTCTCACATAATATGCCGCTATTCTTGAATTCAAGAAAGCTAAATGTGCATATTCGTTTCCTTTAACAACTCTAATTCCCGGACCAGACGCAATAAAAATCTGATTATCCAGCAAAACTCTAACATTTAACCCTGCTGTTCCTGTATCACTAAATACCATTTGAGTATCACCAAAATATTTTACATTTCGTAACGCAGACCCCTTTTGAGACTTAATGTACTCGCCTTCCTTTCCCCATTTGACTACACTATCATTTAATCCCTGCCATCTGCAGTAACCGCCCCCATTACTTACAGCAACCCAATCTGTTTCACCAAAATGTTCCCAAAAATAACCCACAAGTTCTTTAGCATTACCTGTCGATGTTCCTTGCATTGGAACTGCAACATTCCGATACGGTTGCTTATTTGCTCCCATTACATTTAAGGTTCCTTTACCAGAAAAATCGTAACCATTCGGTCCATCTAACATATCTTGCCCAATATACAATCTACCTTCATTACTAATTAGCTTATCAATTTTTTCTTTTAATAAAAATGAAGATAAATTTAGTATTTCAACTTTATTATCTGACCTATATTTATTCGAAAATACAATAAGAGAAACATTTGACTTTTCTCCACTAAGGTCAAAAAAAGCACCAGAACCTAGATTCGCTATTTTTTGAATATTGTATTGCGTTGAGAAATAATTTCTTATTTCTTTAAATGACTTCAAATGCATCCATGAATTTTGAGATACTATTCCACATACACCGGTTGGTTTCAACAGATTGTGTATTGCTACCATAAACGAAACGCATGTATCACAGTTTGCATCAGGATAATTTTTTTTCAAAAATTCTTTTTCTTCTTGACGCATTCCCTTTATGGTTGCAAATGGTGGATTAGTTATTATTGCATCTGCATTTGAAAGTGCATCATCCATCCCCAACTCATTTCCATTTACAAGATTAACCACAACACGATTATCTTTTGCTAGGGAACCACAAATCGTATCTTCACTTTTTGTAACAAAGATATTAGGACAAATCTGCTCCCATAATTCATTTGTAACATCGATATTAGCTCGTTTCATTATAGATATTGCTCTTAATCTAATATTCACAATTGCTATTCTGGCAATTGACTTATCAATATCATATCCGTACAATCTACTTGTATTTAAAATAATTTCATCAACATTTATTTTTTCGCCTAAACAGTCACACAAATAATCTAAACATTCCACTAAGAAATTTCCACCACCTGCACATGGATCAACAATCTTTTTAGTCCTTTCATAATCGACAACATTTCCAACAAGGTAATCTATCATGTATTTTTCAGTAAAAAATTGAGTTTGACTATATATATTCCCATCAATAATTTTATTAGTATATTGATACGCCCAAGATAGAATATTATTAATATCTGGAGCATCACAGAATTTCTCTATAAATTCAGCTACAATTTCCTTTAATGAAAAATCTAAAGAAATTTCTTTCTCTTTCCCAGAAATATCTTTATAAATTATTTTATACATTTCATCTGTTTCTTTATCACCCAAATAAAATTCGAACAATGAATAAGCTATTGTAGCCAAAACCACACTCTTTTTGTCATCCTCATTTATATAAAGTCTCTCCGTAATGTTATACAATTTCTTAAGTACTTTTTTTAATTCCCGGCGTACTTCAGACACACTCTCTGTATTAGACTTTATTGGTGATTTTGTTCTAGCATCATTCGGTCTTTTTGCATCTGCAGGAATTACCCACATATTACCAATCATCTTTGCTCCTTCTATTCGTCCTTCTTTACACAAAATCTGTATTCTTCTCTTACTTATATTCCATTTATTAGAAAACTCTTGTACTGGTAAATAGTCCATAATTGATTCTCCCTTCATTTATTTTATTTTAATCTCATTCACGAATATTATCAAGCATTTTCTCATCATTTTGTCATCCATTTTATATTCTCACCCCCCACCAATTATCGAGGGCACTGAAAAAGTAGATAATACCACCTATATTTGATATAATATAAATATCAAATATAGGGTGGTGTTTTTTATGATTGAACAACAGCAGAAATT
>CADACD010000061.1 GCA_902786365.1 uncultured Lachnospiraceae bacterium | reverse complement strand
ACCATACCGCCATTTTCTTCTGGTATGAAATGATTCTTCAGAATGCTTTTATAAAAATAGTTAGACACAAAATGATACAGGTAATCTAAACAAACATACAGTATTCCGCAAATGAAAGATATCACTAACCAGATACTGGCAGTAATCTTTCCATTCTCTTCGGAATATGTGAGAGCCCACAAAACGGCAATAAGTGTATATATGACTTGCCTACCCATCGTATCCCTCTTAGACGATGCTTCTTTCATAAAATTCTTGATCTGCTCCCCGTCTGAATACTTGTTTGATGGATTCTCTTTTTCCATAACTTCTTTTTCTTTCTTCTCTTCTTCCATCATATTTTCTTAATTTTTTCAACGTTTATAACTATTCCTTTCTCCAATTTTACCATATATGGAGGCCATACGCCACCAGCCCGTTCGAGTTTAAGCCCTTTGAGCTGAACTTTAACCAAAGCTTCAGGTCCAATTACCTTCTTGCTTGCGAGCTCTTGAATGGTTATAGCAACCTCTTTACCTAATAGCCCCTCTGTAGGGGGAATGATTATACCAGGCTTTCCAACCAATTTGGCGGCAACATTGATTACACCATCCTTTTTTATTTTAACAGATAGAGATCTCCTATCAATGATGGGCATACCAGATAGGCCAGATCTTGTCCTTTGACAATTCTGTACCTTCCCCTGCTTACAAACTCTCCTTTTTTTCATTTTTTCTTTAACTTAGTTTCAACTATGAATTTTAGACAAATATAGCACAAAATAAAAGCGACATGTTACCTTATATCAAATTTTCGGTAACAAGTTATCGTCTTTCCATTTAGTTTGATATCAAATTCAGAGAAGTATTCCCCTTGGGGAAGTGGTGATTTATCATCCTTTTTATAGAAATACTCGGAATAGTAATGATGGGTTCCATTATAATATAATGCCGGGATGTCAAACCAGGGACAGACAAATACGACAGAATTATGTGCCCCGATAATTTCACATTCACGAAAGCTTGTCATTATTACATCCCAAGGCGTCCCGATCTTTACCCCTTCCTGTGAATAGACGGTAAAAACATCAAAGCCCAAAACCTCTGAAAAGGGAGACAATATAACATCTTCATCAGTATCGTTTTTGATCTCCAGCCAGAAAATGGTATTATCACCCTCCTTAAAATCGTAACATTCCATACCATCTTCATTCTGGAGTTGGAAACCTACCATCAGGTCACTACCCTTCTCAATCGTATCTGCTCCTTCCTTTTCACTATGATTATTGATATCAGTCACTTCATCTGATTTGTTACATGCGCTAAACAATCCAATTGCCAGCAGCATATTCATCATTAATACTAGTATTTTCTTCATAAGCCGTCAAAACAATTCCATCACAGATAGATATTTTTTATAGAGTGCAATGACGATCTTGTCTATTAAGATCAATATCGCATACCGTAAAAAATAATTCTCATATATATAATCATTGTCCAGCAATTTATCAAGTGTAGGCAGATTATCCTGATAAGACAGGGTATTATGCGCACACCTGTTCCTATGTAGATAAACTTTGTCATAGATGAACAACAAATCTTTATACCCCCCACCTATACCATTCTTGTTTTCTTGGAAAAGAGACACCGTACCGTTTTTTCCGCCGACAAGAAGATGACCATGCTTTATTTCTTTTGCAATCAGTTTATAATCTTCATATTGTCTGCCTTGCCATTTGTACAGATTAGAATCTACTAAGATATCATCCATGTCAGTTAAAACGGATTGAATGATTTGCGTCTTCGCCATATTATCCAGAATGCCATATGAATCATCTATCTTCTTGCTACAACTAATGATATCATTTATTACCAGATTCTTTTCTCTGTAGTTGGAACATTCTCCCAACGGGCTTTGTTTAAAACGTGTATACCGATATTCATAGTCATAGGTTGCCAATTCCCAGCATATACATTTCATCTTTTGTTCCTGAAAGCCCGTCATACGGAGAAACAGAGACTGCATAATGTGCTCTGCGATAGTTGATGTCCCCATTCCATCGCCTACTCCGACACAAGCTGTAACCGTTTCACTTAGGAGACTTGTGATAGGAGATAATATAAAATCTGTATGTTTCATCTTGATATATACCTATTATATATATTAATGGAGCTCTCCATTCGGGCTTTTAAATGCTTAAGCGCCGCAGGATTCCTTGAATGATATTTGTCCTTCTTGTATTCATCTATCTTTGATTGGACATTACGCCTGAAACCCTCAACGTTATTAATAATGAGATTGTGTTTAAGGATAACAACATGATATATCAATCCCATAAAATACATATCCATATTGATAATAGAACTATATATGCCTTTAAGGTCCAATTGGTCTATATAGGTTGTTAGCCTGTTCATCTCTGTTGTGAAGTCTTTATGGGGAAACAACGTTTCAAAGCTTCCGAACTTATCAGAAGGCACCTCACCGACTACAGAATAGATGTATTCCTCGTAGTATTTTTCCATTTTGAATCTATACCCATAGGCCACAGAAGATAATCGGCTCGTTATATGATATTGGGTAAGCAACGACATATATCTAACGAAATCCATTCGCCCGACACCTCCATATTTCTTGGCATCTAATAGTACCTCTTTACCAAAGGAAGGCTCAAAGAAATCTATAAGACTCTCATCCAGGAAATACAGTGATTGACGACTTTCGACAGGTTGAAGCGGTTCGCCTTGGATATTAATATTCCGGAAAACGGAAGAATAGAATTTCTTCTGCGAATTATTTGTAGATGTTTCCGGCACAAGATAGCAAAAACCTAAATAATGAGTCTTTAGGAAATCTTCAGTAAGGGTTAATCCCAAAGATTTATAATTGCCCTCCAATATCTTGTCTCGGATATCATCCAGCGTACTACCTTTCTCGGTAAGAACTGAGAATCTCCATTCCAGCAGATTATCGTATGGCATATCCTCATCGTCTGTTATGTCATCATTCTCATTAGCATAATTCTCAACTAATTTCGCATATTTAGTTTTGTCGGGGAAGATGTTCAAACACGCCAACAGCAAGCTTGTCAATCGTTGCTGGCCATCAATAATCAGGTTTTGAACCGTATTTCCTTTCGTGTACGCCCCAATCGTTATTGGAGGTACGAACTGATTTCTGTTAAAAGTCTCTATGAGTGTCTTCACCCTGTTCTCGTCCCATACGAAGTATCTCTGATACTCCGGCAAGACAATATTCTTTTTGAGTATCAGATCAAGCCAATGCTTGAGTGTATACTCTCCATAATAAACCCTATTTCCCATATTCCAATTTTATTGTCTAGTTATGCTTTCATCATTTGTATCTGTGCCATTATTCTCTTCCTCTTGACTATTTTCACTATTTGATAGAGTTTTCCGGTCTGACTCGTAACTTTTTATAATAGCGTCAACTACTTCTTTAAAGGTATCTAATTTAGAGCCATCACAATTCTTATTGCAAAATGTTTCGGCAACTTTTTCAATCGTCTTATATATACTATCATTTGCAATAGCTGAAGAACAGAAGGAGCATCTTGACATTTGCTTTGAAATATCTTTGTAACCATCTTCGATGTTTTTCAGTTTGGATTCTATATCTTCACTCTTTAATCGTATTTTTTTTATATTACAACAATTATATATTACACAAATACACATAATCAATAAAATAAGTAATGAGGCTCCAATTACCAATTGACGCCAATCAGAATGTTGTTTAAGAAAATAAACACTAATGCCTATTATGGACACAACAATAACGCATAAGCACACACAAATACACGGACAACAAATTTTAAAGATTTTTTCCATAGGAATAATTTTTTAGTTTCTTATATAATTATCAATCTCTAACAAATGGCTCTTTTCCAAAGAATATTTATTTAAATTCTTTATTTTCTCACTAACATAACCTGCATTTATTATGAACACTTCGCTTGCGTAATTCAAATAATTAGAATCGTTGTGTAAGTCATCCTCCAGAAAAAACAATGTTGTTATCATTTCTTTGTAACTTTTACCTGAAGAATGCATTTCCAACGAACGGTTAAAGAAGTCGACGGCATTTCCTGTTAAATAGGTACTTGTCAGGTAATTGTTATTATGAGGACATACCTTTTCATAAAGAGTCTCCACCTTTGATTTTCCTTCTTCATTATATTTTTTCCATGAATCGAGAATAGATAATAAGTTACCACATGCCCTTAACGGATCATCAAGGTTTTTATTGAAAATAGAACATCTATTTTTAAGGTCGTAGAGAAAACTATCTTTTTCCGTAGCCTCTGTAAACTCGAAAATCTCCCGCATACAGATTAGTAGGTGATTCCAGTTAAATGTTATTTCAAAAATTTCACCAATAAATGCATTGTTATACAATGTGGTACTATATAACGGAGCTATTAATTCCGTAATTCGATTCAGACAGAAAAGACTGTCTTTTATGAGATAATCCAACAAACAGAATCTCTTGTCATATACATCGTTAACATCATCAAGTATACCCCAGTTCAGTTGACATAGCATGGAATCTATATCTGCATTATAATAGTAGTCAGCAATATAATTTATCGTGTCAGCCAGACTATGATTATCATCTTTTATAGAATCATATAATTTAGGAATGATTCTTGATAAAATATCCTCGTTCACTAATACTTTAAAATATAAGTTCTGGATGTTCTGGGTTAATGTTGCTACCAACTTATCCTGTCCCAATTGGCGAGAATTGAGGACATGCCGTAAAACACTGTTTCGTATATAAATATCACCCAAGAGGCAAAGGCTATAATATTTATAAATAGCCACTTCTATCTCTGGATATGAACTTAAGTATTGGAGATTGATTTGATCAATCTGTTTTTTTGCTAACTCATGTTTGATTGTATCTATCTCAGCACAGTTTATATTGTCATAATGCCAGTAAGTACAATTGATTGCCTGTTTGGTAAGTTCCTTGCAGAAATTGATTGTTTCATCGGGTATCTGTTTCTGAGGGTAAGCCTGATAAAACACATATATTGCGTCCAACATCTGTACATAAATATTATAGGCAGATTTATGGTCTGTTAATAGTTCATATGTCTTTGCCGCAGCCAAATAATATAATTGAGACTTGTTGAACAGAATTGCTTTATCTATTGCTGGGGCTTCTGTTTTCTCATCGTATTCCTCCTTTCGGGAGAAAAAATGTTCATTCATATATTGAAAGAATGGAGCCATAGAATCATTATTTTCAACTCCTGCACATCCATACTGTGTATTTCCTAAACCTACTAAGGCATTTGCCATTGCCATCATGAACAGATTACCTTTTATCGTAATCTCCATCTGTCTTTTTTCATCATAGAGTATTTCCAACAACTCTAAGACATCGTTAGTAGAGCCACTTAGCGTTTTCAATTCTTTCAGACATTTATTGATACTGATTCTATAATATAGACATGCGCAACAAGGAGAGGCTTTTTTCTTGTGTTCACATTGTTGACATTCCTTTATGATATCATCACAATCCATGTATCCTATATAATCTTTCGCATCTGAGATCCATTTCTTCTCATTACATCCTTTAAAATATAGGATGTCTCCAAGCTTTGTAAAGAAATCAATAATTGAGAGTGGTCTGATTTCGTCATCAGCAATAGTATATATTTGCTCAAATTCTTTATATAGCAGAATCATATCTTTATCTCTGATTCCACCTAGATCCATTTTTTCTAGAACAGCAATCTTTGCCAGTATTCCTAAGTACATTATACGTATATTGGAAAAAAAAGATGAATTACTCTTCAGGACGCCTATGATGTCTGTTGTCTGATATATTTTTCTGCCAAAGAATTTTGCATCTTTTGCCATGTTTAGGATTTCCTCTATCAATTTTTCATAGGTGACATAAGCTGTATCAAATGTTTTTCTTTTTTCATACGCTAAACCAAGCTTTAGTGATACTCGAATCAGAAAAAGTATATGACTGAAGTCTTTTGTGGAATTTTTTTCTTCTTCATCTTTCTGTCTGTGGATTGCCTTTCTCGCCTCATTGAATTCAAAAATCGCTTGTTCATAATTCTCCTCCAACATATAAATATCTCCAAGCATGTGTCGTACACTTGCTACTGCAGGAGACTCGTAATAAACATTTGTATAATGTTCCAGTTGCTGATTATACAATTTCTTTATTGACAAGAGTTCATCATGTGAAAAATTAAAGAGGTAAGAGGTTTCTTCTGCCGTTTTAGAGAAAAAAGTAATCTCTTCTGAAAGTCGAAGCGGAAATTTGAACTTATACAAATTGATAACGGCTTCGTCAATATGCGTCTGATTCAAGAACTGCAATATTCCTCCAATAAAATCCCGAAGTTCAGGTGTTTTGTTAATATCAAGTAATTCTGGCATATACTCCAGATTCCTCAGCGAGAAGCCTGATTTGTGAAATTTGTACAAGTTGGAAATCATGAATGAGGTCGATACCAGTAGTTTATCATTATAAATGCTGGATTTTGCTATCAGATTTTTAATCATTGGATAGATGATATAGTTTATAAACTCTATCTTATGAATACTCCGTTCATCAAAATAAAGGTACCACTGGCAATTCTCATCAGTATTGATTCCTAACGTTATTTCTTTAATTCTTGTGTTCCAGTTGACTTCACCATTTTCTTCGTATTTTTCTTTTATACGCTCTTGGCTCCTTATGTATTTTTCCATATAAATAGCTAGTTTTTTGGGAGAGCCATTGCTCATATAGAATAGATAAGTAAGGAAATGACGTATAAAAATAATCCTTCTTTCTAACTTTTTTTCATATCTGTCTTTTTGAAATTCGTCCCATCTTATTAAGAAATAATTTGAGTAGTCATACAAATCTTTACGTTGTTCCTTTTCCCGTCCTTTCTTTAATAAAGCGTGGCACAAGAATTCCTCTATCAATGAATCAGCGCCCTTGCTGTTTCCTGCTTTCCTGAAAAAACTGCTAACATTGATTTGCCCATTAAATATACTATGGAGATTAAACTCTCGGTTAGATATGTCTGCGAGACTTGCTTCGTACATATCATATCCTGTGATAAATATGAATTTGGCTTCTGAACTTGAAATAAAATACTTCATATTAGCAAGCAAACCCGCTAAGGCTTTTTGTCTACTACGGTATGTGGAATTACCGTTTACTACATTTGTTGAGTCGTATTCTGGTACAATTTGTTTTTCGTTATCCTCTGGCGAAACTTTATCCAGTTCGTCTATGACAAAGATAAAGCGAAATTTGGCAAATGGCAATTTCTTTATCAGAGATAGTTGATTAACCAACAAATCCTGTATCTCTGGAGTGTGCGCTATTGGATAAATTCTTTTCTTGCCGGAAACGTTTTTATATCCAAAACCTACAGATAAATCATCTTCGTCCAAATTGACTTTATATCCTGCTTTAGCATTAAATTCGTTTCTTTTGGTCAATGTTGTTTCACTGTCTATACGTTCTTCCAAATAATCAAACATCTTCTTGATTTGCCAGACAGTAATGAACTTTGAACAGTTTGTTAGCTTCCATATTCCATTACAAATCTGGTTAGTATATATGAACACAAAAAAGAATAAACATGATACTCCCGCATATAAGCCCCATAAGTCTCCCCATAAAGTGAGCCATAGAAAAAACACAAATGAAATAAAGGAAATGAATTGGAATATGAAAACATTTAGTCTACTTTTTAGATTTTCTTTCAAACGCGTTTTCTTCTCAAATTCGGCTGAAAGCAATTTGCAAATAATATAAAGTAATTCCTTACTTGTCAACAGATCATTACCGACATTAATAGATATAGGTACATAATAGCAGCCACTCTTTTTCTTGGTTTTATACATCATATCCTGAATGGCCTTATGCACGAATGAACTTTTGCCCATACCCCTGAAACCTGTAATCAAATAAGCTCCGGAATATTTTTTCGTTGTATCCTTTTTCTCTTCAAGCCATGCCTGTAGTTTTTTTATAATGCTTTCTCTTCCTATAAAGTCATCCAAGTCATCATGTTCATCATTGTTGTTATTTGTATGATGAAATTCCCTAAATCCCAATAATGGGATAATTATCTCACGCATCTGAGAATCATAGGCACTATTATATTTATACATATTATTATTCTTTTTCTTGTTGGCAAATTACATTTCTTATCTCGGAGCTTCTTCCCAAAATGGGTCTCTATGGTATCTTTGGAAGAATCTGAACATAATTTGTTCTTCTTTCTTCTCGGATTGGATGGAGGTATGCTTAATATTGCCATTTGCTTCATAGATGACGACAATATTCTTTGTATAACCGCCAGATTCATATATGGTCGCATTTCTGCCCAGGGCATTGGCCTTCTTACGGTTATCGTGAAGTATG
>CADACD010000060.1 GCA_902786365.1 uncultured Lachnospiraceae bacterium | reverse complement strand
ATTAGGTGAAGAAAAATTAACTAATAAAAATGCAGTTAATCCTTGAATTTTAAGCAGTTACACTAATTGGCAATAAATGTGTTTCACGGATTCAGGTAATATTTTATTAACATTAGTTTAACATGATGAATAAAAATCACTTATCAACCCTAACTATTTGCTTATTATCTTTCCGCACAATCCGCATAATAAGAACAGGAAAAGCTGTAGGATTTCCTAATCCCCCTACAATTTTTTGATTTTCTCTTCCTACAAAAACCCAAAAACCAGCTTCATCAAGTTCCTTTATACTTTGAGTCAGATTAAATCCTGCCATAATTCTGTCATATGGATCAGCTATTAAATCGTCAAAATCTATTATTTCTTTTATATATTGTACAAACTCCGCTACTAATTTTACATCTTCTAATGTCTGAGTTTCTTCATCATAGCTAAATCCACAAATCCCATCTATATATGATATCAATTGTCTTCCTTCATCTATTTTATGTAACATAATCTTTTGATAGTCTTTTTGATGATATATTCTAACCGGCTCTACTTTTTCGTTTTTATTTTTTTCCTTATCTATTCCTTGTTTTACCTTATCATACCAATTGTCCCTATGATTATGCAGTTCTTTTTCAGTAAATTTTGTTCCCTTAGGATGTCTTGGATCATACTGTCTAACTTCCGCGTGGCAATCAAAGCACAATGGAATTGCATTGTCATAAGTATCTTGTCCTCCATCTGATCGAGCCTTAATATGATGAACTTCCATATTGTTTCCGCAAAATTTGTGACATATACAGCAACATCTTCCACATGCAACCATTGCCTTAATTTTAATTTCTTCACTGAATGCCATCTTTTCTCCTTGAATTACCAATTAATATGTTACAATTTTTTATATTTCCAACGAAATGCTATTAACATTATAATTCTTATTTATATAGTAGGAACCCCCACTAATCTTGCATCTGTTATATAATTTGAATTTGATAAGTCAATATGTATATTAACCTGCCATCCATTATTCATATATATTTCCATTCTGCCATTATATTGCTTTTTAGTTATCACTCTGGTGGGATATTTACCTCGTACTATATATGATGCATTGGGTAACCCATATATCTTTTTTGTTGCTACAACCCAATTATCTTTAACTGTGTTAGAAATATGAAACCCCTCATGATATAAAATATCTTCAATAAATCTATTTAAACATATACTCTTATTACCAACTTGTATTACCATTTAACTTCTCCTATACTTTAGCAGAAAAATATAACATTTGTATCTATCTTGGTCCCATAAACTTATCTCCATTAAGATGAATCATATGCTCTGGCATTTCAGCAATCCACACTTCGGTTTCCCATGCTAGTTCTTCTGCAAACTTCTTATATGTTTTAAAATCTAAGAATGCCGTAACATATATCTTGCCTGCACTTACATTCTTTGTAAGCTCCTGTATCTCCAGTATTCTTTTAGGATCCATCGGACCAACTGATGTAACAGACTCAACAAAATATATCCAATTCTTATCCTCTCGATATAACACAACATCTGGCATTTTGTCGTGCAATGTAATTTCAAAACCAAGTTCTGAAAGTTTTTCAACATTCTTCACAAGGTCTTTCTCTATTGTATCTCCAACATATAAACATTCTGCGTTAGGAGCAAATCTTGGTGCAAATTCTTCAATAATTGCCTTCTGCAATTCATTATGCTTTCCTGCTGAAAACTTAAAATCATCTCCATTAATTTTTACCGGCATCATTGTCATTTTCTTTTTTGAAGCATACATATCCACTAATTTATCATGATATTTTAAAAATCTGCTCATTGCAGCATCTAATGCATTAGAATTGATATTTTTTATAAGCTGCAAAGTCTCATCTGTAAGTCTATATCTGTAATTAGGACTATTTGTTGCTTTTCCATTATCTTCAACAAGTGCAGCTGTGCGAAATCTGTGAAGTGCCTGTTTTCTAAATGTTTCCCGGCTGTTTTCAGCGTAAGAAGTCCCATAATAAGTATTAGCAAACTGAATTATATCATGGATACGAATCCACTCATTTGTGGCTTCATTCCATGGCATTTCTGGCTTTATCCCTGCCATCGCCAAAATAACATAACAGCATATATCTGCCTGTTGCTGTTTAGGCATACCTATATTCTTTAAAAATTCTCTTGTTTCTGAAATCTTATCCATAATATCCCTCCAAAATCAAGTCACAGCCTTTCTCTGAAAAATCTCTAATTTTTATCAGTTTTCTTCCCATTTCCTGAATCGTTTCAAGCTCAGGTACCGGCATATTGTTTATCTCTGTAGAATTAACCTGTGTTGAGCCATTAAGTATCCTGTAATATTCATCATATATTGTTGAATTAAACAATACATACAAGCCATACACCAAACATTCAGACATTTCTGTCAATACACCATCAATAAAGTTAATTTTATTCTGTGTACTGATTTTTTTATACTGTGGAAATTTTCTAGATAGATAAACCCCACATTGTAATCTTCTAGGTTCCTCCTTTGCCGTAAATCTCTTAACAAAAAGGTAGTTCTTATTTTCCTGCATCAGCCCTTTTTGGTCTGTTAAGATATATTCATGCTCCTTCTGTATTGGGAACTTTACTTGTCCCTGCTTTATATGCTGTGAATAAAATAATGGTATGGTTCCTTCTTCTTCCTCATCTCTTAAAATATCTCTATTTCGGAAGTCAACTGTTAATCCGGTTTTCATTCGCAATCCCAAATCAGGAAGCGTCTTGTTGTATTTATTTAATTTTCTTAAAACCTCAACCTCTTTCTCACTTGTTACCAGATAAACATATTTATCTTCTCCTGACACGATTAACTCATATGGAACTTTAATCTCTCTACAATTATCAAAGTCCTTATTTGTATTCGTAGACGAAATCGTTACACTTTCAGGCGTATCTTTCGTTTTCTTCACCTTAATTATAATGGTTTCCTGTAACACATTTTCCTTATCAAATACTTTATTTCTACTTCCAAAAAGATGAATATGAAACAATTTTCCTTCTGTCAAAAAATAGTCTCTAAATCTCTTAAAATATGCACCTGAAGTCCATGATCTTGGAATAATGTATACCATCTCACCATTTTCTTTTAAATTAAACAGTCCCATTGCTGCAAATATAAAATACATATTAGGTGCTCCATAACATATCTCTGGCATTGCTGTTGCTTCAGGAGCATCTTTTGGAATTTTCATGTATGGAGGATTACCTATAACAACATCATATTTGAGCGGATTGAAATTACCTCCTATCATATGATTGAAATCAAGATACTGGCTCAAAATATAATTATCCTCTTTTATTACAAAATCAACTTCTTTACTTGAGAATTCTTTTGCAATATTCAAATTCTTCTGTAATAATGGCATAACATTTATATCTGTCTCATAACATAATACTTCTATGTTTTTAACATTATCTATATCTTCTAACCTTTCAATCATAGCACATGACAATATTCCTGAGCCTGCTCCGGCATCCAAAATCCTTATTTTATCTTGTTCCTCCGGAATCTCAAATAATTCAGCCATATACCTTGCCGTTTCAATACTTGTAAAAAATTGTCCATATTTTTTCCGTTCCATTTTTGGCATAGAATCTATATATTCACTTGTGTTCTCAATAATCTTCTCTAACATGAAACACCAATCCTTTACTCTTTATCTGGAACAACTTCCATAATATCCGATACATCACACTTTAAAGCAGTACATATCTTCAATAAAATTTCTGTATTTACGTTTTCATTTTTTCCAAGTTTAGCAATAGATGCTGTACTTATGCCAGCCTGTTCTGCTAACTCTTTTTTCATCATTTCTCTATCAATTAATAATTTCCAGAGCTTTTTGTAGCTTATTTTCATTTTGTCCTCCAGAACATATATTTGTGTCCAATATTTATTTTATCATGATTTTAATAATTCAGCAAGCTCTTTTCTTAATTAATTATGAGTTCTCTTAATTTGCATCACATTATATCAAAGATTACCTTATCTTTCCAATCACCTTCCCCACACTCTCCAAAAATCTCTCCAGCAGATTAACCCCATCAATTACAAACTGCTTCATAAACTCATACGCCTTCTCCAACAGTTCCTTTAATGTAGTATTTTCCTCTCTAAGCTTCTGGTTCTCATACATTACATCAATAAGCTTCTCCCTGACATCATCAGTTCCACCCTGTCGGAACATATCATATACGTTCTCTGCAATTTTTGTTCTTTCAATCAGTTCACTTTCCTTAGAAGAAAGAAGTTCCAGATTATTCTTTTTATCCGTAATCATATCTTCATATTTTGCATATTCCGTTTCTGCTGCATTAATACTACTCCTGACTGTCTCCAGCCTGTCCTCATCAGCAGCTATAACATCCAGATTTCTACTATGGCGTTGTTCCTGTGTAGCAATCTGATATGATATGCTTGCGTTATTGCTTCTCAGTTTAGTGTTTTTCTCCTGCTCTTCATTGTTCTGCTGCTTTATATCCGCAAGTTTCTTCCTTTCCTGTGCTACCTTATATTCTGTTACTGACAAATCATGATTACGCCCCTTTTTCTTCTCTGCCAGCTGTTCCTTGAAATAACATTCAAATCCATAACTTGCCTCCGCTCTCAATTTATCTTGAAGAATCACAGATAATGTTTGTGGTGTAAATACATTTCTTTTTGATACTTTCTTAGATAAGCCACGCTTTGCTCCTTCCCATACCGGAACGCCTACCACATGCATATGCGGGCTAGCTTCATCAAAGTGTATGACCGCATTTGCAATCTTGAACTCCGGCAGTAGCTTTTGCAGGCATTCAAGAATATAATCAAATACCTCAGACATATAATTTTTGTTTTTCCAATGCTCGTCCCAATATTTCTTGTCCCCACATTGAAAAATAATCTCTACCGCCATATCCTGATTAAGACCTGCAACATGTTCAAAGTAGTCCTTTATCTCTCTGTCTTCTCTTTTCTGCCTGCTGTTATATTCCTTTACCGCATCATCAAATTCTCTGTGATATACCCGCTTAACATCCTGAAACAAATCCGTTGTTCCATAAATCAGCCTAATATTATCTGAGCTGTAATCTGCGGATTTATATTTACGCAGGTTATGCTTTGCAACTCCTGCAAGTGCTTTTTTACTTGTTATCGCACTCTTGCCATTGCTTATATGAGCAGAGTATGATACATATCCCATAGGCATTTTATCCTTTCTTATTCGTAATTTCTGTCGGAGCAGTGCGGTTATCATCTTGGCTCTGCCATAGATGATACCCCCCTAGCAGTTTCGTCATACTGACAAAACTGCGGGGGCTCTCCGAGGGTTTTGGCATCAGCCTTTTAAACCTCATCTGCACTTAAACACAATCTCATTTATCACAATTTCCTCTGCCATCGCTCTCGCCTGATTCCGCAAATACAGCTGCTCCATAAATGTTTTCTTTTTACCCGTCATATGCTTTTTCAACCAAGTCTCTTCAATATTGTCCAATCGTTCATAAGCTTCTTCGTTTATTGCTTCTGCCTGCTTTTTCAACTGTCCCATTCTTGCCATATGACGATACCCAGAAGGTTTATTTTCTTCCATATACCTAAGCCACATCCGACCATATTTTCCTATATCCGTAAGATTGTATTCCGCTTCATCAACAGATAAAAGAGGATATAAAATTCCATCCACTTCTTTATATTCAACACCTAATTCTTCAAATAATGTCATAGTCATTGTCCTTTCTTTTCAAGACCGCAACATCGCAAGTTCTATATATTTTGCAACCTTGCAAGCTTCAAGATTACAAAACCTGACACTTTGCAATGTTGCGATGTTAGATTTTTATGCTCGCAAATTCCAGTACCAGTTATTATTGCGCTCAGCCTTTATCTTAAGTTTCTTCTTTGCTGTCTCAAGTGTTCTTTTCGATATTCCTTCCTGTGCTGCAAGTTCTATAATCTCTGTACTTAAAATTTTCTGTGTTCTTTCTGCCTGTTCTCTTAAAAATTGCTTTGCCATCTCAAGTTTACTTGCCTTTGGCACCATACCGCCCAGTACTTCATCAGCAGTAATTTCATAATCACCTAACCAATGAAATCCGTCCTCTGCCAATTCAAATGCTTTTGGATGACCAAATGCTGCAAGATTATTCTTTATCTGTATCATTGCCCTGAGATTACTCTGCCCTTCTATTCTGCCGACAAGCATTACACTCCTTGCCACAGCAAAGAAATCAATGGAACCCATTCCCCTGTAAGCAGCCTTTGCTCCTGAGCCTTTATTCATATGACCGATAAGAACAATGGCACAGCCTGTTCTTTCAGCAATACTTCCCAGCTTCTTCGTCATTTCTCTGGCTTCATTTGCCCGGTTCATATCAGTATCACCGCCAAGATAAGCCTGTATCGGATCAAATATACACAATTTCGCATTTTCTCTTTTTATGGCTTCCTCTATCCTGTCATCCGTCATACTAACACTCTTATCAGACTCATCTATGATTGATATTCTGCTACAGTCTGCATTTGCTGCTTCAAGTCTTGGCTTGACTTCAATTTCACGCCTTTCATAGTCTGATATGCGAAAACTGATTGTCTGATTCTTATGAACTCCACTCACTGAACATCACCTCCATTCCCTGTACCCGGCACAAATTCTTCATTAAGCTTATCAGCCATCTCAATCTGCTCTGTCGGAAACATATGTGCATAACGATTATGACAAGCTTGTCATAAAATTTACGCTCATATGCTGCCGTCAGCGCAAAGTGATATGGCTAACAAATTGAATATTGAAAGGGGACTGCAAAATGTCAGCTAAAAATGTAGATCGACACAACCGTTTTAGAAATATCACCGTGGGATTTCGGGTATCACCCGAAGAACACAAGCAAATAAATATTGCAGTTGCGCTTTCAGGCTTACCAAAGCAGGAATATTGCTACCGCAAATGTCTTAATCGGGATATTGTTGTACAGGGTAATCCGAAAGTGTACAAGGCGCTGAAAACACAGCTCGCCTTAGTTCTGGATGAACTGAAGCGCATAGAAGCAGGAGCAGGCGTTGATGACGAGCTGCGCGACAATATCAGATTAATCACCGTTACTCTTAACGGAATGAAGGAGGAATGCGAATGGACGCCTTAAAAGAAATGACTGCCCATAATACTTCTGTTGGCGCAGAAGCAGGACAGCCATTCACAAAATCTAACACCACTATTATAAACGATAACGATTCAGATTTCAATAGTTTTGATGAAATTAACGACCTTTGCGATATAGACGAATCGTATTTACACACGGTCTCGATGACCGAACTGTTTGACAGCGCCTATCAGAGCAAGCCGCCGATCATCGACGGCTTGCTCTACCGGGGAACATATCTTTTTGCCGGCTCGCCGAAGATTGGCAAGAGCTTTCTGATGGCACAGCTTGCCTACCACGTCAGCACAGGCACAAAGCTGTGGGGCTTTGATGTACGGCAGGGTAAGGTGCTATATCTCGCCTTAGAGGACAACTATCCGAGATTACAGAAGCGGCTATATCGTATGTTCGGAACATCCGAAAATGAAAATCTGTTCTTTTCGGTATCAGCTCATCAGCTCGGCAATGGTTTGGACGAGCAGCTGGACGGCTTCTTACAGAAACACCCTGACACTTCGCTGGTGATTATCGACACCTTGCAAAAGGTCAGGGAGGTCGGCGGCGAGAATTACAGTTACGCCAACGACTATCAGATCATCACGAAGCTAAAGAGCTTCACGGACAGCCACAACATTTGTATGTTGGTTGTCCACCATACTCGCAAACAGATCGCTGACGATAAGTTCGATATGATTTCCGGCACTAACGGTTTGCTCGGCGCTGCGGACGGAGGGTTTGTTCTTTCCAAAGATAAGCGCACGAGCAACAACGCTACTCTTGAGGTATCCGGCAGAGATCAGCAAGACCAGCGTGTGTACTTGAAGAAGAATACGGAAACGCTGGTGTGGGAGCTTGACAAAATCGAAACAGAGCTTTGGAAAGCGCCACCTGAGCCGTTGCTCGACAGGATCGCCGAGAGGGTGACCGCCGACAATCCGCAATGGTGTGGTACGCCGACGGAGCTGTGTGAATATCTCGCCGTTAACATCAAGCCGAACGCTATCACACAAAAGCTGAATGTCAATGTCAACCGTCTGATGGATGAACACAAGATCGTCTACCACTACAAGCGCACTCACGAAGGGCGCAGAATCACGCTGACCTATGAGGGCTGCGTGTCAGAGCGTGACGGCTGTGACAGCGATTGTGTGGTGTGTGAAACACCGACACAGCTGACGCGGACTGACACGCACTAAAGTTTAGGCGGGGTGCAGGGAGCCCTTTTCAAAGGGCTGCCCTTGCCCCTCGGAGAGCGCAAAACCTGCTTATAAAATGTCAAGACCAAATGCGCAAAAAATATTATATTAAAATGTACAATTAGTCTGTTTGCTTTAAATGATCCTTCAGTCTGTAGGACTTTCCTGA
>CADACD010000059.1 GCA_902786365.1 uncultured Lachnospiraceae bacterium | reverse complement strand
ATTGAAACAACATGGTTATTATTATGAACGTAGAAAGAATTGCTATGCAAATCAAGAAATAGAAACAAATAAGATTGTTGATATGATGTATCTTGCTGCTGGGTACGTATGCTTAATCTTAAAGGTTCCAGAGAAAGCTGCAAGTTTCAAACAAAAGTATTTTAAGGACGAGAAGATGTATGATTTAATATATAATTCAACAGATTCTTTGTTAATTTGGCCTACGATTGCTTATGTCTTAAAAAAAACAGATAGTGCTTTGTCACTATACTTTTCAAAGGAAATTAGTTTAAGTACCTCAAAAATGCTTAAAAGAGCAAGGATGTTAACGGCATTTCTTTCTGTAAGTCGTGTTTTAGGTAGCTTCAATTTTACATCAAAAGATTTACAACAAGTGAATGCTTCGAACTATACAGAAGAGATAATTCTGGAAATGTGCCGATTTGTGAACACTCGATATGTTAGGTCAAAATTGATACAAAGAAATTACGTCTTACATTTATTAAAAGAAGCAGGGGATCGATATGGGATATCTGACTATGTAAGCATAGAAAAACGTAGAAATATTTTCATAACAGGACCAGAAAAAACACCTCCAAAGGAGATTTATATTTCTGACGAATTGCTTGATGACATTGATAAGCATTTACCACAACAACCTTGGCCAATAGCGATCCATTGCAAAGTAGCAGAAGAAATGTCTCTTACAAAAGACATCGTTAGAGCCGCTATTCGAAAATTAATCCGTATAGGTAAGAGATATTATCAACACCATGGAATTGTATATGATAAGAATCATCAAATTGTGTGTTATGACACAGAACGTGTAACGGAAGAACAATTGCAAGAAGCTAGTTCAAAAAATAATGCTCCAAACTAAAGAGTAAAGAGTTAACTTATACTTGAAATTATTTAGCATTATGACAAAATGAAATAAAGTTCCATGATTATGGATAGAAAAATGACAATCTGAATAAAACAATTAGGAATCTATTGATATCATTGAATAAATAATTTATATGAATTCAGAACAGATAACAAAGAACATATCATCTTTATTAAGTAGAATCTATCTCGAAATAGAACTGCTTAATCATTCAGGTTTGCATGACAAAAACATATTTGCAGAGAATCTGATGCTGCAATTGTTTAATGCGATGTATGGCTACCATTTTATTAATGCGAATGTAAAATCAAGAAAATCAAACTACCCAGGTATTGACCTTATTGATGCTGAGCAAAAGATAATTTGCCAAGTTAGTTCAGAGACAACCAATACGAAATTAAAGGAAACACTTGAGAATATTCAGGACAACAAGAACCTTCATGGGTATCATTTGCTTTTTATTGCGCTCAAACAAGATGCGAATTATTTACGCAAATGCAAACTTAAAGAAGAATTGTCTTTTGTTTTCAGCCAAGGTAATGACATCTATGATGGAAAAAGAATCGTTGCAGAGACATCAGCACTTGATGTTCAAAAGCAAATTGCATTATATGATATTTTATGTTTATGGTTAGGTACAAAATCGTGGGAAGAACTGGATATTTGCAAATTAACAAGGCAGCAATGTCCGAAACTGCCTTTCAACTTACCAGATTATTATATACCAAGGTCCTTTAGTTACTCCTATAATAATGAAACCGATGATTTCTTAGAACGAATCCTTCATCCATACAGATATGAATCTGGTAGCTTGGCAGATTTCGTCTGTGGTAGAATTCCTGGCGTCATTACAAATTGTTTTGTCATCTATAGCCCTGCTCAAAATGGTAAAACAACAGAATTGCGTAAACTTGCAAATGACTTAATATCCGAAGGTAATTATGGCGTAACGTATATTAAAGCAAGTGACTACAACAACTATGAAGGTGAATACTTTTTGAAAACATGTCTTTCTTGCTATGAGCAAGATGCAGTTTACTTAATTGATGCGCTTGATGAGGTAGCCGATAGCAAAAGAAGTACATTGATAGAAAAGATACATGATTTTGTAAGGTCTAATCCATTAGCTAAATTTGTTATAACCTTCAGGAAAAATTATGAAGAAAAGGAAGATTTGAATGAATTTACAAGGATTGATTTAAGAAGTCTCTCTGAAACAGACATTAGTAATTATGCAAACCATCACTTAAGAGATGGAAATGATTTTCTCCAACAAGCCAACCTGAAAGGTATCGAACATTTACTCTTTACCCCGTTTTTCTTAGTTAATCTGGTTGATTACTACAATATAAATGATGGTTTAACTTCCAAAATCGTAGATATATATGATTTTATAGTTCAAAAGAGTTATGATGTTGATAAGAAGGAGGGGGTTGTTAACATTGACAAGTACGATATTGAAAAGAAATTAGAATGCATAGCACTGATATTGCAATTTTCGGAAGAACAATCAATCAAGGGACAAGATATGACAAAATATCTTGGTTTAACTAAAAGTGATATGGCTGCCTGTCTTAGATATACAGTGCTAAAAAGAGAAGGTGATGATTACTCATTTACTCATAATGGAATAAAAGAATATTTTGTTACAAGATATTTGTTGAAATGCGATTATGATAGAATTCTCCAGCTGATATGCTATGATCAAGGTAAAATTCAAAAGGTGAGGAAAAATTGGTATAATGTTGTCATGTTTCTACTTTCTTCAATGGATATTACAGATGAGCGTTTTCAACGGCTGTTATACTTCCTGATGGAGAATGAGGTTGAAATCTTGACAGATATTGATCCCACTTCTATTTCTGATAATATAAAATGTGATGTTCTGAAAAGTGTTTTAAAGAGTTATAAGTCGAAAGGAATATATCCTTCTGACTATTATGCAACTTATGTAGGATTGGCTCATCTGTGTGACAATCCAGATGCGGCTCAATATCTGTTGTCAGAATTAGAAAACGTTAATGCTATCAATCCATATACATATTTATTGGAACAGGTTGTACAATATATTGATTTTGATGCGCTGTCTTTAATTGGATTAGATAAAAAAATTGAACATGTGGTTTTTTCCAAGATAAAACAATTAGGGAATGATGACAGTCGAGACACATATGCTATATATGAACCTTTCGAAAACAAGTATTTTAGAAAAGAACGAATCATTAACAAACTGAAAGGATTAAATGTACATTCTATAGATAAGCGGAGAATAAGGACTATCTTCAAATTAATTGTTTCAACGAATACGAGCGATAACTATATTGACTTTATTATTGACCAAGAAACGAACGTGCATGATTATAGGATAGATGGAATGTCTCATGCAGTAAGTAGAGAGGAGGTATATGACGCTATAAAAGGTATCAAAAGCTATCACGGGCTTACAAAAATATGGAAATTTTTATCTTCGTTTAGCAAGGAGGAAATATACCATGATAATGACCATATCAATGATATCGTAGAGTCTTTGCTACACAACAGTAATGAAATTGTTCAAAATCACAACAATCTGCTATGTGATATTGAACAATGCTGGTATCTGATATATGATGAAAACCGATATTCTTTTAAACGCATACAAGGACTATTTGTTCTATTTCGTAATTTCATGCAACAATATAGAGAGCAAATAGATATTGTTGCAAGAATAAAGTTGATAAGAGCTAATTATAAGGAGATTTCGCACGAGGATTTAGAACGTCTTCAGGCCACTATCGGACTATATATTGTACCTGAAGATGCAATAAAAGTCTTTCAGGAATTTGATTCGCAAAACCCAAATGACTACAACCTCGCTTTATGGCTTGTTTCCCATATTTTTGTAGAATGGGATAATACTGTTCAAGCATTCATAAAAAGCACCTTCCCGAGATTTAAGGCTTATCCCTCCTTGATCGAACAGAGAACAAAAGAATTGCGAATTCTTTTTAATCATAATAAATTCAAGAAAACGATACTGTCAATAATAGAAAAATATACACCTAATAATAGAAAGGATTTGCGACAAAAGATAAAAGAAGATGATGAATTTCAATGGTCGAATGATGTTGCAAGGTTCATGCAAATGTCATATAATTGGAAATCAGAAAAATATGATTTAAACAAGGTAAAAAGAGATGTTCTGGATAAGGATGTTTATACAGAATTTCTGTTAAGTAGCCTCCATCCAGACGATATAAACATTCTATCAAAAACACAGAAAGAATGCATTCGTATTTTGTTAAACAAACAATTAAGCAAGAATGATATTGATTCGGCAGAAATTCGCAAATATCTTCAGCTTGCTATGGATTTGGATGTTTTGTTAAGAGAATCCCTCATAAAAAGGCACATTAAATATGCTGCGTGTAAAAAAACAAAGCACTCATTCATTGGTGATGATGGTTGTTTTTTATGGTATGCAGTTCAATATATAGAAGAAAAAACACTTATAGAAATCGCGAAAAGAAACATAAAGAAATATGAAAAAGACCATGCAGAAGATATTTTTGTGTTGGCCAAATATTTAATAGATAAGCGTGAGAAGAGTTCATATAGTGATATTATGAAACTTATGCTAAAAGACGGATTCCCTTATTCTTATCAGATTTCCGAAAAATTTTCCAAATTAGGAAGACCTGGCTTTGAAAGTTTGAAATGCATATATAACATTGCCAATGCTGATTTGAAATTGGTTATTTTGGGACAATTATACAAAGAAGAATGGTATCATCATTGGGTTATGCAAATGATAGAAAAAGACAAGGATCTGCTTGAAGAAAAACATAAAGAAACTATTTTAAGATACCGTTTAGCGTTTGGTGTAGACTCTGCGCTAAATGAAACGCTAGATATTATGAAAAAGGACTGTCTGTATTTTGGTACTTTTAGTTCTGCTCCGGTACTTGGATATAAAGACGTCAAGTATCTTCCTCGGTTGGAAGAATTACTGAAGATAGCATTCGGAATGGAAGAGAAATACACAAATTGGTCTGGGGTTATTGTCAAAGCGATGAAAAATATCGCAATGAGTTCTGAGGATAATATGAATAAAGTTTGTAATCTACTCTCCCAATACACAACTACAGAAAAGTGGCTGAACCGCATCATCATAGAAATCCAGTCAGAATACTACGAACTACATTATAAGCAATTAAGTATAAAAGAGGCTGTTATATTAGCAATGAATTGTCAGTAATCATTATTTTGCCCACTGGTGACTCCAATAAATGAATCAAAAGAAATTCCATACATTAAATGAAACTCTCCTTTCGTTTGACTCAACAGAACGAAAGGGATTCTATGATTATGAAGTAGTGGAAGCAATTAATGAGTTACCAGAGGACATAAGAAATTCACGTGATGCACAATATGAAATACTTGCTTTTAGTTTTTCCGAAAATGCAGAGAAATATTGGGGAACATTTTATGGTCCTAAAATAACTTGGAAAAGAAAAGATACTGGTGAGGATATATATACACCTGACAGGTCGCAAATATCTGCAGATGCAATTTCTTATTGGGAAGACAGAGCCAATATAGTTGTTAATCCATTGCTCAAAATGCGATATACAGGTCTTGTCTTAGATTTCAAGAAGTTTGTTACTGGTAAGCAACCAGACTTTCAAAAAAATTGGAAGGGGAATATCATTTCAATATTAGAGACTGTAGAAGGAGATTATCCTGAGCATGCACTCTCCTGCTATTATTATACAAAACACGCATTAGACCTATCAGTAACAATAAACGACAAATCTCTAATTGAAAGATCTGTAGAAGCCTTTCTAACTCTCGATAAAAAATATGCCACTGATGATGATAAGCCGGGGTTATGGGCACGAACTTTTGAGGCTCTATTAAAACACAGGGATTGTTTTAGTAAATATGAAAATGATATTCTTCAAGCTCACATAGAAAGATTTGATCGTTTTGAGAAACTTGCAATGGCTGAAGGTGCACAAACTGATATACATGGACACCATATGCAAGACCAAGCAGAATTATTAGCTGAATATTACAAATTAACTGGTTATGTAGGAGATATTAAGCCATTACTTGATAGAACGATGAATGCATTTAGAAAATCATTCAAACTACGAGGTGGAATGTGGGCACAAGGAATGATAGAGATTATGCAAAGGTTATATCGGAAGTATCACCTATATAAAGAAGCGAATTATCTTTTTGCAGAAATTAGGCAATTGGGAGAGGCAGCACTTAAAGATTTAAGCCCTATCTCAATCTCTATACCCATTGACAATGCATTAATTGAACAGCATTGGAACAGGATGCTATCGGGGACACCTGAAGAACAAGGACTTAAATTCCTTTTGGAATATTTACCACGGATAGATAATGAGAGGGCAATACAAGAAAAAGAGAAAGAAGAAGCTCCTTTTTTTGATATGATGCGTACAACTACCATAAATTCGAAAGGGATTCCAATTTCTTATTTAGGAGTTGGACATAATTCAGAATATCAGAAATTAATATATGGAATATACAATAGATTGCGAATGGTTAATAGTTTCTTACATCAGCATATACAAAAATTAAAAGAATGTGGTCTGCTAACAACAGACTATGTAATGAATAGCATGTTTAAAGACTCTCTTGTAATTCTTAATGAGCAGAGAAATATTCTTGAACGTGGATTTGAAGCATTTTTCCAAGAGGATTATCTTGTTGCGTGTCATCTGTTGATTCCACAATTTGAATCCGTTATTAGAAATGTATGCGTAACAACAGGTGGTGAAATCTTACGGCCTAAGAGTAATCCCGAAGCAGGAAACGAATACAAATCACTTGAAGGATTATTAGACCAAGACTGTGTCAAAAAAGCACTTGGCGAAGACATTGTAACATATTACAAAGTCCTATTCACAGATAGCAGTGCGGGAAATTGGCGCAACTTAGTCAGTCATGGTCTATTGGGAGCGGATGCTTTTAATGCAGATATGGCAGACAGAGTATTCCATGCTTTTTTGATTCTAAGCTTGGTAAAGCCAATAGAAAAAGATGAAAAAGAAGGTTTTAACAGCGTTGAAACGTAAAAGAATAAATAGTAATAGGAAAAAATGAGTAACTTTGCAAACAAAATAGGAATATGGCACTGGCAATAAACATAGAAGACCTGTTGAACAAGCAGAAGATAGAGTCCAATAGGATTGAGTTCAAGAAGGGTTGGAATCCGGCAAGCATATACCATAGTGTATGTGCTTTCGCTAATGATTTCGATGATCTTGGCGGTGGATATATAGTGGTAGGTGTTGACACTGATGACGATACGGGTATGGCTATCCGTCCTGTGGAAGGTGTGCCCGTTGAGAAGATTGACGGTATCCTTCAGGAGATGGTTGGCTATAACAATAAGATGTCACCGTATTATTTGCCCAGAACGAGCGTTGAAGAGGTGGATGGAAAACAGGTACTTGTTATTTGGTGTCCTGCTGGCATCAATAGGCCATATTCTGTACCTGAGAATGTGACAGCGAAGAATGGTAGTAAGGAGTACTTCTATATTCGTAGCGGTACGAGTAGCATCATTGCCAAGGGTGAGGTGCTGGACGAACTGCGGGAGTTGGCAAGTCGCGTGCCGTTTGATGAAAGGGGTAATCCCGACATCAAAGTGGAAGATATATCAACGTTGCTGCTTCGCGAATACCTGGTGAAGGTTGGCAGCAAACTGGCCAATGAACTATATCAGCGGCCATTGGAAGAGATTTTGGAACAGATGGACTTGTATGTTGGGCCATCAGAGAACCGTTCGCTGAGGAATGTTGCCGCTATGATGTTCTGCGAAAACCCAAGTAAGTTCTTCAAACGTACACAAGTAGAAGTGGTCTTCTTCCCAGAAGGACGATTGGTGAATCCCAATAATCTCTACGAGGCTCCTGTTATCACAGGTTCCGTAACACAGATCATTGAGCGGACGCTGGAGTATCTGAATCGCATGGTGGTGATGCAATCCATCATTAAACCCAAGAATGACAACCATAGTATCAAGTTCTATACCTATCCTTACCAAGCATTAGAAGAAAGTATTACGAACTCGCTTTATCATCGCGATTATCGGGAGTGGGAGCCTGTTGTAATCACTGTTGAACCGAAGAGTATTACCATTCAGAACGTTGGTGGACCAGACCGCAGCATCCCTGCTGCTGATATCAGTCGCGGTGAACTGCTTATCTCTAAACGTTATCGTAACCGTCGTTTGGGCGAATATCTGAAGGAATTGGAGTTGACCGAAGGACGAAGCACTGGTATTCCCACCATCCAGAATGTGCTGAAGGCCAATGGATCGCCTCGTGCTATCGTAGTCACAGATGAAGAGCGCACCTTCTTCCGCATCACCATCCCCTGCCATGAGGCTGCTGGCAATATCATTGCTGACATAGCCAGTAAAGATAATCATGACCCAAAAGATGGCCTCAAAGACGGCCTAAAAGAACTAACTGACAGACAGAAAGTGATAGTTGAAATGATAATTGCTAATCCTTTCTTATCTGCAAAGACAATTTCGGAAAAGATGTCGGAAAAGATGTCGGAAAAGATGTCGGAAAAGGAAGGTGTCAATGAGAGAACCATCGAAAGGGATATTGCCAAACTGAAGA
>CADACD010000058.1 GCA_902786365.1 uncultured Lachnospiraceae bacterium | reverse complement strand
GCACCGTCCCACCAAGAAAGGTGACATCAATCCTCTGACCGGACTGGTATACTGTGCTGACTGCGGTGCTAAGATGTTCAACCACCGCACCGGCGGTTATGAAAAGAAGGATAAGGATGATAATCCTACCGGAAAGTACACCAATGCACAGGACAATTACTCCTGCTCCACTTACAGTAAGGCAAAGAGCAAGTTTGAAAACAAATGCACACAACACCATGTCCACACGGATGTTATCAGGGATTTGCTTTTGGAAGTTATTAAAGCTACCAGTACTTATGTGATAGAGCACGAATCAGAGTTTATCGAAAAGGTTCGCAGTGCAACGGAGCTTCAACAGGAAAATGAAGCTAAAGCACAGAAAAAGCGTCTTTCCAGAGAGCAGAAACGTATCAACGAACTAAATACCCTCATTAAGAAAATCTATGAGGACAATGTAAATGGGAAGCTAAGTGACAAGCGGTTTGAAATGCTTTTGGCTGACTACGAAACGGAACAAAATGAATTGGAATTATCAGTAGATGCTTTAGAAAAGACTTTTATGTCCCGATGCCGGAGCTTACACCCGAACAGATAAAAGAAGAAGACCGCAAACGCCGTAAACGTGCATGGAATCGTACTTATATGCGTCGCAAATATGAGCGTGAAAAGGCAGAACGTGAAGCAAAAGAAAAAGGGTTATCTGAGGCAGTCGGATAGACTGTCCCAGAAATAACCCTGTGAAAGTGAAACATGTGAATCCCTCTTCATCTAGGGCTTCACGAATTACTGCAACTCGAAGATCCATCATATCACTTGGAGCAATAATATCTGCACCTGCTTTTGCATAACATACAGATGATTTTGCAAGCAATGGTAAAGTCTCATCATTTAGTATCTCTCCATCTCTAACAAGACCACAATGACCATGTGATGTGTATTCACACAGACACACATCTGCAATTATAATTACATCTGGATAAGAATTCTTTATTAATTTAATTGCTCTTGGAACAACTCCATTTTCTTCATATGCTCCACTTCCAACTTCATCCTTATGATTTGGTATACCAAATAAAAGGAATGATTTCACTCCCAGTTCAACAGCCTTTTTTACTTCATCAAGGACTTTATCAAGTGAAAACTGATATATACCTGGCATTGAATCAATTGGATTTTTTACATTATTTTCTTCAACTACAAAAATTGGATATATTAACTGGTCTACACAGATACTGTTTTCTCTGACCAGACTTCTCATATTTTCATTTTTACGCAATCTTCTTGTTCTATTCATTTTCATTTCTCCTGTGTATTTTGAATTAGCTTAATAGCTTTAATAATC
This sequence comes from uncultured Lachnospiraceae bacterium, assembly GCA_902786365.1. Taxonomy (GTDB): domain Bacteria; phylum Bacillota; class Clostridia; order Lachnospirales; family Lachnospiraceae; genus Bovifimicola. Next base: position 9,060 of record CADACD010000058.1, on the reverse strand, counting down.
CTTCATAGTTCGAGTTTTCGGCCTCAATAAATAATCTGCCCGTTTCTTTACTAATTACCTCAGAACATTTAGGTCCTATTGAATAAATATCATTCGGAAGTACACCATCTGATATTTTGATAAAACGTTTTACTGAAGAACCACTGGTAAAAAATATACCATCAAATGATTTCCAGTCTATGTCTTCAAATTGAACATTTCTCTCAATGTTGTCTGAGTTTTCATAACATACTATTTTTTCAAACTTACATCTATCCCCCAGCAATGATTCTATTTCTTTATTTGATTCTTTTGCAGCAAATAATGTAATGCTCACATCTTCTGAATCACTACTATTTTTTTCTATCTCATTAATTATGCATTTACAAAGTTCTCTTCCAGTCTGCTTTTCAGGTGTCAGGTCCCCTTGGAGTGCTGCCTTTGCCAATGCCTCACCAGTTTTAGTTCCAACGACTGCTAATTTTGCACTAGATATTGCTCTGGAATCAAGTCCTTTTTTCTTTAGATTCCAAAGAAATGCATTTACACCATTTTGACTGGTAAATACAATCCAGTCAGATTTCAGACTTTTTATAAAAACATCCAGTTGTATATCTACTGGAACAATAGCTCCCACTTTTATTGAACATACATCTGCTCCCATTTCTCTAAGTTTCATTTCCAATTCAGAATCAAAATGTTCCTGTCTTCTCGCTGGAATAATTCCTTTATCATATGTGAAACAAAATCGTTCTATATAAGGAACAATATACCTTTTTCCAAAAAGTGGTCTTGATTCAAAGAAATTTAGGTCTTTGGCAAGTGTCACAACCTGTCCCACAACTATAATAGCAGGGGAAACTAATTGTGCATCTAAAACTTTTGTATATATATTTCCAAGGTTTCCTACACATTTTCTCTGTCTTGCCGTTGTTCCATTTGAGATTACCGCAACTGGTGTATTAATATTTCTGCCTGCATTAATAAGTCCTTTAGCAATTTCTTCTACATGGGACAGTCCCATTAAAAACAAATATGTAATTGTTTCATCTAGCATTTTTGTATAATCAATATCTGCTGGCTCATCTTTTTCTTTCTTAACATTTAAATCTTTGTTCAACGGTTCTCACTTCCCTTCTATTTAGCTTTCTTTGCTGCTTTATATTGAATTATGGAATTTATCAAAAGAATTACAAATGCCGTAATTAACATCATAAGTGCAATAGATGTTGCTGCAGTGTAATCAAATTCCTGTAATTTTGACATTATCATAAGTGGAGCAATCTCTGTTTTAAATGGTTTATTTCCTGCAATAAATACAACACTTCCGTATTCACCTAAGCATCTTGCAAATGCCATTGTAAATCCACCAATCAGTGCTGGACGAATTTCTGGAAAAATAACTTTAACAAAAGTTTTAAATGGTGTAGAACCAAGTATTTCCATTGCCTCTTCATATGATCCATCCATTTTCTCTAATACCGGCTGCACACTTCTTACTACAAATGGAATTCCTACAAATACGAGTGCAAAAATTATTCCAAGTTTTGTGTAAGCAATCTTAATACCCATTTTATTAAATATTCCACCAATCCATCCATCAGTTGTTGTAAGATGGGTTAATGCAATACCTGCAACTGCAGTCGGCAATGCGAAAGGAAGTTCTATCATTCCATCCATTATTTTCTTGCCGGGAAATTCATATCTGACAAGTACCCATGCCATCATCAGTCCCATAACCGCATTGATAAATGATGCTATAAATGCCGTTGAAAAGCTGACCCAGTACGCATAAAGTACTCTTTTTCCCGTAATAATCCTCACAAATTCCTTTGGTGATAATTTAGCCGTATATATTATTAATGAACACAAGGGAATCAGCACGATTACACTAAGCATTGAAATTGTAATTCCTAATGTTAATCCAAATCCTGGAATAACACGATATTTTTTGTTCTTATTCATATATTTTGTCAAAGAAGCCATCATTGCCAAAATGTTTCTTGGTAACTTCTTTCCATTCTCCAAAATGCTCTATATCTGTTAATTTAATGTCCTTTACTATCCATCTGTTGTCCTTTGGAATTTCAGTGATTGTTCTTTCATTTCCAGGAATTTCAAACTGTTCCAAAATATCCTCATCAACTGGTCGATAATAATTTTCCGCTTCTAATTCTTGTGCCTCTTTAGAATAAAGATAATTAAGATATTCCTCGGCAACATCTTTTGTTCCATGTTTTTTTACAATCTCATCTACCACAGCAACCGTAGGCTGACATAATATTGATGTTGACGGAACAACTATTTCATACTCGCCCGGATATTCTTTAAGACTTAAGAACGCTTCATTTTCCCATGCAATAAGCACATCTCCCTGCCCGTTTTCAACAAAGGATGTTGTAGAAGCCCTTGCACCTGAATCCAAAACCAAAACGTTTTTATAAAGCTGTTTCATAGATTTTAGAATTTCATCTTCACTCTGTCCCTGGCTCTCAAAATAATACCACGCAGCAAGATAATTCCATCTCGCTCCACCGCTGGTCTTCGGATTTGGTGTAATAACACCAACATCTTTTCTAAGCAAGTCATCCCAGTCAGAAATATTCTTTGGATTTCCCTTTCTAACCAGAAATACTATTGTTGATGTATATGGCGATGAATCATTTGAAAATTCATCTGTAAAACCCTTGTCTATTATTCCTGCCTCTTCGATAGCACTTACATCCTGCTCCAAGGCTAATGTTACAACATCTGCCTCTAAACCATTAGCCACCTCAAGTGCCTGTTTTCCAGAACCTCCATGAGACTGAATAATTTCCATATTCTTCCCAGTTTTTTCTTTCCAGTGTTTTTCAAAAAGCTTATTATATTTTTCATATAGTTCTCTTGATGCATCATAGGACACATTAATCATATATTTCGTATTACTAATTCCACATCCAGAACACATGGTAACTGCAATTAAAATAATGATAAGTCCTAAGGCAATATGTATTTTCGTATTTTTTCTTACCATTTTCTTTCTCTGTCACTTTTCTTTCCTATAATTCCCATATAATTAGTATGGTATCACTTTGATATATCATGTCAATTATCTTTCCTTATATTTTCTGTCCTCACCTCTTACAAATTTAATTTAATTCATATTAAATTAGTATGAAAGCTATAATATTTTTATAAATTTTACCACAGAATAAAATTTATTAGTAATTTATATTTCTTATTATCAAATATAGTAAAAAGCTATAACATAAAAAAACATGCCCGGTAATATGCATTGCCAGACATGCTTCTATATTAATTATTTTTTCATTATTAACAATGCAGCAATTCCTCAAATGATTTTACTGCATATATGTCCGTCATACCCGCTATATAATCTATTACAGCCTGTATGTATTTATTTCTGTCAGATAAATCTCCATATATTTTAACATTTAAACAATTATCTGCAATCTCCTTTGCTCCTTCTATTCTGTGAAAATCCATATTGCAATATTGAATTATCCATTTAACAAACCCTTCTACAAAATATTTTCCATCAAATTTATTTGCAGCGAGGTATTCTAACACTTCCTGTCCATTATTATCATAGTAATTCATAAGTGAATTGAAAACCCTACCCGAACACCTTACGAACAATCAAAAAGTGCGATAAACAGACGATTTTGCTATAACAAGATAAACAGCTATGATCTCACTCATGAGACCATAGCTGTTTTCTTTCCAGAAGAATGCGCTCTCTACTTGAAATCCCCTCCGATAAATGCTATAATGATAAAAAAGCCTTGAGGTGATCCTATGCCGAACATACTGATCATAGATGATGATGCCTACATCAACGATATTGTCTCCAAAGCTCTGCGATCTGAAGGATACAGCGTATCAAGCGCATATTCCGGAACAGAAGCATTGCTGTTGCTATCTCAGAGCAAACCCGATCTGGTCTTACTTGACCTCATGCTCCCTGGATTATCAGGCGAGGAGCTTTTGCCGCAAATCAGGGATATTCCGGTCATTGTTGTAAGCGCCAAAGCCGATGTGACAGACAAGGTCGAGCTGCTCATGGGCGGGGCTTGTGACTATATCACAAAGCCGTTCGATATGAAGGAACTGCTTGCACGGATTCTGGTGCAACTTCGGAAGAATGAGAAATCTGCTGAAAAATCGCTGCTGACCTACCGGGAGATCATGCTCGATACGGATAAGCATACCATATCTGCAAACGGAAAAGAGCAAAAGCTCACAAGAACGGAGTTTGCAATCCTAAAGCTGCTGATGCGTGATCCCGAACAGGTCGTTGCAAAGCTGACGATATTAGACCATATAAGCTTTGACACGCCCGACTGTACCGAAGATTCGCTGAAAAGTCATGTCTATAATCTGCGTAAGAAGCTGAAAACTCTGACAGGCAAGGAATATATTTCGTCGGTATGGGGCATAGGCTTTATGCTGACTGAAAAATCTTGACTTTTTCTTCACTATTTTCTTTACTGTTTTCTTCACTTTTTCGTTGTATACTGTTTTCAGAAAGGAAGGGTGATACCTTATGGACTATGTTCTGAAAACAAATGCCCTGTGCAAATCCTACCGCAAATTCCATGCTCTGAACGGTGTGACGATGAATGTCCCAAAAGGTGCGATATACGGGTTTGTCGGCAGGAACGGCGCAGGCAAGACAACACTGATCCGCCTTGTGTGCGGATTGCAGATGCCCACAAGCGGCAGCTTTGAGATCTACGGCGTGCAGAATTCTGACAGCAAAATAGCAGAGTCAAGGCGCAGAATGGGTGCGGTGGTGGAAACGCCGTCCCTATTCCCCGAAATGACCGCTGAGGAGAATCTCAGATACCAGTACCGGCTTCTGGGGATCCCGAACTACGACGGAATCGGTGAGCTTTTGAAGCTGGTAGGTCTGGACACGACCGGCAGCAAAAAAGCAAAGGATTTTTCCCTCGGCATGCGGCAGCGGCTTGGCATTGCGATCGCTTTGTGCGGAGATCAGGACTTCCTGATACTGGATGAGCCAATCAACGGTCTGGATCCGCAGGGCATCATTGAAGTCCGTGAACTGATCCTGAAGCTGAATCGGGAGCGGAAAATCACATTCATCATTTCCTCTCACATTCTCGATGAGCTTTCAAAGCTCGCTACGCATTACGGCTTCATCGACGACGGCCGCATTGTCCGTGAAATGAGTGCGGAAGAGCTGGAGAATGCCTGCCGAAAGAGTCTCCGGGTCACTGTGACGGATACTGCTGCCCTTGCAGCAGTGCTTGACAAAAGAGGGATTGCGTATAGCATTACTGATGCCGCAAATGCAGATATTTACGCAAGGCCGAATATCTCGGAACTGGTATTTGCGCTGGCAGATCACAACTGCCAGTTGATCTCATGCAGTGAGCGCGAGGAAAATCTCGAAGGCTTCTTTATTTCGCTTGTGGGAGGTGAGGCTCGTGAGTAAGTTGATTTATGCAGATATTCCGAGGGTTCTGAAATCCAAAATTCTGTATCTGATTTTGATACTGACCGCTTTTATTGGCGTGGCCTCGGTGACAACGGTACTGCTGGAATCGGAGGACAAGGCTGCACTGTTCCCGGTCGCATCCAATAATTTTGCCATGTTCATGTCGGTCATGATGCCTGTGTTTTCCGGCGGACTTTCCATCATGCTCATCGTAGCGGAATTCTCCGGCGGCATTATCCGGAACAAATTCATCATGGGACACAGCCGGACAAGCATTCTCATGGCATGGGGCGTGATCTATACGTTCTTCACGATCCTGACCTTCCTGCTGTATGTCGGTGTATTCTTCATCGCCCTGCTTGCAGCCGGAGCTGACTTTACTGGCGTGGATTCCGGCAGCGTGATCGTCAATCTCCTGATCGTCCTGCTGTTTTCGCTGAAATTCCAGATGTTCTCGTTCCTCATGATCTGCATTTGTCCGGATGCCAAAACGGCAGTGATCTGCTATTTACTCAACAACATCACGCTGGTGCCGCTGATGCTTGCATCCCTCTCGGACGAGAACAGCAAAGCCATGCAGTTCCTTTCGAGAATTTTTATCTTTGGTTATACGAATGGAGAATATACCCTCTCGACCGAACCCGACAAGCCCTGGCTGACGGTTCTGCTCATCGCCCTGCTGGCGGCGGTGTATATGGTGCTTGCGGTTCTGTATTTTAATAAAAAGGATTTGAAATGAGGTAAAAGAATGATATATGTGATCTTCGGCGCTATGACGGGCGTGATCGTCCTGCTGCTGGTAAAGCTGCATCTTATTAAAAAGTCGGCGCGGGAGATCACCTCGGAGCTTGGCATGATCCTGAAAGAGGACACCAATACGTCCCTGCGGCTCTCGACCCATGACAGGGATATGTGCCGGCTTGCCGACAGCATCAACGTGCAGCTAAAGCAGGTGCGCAAGGAGCACCTGCAATACCACCAGGGCAACACAGAGCTGAAAACGGCGATCACGAATATCTCCCACGACATTCGCACACCGCTGACGGCGATCACAGGCAATCTCTATATGATCGGAAAAACAGACGATCTGTCCGAGATCAGAGAGTATGTCGGCGCAATCGAAGAACGCACGGAAGCGATGAAGCAGCTGACTGAGGAATTGTTCCGGTATTGCATCATCGTGTCGGGCGACAGTGAAGCTGTGACAGAGGAGGTCTTTGTAAATCAGGCGCTCCAGGAAAGTATCAGCAGCTTTTATCCCGTGCTGACCGAAAAGGGCATTACTCCGCAGATACACATTACCGATACCCGTATCGTTCGGAATGTGAATCGCTCGGAGCTTGCAAGGGTGTTTTCAAATCTGTTGAATAATGCGGTCAAATACAGCGACGGCGATTTAGAGATCACACTTTCCGATCCGGGCGAGATCACATTTTCAAATACCGCAAAGGAGCTGTCCACGGTCGAAGTGGAACAGCTCTTTGACAGATTCTATACCGTAGAGGTCGCCCGGAACTCAACAGGATTGGGGCTGTCTATCGCCCGGACGCTTGTGGAACGTATGGGCGGGACAATCACGGCTGAATATGATGATGGTCGGCTGACAATAAGAATCATGCTTTGATATTATGACGGCACGGAGAACGCTCTCTGTGCCGTCTTTCTTTTTCTGCGGTTAGATTTCCCCATAACCGTCACGGACGGCTCTGATGGCTTCTCCGTTCGCCAGAGAGCCTATCGTCATTCAAGGTCATTCCGCTTTCTTTTCTTCTGCTGATCTCGGCTCTGCTCCTGTCGCAGATATTCCTCTATTGTCCTCGTCGCTTCGGACAGTTCACAGGACTTCTTATCCGCCTGATTGTATTCTGTATTTTTCTTCGACAGCTTTTTCTGCAAAGATGCGATATGCTTTTCAAGATTTTCGACTTTCGGAATATTGCCTGACGGATAAAGCTCCAAAACCTGTTTACAGGTTTCGTGATATTCGGCAATATCGCCGCCTTGTTCCTTGCGGTACTTTTTTTCCTCTCGACCGCGTTCTTTCTGCTCCGCAAGCATAAATTTCAGGTCGATCTTGTGGTCGAGATTGTACTCAACAATCACACCGAAATCAGCACACTTCCGCAGGAAGTCCTCGAAGTTTTCACTCTCCTTTATGACCTGATCTATCGTGAATTTCAGTTTAGCTTTCCACGATAATCCCTGCCGTGACATATCCCATTCCCAATGGTTCTTTCCTTTGCCCATTTCGGGATGTTCGATTACGGATAAATGATGCTGACGCAAAAGTCCTGCCGTCGATGCAATTCGTATTGTTGAAAACGCAATGGAGATGTGTATGGTTCTTGTCGATGTGGCAGGTCATGAAATACTGATATTCGCTTTTGAGGAACTGCTCACATATCTCCTGACCGAGCTGCAAGGCTCGCTCCGGCGTGATCTCACCAGGCTTGAAACTCACAATGAAGTGCTGGGCGAGAACGGAACTTCTGCCCGTTCCGTTCGCCCGTATTTCTTCAAAGTCACGGTGAGCCTGTTCGGGATCGGCACTGCAACCTTGTGTGAAGATCAGTCTGCTGTTGTCGGTTTTTTCGGGATTTGCGATGTACTTCAGTGATGCAAGTTCATCAACTGAGACTGAAAAAAACTTAGTGGATGCCAGAGTTTGTTCACTCCTTCCTTGATCTCAGCAATATCGTTATCATAAACTCTACCGCCGCTGTTTGCACGGACGGCGATCTGATTGATATTGCCTGAGATGTTCCTTGCGAGTCTGAGGATTTCGCTCAGCTTCTCCTCGTTGAACTGGACGATGTAGCCCTCGAAGATCATCGCCCTGACGAACTCGCTCCTTGACTTCATTCCGCTGTTGCGGAATTTGCGGTCGATAGCGTTTCTTTCTCATTCATTTTGGTGTAAACCTCTCTTTTTATTTTTCTGTGCGGGGTCGTAGGGGCAGCAGCCCTCTGCCAAGCGGTGCGAATTGTGGGTTGCCGTTAGTGCGCCCACAATTTGCCGAGCTTGCGATTTGTGTTAGCCCCTGCGGGGCTATTTTGCATTTGAGCCTGTCGGCTCTGCTTAGTTTCCTCACATTCGGGTGAGGAATTGGAGCGTCAGCGACTATATTTCTCTGTGCCTGATCGCTCCGCCGCTGTCCCTATGATAAATATACTGGATAAATCTCAAAAAGTCAATGAATCGGAAAATGGGTATTCGTCAAAATGACAGTTGCGAGTTTCTATGCTCTCAGGGTATCGTAACCCCCTCATAACTGCACGTTTCTGAATTTTCAATCGCTCCGATTTCGGGCGGTGCCCCGAAAAGTTTGTCTGGTATGCGAATAGATTTTTTATAGGATTGCGCGCTATAATTGGAGTGTGAAAAGGAGAAATCAGAGCTTCGGCTCATGGAATATGTGAAATGACAAAAATGAAGGTGAGGTGATCACCATAGCACTCTATTCTGAAAAGATCGCTGAGAATGATCGTAAGATCGAACAGCTCTCCAAGAACATCATATAAAATGTCAAGACCAAATGCGCAAAAAATATTATATTAAAATGTACAATTAGTCTGTTTGCTTTAAATGATCCTTCAGTCTGTAGGACTTTCCTG
>CADACD010000057.1 GCA_902786365.1 uncultured Lachnospiraceae bacterium | reverse complement strand
TGTATGACCCTATTTGATATTGTTTCTCCCAATGACGTCTTTAATGATGTTCTTGACAAATACTATGAGGGAAAACGATGCGAGAAAACTGTAAGGCGTTTAGGTATTCGTGACGAGAAAAACAAGAATGCAATAAAACTCAGTCGGCTGACTATTGCCAAAGACTGCACCCTCACCCTTTCAGACTATCAACAAGAGGTAAAGATGGAACCAATCGTTAAGGCGATCTATCTGTTGTTTTTGAATCATCCAGAAGGAATAGCATTTAAGTATTTGTCTGATTACAGGAAAGAACTAGCAGACATCTATCAGAAAATTAAACCCTTTGGACTTAACGAAAGAGCTATCCGTTGTATTGAAGATGTGACTAATCCTCTTCTGAATTCCATCAATGAGAAATGTTCTCGAATTAGAGCTGCATTTTTACCTGTGGTTGACTCCACGTTGTTGGAACAATATATCATAGTGGGTAAGAGTGGTGAAGTAAAAAAAATCACGTTGCCTCGTGATTTAGTAGTCTGGAAATAAAATCAAGATTCCACAAGCCTTGTGGAACAATATTTCTTGGTTGCAGAGAAGGATTTCCCTATCTTTGCAACCAAGTTTAATTTTACTATATTGGAATTATGGAATTTGTCTATATCATTATTTTAATAACAATCGTACATGTGATTTTTCTTCTTTATCCTGTTTATAGGGATGAAGTATTGGATGTATATTCATGGACCCCCTGGACTGAACGTGAATATGTATTATTCAAGAAGGTTACAGGTAATAATAAGGCAGTAAAGATTCGACTTCTGATAAATTGGCTTATCTGGCCGTTTCTATTGCTATTTATTCTTGTGATGCCTATAGTTTTCCTTTTCAAGTTACCTTGTATACTAAAGGAATATGATGGAGAAATAATCTATAGTAATGATGGAAAAAAACTCTTGAAGGTTGCGGATAATTGCAAGAGAGTAAAAGTTAGAAAAGGTGTTGAGGTCATCGCGAGTGAAGCATTTGACAGCACTAGGGTTACACATGTCAAGCTACCAGATACTGTCAAAATATTAAAGTCCAATGCTCTCCTAAGGGCACATTATTTGGAAAGCATTAATCTTCCAGATTCCATAATTAAAATAGATCGATATGCTTTTCAGTTTTGTGGAGGATTCGGTAAAGGACTAAAAGAAATTGTACTGCCCAAACACTTGCACAATCTTGGAGAGAATGCTTTTTATGGTTGCGAAAAGCTAGTAAAATTGGTTATAAATGGCGATTTTAGATGGGAACACTCCTGGTTGGAAAACAACCCTTTCTATTATACAAAAAATTTATCTGTTATTAAGAACTCAAACCCAAACTTCAAAGTTGAAGATGGAATGCTAATGAGTTCTGATGGCATAATTTTATTCAGGTGTGTTAATGATAATAATAGAGTCGTTGTAAAAGATGGCATTAAAATAATAGCACAAGGTGCATTCTGCGGCAGAGACAGAATGGAGGAAGTCATTTTGCCAACTTCATTAAGAACTGTATGTAAGGATGCGTTTAGTGGATGTCGTATTATCGATAATGTTGTATTACCAGAGGGAACGGAATCAATAGGTATTGAGTCTTTCAGTTTCTGTTGGAACCTAAAGACAATGACTTTGCCATCAACTCTAAAAAATATTGCATATAATGCATTTGAACATAGTGATTATCTACAAAACTTTATCTTCCCAAAAGGAATGGAGGATAAATTTGAGAAAATGGTTAGTGGGGGGAAATGCAATTTACCCTTCTAAAAAAGAACGTTAAACCGAAAAATAGACTATATTATGAATGATTTTGAGTACATTTATCAACAAGTCAAGAAGGCGCATTATTCGAAATGGAATGATGAAGAGCTAAGAAAGTGTGTAGATATGCTAATTGGATTGACACACGAGCAACTATTTTCTCTTTACACATCTAAGTGGCTAAAAGGTGATAAAGTGATGAGAGAAGAGGTGTTCAAATGTATGTATATGGACAAACTCGGGAAAAGGGAAGAACGTATAAAAAACATGTCAACTGATGATCTGCTAGAAGAATTCAAGGACAAAAAGAGTGGCAACGTATCGCTGATAAGAAACGAAATGAAATATCGTTATAAAGAAAATGTTGGTGACGATAGAATTAAGATTTCTATTGCATTTAAAAACTCTTCAGTTGGTGATCAGACGTGGATAGAACATCAAGAGCGGAAAGAGTTGTATGGAGAACAAAAGGGTAAAGTATAATAAAATATATATGTAAGATTGAAGTCCACATAATTGAAAAAGATAATTGTAGCATGAGTATTGAAGAGGTCATTGACAGGGCTATTATGTCTCAACAGACTATAGAGATTGAATACTGTACCCGGAATGGTAGAGTTTTTAACTGCATGATTTCCGACATAAAATACTCACGTTATTATGGAGGAGGATACATTCAAGCTTATCGAATAGACATGGGTGAAGAACGAACGTTCAGAATTAGCAGAATTATGAGTGTAAACGGGCATTCCTTCTCACGTATTTTTTGGGACCAGATAGGTGATGCATTTAAAAGACTATATTAATATGGAACACATCAGTAAAGTATTAGACAAGATTTCTCGGCAAGTGATAACACCAATAGAAACAGGTATTAAGTATTTTGATTCTACGATTGGTGGTTATTACCCTGGAGAGGTGACTACCATTTGCGGAGAGGATTGTTGTTGTAAGACTGCGTTTATCATTCAACAAGTATGTCACATTGCAATTGATCAAAAAATACCGACTTTGGTGTTGCTTGATTACATCTCTGAGCGTAATTTCATATCATCAATGATAGCTTACTATTGTAATATTGAGCCCAATAATATGCATGACATATTAGTATCAAAGCAGTATAAAGAGTTAGTTGAGGAGTTCTTAAGTAAACTGAAAGATGCTCCTTTGTATATTATGAGGGCCAGCTGGTATGAAGATAAGAAGACCTTGGATGGTATAGAAGAATTCATCGACATGAAGAATATTGAGATTGTTTTTGTCGATGAAGTGTATTTAGACCTTAGCCGCGATGTTACTACAGAATTTAGTAGCATTGGATCTATAGCTATCAAGAAAAACATTCCTGTTGTAGTGAGCTGCTATATATGGAATGACAGGGAGGGAATAGAAGGTATTCGACCTTGGCTGACTGATATTAGCAGACGAACTTACTTGCATGGCCTTGATGTTGTCATTGGTTTCACTAATTACGAGCAAAATAGGATCTTTATGGATGACCGAGGATTTGATTTACATGATATGATCGGTGTCGAAATTCTGAAATATCGAGGAAAAATAGAGAAGAAGTCACATTATATTCCTAAAGATTACCTTTATTATCGCGATTATGAGAAAAGGAAACAACAACTATTGGAGAACATAAAAAAGTCTGGGGGAGAAATCGTAGGAAATCTTATTGATAAATTTAAACTCACAGTAGAAAAAGATTCGGTGTAATTGTAATTTAAAGAGGAGTATATATGGAATGGCATATAATAGGGATTTTAGCTGCAGTAGTGATATACAATCTATATCGCTACTATCATGAGGACAATAACAATGACTATAGTTCTGCTCCAGACGATGTTAGTTCATATAATAAGGTTGAGGAAACGAGTATGGAAGAAACAATTAGCACTAAGCAATTAGCTTTAAAAACTATTGAAAAGATTGGTAGCGAACCCAAGTTCACCGAAGAAGGGCGCATCCAATTCGAGTATCAAGGAATAACATTTCTGATGGAAACTGCTGATGACTGTATGTTTGTGAATCTGATATGGCCTTGGTGTCATAGTTTCTCCAAATTTGACATCGACGAGTTTGCCAGAGTCCGTCAGGTGGTGAATGACATTAATGCGTATGGTGTTGTTTCTGTGTTTTATGGAGTTACTGATTCTGACGACGTGGCAGTACATGTCAAGAAGAATTTCTTGTTTATTCAGCAGATACCTGGCATAGAGGACTATCTGCGAATGATGCTTGAAGAATTCTTCAGAGCAGTAAGGAAACTGGATTTGGAAATAGAGAAAATAAAAATGCAGGAATGTGAGCGATAATTTTGATTTTATAATTAACTTTGCATCAAAAAGAAAAACGATGGGTAAAATAAAGATGTTAGGGGCACTGGCCGGAGATATTATAGGCTCAGTGTATGAGTTTTGCAATACGAAGTCTACGGATTTTGATTTGTTTTGTGGGGCAAGTAACTTTACGGATGATTCCGTAATGACGTTGGCTGTGGCTAAATGGCTATTGGAAGATTCTTCACACACAATTCACTATTTAATCTATTGTATGCAGGAACTTGGCGACCATCATCCCAATGCAGGTTATGGTGGACGGTTTGCAGGTTGGCTCTGTGAAGATAATCCTCAGCCATACAATAGTTGGGGTAATGGGGCTGGGATGCGTGTAAGTCCTGTTGGGCTGTATGCTAAAACACTTGATGAAGCGTTGGCTTTAGCCGCTGTTACTGCATCAGTAAGTCATAATCATCCTGAAGGGGTGAAAGGTGCACAGGCAATTGCCACAAGTGTTTTTCTCTGCAAGCAAGGGAAGTCGAAACAAGAAATCAAGGAATATGTCGAGAAAACCTTTGGCTACAACTTGAATCGTTCTATTGCAGATATTCGTCCAAGATATGAATTCGATGTGTCGTGTCAAGGCAGTGTCCCTGAAGCCATCATTGCATTCTTAGAGGCTAATTCATTTGAGGAGGTGATTCGTTTGGCTATTTCTCTTGGAGGTGATTCTGATACAATTGGCGCTATGGCTGGAGCGATAGCTGCATGTATGTATCCTATTCCAGATGAAATAGCAGAAAGATGTGACTCCATCCTAACAGAGGACTTGAGAGAGATTAAGGATAGATTCTGCGAATTCATTGAGAAGCGAAAAGGATAATCTATTCGTTTACTAGCATTATTTCAATCAGATCATAAGATGAAAACTATATTAATTGTATATGCTGCTTCATGGCTGATTTTACTTTTTGTGTATATAATCAGCCTGTTTCAAAACAAGAAGTCCAAGAAAAAGGATGGTGCTTTTGAGAAATTTCTGAATAAGCACAAAAGTACGAAGGAAAAGATTTTGGACAAATTAGTCTATGTCATTATGATTGTGTTTGCTCCTCTTGTAGTTTTTGTCATTCCATACATTCTTATCAGGAATATGAAAACTAAGAAACAGACCCGAATTAGAGAGGAAGAAAGGGAACGCTCAGAAAGAGAGGAGAAAGAACACATTGCCGTTTGCGCTACGAATTATTCAGTATTGGTAAGTGAGAAACAAAACCAATGTGGGGATGATTATATACGAATCGCAAAGTCATTGAAGAAACTTGTTGACAAGAAATCTTATCAAGAAACTATTAATCTTTTAGATAAAACATCCTTGCCAGCAGCAATGAAATTGGGAGTGCGAGAATGTGAACATAAGGGGGCTGGTTCTGGAAGTCGGCTCATTATTGAAACAGCAAAGAATGTAAGTGAGGATAACATTTTCAACTATCTCAAATTCGAAGACTCACCAATGGGAGCATGGCAGGCATACTTGTTATGCCAAATGTGGCATTATCTGCCCTTATGGTGGCATGCCAACTATGACAAGCGAGACTATATATACTCCCGTGAAGACTATCTTAATATTACTCATTTTATCGACAGAGGATTCAATGTGGATGTCCTCAAAGATTTTAATGTAAATCCAGAAATATATGGAAATGATGGGAAATACTATATAAGTTGTTGTTTCTGGACAGATTTTGGTGGGCTAAAACGCGAGTATGTAGAAGTATCTATAAAGGACAACCGATTTGAAGGATTGTTTGTGTTTGAAGAAAAGGTCATCTACGAATATCAGTGTGGCATTATGTTTTGAAATATGGAAAAACAAATTGACAAGATTAAAGGAATCATATATGGTCAAGCCATTGGCGATGCCCTCGGTCTTGGAACAGAGGGTATGACAGATGAAGATATGGCATGGAAGTATCCTAATGGTATCAGGCATTATAGTGAGATCTTCCAAGACAGGCATCGTAAACGCTGGAAGATAGGCGATTGGACGGATGATACTGATATGATGCTTTGCATTGCAAACGCAGTCATCAAAGACAGAGGGGTGAATCTTACCAGTATTGCAAAAAAATTCAAAGAGTGGGCAGATGGGGAACCTATGGGCATTGGCGAGAATACCTATAAGGTCTTGATGATTGGGGATTATGTGGAAAAGCCCCTTGAAGTATCTAAAAAGGTATGGGAAATGAGCAACAGACAGGCTGCAGCCAATGGAGGACTGATGCGAACATCTATAGTTGGTCTCTTTCCTAAAGCAGTTGAGGAGTGTGCTGCTAATATATGCAGATTGACTCATTACGATCCTCGCTGTGTTGGGTCATGTGTCATAGCATCTCAGTTAATCCATTCTTTGGTATATGATAATAAAGGGTTGACTTATCACCAAATGATTGATATTGCTCAGAGATACGATGAACGTATTCGAGAGTTTATCGATTTGTCAATGAATACTGATATTAGGGCATTAGAATTACAAGACGATGATTCTGTCGGTTATACATTGAGAACTCTTGCCGCTGGGTTATGGGCATATTGGAATGCTAGTTCATTTGAGGAAGGACTTCTTGCTGTGGTTCTTGCAGGCGGGGATGCTGATACCAATGCAGCTGTTGCCTGTGCTATTTTAGGAGCGAAATATGGCTATAGTTCTATACCACAGGAATATGTAGAGGGACTTATATACAAAGAACAACTCGATGAAGTTGTTAATGGAATGATTGGGTTGATAAAGTGAAATATGGGTTCAGAAAAGAGAAGAATAATTGAATGGGAAAGCCTTTCAAGATTGGGTAAGGTGGTTATGGTGGTTATGCTACCCATCTTTGCTGTTGTAGCTGGGATGGAGCATGTTATTGCGAAACTGACAGGAGCAACATACAATGAGGTAAATATCATCGTTTACTACTTGTTGATTCCTCTGTCATGGGCTGCGATGATTGACTACATCACAAAGATGCCTTTTCTCTCTATCATGTATGTTATAGCATGGATTGTATTCTTATGGAAAGATCCTATGAAATTTCGAGACCGCTGTAACTGGGTTTTCATAAAATCTGTGGATTTCCTCTTATGGTTTAAGAAGATAGGCTGGAACTATGTGGTCAGTTCAGTAATTATCTGTGTGATTATACCTATTCTTATATATATGGAGCTGATATGCGGGATATTTCAATAAGGCAAAAAAAACAATGAAAAGAAATCGGAAAGGAATGGCTTTTTTTATTGTTGTTATAATTGCATTGATAGCTGTTAAGGCTATTTGGGTTAGTTGTTCAATAAATGGTATTGGCTCTTTTGAGACGGAGAAGAAAGACATCATTCGACGAGCGAACTACCTCACCTCAAAGGTTGCCACTACACCCCAAAAGCTGTTGGAAGAGATGCCAAGTGGTATTGGGGAGCAATTCCAAGGAGAATGGGCTATCTATTCATGCTCGATGACATGTGCGGCTTTGGCCAACATAGCAATCCTATATCCTAAGAACAGGGAGCTTTCAATCAAGTTCATTGGAGAAATCATCGATATTGCGCTGTCTGAGGAAATTAAAGAATACGACAGAATGCGTTGGGGGGAAGACCCAATGGATGGTATATATGGCAATCGTAGCCATATATCCTATTACAGTCATGTGGCATGGATGATAAGTCGATATAAGCAAATCGGCGGTGATAACAAATATGATGATACGTATCATTCACTTTGCAAAGCTATGAACAATAGAATTTGCCAAAGTCCGATCTTCAATGCTCCAACATATCCAGGGGAATGTATCTACATACCAGACATGCTCGTATCAATTGTCGCCTTGTCAAACTATGCCCATCAATATAGTGGGAAATACCAGTCAACTGTCGACAAATGGATAAAAAAAGCAAGTTCAGAGTGGATTGACCAGGAAACAGGGCTGCTGGCATCATTCTTAGAAGAGAATCATGGAAAAGCACAGATTGTACTCCCAGTGAAAGGCTCATATTCTGCCTTAAACTGCTACTATCTGTCATTGGTGGATCCAGAGTTCGCAAAGGAGCAATATGATTGTCTGATGAAGAACTATAAACAAGGATTCCCATTTGCTGGCATAAAGGAGTACCACGACAGGACTTGTCTGTTTGGTATGGATATTGATGCAGGCCCTATTATCTTCAATATTAGTCCGTCTGGAACAGCGTTTACCATTGGATGTGCAACAAGTCTTGATGATATGGAGTTCAGAAACCGTCTGCTTAAAACAGCAGAAATTGGAGGCAGTACGGTAACTTGGTTTGGTAAGAGCCATTATCTGTTGGCCGACCTGGCACTGGTCGGGGAAGCCATAGTTCTTGCCATGAGGACTTCTTCACCACAAACCCGAATGTATAACAAATAAAGAAGTGAAATAATGAAAAAGTTTATCGTAGGCTTTATTGCCATTATTATTGCAGGTATCATTGTTGTCTCTTTTCCATTTTCAAAAGATGAAAAGGATGAGCAAATTCCCAAAGACAGTATAGGAAAAGATACTCTTGATGATTCTGATTACTTCTGTATAGAAACGTTGTCTGACAAGGACATATACTTCCATGGGCCAGCTGTATGTTTAACCTATGCATCACAAGAAACGAGGAAACTATACGATGATATGGTAAAATTGGCAAATGGCTATGCCATCTTAAGAGCTGCATATTGTGATGCAGAGTTGTGGTTTCGGTTTGGCATGATTGTTAATGACTCCATCCGCAAAATCGAAATATGGCCGGCATGGGATGATAAAATGCAGGCTGATGCGAAGAAATATGTTAATACGCTTGTTGACATCTTACCAAGAGATACAGCTCTGTGGAACCAGTCCGATTCCGTTTTATGGGATAAGGTTTGGAGAGCCTACACGACTTACGCAGATAAGCTATCGAAACGGTTTGCCTTAAATCACTATGGAAAAATCACAGAGAAGGACGTTGCCCGAACAGACTCCAAATTTTGATAGGGAATGTTTATACACAGTCGAATATGCCCATCAAAGACGACACGAAGAGCCGCATAAGGCCATACCAATGTTGGAAAAACTCATGGAGTCTGGCAAATACTCACGTTATCTGCATGAGGTTTGGCGAACTTGGCGTTGTCTTAAACAAATAGCCCTAAGTCCATCACGTGACGGCATGATTCTTAATCTGGAGTATAACGAGATGCGATATCAATGTCTTAGAACTATCCTTAGACAGATAATGAGAAACCCCAAAGACATCTATGCAATTAATGATTTCTGTTTCCTAGCCACATACGATAACATAACCAGATACAGTGAGTTTATGTTTGGAAATTCTGCACCACTCGAACACATGATGCTGTTTCCTGAGATACTTGAAGATGAGTGATAAGATTCTGTGTATGACATTTTGGAAAGCATCCTGATAGTAACGAAATCCTATCAGGATGCGTAGGATGTGCTTAATCCTCTTCAAAGAACGAACCTGTGGGCATGGCGGCATCTTCGGCAACACAGCAGTTGTAGCGTTCGCGGCTACGGCGCTCACGGGCGAACATAGCCTTGGTGCCGGAATCGTCCTGTTGGAACTTCAAGTGCTCGTCGATGGCGAAGGAGTGGGCCATGGTCTCTACGTCGAGGTTGTCGGTGCCGATGAGTGTGAAGGTCCAGTTCTGTTTCTTCAGCTTCTC
>CADACD010000056.1 GCA_902786365.1 uncultured Lachnospiraceae bacterium | reverse complement strand
CAGCTACAAGGAGATTAAAGTGTGGGCCGCTCAATATAATGTTTCTGTTGGATATGACTACACGCTAATTGGACAGTATAATGGTGGAACCTCGAATCTGCTCTACCGCCTAAGTGAAGAAGAAGTAGAACAAGTAATTATCGATGAACTTACTACAAACGATAATTATAAGAGTGAATTATTAAGCGAAGCATCTGATAACAGGAAGAAGACACCAGATGACTATATTTGTAGTGTCTGCAATTCGTCAATCTGTGTGGCACAAAACGGGAATGTTTTTCCATGTGCGGGTTGGCAGGGGTATATATTAGGTAATTTAGCAGATAATTCATTGGCAGATATTTGGTATCACTCAGATAAAGTGGGTTATCTTCGCAGTTTGAAACGTAAGGATTTCAAGGAATGCGAAAGTTGTCTTCAACGAGACTATTGTACTGTCTGTATGGTAAGGAACTATAATGAAAGTCCATCAGGCAATCCTCTAGAAATTAGTAAATATTTCTGCAAGGTTGCTGAGATAAAAAAGAGATTGGCTGAAGAAATATAATAAGTTCCTGCAATAAAACGCCCTAAATTCCCGATGAATATCCATAAGGAAAATACATCGGGAACTTATATATATCCAACAGTCATGAATGTTGCCTTGCAGGATTAGCATCCTTCCTCAATATCACACCTACTTATCTCGGTAAACTGCATAAAGAAATACATATTCCTTCAGCTCCAGTTAATACGATGACTTAGGCTTCATTAACGAAGACTACCCCCATGTAATGGAAATATATGTCATACTTTTTGGTGAGATGTTTACTTGATCCCAGGAAAGAAAAATTCTATAGATTCAAATTAGTCTTCTCGGATGTTTCTTGCTTAATATTTCATGCTGCTTTTGGAGATTTACATGAGTGTATATCTGTGTTGTCACAACAGAGCTATGACCAAGCAAATGTTGAATATATGTGATGTCAACACCACCTTCCAATAAAAGAGTTGCGTATGTATGACGAAAAGTGTGCGGGGTTATTTTCTTCTTAATTTGAGAAGATGCAACAAGATTCTTTATGAGCAGTCTGACAGATTGAGTGGAGAGCGTGCTATGCAAACGGCTAACGAATAATGGAGATTGTGAATCACAAGGTCCTCGTTCGTTTAGCCAATCTTTTATTGCTGCTAATGTGGCTTTTTGGCTAATATCTATTATTCGTTCTTTATTCCCTTTTCCAATGATTCTAACACACCCTTTCTTCATATCAAGATCGCATAGACGCAGGTCGCACAGTTCACTGACACGCATACCTGAGGCGAATAGCAATTCGATAATAGCAATATTACGAGTTGCCATTTGATAGGAAAAGGTCTCTGATTTACAATCCTCTTTTTGCTTATAAACGATGTTTAGTAATGCCTTTACATCTTTTATGCTCATTACTGTGGGTAAACGTATTGGCTCCCTCATTCTGATTTTCATTTTTCGCATAGGGCTATTATACCATTCATTTTCATATTCGTAATAACACAGCATCGCTTTTATTGTCGCAATCTTCCTTTTTATTGTTTTGTGCCGAAAGTGTGAAATGGCTTGAAGATATTTCCTCAGTACATCTTTTGTTACTTCAGAAATTCCAAAATCACCAATGTTACCGACGAATTGCGACAAGTCTGTTTTATACGCATTCAAAGTCTTTTCGCTTAATTTCTTTTCAAATTCACAGTGCCACAAAAAATCTTTTATGACGGATGTTACTTTCTGGTTGTTTACATTTGCATTCATAGTTCTTTCATTTTGAAGTTTACAGTAATAATATAAGATAAAAAATGCAAATGGACGAATGATAATAACAAATTATCATATATGGGACAGTTTTCAATTAAATATGAATTGGTAAGATTCAAAAGTTCGGATGATAAAGATTTTCAAGATTCACTTAGGATCTATCGTTCGTCAACTCCCCATGAACAAAAAACGAATTCAAGCGAGATTGTTTATTGGGTAGATAATCAGAGGGAGTTCGGAATTGGTGAACTATTCTTCTTTGGAATAAAGGCAAATGGTGTCGTAGTTGGTTATGCAGAACTCGCCTATGTCAAAAAGGAGAGGATTTTAATCATAGATTATATTAATTTGGACCAAAATTATAGGTCTAATAACAATTTCTATACTTTCTATGCTCTAATTATCAACTATATAAACAATGAGTCTATAGATTATGACTATATTACCAAAGAGATTTTATGTCGCTATAATGAAACCCATATTCATAAAGAAGATGTCAGTCTGTATGAATTGGAAAACTTCAAAGTTGTAAATGGGCTATACATACAGCCGCAGCTAGAAAGGAATAACATTGAAAGTGTCAAAGAATCTCTTATCATGCTTTATACTAGAGCAGGGCTTTGTCCCGTCTTAAAGAAGGATGCATATTTACATATAGTAGAAGTTATCTATGACTATTATTATTGTTGGGATAAACCGTTTCTTAACGATGGCGAATGCGTATTAAGTAAAAAACGTGCAGAAACAAACCTAACGGCTATCAATAAAAGCATAACAAATGATGCTGTTACGCTAAATGGTTATCCTTTTAAGTTCTCATCAAGTACTAACGGGACAGAGATTCCAGCAAAAAACAGAAATAATTTTGTTCTCGCAATCATTTTTTTAGTTATCTTCGTAGCATTGGTACTCTCTGTTTTGTATTTCCTAAGTCAATATGGCTATGATACAAAGGCGGTTGTTTCCATAGGAATTCCTCTTGCATTATGCTTTATTCTCGCGCTTGTTGTTTTAGATAAGGACAATCTGAAAATCCTTAAGAAAACATCTATTTTGCAGATTTTTGGACTGTTAAAATAACATTGCACGAGATCTTACGCAAATAGGGAATCCAGTGTAAGACTTTATCTGCAAATGTAAAATTTGCAGCTTTGTTCTCGTCTTTACATATGAGATATACTAATGGTGTAAGTAGATGAAAATAGTGAACATCCTTAACTTTAAGTCCATGCATCTTGCAGTATGAACGTATAATACGTTCTGAGAAAATCCAAATCCTGTCATCTACACCACTATTGAAAGAGGTAATTATCCGTGCATTACAATTAAATGAAGATCCAATGAACTGGTAACTTCGGCTTTGCTCAAAATCTAAAACGGACACAGCATTAGGCTTCAAAACTCTACTAATTTCCGATATAACAAGAAGGGGATCACAATAATTAATCACAGAACCTACGCATAGCCCTACATCAAAATAATTGTCTGAGAAGGGCAATTCTTCCGCTGAACCTACGTAAAAATGAGAACAATGTTTTATCCTCTCCTCGGCAATATCTACATGATAATGCTCCCCTGGTATATTGTACTCATTTCCTGCAGAACCGATATTCACAACCTTAGATGAATTGCTAATCTCATACTTTTTCTTGAATCCATCAATATACTTTATCATTTGTTGATGTGTATAAGTATACCACTTATCAGAAGCAGGCCATATATCATCCATTTGATTATATAAGGTTCGCACTCGTTCAATATCAATCTTCTCGCTATCCATTGATAATTTGTTATTATCGTTAGTTCATTGTCTATAAAAAACTATTGTTGAATTGTCACTCTAGAGCCATGTCGTTTTTGCGAAAATTGCTTATACGAAAAAAATGCTTATTAACTATTGTAGAAATATCTATAAAACCAATAATAATCACAAAGCAATGACCAATATATAGGTTGCCTTACTCTTTTCTCAATACGAGCGGGCACCCCACAATCTGCTAATATATTACTACGCAAAGTATCGTCAGAAATAGCAGTTTTCACATCGTCAATACAATATAGATGGCTTTTCGCTATAAGACACCATACTTGACGAATAATATTAAGACGTTCATGTTCTAACACCAATTCGTCAATTGTGTTTGAGAGTTCTATTTGACGCAAGGGAGATTTTACCTTGTTAGAGATACCTATTCTCCCATTTTCCCTATATACAAATAATTCATTGACATTTGGAAGAAAGAATAGCGGAACAATCTGCTCGTTTCCGCGGCACTCGTTACAGCATAGGTGAAGCTTTGAGGGATAGATATTATTCTCCCTATCTTCATCAATAAAAAGGCTACCATCGCATGAAAGCACCAGATTCTCGTAAGCACAGAAATGTGGATATTTTGGGCCAATGTGCCACTGGCGATTAGAACCGTTAAGATGGATATAAGCAACATTCTTGAAGTTCTTATTAAAACGCTTATAATAGTTGATGGTCTTATAATCCACCTTGCCATTCTTTTTGCTGTGATGTGGCATGACGTGTTCAATCGAGGTGTGATGGCCTACTGTCAGGTGCCTCATACAATAGCAACAAAAGCCACCTTGTTCTTGATGCAACAATCGCTCCATCTTCCCATTGCGTTTGAATGAACTGTAATCGCAATTTACATACTTCCCCTCTTGCTCATTCCAAGCTTTCCGCAAGAAATCATTAACAATATGATGTCCCTTGCCCCGTTTCCCTCTGTTGTGTTTGTCTATCCAGAACATAAATAACGAGGCTAGGATTATTCATTTTTCCACTTCGCAATCATCTGTTCAGCCTTTTTCTCACTATGAAGCAGTTCTACCAACTCATTCTTTCTCATTAAAACCAGTTGTTCATTGCCCATATCAAGTGCCCTTTTAATGGATGATTTCAGAAAATCAAGTTCTTCATTTCTTGGATAGCCCTCCATCCAGTCAAGTAATACATCATCGTAATCTATACCAAAAAGGTCTGGCAGTTCATGTGGTTTTTTCTCACCAGCAACCAGTCTAAATACCTTGTTCCGTTGGTCATTCGATGATAGGTTACTAACTACCAGTGGAGAGTGTGATGTCATTATAAATTGCAGTTTTGGGAATGTACGGGTGAAACGTTCAACAACTTCTGTTTCCAATGAAGGATGAAGATGCAGATCAATTTCATCGATCATTGCCAGTCCTGTTGGTTCAACATCTGCTTGTCTGTTCAGCAGATAGGCGCGATATGCCAAGTCCAGCACAATGGAATAGAGACGTTTATATCCTGCCGGTAAACCGTCAAATTTAATTTCCTGACCAGATTTCAAACGGAGCCATAACTCAGGCTTCTGTTCCTCGTCGAACATATAGAACAGACGATCAACCTCAAACGATGCATCACACATGTTTTTATTGATAACTTGCGAGAATTGTTTCAGTTTCCTTGAAACAAAGTCCACTTCATTCTGTGTAAACACATCGGTGTCGCCTTCCAACTGCTTTACTTTTGCCATTGAATTGAGTAATCTACGCTTCCATATCTCAACACAGGCAGTCTCATTGTCCCATTGGTAGTAGCCGAAATTGCGTAGCGTCTTTCCATTTGCAGACATTTGCTGTTTGGCAAATTGGGAAATGTTAGTCAGTTTATGAGGGAAAGAGTCAGAGAAATATGCTATCAGCGGTAACTCATCGTTATCTCTGTACAGTTGCATCAACTGCTGATATGCGGGCTTATATCGTGCGGGATTAAGAGCTGATCCGCTGGTCGAACGGCGATACATATCCCATGCTATCAATTCCCCAAGAAACTCTATTTCACCATGAAAATTGGCATCGGCAGCAGCTTCGTCAGTACTATTGTTCCTATGAAACTCATCAAAATTGATCGAACGCATCTTCAAGTCGGGATTTCCTGCAGAAAGAAAGTCGTCGCCCATAGAGCGGTCATTAGTAAACATAAAGTAGAGAGAGTAGACCATCGCCCGAATTAGCGAAGTCTTTCCTGCACCATTACGTCCAATAATAACGGATACCCCTGGTGCAAACTGCATCTCGAAATGGTCGAAACACAGGAAATTATCTATGACGAGTTTCTGATATAACATAAAGCCCCATGTCTATAAAACCGCTGCAAATATACGAATATTTTTCCTGATTTCAAAGTATTTAATTTTTTTTTTCTTTTTATAAATCCGTCATAACCTTAATAGTGCTTCTGTTTCTATTGGTTCCAGAGAAATTGTTTCAAACCGAAAGTAAAATATGTTTTACTTATCTTCTTATGTGCTTATGAAGTGATATGATTATTTATTCCGTACAATACTTGTTAAATGCGTCTTTATAAATATTTCTCACTTCTTCTTGGAAAGAAGCTCTTCTGTTATGTAATTCCGTCAGCTGACTATTTATCTGCTGATAGATGATTTTGTGTGCCGGATTCGGAAGCAAGGCTTCATCGTATTTATCCGTTTCAAAATCTTCCTCTTCTATAGCAGCATGTGCAAGATTCAACAGATCCTCTTTGGTCATATCTGTTACAACCATCCAGTTTTCGCCCCTAGTGAAAAAGGCTTTTTGTTCTTCAATTTTTAAGTGTTTCATATATGTCCTTTCTTTCTGAATATGCTTGTTCACCAGCCTCTAAACTGTTTAAAGTTATCTCATAATTTTCAATTGCATTACCATCTACGTCCTTTAGGGCTTTGGCAGTGGGATATCCACTATATATGTTGAAATGAGGCCCATCTGCTTCTATCTTCTTTTCTGTGTATAGAATATAGTCTGGTTTTATAGAACCTCCTATAGTGTTATTGTGTGTAGAAATAATCACAGGCATGCTTTCCGCCATCTCTTTAATAAACTTATTGACCTCGTTTTTCAAAAAGATATTGTCAAACGAAGACTCTGGCTCATCAATAATGAGAATGTCGCACAGAATAGCGTCCTTGATTTTCTGTAAAAAGTTAAATTCTGAACGCTCTCCACCAGAAACTGGTAGCCCCGAAGAATTAAGAATCCTGTAATCTATAGCAGCAAACAACTTATAAATACGGTCACTCTCAACACCTGCAGCTTTTAATTCTTCTATATATTGAATGGGGTTTCCATATTTGGCAAATGCATTTATAAGCGAGACCTGTCTCAATCCGATAGTCTTCAAATCAGTGGCATTTGCAAACGGGCGTGCAGACACACTAATTGTAAAATGGCCTGCTTTCTCTGTACTGATTGTCTTTTTTTTCTTAACAGCCAGAGCTACCTGAGCAAAAACCTCGCGTTTTTTCTTATTGATGAAGTACTGGTATAAGTCTATATCGGGAATACGAGGCGCTGCCGATTTTAATTGCAGTGACTCCTTTACCGTCTTAATCATGTTATTGACTTCCTTGAAATACTGTCTCTGAAGGTTCTCCTTCCGGCATTGTTCTATCAACTCCTTCAAAAGTGCCTTCAATGAAGTTTCTGGCAGATGCTTATTAATGATAGGCTTGTAAAGCTGCGATTCTAATAAAGTCAGTGTTGCTGAGATAAGCTTCTTAATCTCATCATGGCTCTGCTCTTTGAAATCACTTTCATTGAACAATTTCGACTTTGAGAATACATCGTTTACATCACTCTGTTGGGCAGAAGACATCACTGCCTCAAGATATTTCTGCAATTTCATCTCGTCTTCATCTGCAGAACAAGTCTTTAGCATATCTGTCACTATAATGCCAAATTCACGTAGGTAATTTTCTGCCGAGTTCTCTTGTCTAACCTTCAGGTCATTTTCAAACTGGTCTGAGTCGTTCTTGCCAGTATTTAGCAATTCAAATTGTTTGATATATTTGGCCTTTCCTTCAAAACGGTTGGCAATGGCATTCAACGTATGAGTCTTTCCTGTTGAACGTTTTCCAAACATGATATTGAGTCCAGTTGATAGCATTTGTCCATTGGGAAATATCTGAAATAGTTCAATGCCTTTTTCTGAAGTTAGTGAAACTTTTGTCTTATCCATAAGGCAAAGTTTCAATGTATTGACATTTACCTGATCAATATCAAAAAAAGTATGGCTGACGGGATATTTATCTGACGTAATACCTTTTTCTACTCTGAAGTCGCTAAAATATACGGGTGTTAGCTCAGAATCCTCTTTCTCCATATAGATAAACTTTTTGACGCTCGACACCTCACCTGCTATGATATTCCTGTCTAATTTTTCGATGACATCCTTATGTAGCTTGGGATCCTTCTCATAGTGCGGGATAAGTAAATACTTACTCAAGTCACCGAATATCCGTATAAATGTATTGTAAGAAATATCATCATCCTTAGTTTTAATAAGATTCTTTACTTCTTCACATTTACTATTGAAGTCGAACAGCGTACCATCATCATTATTCGCAATAACGAGAATATGCCCTCTCTCCAAATCCACCTCTATACCTGGAAGAACAAAGGTGTTTGGCAAAGCGTTCCTTATCTCTTGAAACTGCGTGTAGTCAAACATGTTGTGGTTTGTTATAGCAATAACATCCAAACCAGTCTTTTCTATATAGTCCACTAAGACATCCTTATCAAATGTAAATGTCCTATCTGACACAGAAGCAACTGTGTGAATATGCAAGTCACATCTTTTCATATTATTACCATTAGAATCATTATTTCTACTATCTGTATAAATACCACATTTCGCTGCTATAACCATTATATAATAAGCAGCGCACTTTAATTATTATTTTCCCCCACAAAAGTAGATAAAAATATTGTAAGAACTGAATATTTTTTCTTTTTTTGTTTGACTATAGATACCTTTTTATGTTTTTTTATAATTATTGTCACATAAGATACGTTTTTACTGTTTTATTACAACTACTAAATATATCCTATAGGCATGCATGCTTTTAATGCTACCCATTATTGAACTGCCATGAGATAACGAGTTTTTATATGGTTCTAACGGGCTGGTAGTTCTTTTCAAGAAGTTCCTGCACGTCCTGCTCCTTGTAGAGCACCTTGCCCTGGCAGTATGTAAAGGGAATCAGACCCTTGTTGCGGTACTGCTGCAAGGTGTGTCGGCTCACTTTGAGCATTTCCGACAGTTCCTTGTCGGTCATATATCGCACACCGTCCAACAATGGGCGGTAGTGCTGCGTAGCCATTTCGTGCATCTCCAGAGCCTTACGGATGCGTCCGTAAAGGTCGGTGAAATAATCCTTGGTGATAATGTCCTGTCCTAACATGATGATTCTATTTTGATGGATTGATCATTTCCGTTTCCTCACTCTTCGGCGACTTCGCCGCCAGTCCGTCAGCCAGAGCCTTCACGTCCTTTGCCTTGTAGTACACCCTGTGCTGGAACTGCGAGAATGGCAGTTTGCCCTGTTCCCGTAGCGAATAGACTGTGCGACGGTCCAACTGAAGACCTGCGCACACGTCAGCCGTGTCGAGCCATTGCTCCGGCTGCTTGTCCTCCGTCCGTGCATCCATGCTGGTTGTCCGATTTTTGATTTCGGGTGCAAAGTAACAAAGGAAAAAGGCAAACCCAATCACGGCACTTCGCTTTGGCTGAAAGTGGCGGTCAGATGGCTGAAAATGGCGGTCGGAAGCCGTCAGAAACGGCATTCTCCAAGAAAATCATTCCTTAGTAAGCACTTATTAGTGAAACGGGTTGTTCCGATACCCCTAATTTTGCACCCGTAAACTTGAAAATCAGACCAATATGGAGCAACTTTCAAAAGAATACTTCGACCAGTGGATGACCCGTATCACTGAGCATCAGGAGCAGATGATGGGCGAACTACGCCAACTCAAGGCACAGTCGCCTGACACTGATGGGGACAGCATGATTGACGATGCCGACTTCTGCCAGATCCTGAACATCAGCGCACGAACCTCACAGCGATACCGCACGGAGGGGCTGATCCCCTACAGCGTCCTTCGGCAGCGTGTCTATTACAAGGAAAGCGACGTGTGGGCATTCATCCGCAAGAACAGGAAGGACAAGGGCGGTCAACTGAGTGAGAAGTTAGACCAGATGAAGCGCCCTTCATGGAAATGACTATACAGCCGGCTAACAAGTATAGACTTAGAGATCATCAACATTAGTAACAACTTTCAAAATCCAGTAAGCAATGGACAAGGAAAAAGAAAACGAGCAGGAGAAGCTGAAGCCCGACAAGGACGTGCTGATTGTCACGGACAACA
>CADACD010000055.1 GCA_902786365.1 uncultured Lachnospiraceae bacterium | reverse complement strand
CGGTTTGTCAAGCACTTTTTTGAAAAAGTGGGGGGATTTTCAAAATAAAAGAATTAAAAAGCCCTTTTTATCAGGGCTTAGAATTCCGAGAAGATATTAATTAAGGAGGGGGGTGAAAACGATGGACAATAAACAAGTGAACAAGGCACCCCAGAAAAGTGCCCGTCTCGTACTTCAAGCGGTGACAGCTATTGCTCGAAGTAATGCTAATTCATTGTGTCGTGGTTTGTTGTATGAACCAAAAGTACCAACGCAGTTAAAAAAATAAAATCAGGAGGAAGTTATCATGAAGAGAATCAAGAAAATGGCATTATCATTAATAGTAATGGTGTATGTGATGGTAATTTGTATGGTTTTCTGTAGCGGGTGTACTAGTAATCATAACTCATCATCAGATTTGAATACAGATAGTGATTCTGAATTATCATCTATAATAAGCAGCGATGATGAACTTATAAAAAAATCAGAAGGAACAATTATGATGGGATTTCAGCCTGCCGATAAGTATGAGTATACCTATTCAGGTTCAGAAATGAACGTTCCACTATATGTTGGAACAATGGATAATTCAGAAAATATTGAAGTCGCTGCAATGTTGTTTTTGAATGGAGAGGTTCAGCCATATTCATATACGTTGAATGGAAAAGTAAGTGAAAAACAAATGGTTCATTATTTTACACTAGGTCCAAATGAAACAATTAACTTTACAGCACTTGTCACACCAATATCTGGTGAAAAAGGTGATGTGATAGGTATGCAATTTGCAACTGTTTTTAAATCGGATTATTTACCAGAGCAAGATGGAAATACATCATTTGGAAATTGCGGAAAAATTAATTCTACAATTTGTATCCCTGTAAATATGCAGGCATCAGGCATAAATGAAACAAAAGCAGATATCGTGAAAACTACTATTACTGATATTCCAGAAGAAACGATGGCAATGCTTGAAGGTCTTGTTACAAATGATACCGATAATCCATTGGATTATTCTTCATATCTTAAAATTAAAACAGAAGACAATAGGAATTGCTTGTATTCTGAGAACGGAAAGTTAAACCTTACGTTACAAATATATGGAGGAAAAGAGGTAGCAAAGAAAATTACATTTTTTATAAATAATGAGCCTGTTAAAGTCGACAATTGCGATTATTGTGAAATAAATACTACAACAGATAAAATGACTGTTTTTGATGTGTGTATAGATGTTTCGGAGTATAAGGAACTTTGCTCATTTTATGCAGTTGCTGCGACAAGTGGTGAAGATTATTTGATTCAAGATGATACAACGCAAAGTGAAAGGTGTTTATTAATAAACAAATAGGTGGATTAAGTGAAAAAAAATAGTTTGTTTTTAATATCAATATTTTGCATATGCCTAATTTCCGCTTGTAGTAGCAAAGAGGATTCAATAGAAATTCAGAATACACAAATAAATGATTTTTCTGAAAAGAATACAGAAAATAAGTCAATTGACGATAAAAATTCGTATGTGGATTTAGAATATGACGAGATAAATAAAAACCTAACTCTTTTAGACTTAGGTTTGAATCAGGTATTACAGGAAGTACCAGTTGAAAGTACGGAAACTATCGACGCATATCAAAAAATTAAAGACGGTTATGCAATAGTCAAATCAACATTTGAAGAAGATGTAGATAATGCAAAACAGGTAAATGGAATTATAATAAGTACAGGTTCATCTGATTATAAAACTTCCTATGAATTTATTTCATACGATGAAAAATTGCAGGAAAAGAATGTAATTGACTTGAAAAGTATGATTTCAGAGAAACTGATGACAGAAATTCAAGAGAGTCAGCCAGAACCTAAGATTGATCCTTTAGGTCATCATATTGCATGGAGTACAACAAATGGAATATATGTCCTTGATGTTGAAAGTGGAGAACAAAAAGTTCATAAAATTGAAGAGGATGGTTTCTCTGGATATGAGATTGCTTTTGTTGATGAAAATAAGGTAGGATTTTATCAACAGAAAGGAGAAACGACAGTAACTACAAGATATGGATATTGGGATTTGAGTACTGACAGGATAGTTTATGAAGAAGAGGACGATTATAGTCCAAGTCAAATTCGTGTGTCGGGAGAGTGTCTTGTGCTAAATGATAGTGAAGATCCGGCAACACATAGTTCAAGTGGAAAGGTAGTTATATATGATTGCCAAAAGAATCAATCTAACGTATTTCTTGTGGACAATACAGAAAGTACATTTGCTACTGTCACAAGTGACGGAGCATATCTGATTGTGTATGTCTGCTTAGACAATGAATTGATGAAGCACAGGGTACGGATATATCAATTGTCAAGTAAAGAGTGCGTAAACGAAATTCCGTTCTCAACAGAGAAAGGTGTTAGGTTTTACGATTTCTGTAATTCTGAAAACGATTATCTGTTGATAGGAAACGGAGATGCTGGAAAGGTGGTTTATCATGTATTTGCAGCTAAATAACATTTCAAAGAAATATGGGAATTTTAATGCACTTAAATCAGTTAATATGACCTTTGAAAATGGAATATATGGTTTGTTGGGGGCAAACGGAGCAGGAAAAACTACATTGATCAATATTTTGATTGGTGCCTTAAATGCCACGGACGGAGAAATATTTTTAGATGGAACTAATATAAAAAGTTTAGGAACTGACTATCTGAAATTAATTGGTTTTATGCCTCAATATCCGAAATTTTATCCCAATTATAAAGTGGATGAATTTTTGGAATATATGTGCTGCATAAAAGAAATTAAGAAGGCCGAGCGAAAACGCAGGATTAAGGAGGTACTTGAAGCAGTTAATCTCGCAGAACAGAAAAAGAAAAAAATAAAAGAATTATCCGGTGGAATGAGACAACGTTTGGGAATTGCACAGGCACTATTAAACGATCCAAGAATATTGATATTAGACGAGCCTACGGCTGGTCTTGATACTGGAGAGCGAATTCGATTTCGTAATATCATTACAGAAATTGCAAAAGATCGAATGATCCTTATCGCAACCCATATTGTTTCTGATGTTGAATACATAGCAAATCATATTATTATGCTGCAAAAAGGGAATGTTATTTGTGAGGGAACGGCAGATGCATTGAGAAATGGTATCAAAGGGCAAGTATTTTCACTATGCGTAAGTGAAGAACAATCAAAGGATATACAAAAAGCGTATTTGGTATCAAACATGAAAAGAGAAAATGATGGAGTTTATTTGAGAGTGATTAGTGATCATGCTCCAGAAGGGGCTAAAATAGTTGAACCGCAGTTAGAGGAAGTATTCTTGTCAATTTTTAAGAAAGAAAGTGATATTCATGAAAATACTATACTTTGAGCTTCGAAAAGAATTTATCAGAAAGTCATTTTTTTTCATGATGATCATTCTGGTTATAATCAATTTCTTTTGGTTGGAATGGGATTATCATACAAATGGTGGATTCACAGAAGATTATGTAAAAGTAAATGCGTCAGAAAAAGAAAATAAATATTATGAAGAATTACATCAATATTTGGATGGAAAGTTAAATGCTGAAAAAGTATCCTATGTATCCGAAGAATACCAAAGGTATCATAATTTAGTAAGTGGTGATTATAGCACTGAATATGACTCAAGTATGCATACAGGATATGCATTTGGAGATTACAGCCTCTTAACAGTCCACTTTTATAATCCAATCAAGTATCTTATTACATATAAGGAATTGAATGATGGGTTACTTGAAAAAGCAGAGGAAAATATTCGCTTTTTTTCAGATAAAAATAATAAATACGAAGTTGAAAAAAATTCATTCATTTTGGAACATTATAAAAATAGAAATCCATTATATTTTTATGAGACAGGAGGATGGAAACATTTATTATCTTATGACAAATCCGATCTGTTTATCTTGGTGTTGCTAATTGTAGGAATTATTCCAACCTTTTCCAAAGAGAAAAAGAATGCGATGGAAATTATTCAAATTACATCTGCTTATGGACGGAAACTGTATATTCCAATAAAATTGATAGCACATATCTTTGTGGCTATCTGGCTTGAATTACTATTTGGGATTATCAATTATGTAGTGATTCATATGCAGTATGGGCTAAGTGGAACAAAAATGATGCTGTATTCTATCAATGAATATAGATATACACCGCTTAATATATCTGTAATTGAATTCTATTTACTAGAGGTCTTGTCTAAGTGTATTGGCTTTGCGATTATAGCAGTCATATTGACAATGATTGCCAGACTGATAAAAAATACTTATGCAGCGTTTATTGCGATGATTGGGTATACATCAGTTTTTCTATATTTTAGTGGATTTAATAGTGGAATCACTTTTGTGGAAAATGTTTTGACATTAATCAGTCCATTTTCACTTCTGAAATTAGGAGAACTGGCAACATCGTTAAAAGAAATAAAATTTTGTGGACATTTTATGACATTTCATAGTTTCTTGTATGGTGTACAAGCTACACTAATAGTGATTCTGCTTTGTACCATGCTTGTAATAGAAAAGAGGGGAAAGTGATTTCATGATTCGATCTGAGTTATATAAAGTATTTATAAAACAGCATTTGATTTTATTTCTTTTTGTGTTTCTTTTTCTAAATGCAGCATATCATATTGTTACTGGTTATGATACGACAACGGTAATTCGCAACTCAGAATCATATTATACTTCTTTTTTTGATAAGTATGAAGGAAAAATCACAACGGAGAAGACCACACAGATCAAAGAAGAATATAAAAAACTAGAAAAAGATACTGTAAATATGTTATCTAACAAGCTTGAAAAGCAGGCTTTTGAATCTTTTTACCATGTTTATCTATATGAATCGGATTCAGGAAGCGGATATCTGACGGATACAAGGGGATGGGAGTCGATTCTTTGCCATGATAATATTAACTATTTATTAGCTGTTTTTGTGGTTTTACTTGGCGTAATGTTGTTTAGTGTAGAATATGAAAATGAGATGAATATTATGATTGTATCAACATGTGGAAGAAATAGACTGACGGGATGTAAGATTTTTATCGGAATTGCAGGTGCTATTATTTCTGCTAGTTTATTTCAGATAGTACACATCATGTATTTGGTGTCTACAATTGGACTACATCATGCGGATTATCCTTTAAATACAATCGAATTTTATGAAAATTCACGTTATGGAATATCACTAGGAACTGCTCTGCTTTTTAAATTTATAGTAACAATATTAGGATGTATGTTACTTGTAAGCTTTGCAATGTTAATGACAGTTTTACTTAAAAGAAGAGAAATTTGTATGGTATTAGCAGTTCTTTTGGTAATATTACCGAGAATGATTTTTTCAAATAGTTCGATACTGTATAGAATTCCTTGGATTACACCGCTTCTTTCAGCTAATGGGTTCTTTTGGCCAGATAGATATACACATCAGATCATAGATAATCAATTAAAAAAGGTGATTGTTTTTCAAGCAATCGAGACGAAAACAATGTTGATCGTATTGTCTATGGATATATTTTTGATAGTGCTTTCTTCTTACATTGTATTTGGTAAATTTTCAAATCACAGAAAAAGCAAATATATAAAAATGACTTCAAAGATTTTGCCTTGCTTACTCATATGTTTTTGTTTGACGGGATGTGGAGAGATAAGTGAGGATAAAGAAGTTATCATTGATGGTACGCTCAATGCGCAGATTAATATGACCATTGGTGGAAATATGTATTATATTGACCAGAATGAAAATCTGGTATATTGTGAAGATGCGAAAAATAATATTATTGCAATAACACGGAATATAATTCCACTTCAACAAAGGATTACTAACATTTTTGTAGATGCTCATTACTGTTATTATCTTTTGGAAGATGATAATAGTTCAAATATTATTGTACGCAGCGTTGATTTAGAGTCTTTTGAAGATAAATTAGTATACAGTGCAGGAAGTGATAACACAGAGGATTTTTATGGATTAAGAAAAGATGAATCTAACGATGCTGATGAAATTTTAAAAAATATTGCTACTGTAAATTGGTTTATTGTTACAGATAAAGTTATTTATTATCAGAAAAACAGTGCTATCTATAAATGCTCAAAAATAAGTGGTAAACAAGAGATTATTGCTGAAGCTGTTTCGGACGATGAGGTGCAATATCTAAAGGGCGTGTTACATTATACAGATGCACATGGTAAAAAAACTAGTTATAATGAAAGTGCCAAGTAAAATCTTTGTATCCAAGAATAAGACGATACACTATGTACTCCAAAACACCCTCTTCATATAATGTTAAATGAATATCATTAGAATATTGTATCTATATCAACTGCACTTACCCAATCTTGCATCTCATGATTTAAATACAAGCGAGCATATTCTAGCGGCTTGTCAATTGCAAGAGCATCTAGCAATCTCTGAGAGTTTGGTGTAGTAATCAATCCATCTTCTGCCTTGCCACAGTCAATCCGAAGAATGAACCCATTGTAATAATTGATGTCTATGGAGTTGTGTAAGCCAATGTGATGCTTTAGCATGTCGTATCTGATGCGCATGAAGATTCTTCGGAACCTCATCACAGATTTCATGTGCACATGCGGCATGCTTTTTAAGTATCTTACCAATACCCGGTTGTGTGAGCTTTCCATATATTCCTGTATTTCTGGAAGTCCTATCGTTCTAATCTTTGTTCCTTTGCCAATGATAGTGATATATGGCTTCTCAGCATCCAGATTACGTGCTTTTGTTAGTTTCAATAAATTCTTGGATGACATTTGAAGAAATACGGGATATTGCAGGAATACCAATAGACCACTCTTTTCTGAAATACAAAAAAGAATTAATCGATTACGGTTACGAGGTCGAAAAAATATCTATGAAGGAGCAGACAATAGATGTTATAAAGACACAAAAAATTCACAAAAAAATTAGCACTCTCTATTGACGAGTGCTAATAATGGTGCTATAACATAATTAGAAACAGGAGAAAGAAAGAACCACGAGTTCATGATTCTTCCTAAGCATCCCCAGTTTCAAAAAAAAATTTTTGAAAAAAGGAGCGATGATTATGTTAACACCTAGTATTTTTGGAGAAAACTTATTTGACGAGTTCTTTGATGATTTCTTTGATTTTCCGGTATTTGATGATCCGGCAATGAAGAATGCAAAGAAAAAACTGTATGGTCGTCATGCTGCAAACATGATGAAAACAGATGTGAAAGAACAGGATGATCACTATGAAGTGGATATCGATCTTCCGGGATTTAAGAAAGATGAACTTTCTTTGGAACTGAAAAATGGATATTTGATGATCAATGCAACGAAAGGTCTGGACAAAGAGGAAAAAGAAGAAAAGACTGGAAGATTTGTCCGTCGTGAACGTTATGCAGGCAGTATGAGCAGATCCTTCTATGTGGGTGAGGATATCAGACAGGAAGATATTCATGCAAAATATGAAAGCGGTGTCTTGAGATTGTCCATTCCAAAACCAGAAGAAAGGAAAACTCAGATAGAGGACAAAAAGTATATTGCCATCGAAGGATAAAGGCCCTTCTTCAAATAGATTATAGAAAACTGATTTTATCCCGGAGTATCATACTCCGGGATATTTAAATGTGAAGGATTTATGATTGACTCTATTCAGCGTGATAAGAAGAAGGATAGAACTGTTTTTGATATATGCTCGGAAAATTAATTAAGCAGTCAGAAACAGGAAAATGTTTGGTGATTGGAACGATTATGGCGGATCGCTTGATTATTAAGCAACAGAAAATTTCAGTCTTACAGAGAGTGTGAAAGCATGCAAGAATTTGAATTTTCTTCTATTTTGATAAGAACATAGAGCATATTGGATTTGTTATAGTAGTGCCATAAAAATAATTCTCAGCCCTAAAGCTGATAAAGCGTGAAAATGCCTTTATCAGCTTTTTTATTGCAGTACTGGACCACTTATAGTTCTTTTATGTACCGCTTGCCTAAATTCGCTTGGAAATTTTAGCTGCTCTCGCTATAATGACAATTACAGGAGGTACATTATGAATATCCGGATAATAGAAAATATAAACGAACTTTTTGAAATAATCATAAAATGCCCGAAGGCAGATGCAAGTGTAATGAAATTAAAAAAACATATCGAAGCCTTTGAAGAAAAACTTGACGCTATTGGTAATGATAAGCATTATTTGATTTCTCCTCTAGAAGTATTATACTTTGAAAGCGTTGACAACCGTACCTTTCTTTATACCGAGACGCAGGTCCTTGAAATAAAGAAACGACTTTATGAACTTGAAGAAATCTTGTCTGACAAGGATTTTGTACGTATTTCAAAATCACAACTTGTAAATATCAATAAAATTAAATTATTGAAGCCCGAACTTAATCGTTCAATAACTGCGGAAATGATAAATGGTGAAATTCTTTTCATATCACGCCGTTACGCAAAACAAATAAAAACACTTTTATCTATTTAGGAGATATTTATGAATACTAAAAAAGAACTTAAAATTTTTTTTATATGGTTAAGAAATGGAACATGCTTCGCGGTAACATGGTTTCTGATACTTGAACTTATTGTAAGTTGGATATCTGGAACCGACACAATTTCTGTTGTCAATCTTACAAAAACAATTGTTTGGAAGCTGGGCGGAGTGCTTATATTCTGTGTGGCTTTTACCCGGCTGTTTATAAGGCGATTTGGTTTCACCGCAAGACTTACTATCTTTATGTTGGCGATAACATTCTATGAAATATTGTTTTTTTATAGCATAGGGCTATTTGGAGATATAAGTTATTTGCATCAATGGCTGCTCTTTTTTTCTATTATCTTGTGCCTATATTTTATCTGTCTTGTGATTTACGGTAGTTATCGTAAAAAAAAGTGCGAGTTATATACTCACGCATTACAACAATACCAACAGGAACGGAGAACCATAAATGAATAATAATAAGGAAAACATAACAGACTTGGAAAGTTTAAGAAATGATATAGTAATAAAGCAGAAAAAGGGATTGCCCTTTATCGGTGCATCGATTGTTATCTGGTTATTGATACTAATTGTGATAATGCTGGATTTACCACAAGATAAAGAGAATTTATTTGTGTTTTGCTGTTCGTGTCCATTGCTGCCGATTTCCTGGCTAATTGGTAAAGTATTAAAAGTTGATATTTTTGATAAAAGCAATCCTCTTGGCAATGTTGGATTTTTATTTACCTGTAACCAGTTTTTATACTTATTAATTGTGATGTGGGTATTTAGTGCTGTTCCTGATAAAATGGTAATGGTTTACGCAATGGTTTTTGGTGCTCATTTACTTCCGTATTCATGGTTATATAAGTCGTTAAGCTATCGGATTTTTGCAATAGCAATAACAATAGTTTCACTTATTGTTGGATGTATTTTTCAGGCTTTTTCAATTGCAGTTACAATGTTGATTATCGAGGTTTTATTTGTTTTTAGTTTGCTTGTTGAAGTTCGTATGTTTATGAAGAAATAAAAGGAAACTTTCAGTTTGTAGGTTTGTTGATAGACAGGAGACATCTTGTTTTGTATGTGTTAGTAGTATCTGAAAATATACTAAAAAGAATAAAGATCTCAAACTTCGCACATAAATTTTAGCTATGCACCTTGAAAATTCAATACCTGGCAGCTATTCAATTGTCAATGTTCAGTCAATTATGCCGCTTGCAATT
>CADACD010000054.1 GCA_902786365.1 uncultured Lachnospiraceae bacterium | reverse complement strand
CTCAATTATACCAAATCAGATGGTTTCATGCTATTTTTATGCCAGTTATTATTGAATTTTCAAGGTGCATAGGCACTTATTCAAGTGCGAAGTTTGAGTGTATAATAAGAATATAAATCCGACTCTTCCTTTTCAAAAATCTTGTTTTCTGCTTCATTAGCTAAATCTGCTATTTCATCATCTGACAGTTTATTTACAAATTCTTCTTGTGCAAGAATTCCCTCAAGAAAAATATCCTGTATTATATTAACTTCACTCTGCTGAATTAATTCCTCAATATAAGAATTATCAAGATAATAATCTAATTTTTCATAATCATTTGATATATCATCCAATACATATTCCGGAATCAATGACTCCTCTTCTATTTCTAAATTACAATAAGCATTTAATAACTCTTCGGCTCCGTCTTCTCTATCTAGTAACTCTGATAATATATTACATTCTTGAGACATTATTTCAATACCTGTATTTATATTATCATACAGCATTAAATCCCCCAGTAAAGGATATTCTAACATTAACCTAACTAACTCATCTGTTGAAATTTCATGAACTAAAGTTTCCGGAAGATTGCAAGCCGCCACCATTTCATCGCGGGTTTGATATTCTTTCCATTGTATTTCTTCAGCAGTAACAGGAAATTCTAATTCTCCTGTTACATACCAATCATTTTTATCAAATTCAGTGTCTACTGTTTCTATAATTTCTACTGTTTTTTTATTATTTGCATAAACCACTGTATTTCTAAAAAATACACTACCTATTAATAATAAACATACTATTTTTTTAATCATAATTATATAATTCCTTTCTCACTTATCATATTAACATAAACTATTTAGTATTACCTACAAATTCCAATACATTTATTAATGTATCCATCGCATTTTCCTTACTTTGATCTTTAGCTGCAACATGAACACTATACACAACATTATTCACAGAAAAATAACTATCTGCTACCTCTATGCCATTGCTGTTCTTATCTGATACTATAATGGGTACTTCTACCCCATTTTTCAAAGTGTATTCCGATATATTATAATCCGATTTTTCAGAACTAATTAATTTAAAGGTAATAATATCTTCTTCTATTGTCTTAATGATACCTTTATTTATCAATTTCTCTTTTTCATCTAATAAATTTTCCTTATACAAATCTCCAGACAAATCAGAAAATAGATAATACCAAAGTTGAACATTATTTCCATCTACCTCGTAATCTGTCATTATAAGAATACTTACAATTCCCCCCTCTTCGTTACAAGTAACTTCAACTGTAGCCTGTTTGTCGTATTTACCTAATACAATATCCTCAAAATCAATACAACTATAACTACATGCTTCCTCTAAAGAATCAAATCGTTTTGTATAAATCAAAGGATAATTGCTCATATATGGTTCATAATTATTCTGTTGATTCAAAATAATATCTTTAACTTCTAAAATTTTTCCATATAATTCATCACTAGCAAATTTATTTACTTTTATTTGAATTTCATACCCCGATTCATCATCGTTTTTTATATCTTTATAAAAATACTGCGCTTTCGTAACAGCAAATACAGTTGTAGTAATTCCTAATACAAATAAAATCATCATAACAGTAACAATTTTTCTCTTCTTACTACTAATGATAGTCATTCTCGTACATATCTCCTTTCTATTTTCACTTCAAAATTTCTCATTTTTCTGTCCTTTCATTTCAACAATATATGTGTCTCTATAATTTTCTAATTTTTGCCACTAATTTTCAAGACTACTCAAGTTATTTGCAATTAGGCATTTGCATGATATCATACAAACAACTCTCTTTAGCAGATGTTTCTTACTAATTCTCTTGATTATATTTCTTAAATACTCACAGAAATCAAGAAATTTCTATGGCTTTGATGTTGTCCTAAATATTTCTAAATGCACCTGATTCAAACACGACCTTTTATCAGACTTACTATCCATGTTCACATTCTTGTTAATCTGACATAATCAATATACCTACCAACCACATTATTAAATATCCCATATAGCAAATCTTTTAAACAAATTCTTTTTACTTTCATAATGATTTTCTTCATTTTATACACTACACTTTTTTAATTTTTCTGCCTCTTTAGGGAATTCCGGCTGATGAATTACCTATGCACAAGATGAATTCGCTGTCTGCATAACCATAAACAAAGCTAAAGCGTTGGTATATCCTATAATACCTTTTTTAAATATTTTTTAATTTCATCGTTCATTCCTCCTCAATACTTTTATAATTGTATAATATCACTATATATATTTTTTCATAGTCAATGTCCAAATTCTGTCGCCTTACGTCCAAATTTTGTTTTAACAACAAAAAATAGTCCAAGCACTGTCGCCTGAACTATTGATATAATTTTTATTTTACGGGAAGAATTAATATCGCATGAAATTTATTATCTTCTGTATAATAACTGAAACTTCCCTGATATCTCTCTACATTTTTTGAAATACTATTTAATCCAATACCATGTATACCTTTATCTTTTTTCGTTGTCTGTAATTTTCCATTACTTTCAATTATTTTACCTTTATAGTCATTGACTACCTTAATAATACACATTTTCCCCTTTTCATGCATAAACATTCTAAATACTATTAATGCCTCATCAATCTCTGAAACCGCTTCAAATGCATTATCCAGAATATTTCCTATGATTGATACAAAATCAATATCTTTTATATTTTTCAAGACGCATCCCGGCTCTACATAAATATCAAAATTTATCTTATTTTTATCTGCCTTATCCTTGTACTCTGACAAAATTGTATTTAAAATCTTATAATTACTATACTCATATACTTCTCTTTGAATCATTTTACCTGTCAAATCTTCAACAATTTCTTTAATCTCAACCACATTATGTTCCATCGCCAGCTGATCTATTAGCTTCAGAGAATGTGTCATATTATGCATTACTTCATTATAGCTGTCATTAATCTCTGTTATTTTTGTTAATCTTTCTATTTCTGCATTTTTATGTTGCAATTCTAACTGCCATGCAGCAGACTCATTCATTTCTTCTGTGTATTTTTGAAATGCATAAAGCAATACTATATCTCCCAAAAATATGAAAATAATAAACAATAACATTACCATTCGTACTATATCATAATTTTTAAAATCAACTCCCTTATAAAATACAACTAATATTACTACGAATGTCAAAACAAAAATAATTAAACATATGTATATTAATTTATTAGCCATTTTACTATATGAAGTCTGCTTTAAAATCAAAAACAATATATAAGTTAAAAATTTGACAAATATCACCTGCCAGCCATAATCTGATACAGGTACCATATCTTTTTTAGTCACCATTTCAGATGAATGTTCAGATAATATCAGACATAAAAATTCAGCTCCTGTCATCACCACATATGCGGATATAAAATATCCAATTCTGGCACCAATCCTGCTATCAAACAGCGTACTTACAAATATCCACATTAAAATAGGAACGAAAATCAAATTTACAACTGCATATCCTAGCATATTAATTCCAAATAATCCAAAGGATGTTGCTGTTATTAAAAAATTTGCATATTTCTTCCTAACCTTTAGTTCAAAAAAATTGTGAAAATAATCGTATAACAGAAACACTTCTAATGTGCAACCAAAGAATAAAATGCAATTATCAAACCTTGCCATTTTGCTTCCTCACAATCTAAATATATTTATTGGAAAAATGTTTTACAAACGCCTCTTTAAAACTTTTCTGATATGCTCTGGCTATTTTAAATATTTCTCCTGTATCAAAAACAAAATCATCAATATGAATTACTTCTATATGATTCATATTAATAAGGCATGTACTTTGTGACAGAGCAAATCCGTATTCTTCCAGTTCTTTTGCTAATTCCTGTGGTTTTTTATCAACTAATAATTTTGTTTCAAATTTTGTTTCTTCACAATTTGGACAGACAGCTATTCTCCCGCCTCTTTTTGAATTTTCTATATATAAAATATTTTTTAACTTTATTTTTTGAAGTTCCCCTCTGTAATGTGCCATTATAAACGGTTCTTTTAAGTTTTTCTCTACCTCTGTCATAACCTCCTTCATTGTCTCTATAATTTCCTGACGTTTTTGTTGTTTTAATATATATCTGAACGGTGTCGCTTTAAAAGAATTAATGGTGGGCTGTCTTATCCCTGAACAAAAAACAAGTACAGCGTATGGAAATCTTGTCCGAAATATTTTCGCTGTTTCATCTCCATCCATTCCACCAAGCTGCATATCCAGAATCAACAAATCATAATGAATTCCTCTATCGAAATTCCTAACCAGTTCTTCTCCGGAATCATATTCAAATATTTTATAATCAATATTACCTTCTACTGTTTGCTTAAGTATATCCCTAAGATATAGAATATATTCTTTAGAATCATCACATATTGCTATATAATACATGGAGTCATATCCCCCTCTTTCATTTTGATTACCAATTATATCCTATTTTCAATATATTCTCAACATTTTTATTTATATTTAAATATTTAATTTCTATAACTTTTTATTTAAAATTAAACTATATGCAAACTATTCTTTCCCATTTCCAATTATATAGCATATTTTGTTCTTCTTCTAAAAATATCATTTATCTCCGGGTTTTCAGGACGTTTCTTTTCAAGTTCTGCATAATACTTTTCATCTACATTATAAATATAAATCCGATAAAACTGTTTAGTTTGAAAAACTGCTGTTGATGTCAAATAAATACAATCGACTTTTTGTTTATGCATTGTTGTATGCTCATAGTTAAAAGTCATTACCATGCAATCTTTATATGTTTTTTCATCTTTCAATGGTAAAACACCCAACAACTCTTCATATGTATTATATGAACCAAACTCAATCTTTATCATATCATCTGCATCTCTTCCGGCTCGTATTATTTTCTGCTCAATTTCCGGCAGACCAACTTCATCTGCAATCATTTTTTCTGTTCATTACTCAAATCATAAACAATATATATTTTTAGATATTCATTAATATTATTTCTGATTCTGATAAAACATATTATCAGAACCACTTCGTGAACCTGATAATGCTTCAAACCTTCGGTTTGCAGCTAACTTATCGGGTGAAAGCAAATGTCTGCTCCGCAGACGCTTGCTTTCCTTCCGATAAGCTATATTACTATTGCAAACAGTATCATCAACCATATAATTTTTTTTAATTTCTTTCTATAATTCTTTTTCATACCTATCATGATTCCTTTAATATGCACACAATCAGATTCAAATAATCTTTTTATCTTTATCTGATGGTTCAACATCAAAACACTTCCTATTTCCCATGTATGAATTATTCAAAATCTAACTTTTGAAACATAATCGTAATATATAGCATATTACCTTCTATCTTTGCCCAAACTTCTGCTCCCTGCTTTTGTACAAGCAGCTTTACGATATAAAGTCCCAGTCCTGCGCCCTGCCCATGTCTTGCCTTATCCCCTCTATACGTTCTGTCAAACAAATACTCTACATCAATATGACCACCCTCATCAACCTCATTTGCAAAAGAAATGGTGCATATCTCTTTGCCATCCTCCTGCCAATTCTTTAAACTCACCAAAAAAGAATCCGTTGCATATTTCACTATATTATTCATCAGATTACTGAATATTCTTTGCAAATATTCTTCATCTGCACAGACAAAAATACTTTTTTCCGGAAAATCAAACTTTGGTGTCAGACCATTATTTCTGATAACAGACTCATGCGAAATCAAAAACTGCATCACTGTTTCTGTGATATCTATTTCTTTTATCTCCACAGGAACATTGTCACTTTCAAGCACTGAAAGTTCAAAAAAATCATCTATCATCATTCTTAATGCATCCGTCTTTTCTATGGCAAGACGCAGGTACTCTTCACTTTGTCTGGTTAGACCTTTATTCTTTTCGAGCATTTGAAGATTTCCCTTAACTACTGTGAGTGGTGTTCTCAAATCATGTGCAATATTTGAAATAGACTGTT
The DNA here is from genome assembly GCA_902786365.1 of uncultured Lachnospiraceae bacterium. GTDB lineage: Bacteria > Bacillota > Clostridia > Lachnospirales > Lachnospiraceae > Bovifimicola. Next base: position 3,675 of record CADACD010000054.1, on the reverse strand, counting down.
TTAATCTTCTCTCTGCTTTCTCACTTTCTAACTTCAGCTGTTTTTGAAAGTCTAGATTCTTATTGATTTCACTTGTCATCAGTGAAAAATCTTTATCAATTAATGTGACTGTAATCTGTCTGTCATACCCTCTTTTCCTAGTCTGTTTCAGTTCATTTCTTATCTTTTTCATCTCTCTTTTCATTACTGCCAGATGAACAATAAGATAAATCACCAAAAGAAGTAACAGTCCTGCTATGATTATCAAAATCTTTATACCTTTATCCATTCTATCACCCGGGTATCTGTATTTTTCCCTTCTTATATTTTTACACCCGTTTCTATGTCTGCCTATGATTTATTTTTTATCTATTCTGAACTTTTTTGTAATGATTTTAATTTATCGATATGTCTGCTCAGAACTATCTTTTTTTCCTTCATCACTTTTCAGCCGGTATCCAATCCCCCACACAGTCTCTATATAATCTTTTCCCGTCACCTTTTTGAGCTTACTTCTTAAATTACTTACATGCACATTGATAGTATTATCTTCATAATAATAGACATCATTCCAAACTGCCTCATAAAGATTTGCCTTTGTAAATGTCTTCTTTGGATATCTCATTAACGTCTCTAATATCTGCAATTCTTTGAATGTAAGGGAAATGTTTTTATCTTTGAATACTACTCTGTTTTCATCTGAAAAAAAATAGAGTTCTCCACATGATAATACATTTTTGTTATTACTATCCGAATTTTTCTTTTTGAATACACTAGCATCCTTATTTTCATTTTTTCCATTTTTTATCCCTTTATTTACACTCTCACTTATATTACTTACGGAGCCTGTACTGTTTTCTGTACCACCTTCTGTATTGCTGTCTATATTGTGTCCTTCACCACTTCTTCTTAGTACAACTTCTATCCTTACCAGAACCTCTTCCAAATCAAAAGGCTTTAATATATAATCGTCAGCCCCCATCTTAAGTACCAAAAGCCTCGTTTCTAACATTGATTTTGCCGAAATTACAATAACCGGAACATTTGAATATTCCCTCAACTCTTTAATCAGGTCATCGCCCGATTTGTTTGGCAGCATCAAATCCATCAAAATGATGTCATAGTCATTTTCTCTCATCAATAGAGAGGCGGAATTTCCCTCAAATGCCGATACGATCTCATAGCCATTTTCCCCTAAAAAATCGGATAACAGATGATTGATTTGACTATCATCTTCAATAATTAATATTTTCCCTTTTGTCATTTATCAACCTCACATGATATCTTGTTTTTGTTATACCTCTTTTTGCTATACCTCTTCTTTGTCCTATCTCTTCTTTACCCTATCTCTTTTTCTCTATCATTTCACCAAAATGCTTCTTTATTTTTCGAACTGCTCAATGATGCATACATGTTCCTTACTTTTTTTATCATAGTTAATTCCGTATACTCATTCAAGTTTTCTGTGTATTTCTTTTCTTTAATCTGTTCAATAGCCGCCTGCGCTGTTTTATTCCACTTAAGCTCCACAATCAGCAACGGAAAGTTACCTGCATATTCTATCTTAGGAATAAACACAACATCTGCAAATCCTTTTCCTGTCGGAAATTCTCTGACAGGTTTAAAATAGTATTGAATCGCACTCAAATATGCAATTGTTATTACACTGCTAAGCGAATTTTCATCATTATACTGAAAGGATGAAACATATTTTGTATGAATCAGTTCAATCGCTTTTTCAACTGCAGATGTATCCATTTCTAATGTTGCCTCCAGGATACCATTGGATTCATTCATAAAATCAATAAATTCATTCCATTTTGTCTCCTCAACAACATCTGCAAATTCACTGCGGATTTCTTCATTAGGAATAAAAGCTGTCTGACTCCTGCAGTCATAAGCGAAATATCCCAGATGTATCAAAGCCGTAATAACATCATCTTTATTTTTAAAATGAACCATATCATTCTGATATGATTTCGCCTTAATCTTTACATTCCCACCGGATATCATCGTCACAATATCTGTTTTTAATCCATCAAAATTCATACTAATCAATGGCACAATTGATTCATAAGTTCCTGTCTGCGTCCAGTAGCTTTGAAATTTATTCCATAACATAACACTAACTACTGCTTTAGGATTGTATACCTGATATTCCTCAAGAATATATCCATTATACCAGCGTTTCACTTCTTCATATTTCTTATTGTATTTTGCACATAAAAATCTCACCTCTTCATCTGTAAAACCTACATACGGTGCAAACACTTTGTTATCATTAGCAAACCCATTTGTATTCACCCAAACTCTCACTCCACCAAGCAATTCCGCAATTGTTTATGACAAACCTTTATAGTCTTTATTGATATACTCCATCAGACTTTCAGCTGCTGACGTCTCTGTCCAATAAGAATCAAAATCATCATTTTCTATTGCCTGCATAACGGAATTAGGATTATACACAGAGCCGACATTCTTGAACCAATACCCATCATACCACTAATTCATCATATTTACAGATGATTTGAATAATTATAAATAATGAAAATTTCAACTTTATCTCTGCATTCCTGAATATATGCGCTTTTTGTAAGATTTTTACTAATAAAATATTTCCTGTCTATTCATTTTACCTCATATAACTATTGACTTCGCTTACTGATAATCCGGTGTATATCGCAATCTTATCAATTGTCAAACCTTCTTTTTTCATGTTGCTGATAATTTCTCTTTTATTTTCGTTTCTTCCGGTATTTCTTCCTTCGTCATAACCAGCCTTCCTTGACTCATCCTGTGCTTTGACAAATATCTGCTTAAATGCTTCATTCATATGCAGTTCACCTTCTTTTCTGTATTTTTCTTCAATTTCCCTTCTGATTTCTTCCTCATTCTGAATATCAAGTATCTCTTTGTACAGGCTCTCTACCTCAATATTACACATACCTGCTATAGTCTCCTCGGTAAGACTTGTCACTGCATTCATCAATTTCTCATTTTCTATAATAAACTTCTGTAATGATTCACCATCATTTTTGTATCTTAAAAATCCAAGCAGTATCTTCACCTGACCTTCAAACTCCTCTAACTGTCTCGGGGTCTCATTACATCGATAAAGTGAAGTATTCTGTAATCTGATACAAACTTCTTTTCTTCATCGGATAAGTTCATCATATCATGAATGCTTAGCGGTCCATCCCACTCTTCATCACCATAGTATATGAGTAATGTAACTATACCTGTTATTTTATCATTTTTTTGAAACGACTCAAGTATTCAGATGTTGTTTCTTTATATTCATTATATTCATTATATTCTTTACATTCCAAATTATTATTCCTGCCCAAATCCTGCTCAGCACTCAAATGATCCTCCACCATCTTATCACCATCGTTTTCCATCCTCTTCTTTCTCTCATCCCTGATATCCATCACCTGTCGGTTGTGATTCAGACAACAATAACTTAACACTTTTATCGGAATTGTATAATCAATTTTCCTGTATTAACTGTATATACCTGCTCTGTAAGAAGTTCTTATTCAATTTCATCACGATAAATTCCCCATATATAATGCAGTAGAGCACCTCCCCCTGCCGTAATATCTTCTCGGAATTCTAAGCCCTGATAAAAAGGGCTTTTTAATTCTTTTATTTTGAAAATCCCCCCACTTTTTCAAAAAAGTGCTTGACAAACCG
>CADACD010000053.1 GCA_902786365.1 uncultured Lachnospiraceae bacterium | reverse complement strand
GTCATACACGATTGTACCTTCAGTACATCGGGAAATCCTAATACATTAAATGCAGAAGGGTTGTTACAATTGAGGAAAGCCAGAGTAATATCCCTTAATCGCGTATTGAGTACTGAGTGTCCCAAATATGCCTTTGCCTCTTCAGTGCTTGATATACCGTAGAATTCCGATTTATAGCTATGCCCAAGTCCTTTTATCTGCGGGAACACATACCATATCCAGTGGCCTTGCTTGTGACCTTCCTTGATTTCATTCAAGGCATCGGCATAAGTATACATCTCAGAATCTTGCGCTTTGACGAATCTATCCAAGTCAAAATTGACTTCACCACCTTTTAAGGCATCAACAAAGCTTTTGGGCAAACAGATATTCTTGACATCCAAAGCATTCTTGAAGAACTGAGCCATTTCATCGTCTCTATATCCTCCTAAACCACAGCCTATCCTAGTTACAAAAAAGAACAACTTCTCATTCTGTTTTGCAAAGGCTATGAACTTCTCCACGGAAGACTTAACTTCTGTATCTTTGCGTATACCCTTTCCAAAATCCACAGGAATCGCATAACTCTGTCCTTGCAGGCCCTCCGCTTGTCCCCAAATGGCTCCAAACTTCTTACGAGCAGTACCAGAAGCACCTCCTGTATGGTATCCCAACGTGTTACTACCAAACACAAAGATTTGGTTTGGCAATAGTCTGTCTATATAATCTGGAGTAAACCCTTTATAATCGTTATCTGCCATAGCTAACCAATTTCAATAAATGGTACACAATCATTAAACGCTTCCTCATTGTAATCCATGACTGCCAATGAATAGTCATCATCGGCAACAAGTTTAAGTCTTTCCCGATGATTTGCCATTCCGCTTCGAAAAATCATATTATTCCTTGATAACTTTAGCAAGTATCTCATCTTTGTATCGAAATCAGAATTCAAATTCAATGCTAACTTGATGTATTGACTATTTCTCGTTTCGGCATTTATTGCTTCTTCTATTTCTGTATCGTACTCATGGCTACCAAGTTTTTGTAGCCCAGTTTCGTATAACATAAGAATTAGGTGAGCTAACGCATCACTTGTACAAAATACCACGGAAGTATCAGTGATTCTAAAAGTTCCAGTCCTAAACCCTTTTTCATCAAGAGGGTCCTTACAGCTAATAAGATAGGGCGGATTATTAAAATCAGCCAACTTAGTAAAAGAGTGCTTTAATTCTCCTTTTGATCTTTCGTAACAAAAGGCCACACTATCTCCATAACTTATCCATTGGCATTCAACTTCAGATTTTTTCCAAACAGCAACCAATGTTGCAAATGAACCTTCATCGTAGAACTTATTAAGAAATAGTCCACCCTTTAATTTCGCTAATTCCTCATGCTCATTGTAGAACCTTTCCCAAATAGCATCTATCCATGAATCAAACTCAACATAATTTTGTATTGGACTATCTGGCAAGTTTGAAACTAGATAACTTGACCATTGATCAGCATAGACACCACCTCCACCAGCACCATCAGAAACAGCAATGAAGCCATCTCTAGCGAAAACGGCATCCTCGCTAATCTTTTCTCCAAACTTCGGAATTGAAACACTTTTCGCTTTCATTATTTCTGACTAATATTTGTAGGTGTACCAATATCCATTAACTGAATCAAAGTAGACATATCCGTATTTGTAGCCATTGCCACATGTCTTGTATCGACAGCATCACCACGGATATCAGAAATAGCCTGATTATAGCGAGTCGGCAATAGACTTGACATATCGTAAAGCAGCTCAGAATACTTGTCTCCCTTCAGTTCTTCTTTCCCGATAGGCAACAATACCTGCTCCATATTATTGGGAGTTATATGAATATTCCATAGCAGAACGTTTCCGTCATTAGTGAACATAGCCTTTAATTCATTTGCTTGCTGCACGATTTGTTCTCTTGTAGCATGATTAAACTGACCGTCTGTTATATTGATAATAGTTGGAGGATAGCAGTCCTTCTCATGATGATCTTGCATCCATTGATCCAGCAGAGTCTTTGCTTTATCAAAGGCTTGATGTACATGTGTCCAATGCCCATCACATCGTGCACTTAGCCATTGTACTTTCTCAATCTCCTTAATCATCGTTCCTTTTCTTGTACGTTTCTCTTCTTTCACAATGATTTTCTTATATGGATTGTTTTTCAATTCTTCTGGAGATACGAAATCGCGTCCTGCAAGAGTTCCGTTCCATCCACAATAAACTTCATGGCCGTATCCAATTATAGCAATGTCGTAATAATGTCTTACCTCTGTTGTCTTAATGCAGCGGTATACAAGTTCGTTAATCTGGTTATTTACAATTCTGGCCACCGCTTCTGCCAAGGACATTTGCTCTCCGTTTAAGGTGGTAATTCGTTTCATAGAAACAGATTGATCTACCAAGAAAATGAATGCAGTAGGAGTGTTTCGTGTAATTTGGGCAGTATATGGATTCTTGATTTGGAGAGTTTTTGGTTTTGAAGGAACAGGTATACCAAAATTGCCGATGTTTCTGATATACTCAATCGGAATAAAGTTCTTAACCAACACCTCTGCCTGGAAGTATGGTTGTTCTTCTTCCGGTAAATCAAAGTGTTTTCGAGCCTTTATCGATTGAAAATGGATACTTTTGAAGTCATCTATAGTGCTGCCTTTGTGTGCCCCGCTTCTAGTGGCGTTGACATTGGCATATTTACTTTCATTCCAATAAACGACCTCTGGATCTATTTCAAGAATCACAGGATTAGATAGTCTTCCGTCTTGCATAGCAACAAACATCATCGGGTGCTGAGTCGTAAAACTTACTCTCACATAATGTTGAAGATGGTCTCTCCTGTCAAGATCACGGGACAAAAGTCCACCTCCGGGTTTAGCTATTGTTATCCCCTTGTCTTCACAATCACCCCATGAATAAAGACCGCCGTTCTTGATAATCGACTCCAAATTGTCTCTGTCGGTGAAGTGATACAACTTCGTTATTTTGTGCTCATCAAGCACAGCCTTGAATTCTTTCCAATTACTCTTTTTCTCCATATTTATAATTCTTTATTCGTTAAATAACTCTAGTTCCTGAATATTGCCTTTCTCTCTCGATTTTGAGGGAGATTCTGTTTCTGTGGGGTCATCAGGTATATTTTCCCCATATGGATATGTCCCTTCAACATACGCTTTAATGAGGGATGCATGAGATAAAGGCTTCTTGGCATTCTCCACATCCGCATTGGTATCATAATCAAGAAGTATGATAGTCTTACCTTCATTATTTGCAGTTCTCAGTCGCTCAATAATATTAGCAACTTTGTTTTCTAATACCCATTTATATGTAGGGATATATATCTGTTTTCTTGCTTCAATGTACCCAAGAAGTTCAGTCCCGTAAACACCTTTCCGATGGCCAAGAGGCTTTCCAAAACGTCTTACAGTCCTTTTGATATTCTTCATCGTATCATTTTTGAACATCTGTATATCCACATCGCAACTCTCAAACACTTTTAGTCCCTGCCAGATGGCTTCTACGCAAGTTGCAGTAAAACCTTCGCTAAATGGTACAGGGATACCACCATGCGGATAGAATGGACTCAGTTTCACCAGACCATCCGTAGCAGCACTTGTGACATCAGCAGGTATCGCACCTGGATATTTCTTTAATATCGTTTGCAGTTTCTTTCTTTTTGATTCAATTATAATCATATTCTACGCCCTCCATTCTTTAAACATATTAATGCACATACATATGCAACTATAAATACCATAATAAAACGTTATTGGAAGTAGTATAAATGCAAATAGACAATTACCAAATGAGCCATCACGTTTTATATAATCAAAAAAGCAAAAATACCATGTCGGTAATCCAAGACATAATCCCCATCCTACTGCAGGTAAAATCTCACTTCCTCGACTATTAACAATATCGAATATGACAAGCAATATGATAGTTATATTTATCAATAAGGCTGCCTGCCATTTCGTTGCTTTCTCTCTTTTCTTTTGCTCCAAAATTTTTCTTTGATATTCCGCGATATCTGAATCAGTATGAACTTTCGTTCTGTGGTTCCAATGCCTGTAATCGTAAGCATTGGCAATATCATCAATCCCTGTTCTTATTGCACAAAATGTCACCTCAATATCATTAACGGTTCCCGTTTCAGTTCCTTTCTTAAGTTTTTCTTTAGATTCTTCTTGGAGAGTTATTGCTGTAAACAACTTGCTTATAGGCGTAAGTGTTTTTATATTCAAATAGAAATTTGAATCTTTACAAGCTTTTACAAATAATGACTTATAATTGGTAGATGTTTCTATAACAGATGGAATATCCCTGAAAGCATCTGACTTATCGATGTCAATATAATCATTTTTGGAAAATAGCAGTCTGTCTTCTGCTCCATATTTTTTAAAAAAACTTGGTTTTATAAAGAATACACATAATGACAATAAAATGGAAAGAATGGAGAAGTCATCAATATGCTCATCAAATTTGTTCTCATTTCGTTGAGGATGACAAAAATCAGGAGATCCCACTTCTCTTGATTTCTGCCCCTTCATGGCTGGTACATACATGCCGTCATAATCAACAAGAACTAGATTTCCATCATTTTTCACAAGGATATTATCAGGTTTCAAATCGCCATGAGCAAAAGGCTGAGCAATAAGCCATTTCACTAGTTGATAGAAATTACTAAGAAATTTTTCCAAAGTCTTTTTCTTTTTTAGATTTTGACGCAAATATTTGTCAAGAGGCTTTCCTTCAACCCAATCCATCAATAAGATTGGAAATTCATTTTCATTGGAATTGGTTGTGTCAACAAATAGTTCGTTCTCTAAATATTTTATTGGTATAAGATAGGGTGAAGAAATGCCATTCAACTCTTCTGCTATTTGCTTATAGCTTTTAGCTCTTCCCTCTTGTTCTTTAGTAAAACACTTAACAGCATATAGTTTACCACTCTGTTCGTCTTTCATCTTAAAGACTACAGCAAAGTTGCCACTTGTCATAACGGGTAGTCCATCGTCACCCAATACTGGCCTAAGATAATTTAGTTCCTCAAAATTATCTTCTGCCGACTTGATGGCCTCGACGTATTCTGATATTAATGGATAGTTCATTCTGTACCGTTTAATGATTTTACTTCTTTATACAACCGCTTAAGATGTTCAGACGACATATCTATAATTGGTTCAAACATCTGCTGCATTGTGATTCTCTTCTGCGCACAAAAAAGTTTTTGCCAATGAAGTTTTCATTGTACCGTTGTGGGCATATATTAATACAAAATTTCCTCTTGACAAATCAAAAGAATTATCAAGCTTTCTTATTCCGAAGCAATTTAATAGATTGATATTAAATTTCATTTTATTTGAATCTTTATCTTCTTGCATATATTACTAATGATAATTAAATCTCAACTAACATTTCTTTGTAATTTGGAAGTAGAACTTCAAATTTTCTGCGTTTCCCTAAGGGAATTAATACACTCTTAATGTCGGAATAAAAATAAATTTTCCCAATACTTGTCACCGAGTCGCCAATTGTTATACTCTTTAAATTACATTGTTGATCGAATGCTTCTTCATTTATCTTCGTCACAAAATTGGGTATCGCATATACCTTACTGTCATTTAAAAATGAGAGTAGTTCATGATTATAGATATCGTACAAAACATGATCAATAAATTTAAATTTGGGGGAATAAGAGATAACGTTTATATTATGATTGCAATTAAAAAATATATTAAGACCTAACGTTTCTAAAGATTTAGGAAGTCGTATTTCTCGTAATGATTCGCATAGACTAAATGCGCCCTCTCCTATAAACAAAACAGAATCTGGAATTGATATAGTTTGGAGAGATTTACAATTAGAAAAAGCATAATCTGCAATTTTAGTGATATTATCTGGTATTATAATCTCATTTAGGCTAGTACAATGCGTAAATAGATTATCATTTATTGCACTTAAATTCTTAGATAATTTTATTCTCTGTAACGAATAACATTTTAGGAAAGCACCAGAGCCTATGTTAGTTGTGCTCTCTGGAATAATTATTTCCTTCAGCTGCATACATTGATAAAATGCATTATCCTCAATTATTTTTAAATTATCTGAGAGAATTACAGAATTCAATTTAAAACAATCCCAAAAGGCTCTCTTGCCTATATACTCTACAGAGTTTGGCATATCTAACTTGTGTAATAGTTTGCATTCACGAAAAGAACTATCACATATTATCTTCGTTCCTTCTTTTATTTTGTAGCAAATAATGTCTGGCGAAGCCTTTAATAGTTTCCTGCCATCTTTGCTATATGTAACTCCAAATTCATCTTTTATGCCATTAGCTATCTCTTTTTTTATAACTTGACTTAAGTCAAATGTCAATATATAATAACCGGTATTCATCAAAGATACTCGAAGCATATCTATACTCGAATATAATTGCTTTTCAGTAAGTTTATGCAAATTAAATACTACTATGTCTTTTCCATCATTCCTTTTAAAGTAGCACGCATTCTCCATATCTCTTTTTGCCGGATAGTATGCATAATTAAATTCCATATCCGTACACTTCTTGGCAAATTCTATATACGACCAGGATTGCACAACTTTGTGGCTAAGAAGTTCATCTTCATATGCTGCAATATACGCATCCGCTTCCTCATCTGGCATTTCTGGCTCATGAAGTAATAGGAAATCGAAAGGACGGCCAAACATATGTATAAAGTTCTTTTGTTCGAGAACATATGTGAACATCGTTAATAACAAGTTCAGATCATTGTCTTTAGAGGGAAAGATGTTTTTTAACGTCTCGCAGGCACTTATATCACGATAGTCAATATCAGAAAACACTAAATGAGTAGAATCCCTGCATGGTGCCCACAATTTGGAGTCTATAGACAACAGTTTAAGGGAAAGGAGAATTGAAACAAGTGGAAAATCATCAATATGCTCATCAAAATCATTCTCGGTCCTCAGAGGATGACGAAAATCTGGAGAACCAAGTTCTCTCGCTTTTTGGCCCTTCATAGTTGGAACATACATTCCGTCATAGTCAACAAGGACGAGAGCACCATCTTCTCGGACAAGGATATTGTCAGGTTTTAGATCGCCATGAGCAAAGGGCTGGGGAATGAGCCACTGAGCCAGTTGGCTGAAACGATAGGCCAACATCTCAAGTGCATATTTGTTATCAAGGTTCTCACGAAGGTACTTATCCAGCGTCTTTCCTTCCACCCAGTCCATCAGCAGCACCGGGAATTCTGTCTCATCAGTCTGCTCCGTATCCACAAACAACTCCTTCTCCAAATAACGAAGCGAAACGAGATAGGGCGAGTCCACATTCTTCAATTCCTCTGCAATCTGAAGATATGCCTCTTCACGTCCTTGCTGTTCCTTGGTAAAACACTTCAAAGCATACAACTTCCCCATTGTCTCATCCTTCATCTTAAAGACCACAGCAAAATTGCCACTCGTCATTATTGGCAAGCCATCATCATCCAATACTGGCCTTAGATAACTTAGTTCTTCAAAGTTATCCTCTGCCGATTTGATGGCTTCTATATATTCTGATATAAGCGGATAGTTCATATTACTATTTTAAAAAGGTAAATCATCTTCATTATAATAAACAACAGGCTTCTCAAGCTCATTTATAGCGTAAATAAGTTCGTCAACATGTGCTGCAAAAAGATCAACTATACCCATTTCTGATAAAATGTAGTACAACAAATCGACCATATCACTCACATCGCGTTTTAACCATCCCTCAATTTGGTTATTCCAATCAATTCTGGTAATTTTGGTAAACCTATCTTTTATACCAAATATTATTCCATCAAGATTACCTATTGTATTATTCCATGAAGTAAATTGGATAATACACTTATCCCTAAGACTCTCTGGAAGCCAAATTCTCTTAATCTCTTCATTGAACAATTCGGAAAGGAGTTTTGACTCTGATTGGACTATATTCCAATTAATACCTATTAAGAAATCCCTTATCTTATCTGTTAATATCATTTTGTTATAGAACTTCTCAAAATCTAAGGCTTTTTTGTTCACCAAATAATAATCAAGCATTAGTTGTATGTCATTGTTAAATTGCAAATCTTTCTGACGATGCAATTTATACTTTTCTCTAAAAATGGAAAGGGCTTTATTTACCTTTATATCACGCCCCATAATATTCATTTTACAATAGTCCTTTCTTTCGAAAACCTTGTTAACGTCAACGAATGCATTGATTTCTAATTTATTCCTGCCCAGGTAAAATATAAACATATCTGATGCATCATAATATGCATATTCAGGTCTGTCACCGCCACTATATTGACAAAACAAATCTAGAATCATCTGATTTGTCAAAAATGGATGTTTGTTTTTATTATTTGAAATGATAATATCAATATCATGCGGAATATAAGAAAACGGAACCAAACCATGCATGTAAAGCCCTAAAGAACCAGTCAGTACATAGTCAATACCATTTACCGTCATTAAGTCGTTTAATTGTACTATTCCTTCTAATACTTTATCTATAGATAGGGGAGATTGGGACTTCTGAATAGAAAACTTACTTAATAATTCTGCTCCAGGTATAAGATAGCCTTCGACTTCTCCTATTTTAAATGGCTTCTCAAGGGATGGTATTGCAATCGGGAATCTTTGATGGCATAGAGACACAAAAATGCATGTAAGTGTTCTTAGAGTTTCATCATCGATTAAGAGCAAATCTTTTATGATATTCTGTTGGTCGATATTAGCGTAATCTGTTTTAGAAAACAAAAGTCTATCAGGAGCACCATATTTAGACAAAAGATCTGGAGATTTTGAAATTCCAATAAGCGAGATTAGAATAGACATGACAGGAAAATCATCAATGCCTTGATCAAATTCATTCTCATTCCTAAGAGGATGCCGAAAATCTGGAGAACCAAGTTCACGCGCCATTTGCCCTCTCATATCAGGAACAAACATGCCATCATAGTCAACCAATACAAGAGTTCCGTCTTCACGGACAATAATATTGTCTGGTTTTAAATCACCATGTGCAAAAGGCTGTGGCAGAAGCCACTGGGCCAACTGGCTGAAACGGTAGGCCAACATTTCGAGAGCATACTGATTACCAAGATTCTCACGAAGGTATTTATCCAGCGTCTTGCCATCAACCCAATCCATCAACAGTACTGGAAACTCCATCTCCCTTGTCTGGTCTGTATCTACAAACAATTCTTTTTCCAGATATTGAACAGTTGTAAGATACGGTGAAGAAACATTCTTTAATTCTTCAGAAATCTGTCTATAAGCCTCCGCACGACCTTTCTGCTCTTTAGTAAAGCATTTAACAGCATAGAACTTTCCAGTCTTCACATCTTTCATCTTGAATACCTCTGCGAAGTTTCCACCAGTCATAACTGGGAGTCCGTCAGCACCTAAAACTGGACGTAGATAACTCAATTCCTCAAAGTTATCTTCAGCCGACTTAATAGCCTCAATGTATTCTGAAATCAATGGATAGTTCATAATGTTGCCACTTTATTTACGATGTCGTCAAATCTTTCACTTACGTCAACCATCCAATCAGGTAATTTCTTCAACGCTTGGTAAACAAGGGCATCTGGCATCTTTTTATAAAAGGCATAGGCCATTGGACCTGCAATAGCAGCGAGGGTGTCGGCATCGCCCCCAAGGGAAATGGCGAGTTTGATACAATCAACATAATCTTTGGATTCTATGAAACAGATGATAGCAGGGCCTACAGTACCTGCA
>CADACD010000052.1 GCA_902786365.1 uncultured Lachnospiraceae bacterium | reverse complement strand
AAAATTATCTACTCGCTCCACAATATCTCCAAAATCACATCCAAGCACACGGCATATCCGATCCAGTATCGCAAGATTCACAGGCTGATCCCTGCGTATCTTTGTCATCGTGTTCGGCGCAACCTCCGCTGCCCTTTGCAATCCATAACTTGTTATAGGATACCGACATCAGACTCCTCTCTTTCCTCCTGCAATTTCTGTTAGCTATTTCTAACTATAATAGCACGCGCAATCTCAAATGTCAATGGTTTGTCGCAAATTTTGCGAATATTTACAAAGCGTTCATTTTTGAGGTGTGTAATGTGACCCATTTTTGATGTGTTGTCATACTTTTTAATTTTGTCCGTGGCTGTTGTCACGCCCGACCACACTATTGCCGTGGCACTAATGATAAACGGGCATAAAGAAAGAGCCGCCGGAGAGTCCTCAATCTCCGAAAGCCCTTGATTTCAAGCCATTCTGCCCTTCTGACAACGTCATTTATTTGTATCAATTCTTGTGTTTACATTGCCTCATATTCACCTGCAATCTCGTAATCATTGTATTCCGCAAAAGCTTTCATGCGTGACCACAGAGCATCCAGTGAATATCCATCCATCTGCATGGTAGTGGAAACGCGGGTGTAAATGTATACTTTGTTTTTTTCTCTATTCAATCGAACCTTCTCCCTTATGTTCAGATTGCAAATATTCCTTACATACCGGAATCCAATCGTCAACCGTCATATCCCAAAATGCTTCTGTAACATCAGCAAACTCGATTGTTTTTACATATTCTTTGCCACTTCCAAACTATTTTCTAATGTAATCTTTTTATCTCCGATAAATTCACAGTATTCACTATACATCGCCGGATCTGCAGAAGTGTTCCTTTCCACAAAAATGAATTCATATCACTTAGAACGGTACATATCCTTTCATCGTTTTTTGCCTCGTCCTCATAGTATGCTTCTAACACAAAATATATCAACGTAAACAATTTTGGTTCATAGTTTCGTGGCATAATAAAATCCTTCTTTCTTTGATTTTGATATTATATCTTAAAAGCCACTTGTGTTACAACTATATTATACCACTTCAGATATAGTCTGCTTCGAAAGATTCAGTCCATTCACCTTAAAGTCTCTGGAAACACGATCCAGCGGGTTACTGTTTACATACTTTGCATTAATGATCGCTGCTTCCAGAGATGCTGTAGCAATACTGCCACGAAACAGAGTGTCCGGATAGTCTCCACGCAGGAATTCATCCTGATGCAATCCATCTGTTCCAACATATACTTTGATGATGTGCTTTTCAGCAATCCATTTGGCTGGTTCAAAACGTAATCGCCAACAGATCTCTTCCGGCATACTTTTATAGTTTCCTTCGCCAAATGTCTCAATGAATTCTGTCTCTGATATATCATGAGAGATCTCTTCCTGTGGAAAATCCTTTATATCTTCTTCACGCTGCCCTTTCTTCTTATGTTTACGTGTTTTCTTTACTGTATCATCAATAACCTCATCAACCGTTGGCTCTGAGATTTGCTCATCGCAGCATGCTTCTGCTTCGTTAAAAAATGAAAGCTGTCCTACAATGGCAGTCAATGATTCTGTATGTCGTCCGTATTATAGCATATATGTGCATAATAATCCAATCTGCTTAAAAAGCAGATTCGTCATTTTGCCATGCTTTCAGACTTTACCAGAAAGGCATAGAAGTGTCTGAAAATATAGGGTTTTCCAAAGTCGGAAAATTAATCTAAAAACAAACCGATTTATATACTCTTAACAGAAAGCTGTCATATCGAAAAGAATATAAACACTATGCAAAAATAGGTTTTCTCCTTTAGAAATTAAAAGACCCAACGTGGTCCGCATCGTTGAGAGGCGTGTTGGGTTCTGTTAATGTAAGTATATGCTATATTAGAAAAAAAACAATATTTTTTGAAATTTTTTCATAATGTGCTGAACTCTTCTCTCTATCATCTGCTACAAAAAGGGTAAATCTAGGGTAAATTTCTCTTTCAAATCCCACAATCCCTTATTTTATAAGGCTTTTAGACTTAACGGCAGATGTTGCCGTGGCATACGAACATTACTTTTATCATAGATTTTTCCTTTCTCAAATTGCGATATTATAGCTCCAAATGCCACATTTTGCGAGGGTGTCCGAGGTTTGTAGTTACTTTGACAGCGTGGGGCGAAAAATACAATTCTTTGCAAAACGGGGCAAAACAAGGAAGTCGTTAGATTGGCATCTATAATTTCTACGTTTACACCCACACCTCCCACGGCTACCCTTTTTCGCAATTTCAAAAAGAAAAACTCCCGCCGGAGCAGGGCTGAAAAACATGAACGGACAATACTTTAAAATTTATCAGGGGGACTGCATTTTATTTTATCTTTAAGAGTATCTTAATTTGCTCACTAATTATTTCTTCAAGCTCTTCATCCGGCATCGGAAACTGTCGACTGTACTTTCTTTTTGTCTACATTACCCATTATGCTATAAATAATTTCCGTCATATCTTCCACTTCCTGTATGATTTATTTCGATTGCTACTATTATATCACGCCCACCCACCCCACAGCTACCCTTTTTCGCATTTTTACAAATGAAAATAGCCCCGCACAAGGCGAGGCCGAGCAGAATAGCAGTAAAATGGGGAGGTTACTACTAAGAAGGAGTATGTTAAAAACCGCTTCAAGCCCCCTTGCCGCTACAGCCATATAGTAAGAGTCAGTGCGAATAAACTGCGGCTTTCTTTTCTGCATTTATCCTCCGATCTGTCATGATAAACATAAATCTGCCGTGGAACAATGACATCATCATCGTAATAAATGACATCATATTTGAAATGTATCCTTCCTGCAAAGCTTGTGACAATTGCACGCAAATGTCTGTCAAGAATCTCCTTTTCTTTTAGCGCTTCCGGTGTAATATAAATCATGTTGGACTCATCATTTGTTCCTCCAAAAGATGCTGGAAGCAGCATCGTGCGGACAAGCCCGCCCTCATGTAAGAGCTGCTCCGCCTGTTCCACAGTTCTAATATCAATAAAGCTGGTGTCATTTAAAGCAATACTGTATTTTCGCTCCATATCATCGAAATACGGATCTTCAAAATCATAGGCATAACCATAGTGGTATATAGTACCGTTTCTTACATAAAAGCATATACCGTGCTCCGGATCCAATTCGTATCCGCCGTCTATCACATAAACAAGGTCACCTTCATTAAGGGGTTCAAAAATATGTATTGTTGATGGAAAAAAGAAATCCATTACGCATCCTCTGTAATCATCACCGTAATCGTCAGAAAACCATCTGTCAAAGCGTTCAAGCTGACTGTATGCCATTGTGTCAAAATCTTCCACGCATTTTTGAATGTATTCATCACTAATATTATCCTTGTTCCTGATGCCCTGCCTGTAAACGGTCAGATTCCCATTTATCCTCTTGGAGTACACTTCACCATATCCGTTATCGTCCTCGTAATAATCCTTATGATTATATTCATTCAGATTCCACTTTGTATAAGCCCTTTCAATATTTTCTGAGAGCTTCTTGCATACTGACCAGTCAAAATCAACAACATAATAAAATAAATCACCATTTTCAATTTCATCCCAGTAATCGTATAGAAAATTGCTGCCGTAAAGCGAATAATGCTTCGGTTCAAAATAAGATTCTGTAAAGGGAAGTATTCCGGGAAGCAGATCATCTTCTGTGAGGGCGTAATCGATCTCGCTCAGCAGTTCAACAGGAGATACATAACCGTTCACGCAGTCCTCAGCCCTTCCGTTTCCAACGATTTCATAAAAGCTTTCACTCATAAAGCCCTTTTTAAGAAGCCAGTGAAAATAATAAACCACCGGCATCATAGAAAAATCGTATATACGGTCATTATCCGTGTCCGTAAGTTCATCAAGGCTTTTCTTTCCGGTTTTCCTAAGATATTCCGCTGCCGCATCATCCCATACGTATTTGCCCTTGTACCTGAATTCTAGTTTTAAAGGAACTCCGGTCAGATTTTTTGAAGCTTCGTTTGACGAAAGTGTGTGACTATTCCCTCGATTTTTAATACTGTATACATACCCTATGAGGACGACAAATACCAGCATGGATAGTATTTCAAATAATACAAATGCGTAAAGTCCATTATCGAAGCCCAGAAAACTAATACCATAAAGCGCAAGAATAAATACACCTTTCATTAGAATTGCTACCGGCAAGGTTATCGTTTTCTTTAAACCTATAATCGAAATAATCAGACATATGATGGGAATAAACGGAAATGAAACTACCATTGAAAACGGTATATCTGCATTTCCTCCAAAATAAACGGGAATAATGCTTTCAACAACCGGTAGCAGGATAACATCTATGATTATTGTTATGATGTAGTATTCTTTTGCTGCTTTCTGCATAATCTATAGTTCCTTTCGGTTTTTCACTTCGTTGATATAGTTAATATATTTATATATAATCTAATCGTACTCTCTTACTTTGGGGCTTCATCATTCCAGATACAGTAATATTCATCGTCATCATCCCAAGGCGTATTACCCTCAGATGGTCCAACATATTTCAGATGATTGCCCCTGATAATGATAGTACACTGATGTTCAGGCTCCCATGGACAATCTGCTTCGATTACATATCCTATCTCGGTAGTTTCTCCATCTTCGGGAAGAACTACAAAAAGCGTGGGGTTTGAGAGAAACTCCCAAAGATTTCTGCCCTCCATATAGCCTTTTAGAGCAGATTCCATTCCTTTCGCAATGTCGTCATAAATTCCCATTCCATTCCATTCTTCATACATATAAAGCATAAACTTTGCTATCTTATTCTGAATTTCTTCAAGTAAAGGTTGATTAGTGTCGAGCTTATTAAAATGAGCAGCACACCTCTCGGCATATTCCATAGCTTCATCAGTATTATCTTCTATAGTGATATCGATTTCTCCCGAAAAAAGCGACATAGAATCAAATTTACCTTCAAGCCAGTTAAGACCGCTGTTATCGGGTTTTAAATCTCTTATTACTGCCATTGGTATCAATCTCCTTTCAATTCCGCTTTTACACCATTATATCATATCCACCCTGCCCACGGCAAATATTGCCTCCTCTGAAAAACCTTCTCCTGCCGTAACATTTTTCAAATTTTTGAATTGGGATAGTTCTTGTTTTGACAATTTCTTTATATCAAAATAATCATCCTCACCATCCCAGAATGGAATAATCTGATGAAAAACATGTAGTCCCCCATCCCACACAAGCTCTGTTACTTCATCTGCGAGTGATAACGGTATCTGCAAATCCTTAAACCACTTTACGGCTTCTTTTATTGGCTCATATCCTTCTTCATCAACATCAATGTTTCGCCGAGAGTATTCCTTGGCAAATTCATATATATCAAATTCCGGCTGGATCAGCTTCTTTTTATACATAAGCTGCTCAACGATAATAAGCTTAAAATTGAATGAATCAAACACACATAAAGGCTCATTATAGCTTTTTTGCTTATATTTACTCGTCTTCTTCTTGGGCGGTACATAATTGACCTCAACATCACGGGATGCCATCTCTGCCGCTTCTCTGAAGCCATCCTCCACCTGATCTATCTCGCTCATCAGAAATGTATAGATACGGAAACAGCCGTTTTTCATTTCGTGGGTGAAATAATCTCGTTTCATTTTGCATTGTCTGTAATCCTTTTTCCCGATAAGAAGTTGTCCTGTAAAGGTGCCTGTCGGAGCGTGGGGATAGCGCTTACCATCTTCAACATAGACGGCAAAGCCTGTATATTCTGAAAGCTCTTCGCTACTAAAGCCTGCAATTCCCAGATTGTTCCACAAGGATCTTATGCAATGATCTATTTTTCCTGAATCCAGTTCAACATCCCATTCCTCTATGAAAGGAGAACCGAGAAGGTCATCCACCGTCTTTTTATCAAACGGTGGATACAGCTTTGTATCATCAAACGCTATATAATCTTTTCCAATGGTGATTTTATCCATAATAAACCTCTATTCACTTACAACTTATTTTCAATTTCTCTTTCTACATAATTTGAATTAACCTGATTACCCACTGAATACTAAATTTTCATGCTTCTTTATTGTTTGGTGCTATTTAACGTTTTCTTTTGTTTTGTTTTTTGAAAGCCCTTTCTACATTTTGATACTGACATTTATACATGCTTATTAAATTTTTATTCTTACATTTTCAAAAGATCCAACATCGTATATTCGCCTTTCCGGATTTTTGATATCTCATGGTATTTCTTGATTGCTGCACTTAGCCACGCCATCTTTGTTATTACTTCCACCTTTTATCACCTCGGCGAGTATTCAAAAATGCCCACATACCATCATTACACTTATCAGTAAGAAATGAAAAATATTCAACAGAATCAATGTATGAATATACAATTGGGTATATATCAATAGTAGTAAAATGAGGGGTGGTTTACTACTAAAACCTTTTTTTGATTTAGTAAGGAAAATCAGAATTTAGAACAGATATATTATTTCATATCTTCTTCGTAACATGACTTGAATGTAATATTTCCGTTTCCTGTTATTACCGTGTCTGTATCTGAATATCCGTTGATATCAAGTGGTACAGTTCTATATTCTATCTCTCCCTCAAAATCATTGATAATTGTTCTGTTATTCTTACTGAAAAAGGATTTTTCGTAGTCTGGATTGTAAGATTCAAGTTCTTTTTTATATACAATCGAAATAATACCGGAGTCTTGACAAATACCACCTAATATTTCACGAGTTTTCTCATTTATTACAATTTGAGGATCATCCGGAAATTCAATAAACAGATAATCTGAAAAGCCTAATTCATCTAATCGCTTACCAAATTCACACAGTTCCCAATCACTTTCAGAATTAACGAAATAAGACGGATCACCGATTACTATACTCCCCTTAAAATACTGTTTCTTCCCCATCACATTGACCTCCTAAGAACCTATTTAAATATTTCTTATAACTATAGATGACGCCTTATTATACTATACCTGCCTACAGCTACCCTTTTTGGTATTTTTATAAAACAAAATACCCTGCACGAAGCAGAGGCTGAAATCCGCTAAAAAGTAGGTATAGTTGTAAGGTGAAACAAAACCTTAACCTTTAATACTATCATCAATGCTTGTAAATTATTTCTATATCACCATCAACAAACCCAATTCCTATACCATCATACTTTTTCAAGTCTGATGAATACATACCGCTGTCCAGATACTTTTTTAGATTGATTGTTGCAGTTTCAAGAGCATTTTTCCAATCACCTTCTTCACCCTATATATATAGGTTTTCTCTGGTAGTAAAGGTTTCATAACAAGCTTGCTTATTCATCCGTCATCGGCACATATCTGTTACTAGATTCATTTTTTGGTTCAACAATACAGTATTCCATCAATCATAGTATTTTTTACTCAAACTCAATATTTTCTTCTGCGCGTGTATATATATCAATCTGATTTTGGACATCAAGTCTCTTAACAAGCCAGGATCTTGATTCACACATTTTGATAAAATCATCAATTCGATTTTTTCCATACATCTCTTTTAATGTAATTACAACACCAAATTGCATCGGTTTTCTTTTTTTTGAAGTTACTCTTTCTTTTGTAATAATTCCTATTCCCCACATACCTGAATCATAAGCTTTTCTTGGAATGCTTATACTCTTAATTTCCTCACATATTCGTTTAACATTATCCCATTTTCTAAATATTTTTCTTGCATCTTCCTCATATGTAACTTGTCCCTCTTCATTCTGCTTATTATCATCAATTGGCTTAATTTTTGTTTTAATAGTTCCATTAGTATTTTTATTAAATACTCGCCCAAAATGAATATCCAGTTCCGTACCAGTATAATCCACCCCTTGATTTCTATCACAATACGGAAAATAACATAAAACAGCTTTTGCATAATAAGGATGTTTGCCATTTATAACCGGCACCGGTAGCGTGTAATTATAAGTTTCATAATCTTCTGTTGTTCCAGTTATTATAAATTTTATTTCATCATCAGGTGTGTATAAAATATCCTCAATTCTCTTTGGAACAATTCCATATCCCATTGTATCTGATATTTTACCACTTGGTCCCCACTTTGCAGTAGAATCAATAATTAATGCCTTTGCCACTTCTCTACTTAATCCCATAATGTAAATCAAATATGCTAATTTTCTTGTTATCCATGGTGCTGCAAAAGAGGTTCCTGATAAAAATATCGCACCTAATTCATCTGTGCATACAGCTATTTTCCCATCTGCCTTTGTACCATCTCCACCATAGTAACAAACATCAGGTTTATGAAAAAATGAAAGAACTGGTCCTCTTCTTGTGTAAGTCGCAGTATTGCCTAACATATCAACTGAGTTTACTACCATAGAATTCAACGAATCCGCTGGAGAACCAACTTTCATATCAGGATGCTTTAATCCATCTGGGGTATTAGTTCCCGCAACAACAAAAATAACATCAAATTCACTCTGTATACGGTCTAGCTCTGCCGCCTCAGGTGATATAAAATTTTCTCTTATTTCTTTCTCCGATCCCAATGACAAATTCCATACTTTTATATCTTGATTATTCTGAACTATATTTCTAATATCTCTCAATATAGAAAATGAACTAAATCCTCTTTGCTTTGAAACCCCAAAATGTCTTACTCTAAATCTTCCACAACCATCATCTAATGCACTGTTTCCCCTTGGTCCATCTACAATAATTGATGCCACCGCAGTCCCATGTCTGTAATCCTCAGGTTCTATTATTTCCTTTGGAATCATTGGCTTGTAATCTACCCATTTATTAAAATATACTTTTTCATTAAACTGCGTATCAATTACACCAACTATTGGCTCGTTTTGTGGATTCGCTATGATACCTTCATCATCAAACTTAACATCATCAAGTAAACTGTCATCTATATTAATTTTTGAAAAATCTGTAACTTTCATAGCAATAAGATATGGTGCTTTTTCGTATAACCGTCTTGCCTGTGGTGGTGTCAATAAAACCGTTGTTCCACCAATAATCTTACTTTCCGAAACATCTATTCCAAATCTTGACAGTAATTCTTTTGTATCAATATCTGTTTTGTAAATTGTAATAATGGAGTCTTCTGTTACATTTTCTTTCGCTTCATCCACATCAAATTTTTCAACAAAATAACAATCAACAATAATATTCACGAAATTTGTTTTTGCTATCTTATCTGCAAATAAGTATCGCTTTTCTTTTCCTAATTTATCAATATCTTCCGACGTAATACAACCTTGATAGTTTTCGTTAACTATCCCACATACAATTTTTAAATATTCTAATGCTTTATCAATAGCTGATATTTGAACATAATGAGTAAATACATGTTTATGTATCATCTTTCCATTATCATTTTTTTCAGTAACAAATTTAGCTCCTCTTATAGAATCTACAGGTTTCTTTCCTATATCTTCTAGCAACGTTTTCAATCTGTTACTTTTAGCCACAACTCTAATATAATGAACACTAACAATAGCACCCAAGATATCATTATTGTTTAGCCAATAATCCTTTACCTTAGATAATTGTTCCATCAATTTTTCTATATGTTCTGCTGTTACCTTTTTATTTGCTGGTAACTTTGTAGGTCCCATAGATTGATTGCCTCTTTTTTCAAAACTTCCCTTCAATTGTAATAATTCATTCATTAATTAGCACCCGCTTTCAACTCTCTTGCAACGCTACTCTTCGATTTGCATGTCAATATTTCTATTTCTCTAACAGTAAACCCTTGACTTTGTAATTTAGATAAATCCGTTGGTTTTTCATTGCAAACTGAATAATATATTCTTCTAAAATAATCCATTCCATCGTTCATATCACTGAATGCAATTGATGTTTTCAAAAGATTTTTCAATTCACCCGGATATGGTAACGGATTTGCTAACTTCATAATTTTTCTAAATAATCTAATGTCTCTACCAACCAATTTCATTTTATCCAAATATGAATTTAACATCTTTTCGGATATATCCATCAAATCTTCTTCTGTATATCTATTGAAATCTATTATAGAATCAAATCTTCTTGTTAATGCTTTGTCAAACCATTCAAACAGATTTGTCGTAGCCACCAACACAATATTCTCATTAAGCCTGTCCATACATTTAAGTAATGTTGATGTTGCCCGCCCCATTTCTCTCAAATCATTTGCATTAGTTCTATCAAGAGCTAATGCATCTATTTCATCAAACAAAACTATTACCTTTTCCGGATGGACAAACGAGTTCATCTCTTTAAATAACTCTGCAAGATTTTTCTGTGTCTGTCCTAATTTACTGTCAATAACAGATGAAAAATCCACCATAAATATTTCTCTGTTTAGAATTCTCGCTAATTGCTTTACCGCTTCTGTTTTTCCTGTACCAGGTGCTCCTTGAAACAAAAATTTGTTTATTCCCATTTTTCTTCCAACTGCATTTACTACTCCAAGTAGATCTTGAGTTATACAATCCGGTAGTAAAAGCATATCTTCAACTGCTTCTATTTTCTCAAAATAAGCCGAACCACTATCTGATACCTGAGGAACAAAGGTATTAACATCAGCCAATAGCGACATAATATATTCTGCAAGTTGATAATCTCCTGTGTTATCAAAATCTCTCGCTATTTCATATGCTTCTGTTCTGAAACCTGCATCATTTTTTTCCGCATAATACTTCACCAAATTAATCACATTTTTCTTCTTCATAGCATTCGCCTCTTTCCTCATATTTATCTTACTACAAGTATAACACATTGGGACATTTTTTGCAACAATGGGACAAACTATTTATTTTGTATTAAAAAACAAAACCAACCCGCCCCGTCAAGTCTTCCCCTTCACCATGGTTATCTTGACTGGACCAGCTGGTCTTTTTGGGTATATTCTTCTATTGCAAATGGGTATAGAGTTATAATTAATAATGTACAAAAAATGTCAAATAAGAATGTACAAATGTTATGATATATGTAAGCGTCAATCCAAGTACGCCTAACAATCAGATATAAAACAGTGTATAATGCATCTCAAAAGGAGGTGTATTTTTTGAAAAGAGTTTTTCGTACAAA
>CADACD010000051.1 GCA_902786365.1 uncultured Lachnospiraceae bacterium | reverse complement strand
CTACTGCCTCACAGATTGTCCACCTCAAGGCAGGGCAACATCAGCTTTCGGCAGAACTCACCAAGGACGACCAGCCGACGCTGTATTACCAGAAAGTGAGCGATGAGACCGTGTTCAGCTCACCGGTGGCAGCCTGTGTTGACTATACCGTCTTTACAGGCACCCCCGACGAGATCATCGCTACCTATCGGACGCTGACAGGCAAGGCACCGAAGATGCCTGCTTGGGCGTTAGGTTATATTCACTGCCGCGAGCGTTTCCACTCGTCGGATGAGATACTGAGCACCGCCAACCGATTCAAGAAAGAAGGTCTGCCCATCAGTATGATTGTGCAAGACTGGCAATACTGGGGAAATACGGGTTGGAACTCCATGCAGTTTGATGCCGACAACTACCCTGATCCCAAAGCACTCACCGACAGTCTGCACCAGATGGACATCCGCCTGATGCTGAGCGTATGGTCAAAGATCGACAAACGCTCGGTGGTGGGACAGCAGATGGAGCGCGACGGCACGGCTTCTATATCCCAGATACCGACTGGATCGACTTCTTCAACCCTGAAGCCGCTGCGGCCTATTGGAAGAACTTTAAGGAACGTCTGCTGCCCCTTGGCATCGATGCCTGGTGGCAGGATGCCACAGAGCCAGAGAACGATGACCTCGAAGGGCGTCGCGTCAACAAAGGGCTTTGGAGCGGAGAGCAGGTACGTAACGTCTATCCCCTACTCGTCTGTCAGACCGTTCACGACGGTCTTGTGACGGCTGGTCGTGAGCCGATGATCCGACTGGGAAACTTTCCGTCGACAGTTGACGGCAGGACTGGGTATCCAGGCGGCAGGTATCCCCTGGTGGACCTATGATGCAGGTGGTTTCTTCCGTCCGCAGGATCAATACACCAATCAGGATTATATTGAGCGGATGCTCCGTTGGATTGAGACCAGCGTCTATCTGCCCCTGATGCGCGTACATGGTTACATGAGCAATACGGAGCCCTGGAACTATGGTGCTGAAGCCCAGCAGATCATCGCCGACTGTCTGAAAGAGCGCGAACGTCTGCAACCCTACATCGACTCCTGCGCCACTGCCATCGCCGAACAGGGCTACACACTGATGCGCCCGCTGGTGTTCGACTTTGCTAACGACCCAGAGGCTTTGCAACAGAAATATGAGTATATGTTTGGGCCGAAGTATCTGATCAGTCCTGTGACAGAACCCAACGTAACGGAATGGAAGACCTACCTCCCTAAGAATGAAGGCGGCTGGACCGACTACCGAACGGGCATCCACTATAACGGCCCCATCACCAAAGCCTACATCCCAGTCTTCATTAGAGAAATGCTACGGTGATACGGTGATACGGCGACAAAATATTAGCAAAGGGGTTCGCAGAGATGCGAGCCCCTTTTGCTATTTGTATTTTGCGATCATTGTTTCTATGACTTTCTTCATCTCATCTCTCACATACATAGGTTCTAACAACTCTATTTTCTCCCTATGCCAAAGCAGTTGCTGGTAGAAGTTATAACAGGGAACCAGCCGATACTCGAAGATACTCCATTCACCTGTGGTCTCTATCTCCTTCTGAGATTCGTGAATAGGAAGGGCCCTGATATATTCTACTTGTGTACTATATACCTTAATAAGGATTCGCTCAGGTTTCTGATCATCTGAATGATTCACACCAAAACTGCCATCAAAATACTCATCTGCAGTAATCTTCTTGGAGGGAAGCATCCATTCTCTCTAGTGCGAACACAGACTGACCATGATGATGATTGTCGGGCTCAGCCACCAGATACCAACGATTCTCCCAAGTACGCAGGAAATAAGGTATTAATTTCTGCTGTTTTACGGATTTCTTGTTATAAGAATAGTAGTCACACTCTATGCCGCGCTTTTTATCGATAGCTTCTAGGATTATCTGAACATTCTCAACACCAGTTGGTGCTTCTGTCAGTATAATCTTGTCTCGATGCTTCAGGGCAAGCTCTGTCATACCCTCTATATGGTAAGCCGAGAGCAAATAGTCATAAAGAGAATCATCCTCGCCATACAAGGCTTTATGTCGATGGAGCTCATATTTGCCTGTACGCTGATTAAAATCGATGTAGCATGGGAATGTTTCACTGATGAAGTCCTTATATCTGGCAAAAGTACGAGGCAGGATCTCGTCTCCCTCATATAGTGACGAGTATTCATAACAATCGTTGATCTCCTTCAGCGTCAATGCTCCTTTACGTTCCAACAGATTGATCAGATACAGGCATTTCTTCAGTTTCGACATATTGGTAAATTTTGTGCAAATTTAAGCTTTCTTTTCTTCTCCATGATTCTCATAAAACTCTCCTAGCTTACACAATGCAATTGGTAAACCGTAATTAGCAGCCATCGCATAGTATTTGACAGCTTGCTTCTCATAATAATCATCATAGTTGTATTTAGCAATTTCATCAAATAAGCAGCCAGCTTTATAGTATGCGGCTTGGGCTATAACGGCTTTTTTGCTTTTATCATGTATGGCGGCTCTGATATACCATTTTGTAGCCCTCTTGTAATTCCGAAAGCGATTAACTTGATTTTTCCTCCAATTCCCTATTTTGGTGAGTCTGGAGAAACCTTCCCCCTTACGATAGTATTCTGCTATTTGAATTGTGTTATCAGTTGATTCATGTTGATAATGCACGAATCAACATCCTCTCCATTCTCTTTTGCTTTTAGGAACCATTCCATTGCTTTTGCGGGATTTCGTTGACAACCTACACCGTTCAAATAGAAATCTCCAAGATTCTTCATTGCGACAGGATTATCTCTTAAAGCCGATTCCTTAACTAATTCAAATGCTTTATTTTCATTCTTCTCTACACCAAGTCCTACCGAATACATCATTCCTAGGCTGTTCATAGCTTCCTCACTCTCTTGTTTGCATGCAAGTTGATACCACTTTGCAGCTAATTTATCGTTTTCAGGTACGCCTATACCATATTGATAGTCATAGCCAACATTGTACTGACCGGACATCAGACCGTTATAGGCTGTCAACTTAAAATAATAAAAAGCGATAGTCTCATCTTTGTTTACATAGTAGCCATTATCAAAGAAAATGCCAAGCATAAAAATCGCTTCTATTTCGCCACAATCTGCAGCTTCCTCAAACCAATCAAAAGCGATTTCATCATCATGTCCTGCATAATCATCATCATGATACAAATAGCCTAATAGAGTCATTGCATATACATATCCCTTATCTGCTGCTTTCTCTAAAAGAGCACGACCTATCTCATAGTTCTGATTGACACCATCCCCATTGCAGTAATCACACCCTAATTGAGCAATACCTTCAGGGGTGTTAAAGTTATCTGGATGCTTTCCTTTAATCAATTCCAGATCAATTGGTAATTCTTTAGCCATAATCATCTCCTTTTCCTTTATTTCACTATCTGGCTGCAAAGATAAAAAGAGAGGCAGACATTTTGTGTCCGATGTATAGAAAATATCTTCAATCTTTGGTTGTTTCAAGAAATAATAGTAACTTTGTGGCCAGTTAACGTATTAAGTCAAAATAACGATGAAAATACAACCAGCTGTTAGGCAACGCAGAAAGGAGATCAGGGATGAAGCGAAACTCGTCCTGCTTGGAAAGGTGTTGTATCACCCCTACTTTCCTCACGACATATATATAAACGTATCTGGTATCAAGGAGTGGCTAAATCAGCCTCATAAGCATTATGCAGAGAAAAACGTGGCTCTGCTACAACTGCCAGAACTACTTTT
Organism: uncultured Lachnospiraceae bacterium; assembly: GCA_902786365.1. Lineage (GTDB taxonomy): Bacteria > Bacillota > Clostridia > Lachnospirales > Lachnospiraceae > Bovifimicola. Next base: position 9,453 of record CADACD010000051.1, on the reverse strand, counting down.
GAGTTCTGAGTACCTTGGATCAGAACCAGACCCCAAGGGGCGCGACTATATCATAGCTAGCCATCTTTTCAGAACGCAAATAGCAGACGATACCAGTTGGATTATTGTCAATGAAACTATCTGGGATGAATGTTGGGTGCATAGCGTATCAGATAATATACCCGATATAAACGAAGAACAGGACCTCTGAACCCTTCCCTTCGGAACTGCAATCCGACGCGGTATTCTGAAGCCCTGTTGTTTTCTGCTGCAAAGATAGGAAAAATATCAATACGTTCCAAATATTTGAGGATTTTTTTCAATTATCACACTTTGAATGCTACATTAGCATTCACTTCGTCGAAGGTAATTTCTAAAATCTCTATTTTATCCAGCAAGCCGCCTATTTGATCAATCTTATTTAAGTGAATCAGCAGTTTGTTGTCCTCCAGTTCCTCTACAAAGTCCTTGATTGATTCTTTAAACCACATAAGAACGCCTTTGATAATCCACTCGATGCCGAAACCTGCCTGATATGACAAAGAGATATCATTTCCTGCTACCTGATCAACAGAAATACTGATAGTCGCATCCTTGATCACCACCTTCTTTGTGACACTGATAGTTTTCTCATCAACAAATCCCAGCTTCACCTGCTGGTCATACTTCTTCATCAAGAATGCCTCCAGTTCACCATAAGGTATTTGTAACCTCATATTCATTCCGATTGATTCCTGATGGTTCATTACCATCATACGTTTGCCTATATTCGGTTTCTTGACTTCTGACTTTTTTAGCGTAGTTAAATCTTTAACCTTTGTGATGTAGTCAGCTATCATCTGTTTATATTCCGATTCACTTAGGGGATGCGTCTCTGTCCATGTCTTACCGCACTTTGGACAATCGTATTCAACTTGGATATCCTTGTAGATCCACTTCTCAAGTTCATCCCCCCACTTCTCCATATCAGTTCGCAAGAGACGCAAAACGATTTCCTTCGAAGCTTTCCAAATCAGTTTTCCACCAACAGGGATAAACTCCACAGCACTCCCAGGTCCACCATGTAAAACATCTCTGATAACCCCTCGCTTCTCTCTGCCAACTACGACATTACCACAATTGGTACATTCTTGGATATATTTGTTATCCATATTATTATCTACACACCCTTAATCATATACAGCTAATATTACGAATTATCATACGAGTTTAATAATGTATCTTATTTCAGAACCTACATCTTGTATAAATTCATTAACATTCTGAACACAAATACGCTCTCCCTCAACCAAAGCCAAAACATCGAATTCTTTTTGCAAATATTGTGTTAATTCTTCTATTATATCTTCTTTTGAATATGTATTTATACTTTCCTTTTCTTTTTTTGTTTTTATTATCACAACATCTTCATCTTCTTCATCTTCAACAATTTGATCTATAGCATAAAGGATTCCTTTAAATGAAAAATAGATGTCACTCCTAGCTGGCAAACTACAAAGAAAATTAACGAGCTCATTTACATTTGTAAAAAAGCATATATATCCTTTTCCCATAAATAATGCATTTAAAAGAATCTTATATTTGAGTCTTCAAAAATCAATTGTAAAAATGAGAACAATATCTCATATTTTTATTATTATAGCAGATATTTATTTTTCCATAGTCTTTTAAAATTCATGGAATCTTCTGAATAATCTGTATATTCATATTCAAAACTGAATTTTCCATTTCTTTCAATTTGAATAGTACAAACAAACCATTGCTTTTCCTTGAAATCGGGAAGCAATTCTTCATATACTTTCTTAAAGCAAGTTCTCACATCGACTCTTGGCAAATTGTACTTCTTCTCTAAATCAAAATTATTTACGTATTTATCTTTCACTTTTGAGTAAAAGAAAATTTCATATGATTCCTCTGTTATTTGGGCATAGGCAACTACTCTAGTCCAATCTTGTGGTTGTATGCCTACCAATTCATTAACTATTAAAGAATAATTTCTTTCCATATTGTTATTTGTTTAAAAATGTTCTTTCTGATATCTCTCCATCAAATTCAATAGTCACTGTAAAAGATGTAGGACGTGAAGAATTGTCATAATAATCTATTTCGATACTTACATTAACATCTTTACCGTCCCTTTTTGCTTTTTCTATTTCGCGCTCAAATTTTCTATAATCACCATTACGATTTAAATCAGAATTCATAGGAACTAAATTTCCTTCATTGTCTACACCATCAAACTCATGAGCTATCAGATGTCCTTTGTCATCTCCAGGTTGGCTGTCTTTTATTGCTGGCAGGTTTCCACGAGGTTTCTTTTCTTCAGGGATATTTATTTTTCCTTCTACTTTTATTATACGGCCTTTATCATCTGTCGTATAGTGATATCCATTAAAATCGTACTCATTATTTGGAATTAAATCTCCATCCTTTATATATGGGTTGTCATTGTCATCTACTTCTGTCTGCTCCAGTTCATTTAGGAAGGAATCGGTATCATCTTCAACATCATTTATTGTAGTTCCATCAGTTTGAGAATTATCAGTTACAGACCCCATATCCTCTGTTCCAGTTTTTGTTTGTTCGTCAAGATTTGGGGAGTCATCAATAGAAGATTCACCCACACTATCCCCGATAATCTCATCTGACTCAGGTACAGAAAGGTCAGATGCTTCACTAACATCTGTCGCTTTTTCATTTGCCAAAGCCTCCTCAACTCTTCCATCACCAATAATTTCAGAAGACTCTGTTACATCTCCTGCTATTTCCGCAGTTTCTGCAGCAACTTCACTCATTTCAGTTGCAGCAACAGCTATATCATCTATTACGAATGGCATAACCTTTATTTATAATACATTCTAAACCAGTTATTGTAAAAATCTACGTTCGTAGAGGATTCAGAAGCCAGAAGCCTTAATGAACATCTGGTACAGAAGCGGTAAAAATCATCATTGCAATCAGGTAATAAATACTTTATCAAATCTTTGATGGAATCATTTGCTTCTGTAATATTTCCCTTTTTCATTATTATTTTCTTTATCTGAGGAGACAAGCCCAGGCATGCACCTACGGTTTCCATCACTTTCGCATGATTTCTCTTGTTTAAATCAACGCCATTTTTACAGTAATCGTCTATCAACTTCAATAGTGAGAATTTAGTAGCAGATAATAGTTTGCAATCAAAAATAGAGTTTTTGAGATCATCGATTTGTCGTTTTACAGGATGACCACCACAATACATATACAAGAAAGATAGTACTTCATATAGCATTTTTGATTCATCTTTAGCACTATAAGAATCTTTTTGATCCTCAAATCTTTTGTCTTTGTCATACTTAAACTCATTTACCTTGCATTGAACAGGTTCCTCCCAATCGTTTTGATACACAATGGCCTCACCCATTTTTAGACGTCCTATTTCGTCTACCTGTTCATCTTTCAATCCTATGGACTTTCCTGCACAATCACGATCATCCACCTCTGGAAGAGACAGAATGATTTTTGTATTTGTATTACGAATAGCCGCCAAGTCTACTTGAGAAGGTGACTGATCAACAATAATAAAGCCTTCACCATAAGTACGCATCTCAGCAATACTATTGCAGATCATTTCCACAGACTTTCCTGCGAGATTACTGCTTTCTTGGCTTTGCGTCGTACTTGTACGTTTAAGCAGATTATGAGCTTCTTCAAGAACGGTTATATGATTTAGACTCGAATTCATTTTCCCTTGCGTCTGGTAAAATTCGTTCATCTTCATAATCAGAAGGCCCATAATGAGTGCTTTTGTCTCAGTATTTCCAACACGACTCAAATCAATGATTACATTTTCTTGGAACAACTTTGAATCAGAAATGTTACCTTTCGTATTATTAAGCATCATGCCTGTCAATCCCTCTGACATTGATATAAGACGCGTTTCTAAAGACCCTTTGTAATCACCCTTTGTTTCTGCTGAGTATTCCGAATTATTGATGAAGTCACGCAATGCAACAACGACATCATTAAAAGTTGGAAATAGTTTGCGTGTGCTATTAATTTCTTGAATAGAAGAATGTAAATCCCAACCACAATGTTTATATGCATCAGTGATTGCTTTTTTCAGCACAACAGGCATGGCAGCATACATAGGCCAGCAAGCATTGAAAATCTCAACCAACCGATCAATATGCTCATACACATGAACTCCTTCAGGGAACTCAAAAGGATTGATTCGTAGTAGCTGATTTATGTTCGGGTTGCTGCCATAAACAGAAACGCCAGGCTTGTTTCCAAACACATGTTTATATTCACCTTTTGCAGGTTCTATAACAAGAAACTTCAACTTCTTTTCTTCGTCATTTTTTGCTTTGTCTAAAAGTCCTTGAAGAATAAGATACATTGTGTTTGATTTACCACTGCCTGTTGTTCCTGTCACAAATACATGCTTTGTCAGTTCATCTATGTCGAGATTGACAGGCAATTTTGATATCTGCCCAAGGTGAACAATCTCGCCTAAATGTATTTCATTGGTATTGTTTTTAGTTGAAAATACATTTCTTGCAAATGAGGCACACTCCTGAACGATAATACCAGGAACGCTACTCTGAGGAAGCGATAAATGAATAGCCAGTTCTTTGCTGTTTACTACAGATCCTGCCGATACATCGAGCGAATTGAAATCAAAGCGAGGATGAAGGCTGTTTTCAAGATATTCGATAATCTTTTTAACACTATCTTTATTTTCTTCTTTCCATGTGTTTATAGTACATGTTTCCAATCCGCTTTCTTCGCCAATAATAGAACCTCTATATATATTGGACAATTGCTGAGCAGTTGTTGGGTCATTGGCTACAAAGTAAGTAGCAACTGACCATAGCCCAAATGGCCTTCCATTTTGCAGCCTTTCCAACTGTTTGTCCATAATATCAAGATAGAACTTGACAGTACGATTCTTGTATGTTATCTGCTTTGACGAGCCTGTGGTGGTTGATTCGTTAGAACCCTTTTGTTTGGCGGTTCCTTTAGTCGTGTTTCTATTTGTACCTTTTTGATTCGCTTCGGAATCAGAGAAATTTTTCCCTATAGTCTGTGATCGTGTGGAACTATTGCTATAGTTCTTTCCACCACCAGTTCTTCCACCTACTATACCTTTCCAAATTGAAGTGAGCTTATTCCTACTATAATTTTCGCTATTGCCTGTCGTTTCTGTATCACTTTCTGTTTCATTATCAGAATAGCCATCCGTATGGGTTACCGTCTTGGATATAGATTCTCCTATTGATTCTGAGAAATTTTCTGTAAATGATTCTGAAACACCTTTAGTTTCACTCTCATTAAATGTCATTTGAAGTGTTTCAGAAGGGGAAAGGCTAGAATATAGATTGGTAAAGGCGTTTATCATTGCGTTTACCTCTTTATCATTAACGCTATCAGCAACAAAATAAGCTCGGAACTGAGGAATTGAGGATGTGGCATTTATAAGTCTTTCTATTCCCTGAACAAAGTCTTCTTTCTTGTCATCACGTAAAGATGCTATTGCGGAAACTGACGATACCGAGGGGTTTGTGAAATTTAATTTATCTATACCTTTTTGCTCGAACCTTATACCTGGGAAATAACCAACTAAACCTGCTTCTAGTATTTTCCCAGACACACTACTATTTCCTGAAAAATCTCTTGCACCTAGGTATAACTCTATGTCGCCATCATTTTGCTTGTTCAACACAAGAATTATGTTTTTGGCAGTTTTATGCAGTGACATATACAGCATGGATAATTTGTCAGCGAAAAAAACATCTTTTTCCATAACGATCTTATCTATACGAAACCAGCGTACCTTAGTATAATCAGAGGTACTTGCCAGCGGCTTTACCTTGCACGAACTTAAAGAATGCAGGTAATCTCTGGTTACCATGCTGTCAAAGACTTGATGACAAGCATCAGCTAATTCTGCTTTATCAATGTCCTCATATGCAACACCATGGGCAGAAGTAGCGTCTTCATATTCTACAGGCAGAACTTGTCCAACTTCGCTCTGCTGGTTATCCTTGTATTGTATTTTCCCCATATTTTATTGTATACCAAACTTCAAAATAATATCATTCGAGAAAGATTCTGCATTAGCTAACCATGTTTTGAGATCCTTTATAAGTCCATTAACAAGGCGGGCTTTTTCTTGTTCAATCTGCATCTCGTACTTTTTTACTCTAAAGGCATGTCTTTCTTCCCGAGATTCTTTGCTTTTCTTATAAGTATAAGCAGAAACACCTAAAGTAAGTAACTCTGCAGCAACAGCAATCCATATTTTACTGAATATGATTAGACCAGCGGCAACAAGTGTGCCAACTCCTGCGATGGCAATGGGTTTCTTTTTAATATCCTCATCCTCAAAATCTGGATATTGAAGTGTCGGAGTAATCACCATTTCTCCAATGGTTATTTCATTTTCTAATGTCCACTTTTTCATCTGAGCACGATACCCATCATGAAAATCAATAAATTTGTTGTATATATCACTGTTCTCAATTTTTAAAGTGCCATTAGTATAGATGTCATCAACGGCAAGGTAATAATTCTCCAACACAGAATGAGCAATATTCTTTGTTGATTCTGCAAATGCTTTTAAGTTACTCTCCGAAATATCATCTAAATACTCATGAGCTTTTTGACGGACTTCTGTTTCCAAGCGAACAACGTCCATCATTATCTTTTTGTTAAATTTCGTATCCATAATCTTGAGCAAGTTTTTTTAGTTCTTCTGATGCAGCAAGAGATTTAGCAATTAAATCAACTTTCTCTGCTATAAATTTTTCTTTTCCAGACAATTGGGATTCGAGATTTTCTAAATGACATAGTTCGTCTTTGTTCTTTTCGTCTATTTCATCAAAAATCAGATTCCGCATATTATCTGCTTTTTTCTTCACTTGTGGAAGAAAAACATCCTTTTGCGCTTTAGCTTTACGCATAGCTAGTGCTTTGAAATTTCGAATCTTTATTTCCTCAATTACATCGTCGTTATACACTGCCTTAATTCGTTCATCGGGACCGGACCAATGGGTTTTAATCTTTTCTGGGGTGATAATATATTTATCTTTATCAAAGTTACTAGCCTCGATTTCCATTTCTCCAAAATCCAATGACTCTAATATCAGATCCTTAGAGTCATATTCCTTAAAAAAATCAGAGAATTCTTTTATAATCTTACTAAAAACTTCCTTTTCTTTTTTTTGAATAGACTCAAAGAGATTAGTTATTGCATTTCTTACACCTTCTATGGACTGTAGTCCATTAAAGGCTTCTATTTCTTTGTGAATAAAATCAAATTCGGCATTAATTTTATCAATTTTGATTAAATTATCTGCTTTTTGAGCAAGCTTATTATAATCCTTTCTTTTTTGTTCAACTTTTAAAATCTCATTATTAATAGAAGAAAGGTTACCCTCAACAAGATCTTTATCTTTTTCTAGTTGTTTACCGAAACCAAGATAATCTGTAGCTATAAGATTAAGCAGATTCTTTAATGTCTTTTGTTTTTCGTTCTTCGCAAAAGTATTAATCTCTTTTTTAAGTTCTTCAAAATGTGACCATTCTTGAAGTGTTCTACGCATTGTGTCATGATTGAAAGAATCGTGTGTGTCTGAAATATGGAATTCAGCATTGGACAAGACAGTCCGAATGGTTCGCCATTCATCATCAGCCCAGTTGCTTGGCTGAGCAAAATGTCTGTATTCATCTAAACTCACTTTACGATCTTCAAAATCCGTCAAGAAAGTATATAGCAAGCTATCAGCGTAGGTTAAAACTTTTATTTTATTGCCATAATTCAGTGTGATAAAATCAATCTTACTGTCTTTGTGGTATACAAATTCAGGCGAACCACTATGAGTCAGTACGTAAAATAATCGACCCTTGTCAGATTCTGTAAAGTTATCAAGCTGCTCATTTACAAACTTTTTTGTGTCGGTTTGATCAAGAGTTTGACTTCCATCCTGTAAGAAAATGATAGCGTCAACCTCGCGAGAACCATCTGCTTTCTGAGTAGCCAGTAGTTGTTTTGTGCGTGTTTCGATTCCACCAATGGCACCAATGCCTGGAGTATCAATAACACGCCATCCTTTCAACTCTTCGTTGAATGGATATTTCATACGGACTTCAATTGCAATGTCTTCTTTCTTGCGATGTTCCACATAATCTTTTAGCAGAGTCTTATCTAAAGGTGGACAAAGGGTTTCCTCTTCTAACTGATTACGGACTTCCCATATTTTATTAAAATCATAACCTCCCATTATCATATCGTCAATATTATTGACTGGGAGATGATGATACTTCTCAGGAATTGCAACGTGAGGCTTTATTTTTCCACTTATATTATCTTTTATAACTACTTTATGTCCATCACCAAAAACAATTGTCGCTTCTGGTTTTTCTCCATATTCGATGTAAGTAACGCCACATGTTGTTTGGTCATGTCCAGTAGGAAGGAGATCTTTACATCCAAGAAGAGCATTTATAAATGTAGATTTACCAGAGCTGACTTTTCCCACTACAGCTAAGGTAAAATAACCTTTGATGAATGGAATAGCCATACGTTCAATAGTTCGGCTATGCCATCCATTATCAGGAATACCACAATCTTTTCTAACTTCTCGATACCTTGTTATGATGGTATTTACAAGTTCGCTGATTCTTGCAAATTCATTAGTCTTTTTTTTCATACTTTTTATTCTAATGTAAAAAATATATATAATCTCACATCCTTTACGAATGCAATTACCTTAACTGCCTTTTAGACTGTCTCTCGCATCTTTGAAAACTCATTTTTAGCCATATAACATTTTAGGTTTTTAAATCTTCACTACTTCTTTTAACTATGGATGCAGAATAATCTGTTCTAAATCGAATATTACCAGCCTGCGATCCATATAAACTAAAAATAAAAAGCGTTGTCTAACTTTCATATACTATTTAAGTGAATTAATAACTCGCATTCTATTAGTTTACAGGGGCAAAGATAGGGATTATTTTCGAATCGGCAAAGCAAATACTCACTTTTTTCATATCACGGACTGGTTTTTATTATATTCACTCAAAAAATCAAGAAGCAAACTCCTAATGCGAATAAATGTCTATAGGGCCATAGGGAGGGATATTCTAAGTAAACACCTTCCTCTGTGAGAGGGATCGACAGCCAAGCACAACTTCCCCAAATCAAAGCAGTATAAGAAAAGATTCTGGGGACTCCAGCCAAAACCATGACTACTACTATCGCCATGTGAAGGTAAGGAATACCTTTGGTTACAATATCTAACGTCATAATCTATTATATTTTAAGTTTCTGGGGGCAAAGATACTGTTAGGGGCAGACAAAAGTTGTCCGAGATATTTTTTTTTGCTTGACGCCGTATCGCCGTATCACCGTAGCATGAAGTGAAATTGATGGCGGAGAGATATTGTTATCTATATTTTATATTATATATAATATATATATTATAT
>CADACD010000050.1 GCA_902786365.1 uncultured Lachnospiraceae bacterium | reverse complement strand
TTTAAATATCATTATGAGCTCCTCCTTTTAGCTCATATATCATAACATTTGTACATTCTTATTTGACATTTTTTGTACATTATTAATTATAACTCTATAGTTGCTGATCTGCTAATTCATGATAGCATCCATTCTAATACACAATGCATACTTCTTATTTTCTTCGGTCAAGAACGATACTATGTAATGATTGATGGAATCACTTTGTTCAATATATTTTCCGTCTTCTCCTGTAAACACATCTCGTATTTTTTGATAAACCTCTTCCGATTCTTTTTCATCACACACTTGATTTAGCCATGTAACAATGTTTCCACTCTTATTTACATTAATAACCAATGTAAATATAGTTGAATCTAATGGTAATTCCCCTTCTTTAAGTGCAATGAGCCAATTATACAAGGTTTTCCAAAGATCTACAGCTCTGTCTGAAACAGGATTTCTATCTGATAACGCACTTTTTGTTTGTATTGCAATTTTCTCATTACCATTTTCAACACCTACATCATCAAATTTTTCCACACTCACTACACTGTCGATTCCACAATTCAATAATTCGTACAACATCTGACGAACCTGTAATCCATATCCATACAATTTATCTGGCACGTGCGTATTCGTTATAGTAACTTCCTTTTCATCAGCCACGTTGAGCACCTCTCTTATTTGTAGCACTTTTCTAAATGTATTGTTTTACATTACATGTTCTCAACTTGGTCATTGTGACCAAGTTGATGAATATGTTTACGAATAATACTTTTGATTCTTACTTTTCGGTTTATCAGGCTTAGTTCTCTGTAACTCACCAGTTTTGAGCATCTTATCCAGATAATGCCTTCGGAAATATGAACGCCCCAAATTGAATTTTTGCATTATTTCGCTTGCAGTTTTAGGTTCCCTACAAAATGCGATTATCTGCCTCATTAGATCTTGTTCATCATCATGGTCACCTTCTTGGTCACATTGACCATGATGATGACCATCATTCCTCAACAACCCCAAATACTTATCACAAGCCTTACACAGAACCATAATTCCAGCCTCATTAATCTCGTATTCCGGCAATGGTCCATCATACAACACACAGGCTTCCCTAATCTTCTCAAATCCTCTTCCCCACGCTTCAATCATACCGCTTTTGAAAAAGACATTAGCCAATTTCGGATTATAAGGCTTTGATGAATGCTTAATAAACAACTTGTCAGTTGAATCCAGATTTGGAGGCATCTCACCATCATTCCAAATATATATCTTGTCCTCGTAAACGCTAATCTGGATTGGAGCCCACATAACGATAAAATAAATAGTTCGAATAATCCAGTGAAAAAATGATCCTGCTGCTCTCCCTGAAACAAAATCCCCATGATATAAACTTCCAACTTTATCATACGCAATCAAATATGCAATATATCCGATTACTCCTAATATAATCCATTCATAATACCAATCAATCGGTAATCCCAATGGTTCTGTAGCTAAATCAAAAATAAATTTAAACATTTAACTCCTTTCTTTGTCCACTTCCGTAAAGAAGTATTCCAATGTATCTACAAACATATTTGCATCAAACAATTCTTTTATTTGTTCCCGATTCATCCAGGCAACCTGTGCCACTTCATCCGTTGTGGCATTGCCTAAATCAACCTCCCCATCGTAATCAAACAGCCAAACATCCATAATATCATTAAAGATTTTTCCATCAATGATTTTTCGTGTTTTTGTAAAAAGAACTTGTCCATTTTCCGGCATTAAATCAACTCCAACTTCTTCCTTTGCCTCTCGGATTGCTCCTAATAAACTATCCTCACCTTTTACAACCGAACCACCTACACATTCCCACATCAAAGGATATGTTGGTCTGTTTGCAGAACGCTGCGAGATAAGGTACTCTCCCTTAGAATTTCGAATCCACACATGCACCACCAGATGGTATCCGTCTATCGGTAGCTGCTCACCTCTGACATGATCTTTTCCCAGAAGCTCTCGGTTTTCATTATACAAATCCCAAATTTCTGCATCCGGCACATACTCCACAATATCCCCAAAGTCTGCATGTAAAGTTTTGCAGATTTTGCTAAGAATTGTAAGGCTCACCTCTTCATCACGGCGAAGCTTTGTCATTGTGTTAGGAGCAATTTCTGCCTTTTTACGCAAATCTGATTTACTCATTTTTTTATCTACTAATAGTTTCCATAGTTTGTTATATGATACAGCCATAACACCTTCTCCTACTTATTCACAAAAATCTTTTTCTGCTTCATATCTACCTTTGCAACAACACCATACTGCAATGCACACCGTGGTGTAGCATGTCCAAAATTCACATTATAAACAATCGGAATTTTCTCATTATCTATTACTTTAATAAGAATATCTTTATATTCCTGATAAAAAGCTTCATCCTGTGGTTTTCCAACCAACACACCATTTACCACGTCAAATACTCCCTTTTCTTTCAGCAAAGCAACTTCTCTTTCAAACAATTCCGGAATCGGTTTTTCTTCAGAGGTTTCTATAAACAGAACTTTTCCTCGCCACTCTTCCTTATCCGGAAACAGACCATATCTTTCACAAACTTCCTTTTCATCTTCATATCTGCTATTGGTCAATATATCATAAAGACTTTCTAAGCATCCGCCCAATAATTCACCTTGAAAAATTTCACTTCCCTGCAGAAGTTCAAAACCTCGTTCTTCTTTATGAGCTTTTCTATCTGTTCCCATTGCATCTCTAGAAAAATCTTCTCTTTCTTCATACCAAATGTCACTGGATACAATTTCATCAGATTCATTGCCTTCCAAATATCCCTCAAAAGCTCTTTTCGTATACGGTAACATTTCATCTGCAATTTCTCCCAAATCACAAATAAAGTTTGGTCCGTAATAAGAAGACAATCCCAGCTTATAAAACATCAAATGATTAATCGTAGTATCTGAGAATCCTGTAAATAATTTTGGATGTTTCTCTACAGCTTTTATGAACTCATCATCTTCCATCAGATAAGGCAAAAGTCTGTATGTATCATCACCACCGATGGCACAAATAATCCCTGCAATAGAATCATCCAAAAATGCATCTTTTAAGTCTTTCGCCCTTGCTTCCGGATGCGCCTTTAAATATTCAATGCCCTTCAAAGCATTCGGCATAAATACCGGTTCCAAACCATATTCTTTTAATCTCTTTACACCAATCTCTATATTATGACTGCAAAATTCTTCACCGAGTATTCCACTCGACAAACTTACAATTGCTACCTTGTCACCTTTTCTTAATTTTCTTGCATATTGCATAACTACAACCTTTCCATTCATAAATCAGTGCTATTTTTTATCCGCACGCTGATTGCCCTTGAATTCCTTCTCCACATAACAATGTTCATGCTTACCAACCAACTTATCGCCTTCAAAATCCAGTTCGATAATATATGGCATCCAATCTATAATTCGCAGAAAATCTTCACATCCAAAACTATTGTCATAAAAATTCAATATCGTACTAAGAGCAGTACCATGAGTTCCTATAACAATCTCTTTATCCGTTTTATCTGATAAAATCTCGTCCAACGCCTCTCTGTTTCGATTTTGAACCATAGCAATGGATTCTCCACCATCTTCATGATAATCATGGTCAGCCCAGCGTTTCTGAAACATTCCGTGGTTGTTTCCATCAGGACCTTTTTCACGCTCCCTTAATCTCTCATCCGTTATAATCTCTTTTGAGAAAAAAGCTGCTGACTTTGCAATGGTATCCATGCTGCGTTTATACGGACTACAATAAAACGCATCTATTTTCTTATCCTTCAAAAATTCCAGTACAATTGCAGAATCCACCTTTCCTTCTTCCGTCAAAGGTCTTGTTCTGTCTTCTTTCCAATCATGTTCCGGCTGTGCGTGACGCACGAAATACACTCTTGTCATACCGTGTCTCCTATCTCTTCTCAATCATCAAATGATGAAAAAATGCGATGTCTTTGTATCCATCCATATCCGATACCCGCATCTCGATTTCCACCATTTTACCCTGCCAGTCAACATCCTTATGTAATTCCTGATTTTGTTGCATATCCCAGAAAGTTCTCATCCCCAGTGTCTTCGTAATTGCAAGTTTCGGACACCATTTTTCAATATCTGCATCCTCATAGTAACGAATTGCTCCGTACTTGGAAGCCATTCCATCATTACCGTCCAACAGGCTATGGGCATGTTCAAAATCATTCAAAAGTACAACCATCTGCATAACCCTACATGTTTCACAATAGAAATCTTGCCATTAGGTTTTAAAATCCTTGCAAATTCCTTAACAATATCTGGTCTGTCTTCGGCATACTCCAAAACATTGTGGCAGATAATCATATCAAAAGTCTCATCATCAAATTTACGCAATTCCTGGATACTACCGACAATTTGTGTATATTGATGGTCTGCCCATCTTATCTTTATGCTATCTCCATCCGGTTCAATGGCTGTTACATCGTTATGCTCTGCCAGATAGTTTGCGGTTACTCCTATACCACTTCCAAAATCAAGTATCTTCTTATCGCGAATTTCTCCTAATTGTTTCCATACAATTCTCTTCATGAGACATTCCCAAGGTTGTAAGCCTGTTACTTTATGCATCATACCAGCTCCATTTCATCTTCCATTTTTACAAATCCATATTTTTCATACAATGGCCGCCCCATATCTGTTGCCTCTAAAGCTATCTGCGACACGCCCTGTTCCCTCGCATCATTTACCAGTAAATCCAATGTGTGAATTGCAATTCCCTGTCTTCTATATTCCGGTGCTGTATACATATTCATAATATAAGCCTTTTTACCAGTAGGATTATGATATGTGGGCATAACCTGATAAAAACTAACACCGCCTGCACCGATAAAAGTTCCATTATCATACACCAGATATGCAATATGTTCACCGGTTTCTAACGCACGCTTATAATATGCATAAGACTCCTTTTCCACCGTTGACATATCTACATCATCCGACAGTTTGTTGGCTGCACGAAGGACTATAATCCTTGTTCTTATCAATTCATCAATATCTTCCATTGTTGCTCTTTTATATTCAAATCTTTCTAACATCCTACACCTCTACCAGCAAAGACGCTCCCTTAGAATAATCTCCGCTTGTCCATTGCCATTGTTCAGAAAGTTCTATTTTCCCATTCTCTAGTACAGTTGGTACACTATGGCACTTGCCTGTTTTAATTTGCATATTCTGATTCATGTGATGATACACAAAATCAAGCTCCCCATTACATAAAACCGTTCCAATCAACGAACCTTTTAATATATCTCCACCGCTATATTCAGCCCACAATAGATTTCCATTCTGATGATATGTAAAGTTGGTCTGTTCACCAACCTCACCGTTTTCAGAATTCATTTTTGGAATAAATTTTCTTCCATCATAATTAATATCTGTCGAGATTTTATGAAGTTCCTTTTCCATAACTTCATACGCAAGTATCACTCCATTTTCTACAGGATAACGCTCATGCATTACAGTCACAAATCCAAGCTTTTCATAAAGCGCTGCCGCCGGAAGTGACGCATCCAGATATGCCTTATCAAATTTTTCGCCAATCTGTTCTTCGATATTTTTCATAATAAATGTGCCATATCCCTTTTTCTGGTGTTCCGGTAGGACATAAACTCTTGTAATGTGATTATCCACAAAACAACCTGTTGCTACGATTGTTCCATCTATTTTTAGCACACTTACATAACCATTGTTAATATCCTTTTCTATAGCATCCTCACTGTGATGCTCGCAGAAAAAATCTACTACTTCCATTGGATAATACTTCGGGTATATTGTTTTTATTGTATGCTGCACTACATTGTATACAGCCTGTAAATCTTCTGGTTTTCCTAATTCATATATCATAATTTTTCTCCTTTTTTTACATATCAATCCACTGAATAAACGCCGTTTTATCCGAACTGTTATAACCGGCATTTCGATAGAAATTCAATGTACTTTCTTCTTTTGAACCTGTAAGCAACATCATCTTGTAGCAATGATTCTCTTCTGCGATTTTCTTAGCAAAATTCAGGCAATCTGTAGCATAACCTTTCTTTCGATACTCCGCATGTGTTACCACATTTTCAACAAATGCATATGGACGAACATTTCTTGTAAGATTGGGAATAATCACACATACGCAGGATGCCACGATCTTGCCATCAATCTCACAAACAATAAGATGATGATTGGCATCATTTATAATATTCTCCCATGTATTTCTTAACTGCTCTGAATATTCTGGAATGCTTTTCTCATGAAGATAAAGATAAAGCTGTAATACTTCATCTAAATCATTTTTGTTTACTTCTCTAATCATTTTTTCCACCCAATCTATATCTTAAAGTTCCATCAGCCCGTTTTCGTCAAAGTAATAAATATTCTCTTTCTTATAACCATACTTTGAATTTGGAAATCCTATGTGCGGTTCAAATGTAAAATACTTTACATCGCCAAGCTTGGTCATATTACCTTTTTCAATGTAAACCCTATCACCTTTGGTTTTTACAATGGAATGCCCCAGATTGCCCATAAAATCAAGATTCACAAATCCATTTTCCACTATGAACTCATTCATATGATAGTACAATTCTTCAAAGATTGTTTCCTTCGTAGCAAAACGTAACAATTCTGTATGTAATTTCTCTTCCATCTGTAAACCGCAAATACAGGAAAGGCCTCATAATACGCCATTGCTTTCAACCTTGCATTTTCAAGAGGGGTATTGCCATCCTCTATTACTTTCGGAATAATCTTGCCCTCTGCTCTCAGATCATTTAAACCAATTAATTCTATATCTAACTGTTCAAGTTGGTTCCTCATTGCCGATAATTTTGCCAGATTACCGGTTCCATATAGTAATTTCATTTTATTATTACCTGCATCTCTTTCAAATCCTTTACATAATAATTTCACTATCAAAATACTGTTCCTGAAAATGAATCTGCTCACAGATTTCTTCCTTGGAAAAAGTCATCCCTTCCGGTGCAACAATCCATTTTTCTTCTACATCATCATTTCTATGTACAACTGCAATAACTGTTCCTGTGAACTTATCTATCGCTTTATCCACACCTAATATGTAGGCATCCTGTTCTTCTCCATCCGGCGCCATGATGCCTTCCACATACCCATAATTTATTGGATAATACATATCCTTATGTTCCGGATGGTAACTACATAATGGTCTGTCAACTGTTATGTTTACTGTTCTGCCAATAACAGAATCCGTCAATTTCTTTGTAAAACAAATAATTCTATTGACCTCTTCAAATCCCATCTTTAAGTGAAATTTCAGGCTATCTTCATTATCCAGCTCACAGTCACTGGCAAATTCAGTGCATCCCTGTTCCTTTGCCCACTTCCAGCAAGCCTCTAACATATCTCTTGCCAGTCCTCTTTTTCTATATTCCTCTTTTATAAAAATCCCCTCTAGGTATCCCACCGGACTTGAATCTGTGCCTTCCACATAGTCACGTCTTAATCCACATTGTGCAAATCCAACTGCACATCCATCTACCATGGTAATAAAAACAATACCATTCTCTTTACTAATATATTCGTCAAATTCCTGTGTCAATTCTTCAATAGTATGTGATTCCCACATTTGAATTGCCAATTCCGCAACTAGTAGTGCATCTTCCAACGTCGCTACTCTAATACTCATTTTCACTGCCACTCCTACAATCCACTAAAACACTTGCCACCATCTTTAATCAGTTCATTTAATCTATCTTGCTTACAAAATTCCACAAGTTCTTCTTTTTTACATTCCAAATCTTCCTTATATTCCACTGAACACAATCCCAGCCTGTCACAACACTCAATTTCCATATGTCCATAAAAATGTTCAATACTTTTAATAATTCTCTCACATTCCTTCATGCTCGGACCCGTTCTTAACGCTATGGCATATCCTTTCTTACCACCGCTTATTTTTGCATGTGGTTCATGCGTGTTGCACCAAGGAGTACATCTATCAATAAAAGCTTTAAATTGTCCCGGTATATCTGCCCAATACGATGGAGACACCGAAATAATAATGTCAGCCCATTCATATTGTTCTATTATTCTGTCAACATCATCTTTTTGAACGCACTTTGCTGTAGTATGACATTTTCTACATCCTTTGCAAAAATTAATATCATAATCGTCAATATATATGTTTTTTACATTATGTCTCTTCTCCAATCAACCAGTAACTATTTTAACTATTTCTGCTGTTGCTCCATTCCTTACAGGACTACAATTTATCACCAATACTTTCATTTTTACCTCCACTTTTATAAATCCTTCCTAAATAATACCACGAAACTGCTGTTTTATCAATTTACTTTCTCACATTCTTGCGATTGTCTCTCAACTAATTTTATAAAACCAATACCTTAGCAAAAATAATTCAGGTGCTACAACATCTGCCATAGCCCCCAAATCATCTGACCTCATCGACTATTCCTTTTACACTCGTCCTTCTTTGCCTGCATTCCCTCCTCATATATCCTGTCAAACACTTCATATCGTTCCTGGTATGTCATATTGGCTTCCAACTTATCAATCACCTATACGGACTGGCAGGGCAACAACCGACAAAAGTGGAAAAGAGGCTTCGCCACCAAAAAGGAAGCTCTGGCTTATGAAAGGGATTTTCTTGAAAAGCAGTCTGCCAACCCGGATATGACTTTCCAGAATCTCTACGAACTCTATATGGAGGATATGACCGCCCGCCTGAAGCAGTCAACAATACTGACCAAGAAGCATATTTGCGAGACTCACATCCTACCTTTCTTTGGCAAGAAGCCACTCAACGAAATCAAGGCTTCTGATGTGAGAAGATGGCAGAATCAGTTGATGAATTCCCCAAAAGGATATTCAAAAACGTATCTGAAAACCATCAATAATCAGCTCACCTGCATGATTAATTACGCAAAACGCTTCTACGATTTAAACACGAATCCCTGTGGTCAGGCTGGAAGCATCAGCTTGCGGCGACAGTTGGTGTAACACCAACCCCGGAGCCATCGATGGGAAATCCGTTGCTTGCAACCATGGGAATTTCCTATGACGGTAATATGGCAAGTGGTTCAGTTACTCCGGATACAGCATATGCCAATGCAGAACTTCCATATGGCCCTATGCCAAAAGAAACAGCATCAGGAAAAGTAATCCCGATGCCAAAAAGGAAAGCTATATAAGAAACAAAACGATGTGAAATAGAGCAGTTGCGGTTAGTAGCAAAATAGTAGCAGAACAAAAGGAAAAGTCCGGGAACGCCCTGTTTATAAGGCTTCCCAGACTTGTGGCTCTTATTCGAACTCATTATGCCCCAAGCATCACTTAACTTATTTTGTTTAAGTTTCAGTTGAATACGGGACATATTTCTATATCAATTACACTATTTATTCTGACCTACTGAATGGTTGTTGCCAAACTGTTGCCACAAAGATATTATAGTGTGGATGAGGATGAAATGCAACCGGAAAATTCATTTACAGTATCATTTCCTTCCTTTTTGCCATAAATATTTTTACTTCTTCAGAACCGCGTATATGTGTAATCCTTAAGTCCGGTGTTGGCGCTCTATGAAGAGACTCCTGATAAGATTACTCGATAGCATTAACAAACTTTTCTACTTGCCTTTGACCGGAAACGATAAAATTTTTAGTAATACTTGAAGTTCCATATCTTGTTTCGATATGCTTATCTGTTGTCAGCTTTGCTTTATCAACCTGCTAAATTAGCTTTGCCTCATATTCTGATATTTCCTCATTACCCGTGTAAACATTAAAATACATATCGTTTAAAATGATCTAATCAGCAGAGACCTGTTTCTTGGTATATATATCAATCATTAGTATTCCTTTCGCTTTTTCCATATTACACTGTATTTTTTAGACATCACCAACCTGTGACTAATTTGCAACAGTTGAATTATCATCCTCTTCACCTGGTGTTATGCACATTTCTTCAGACATAAACGCCTCCAATATTCATATAGTCTTTTAGAGGTGAATATGGACTGTATATCAGGTGATAATCGATATGAGGGATTTCAAACTTTCCATCAAAGAATGCAGTTTCGACCAATGAAACACGAAATCCTTCATCAACAAGATTCACTTTACTTTTTGCCATTCTCTTCCTCCCATTTTAATATATTCTCGCAAATTTCTACTACTCCCGAAATATTATACTTTGCGTATTCTTCTGGAAATTTATCTTTAAGCGATTTATAACATTCAACCAATTCCTTATTTGGATTTTGATCTACAACATCATCTATCACTTCACTTATCCATGAATATTCTTCATCGGTACATTCATTTTTAAGAAAGTCAATCGTAGATGGAATGTCTTCGGAAAGAATTTCAATTTCCTTTTTCCAGCACTGTTCAATACCATAATCCCATTCATCATCTGTTTCTTCGCGTTGTTTTATTACTTTTCTAAAACTATTTATATCCATTATTTTTTACCGCCTTTCTTTATTGGTTGTGTAGAATCTGGAAAAATTGTACCAATTCGACCATTTGTTTTTATAACTCCGACTCTAACACCTTTCCACATTCCATATATTCTTTTACCATCTGGCACATGACGATTAGATTTTAAATTTGCAACATGTTCACCTGCATGTTTAATATCCTTACTCGTCCAAGATTTAGGGAACCACGATTGCCCCATTGATTGCCTCTTGGCCTTTTTCGTGTGGTCTAATACATGTCCTACTCTTACTCCATTGGGATATGTCTTTTCAACTTTATATCGTATACCATACTTATCGAGTTCATTCATTCCAGCTTGTCCATGACCACCACTCTTTAATCTTATATGATTTCCTTTTTGTGGTTTTGTGTATCCACCCTCATTAGAATGAACTACAGAAAATTGACTAGCCTGTCCTCTGGCTCCATGAGAATTTAAGACTCTACCTGAATCCGTGAAATTCAGTTTTTTTTATAAACAGGAATATAATTATAAACAAGTTTTTTTGAAAACTCCCATTTCTTCAGATAATATATTCCTGTA
>CADACD010000049.1 GCA_902786365.1 uncultured Lachnospiraceae bacterium | reverse complement strand
TTCAACCATAACATCCGGGTATCCCGGTTGACTACTGTTCTCTGATTTTGGCTTATTATAATTCTTCGATTTCTTTGTTCCTAATATTAGGATAATTTTATCCTCATAGTTTAAATTCATGTTAGTCACCACCTGATTATAATATTATCATACTAATACCATATACACAAGAATGTTGTTGTAGCAATTATACTTTCATGTTATAATTTTCATAATATAATAATCTCTCGGAATTCTGAGTGATCATTATATCTTATTAGGTCGAGGTGTTACAACTATAGTTTAGCACAACAGTTAACCAGTTCGCACGGCGAACATCGTGAGTGGTTTGATCCATAATGTTTTACCTCGTATAATAAGTGTATAGCCAATAGAAATGATTCACTTATTCCTTTCTATAGATTTATAGATAATCTGAGACACCTCGGATAAAATTGGTTATAACTGAATAAGTTATCTTGTGGTATGATATCAGCAGAGTCTGATGTCTAGAGGCACTGCTTTTTTACCTTTCAGCCCGGTTAGCCGGTGCCTGCTTATGGAGCTTTCAGCCTGAATCATATGTCACATTTCGCTTACACAGATGTTTCATCCCCTGGCATATAGCACCAGCAAAAGAGCTGCCAGGGTGAATGCTAATTACGCGAGGTTTCGGTCAGCATATGATTCCCAGGATAAACCTTTTGCTTCAGGCCCCAAGAATACATGATCGGAAAGTCCAGCTAATAAATGTCAATAAGATATTTATTAGCTGGACTTTCCTAATCTTTATTCTTATTATTTTTTATTATTATTTGCTCATATATATATTGTTAAATCAAACAGAAACAATATGCATAATCTGTTCCCCATCCTAACTTAATTACAAATTTATTTTTTCCCAAACATAATCAACATATGAAAGCCCTTGAAGTCCTATAAGACAACTTTTTTGTTTAGTATAATTCCATTGATTTAATCCTGTATTAACTGTTAAGAATACATTTTTCTTGGCTCTAGTTATAGCAACATAAAATACGCTAATCTCCTCCTTAAATGCTTTTTCCATCGAAACTCCGAATGAAAATTGACAATAATCAAATCCATTATTACAACTATAATCATTCCTACAAGGTCCACACATATGTCCAGTTGGAAATGCATAAGCATTCATCCTCGGAATAATAACATATTCCCACTCCAATCCTTTAGAAGCATGTATTGTAGTTAAAACCACTTTTTCTTCTATATATTCCATCATATGTTTTAAACCTTTGCTACCTAGGATGAAATCAATATTTTCGTATCTATCTTTTGATGATCCTTCCCACTTCTTTGATTCTTCAAAAAGCACTTCCAACAATTTATACATAGCATCATATACAAATTTTCTTCTAGCATTAGAGTAAATTTCATTTTGCCTTTGACTAACTGCCTCCAAGCAACTTTGCAAATCTCTTTGAACAACTTTCCCAGAGTTACCTGTCGCATTATGATATTCGTTGATAGCTACTTCATAAAATTTAAGAAATTCAACATCTGTATCTCTGAACAAAGCATTAAAATACAGTATTCCTTTCCTAGCTAATTTCACCGCTATTGATTCGCCTTGATTCCCTGCACGTACTAATACAGCAACTTTATCATTTGAATTAGTAATTATTTTTTCAATTCCATCAACAATAAAAATATCTTCTTCTGTATCATTACTAAGCTGTTTCAAATTAATAGAAGCTGTAAATTCTGAAGGAGCATATGTTCTACCATAAGATCTGATTAGTTTATCTAATTCCTTCATACTCTCATTGGTTCTAAACCTGTAATTATTACAGAATTTTATTTCTTTGATAGGATACTTTTCTTTATATTTTTCAAATATCCCATTAATGGCTCCCATAAATCCATAAATCTTTTGTATATCATCACCTAAAAAAATTACAGTATTATCTCCTATCAATTTATTTACAAGCCAATATCCCAGTATATTCGTATCTTGAAATTCATCAATAATAACCATTTTATAATATTTTTTGTAAAAACTTGATACCTGCCTTTTTCTAAGTAACCTTATTGCGGAAACTAATAATCCATTATATGTAATAATATGATTGGGAATAAGTTTTGTATTTAGAACATTCCAATAGTCATCAATTAAATTTTTCAACTCTTCTTCCTCAGAAGCCTTCAAAGCATCATCCAAAGCTTTTAATTTATCGCTGTCAGAACTTGTAATATGATTATTAAGAACACTATTCGCTTCATCCACTATAACAAAATCACTTAAATGAATAAACTCTTGATTAATGGAATAACCATGTTTAAACAATAATTTCATTGCAAAGTTATGATAATTAGCCACATCTACTTTTGAAATATACTGTTCACTATTCTCAACAAGTTCAGGCAACAATGCTTTTAATGAATCTTTAATTTTCATTGCTGCATTAACACTAAACGTCATTGCAAGCACTTTTTTATTTGATGATATAGTTCCTTTACCCAGTTCCCATGCAATTTTACTAACCATTGCAGTGGTTTTTCCACACCCTGCAGGTGCTGTTACAATTATTTTCTTTTCTTCAGAAAAAATAAATTCCAAGTGTTCATTGTCACCAGAGTGTTTATTTCTAATAACATCTTCCAATCCCATTATTTCACCTCTATTTTCAACTGATTGATAACCTTTTGAAATGATTTTGGAACTGTCGGAACATATTCTGCAAGTAATGATGCCTTAGAAGCATTTTTAGTTTTACGCAATTCGCCCAATTCTGCTGTTTTTATATCCAACATTATTTGTTGTTGCTGTGCTTCTGCGATTGTAAAACCATCAGGATCGGACATATATGATGGAATATTTAATGTTATTCCATATGGTCTTAAAATATTTACAAAGCCACCTATTTTTCCCATCTTATAATTATATTTCATGTACTCGATAAGCGTAAAATTATCATACACATCTTCTTCAAAATCATTTCCTTTTGTAAAATAAATATCAGGAATGTGAGAATATGAACTCTTTTTATCTTTATCAATTATAGCAATTGCTTTTATTTTAAAAGCATCATAGAGTTTCATACAATTTTCAACACTGTCTGCTCCATCTAATTTTACTATGCCTATACCTTTTTCATCAAAATCCACACCCATTCTTTGAGCAAATATGGGCATAGCGCCATTCTCTGTATCCCCTTCAACAAAAAGAATACATCTGCTAAACATTGCTTCTTTTAAATATAAAAAACTACGTAATAAGTGCTTATATAAGGTATCATTAAGAGTCAAACTACTTCCGGATATAATCTCTATATCTTGTCTAGTTGAATGATAAATTCTAATAAATTGCTTATAATTATTTAGCAAAATATTCGGAGAGTGCGTCGCAATAAAAATTTGTCCAACAAGTCCATCAATATCAAATAGTTCCTTTAACAGTTTGACAAAAATCTGATTTTCATTTTTCATCAATATATCTATTTTCTTAATAAGGCTTCTCTGTCTATACGGATGTTGATGTATTTCTGGTTCATCTAATATTAAAAACACCGGAAACAGCTTTTTACCATTCTTCTCTATCAGTCGTTCAACAAAATCTTCTGGGTTTCTTGTTGTTTTTACATTATGTATAATTTCAATAATCTGCAAGAGGATATTAAATGCATACTGAATACCTTCACCAAGTTCATTTAATTCTCTTCCGTTTTCATCTCCAAGCCCTAACATTCTACAAACAATTTTATCTACATCTGTATCAATATAAGCACTAACCTTATCTCCTGTAATCGAATTAAGACTTCCTATCTGCCTATTTACGTCCCTTACAATGCCTTTTAATTTTGTTTTCTTTAAAATGTCCTTTTCTTCTATTCCTGAAGACTCTAAGCTATGCTGAATTAAATAATTAAGAACTTTTCCAGAACCACTTGTTTTTCTGAAATCAACTTCTTTAGAAGGCATACGTTGAGCATAATAATATAAGATATTCATTTTTCTAATTACTGCCGAATTTATTTTAGTTTGAACAGGCGTATCATGATAATACCTAATTCTTTCATCAACAGAGTCTTGCTTTGCAATTAAAGTAATTGCATTACTATTATCAACATCAAAATTATCTTCAAAAAATCCAACCTCATCCGCATCATATTCTATTTTAATTTTAATCTGTATAGATTGCAAAACATCCTTAAAATCCGACTCAGCAAACTTTCCTACACATAAAAAAATATTTAAAAGCTCTAGTATGTTTGTTTTTCCTATATTATTCTCTCCAATCAGAAAATTTATTGCCTTATCAAATTTAATCGTTCGCCCCGAAAGATTCCTATAATTTTCAATTTCTATAATTTCACTAATGTACATTTCTATACCTTCTCCCATATAGCGCCTAAACTTACAAATACACTTCTCGTATCAATTCCATAACCTTTTCAACCAATATATCTAAACTACATCCTTTTGCCATAGCTGAAATCTCTTCCTTATCATCAAAGCAATGCTGTAAAATTACTTTCACTATAGTTTCATCCCTCAGCTTTTGCTCTGACAGTTCCTTTATATGTTTTTCTATTTCTATGGCAACCAAAGCAATCTGTTCACATTTTTCATATGAATTTCCGATGTCTTCAGCAACCATATTTCCATACTCTTTTTCATATGGATTGAAACCATAAAATGCTCCCGTAGCAATAGGGCATATGGCGTCATATATTAATTTAGCTCCAAGTTCTCTCTTTATCTGTTTCGGATATATGAGCTTTCCTTTATCCGATTTCATCTCCATTTTAATTTCTGCTGCTTGACTAGCCTTAGTAATTCGTCGCAAGTATGCCATCATACGATTCGAAAAGTTTGTACTATAAACTCGTTTAACCGCTACAGCAGGAATATATTTTGTAGGGTCTTTTATCTTTTCGTTTTGTAGATATAAATCGTACATTTCTTCAGCACATAATTTTACAACAGCAATATTCTCTAAGTTTTTATCCCCAATTGTATGCAGCATTTTCATTTCCACATATCCATAATCTGGCTCAGCCGATTCCTGCGGACAAAAAAACATATTTTGTACATATTTGTATCCCTGCTTTGTAATAAAATCATCATATGCCAATTGGTATAGATACTGCTTAGTAACATCGCCAACACCCGGTTGCCCTGTGACTTTATATTTCCCATTAACTTCTTTAAAATCTATACAATAATACTTTGCATCATATATACCAAAACAATAGTCTGTATCATCACATGGATATATACATATCAAATCTGGTTTTAACGTATCTACTTTTCCATCGGTAACATACGGATTATTTTTGTGCCACTGTGGTTTATCTATTATACTTATCAACTTCTCATTTTTAATTGTTTCATAGTCTTCAGACAAACCAAGCGGAAGTTCATATAACTTTTTATCCAACACACTTCCGAAATTCTCTGCACATACTTTTTCCCATACCAAATTAAAACTATTTGTACCATACAAACTGAAATTCAAATCATCCTGATTTGCCTTTTTATTTGCAATATATGTATAAATTGTTTTCAGCAGTGTCTGTTTCCTTGTAACAAACTGTGTTCGTAATTCTTGCTCTAGCCGGTACTTGATATAATTAACATCACCAAAATCTTCTAGTTGCGCCCCCGTAAGTTCAACCTCTGCTATATCAAAAAGCTCCAAAATACCAGTTTTCCTCAACTCCAATGTACACTTTGTTAATACACATTCGTGTAATCTTTTGATATAGTCCATCTCATCATTTACTGCATTCTGTGTTTGAAGTTCCACATAATATGGACGATTGTTCTTAATCAAAGCAAATGTTTCGTTTATTGTCCTATCCCATAAAATTTCGCCTTCACCATTTGTTTCAATAATATCATGTTGATTCGTATAAAGCCCATATTGAAAATACTCTTCCAATAAATGTAATGAAACTGCTAAACGATTAAATATCTTGTTATCCTCTTCGCCATTATACAAATACACAAGTTGCTCTTTGTCATTATATTTCTTAATAACTTTCAATACCTTCTTCAATTGCTCAATAGGTTCTATCGTAGAGGATATGTATTTAGGATAACATTTAAATACATACTCGTCTACCATCACAACACCCACAAAATCAAACACATACTGAATTTCAATATTATTTTCCACAACATCCGTTAGTACAATATCCTGATTAGCCAGATCCTCATATTCCGGTTTTGCTGACTTAACCGCCTTTACAATTCCATACTTTTTTAGAATTCCCACAAGGCGTTTTGTTTCTTCCATTTCAATACCAAGTTCTATCGAAATCTCATTCAGTTTATAATGTTTTAGTTCCCGAAAGAAACCTTTCGCCATGTGTCATCACCTCTTTACTCTTGTCCTTCTTTTTCAATATACTCAATATCACTGATTCCAAACAATCCTTCTCCCTTCTCCTCAAATGTTTTACATATTTCAGAGAAAATCATTTTTCCTTTATGTCCTTTAAAAATATTTGCCGGACGCATTTTCATAGCATCTTCAAACAGATACATAATAACTTTACTTTCAAATGCCTTTATGAATCGTGCTTCTTTTTCAGAAGCACTCTCCAACATGCTTTTCGAGATAAAGAATGGTCCTAATAATTTATCCTCATTAACTTTACAGTCGTCAGATGATAAAATATCATTAATACGTTCACGCAAATCATCCCACTTCACATATTTACGATGTTCCTCGTCTCCGATAGGGATGATATATTTTTCAACTTCCTTTGCCTCATCATCAACTCCTATATATTCAAACTCCCATCTACGTTTAAACGCTGTGTCCATCGGAAATACACCTTGATCAGCACTATTCATAGTTGCCCAGATAAACATATTATTGGGAATTCGCATCTCCTGATACAACCTACTCTCTTCGTCTGAAAATTCATCTATTCTTTTACCTTTCAAGCATTCCAAATTGTTCATTAAAAATGCCTTTATGTCTTCACTTGTTGCTATTGGATATTCACTCACTCCACTTTTTCTATCGAGCAACTGGAACACATCTCCAAATACTGCTGCAACATTTGCTCTATTGATTTCTTCAATTAACAATAAATACTTCTCTTCCGGATGATTTATTGCCTGTGTATATATTCTCATGAAAGGTCCCGGAACATATTCATAAGATATTTCTTTACCACCATTTCCCGGTTGCAAATTCAAATACGGTCTAATAGCTTTTCCATGATTTCTCTCCACGGTATTATTAGTATCTGTCCCGTCCACTTTTTTTGTTTTAAATACTTCATCCGTATATATGCCTAACAATATTGGTAATCTTGTCAGACCTTCACCTTTAAACTTATCATATAGCAAATCATATTTTTCCTGTGCTGTCTTAGATTTGTCCTGCAAAATTGCTATAACTTTCTTCTTTTCATCATCAGTTAACCAATCAAGATCGTTCCTTGTCATAGTAGGTTTATAAGTACCAACAAAATTTGCATACGAATAACTAGGATGGAATGTCACTCGCTCTACATTATTTCCAAAACATTTGCTATCCAATTCAAGACGATGACTTTTACCTGTTCCCGGGGCTCCGAAAACTATACGATTATATACATCATCCTCTGTTTTCTGCTCCACAGACACAACATCTGTTATACTGTTCATATAGGGTCTACTATCAAAATATGTAATGTAATTTATAAGAGTATCCGGTTTATCGACACCATTCTCTCTAATCTTAATAAATGCTGCTTGATATATTCCGGACTGATGACATCCATTGGCACATCTAACAAAATTACTTTCTTTTCCTTTCGCAATATAGGAGTCCAAATAATCAAACATACTTCTCAAATCTCTTCTCGATGTTTCATTGTCAATATTTGTTTCTATAGCCAAAATATAATCATGTGGATCATAATTAACAATATTCTTAGCCATTGCGTTTTCTTTTGAAAAAATTGTTAATAAGAAAAATCTTTTCTGATTATCTTTAGCATATTGATAAGCCTCTCTTGTTTTGTCCATAAATACACGAATTTGTGGCTTTGATCTATCAGTTCCGGTTATACTAATATCCACATAGCCTACCACCACTTCTTCTCCCGAGGGCAGCGCAACAATATCTGTATTTTTATTATCTAATTTCCCGATGTATTCACTTTTTGTATCTAATAACGTTCTATCAAATTCTTTAATATTTGCATCAATGAAATCTCTGATAATCTTTGTAGATGTCATAGCCATATATTTCATCTCCTTTTGGTTAATAATTTGTCACAACAATGTGCATAGCTTCCGCGTTAAATCGATTTCTTATATTTACTGCATATCTCTTAGGATACTGGTGTCGTATTAAGCCTCCGTAAAGTTCCTCAGTTAACGGTGTTCTTCCTATAACCATCATCGCTCTACACTGTAAATTTCTAAAATTATTTGCTAACCTACGATGCTCTTCTTCATCAAATCCATTTTGCATATCTATATTACCATAGTCATTAAATATACAATCATATGGCGGATCTAAGAACATAAAATCTCTGTCTCCAGCCATTTCAAATATATTTTCATAGTCCACATTAAACAACTCCGCCTGTTGTAGTAAACGACTATGATCTTGGGTAACTATCTGCGTATTAAAATTTACATATCTACCGAATGGTACATTATATTCCCCATTTTTGTTATAACGTATCATCCCTGAATATGCTGTCTTATTGATAAAATAGTAAATCGTCCCTTCTAAATACTCTCTATCCATCAATCCGTTAAACATATTTCTTATCCTATAGTATAACTCTTCATTTCTGTTTTCGACCCTAACATCTGGTGACAATAACTTTTCTCTTCTATATGCCGCTTGATTTTCATCATATATCAGCTGAAGTGCCCCTAGCTCCGCAGCAAGTTCATCATAATTATTTCTTACTTCAGCATAAAAATTCATGAGTTTTGCATTAATGTCATTTACAATTGCATGTTCTGGCTCTAGGTCAAAAAACACTGCACCGCCGCCCAAAAATGGTTCAATATATCTTTCATATTCATTAGGAATATACTGCCTGAACTCCGGAAGTTCTCGACTTTTTCCACCTCTATATTTAACTAACGTTCTCATATTTTATCTACCTTTCACTCTACAGCGCACTCTTTCCGCTTTTAACCCATTCATCAACTTCGGAAAATTTAAATTTCCAAAGTCTACCTACTTTATGAGCTGGAATATCTGTCTTCTTTATCCAACTTCTAATAGTATCTTTTGTTACTCCCAAGTATTCTGCCGTCTCTTCTAAGCTAGACCATTTTTCATTTATTTCTGACATATCTTTTCCTCCGCTTTCTAGAAATGAGCATAATTACCCCAATTTTCAGCCCAATTTATTCTATTGTAATACATATGCTAATATTTCTCAACTGAAATATATGGTTTTAAGTGTGATTTAGTGGTATTTATTTATTGTTATGCACAAATCAAAAAGTTATATCGTAATGTGAATACTTAAATTCCACCCCAAAATACGCAATGTACAAATGTCACAAATATATTTCCATGCCCCTATAAGAAAAAAATTTGTCGCTCAACTCCAATCACTCTTTTGCTTCACTTATAATGATTTCTTTTATGTTGTTCTGCCCTGTCATTTGCAAATTACGCAATCTGGATATACATACCAATTGCCGACCTTGTTAGGGGAAAAACCCCCCTAAAACCCTCTACTAAGAATACTGCAAGCACTTTTTCATTGCATTTAACTAAACTGCAAGCATTATTTAATAGCACATTTTATTTTGCAAGCATTTTTTCATTGCACTTTATTATCCCCTCTCTAGTATAATAATGATGTAGTCAATGAAGACTACTTGATTAACAAGTTTCTATCCGAAAAAAAGTATAATGCTTCATCTTTCAATTTTGAAAGAATTCTCTGTGCCTGTCTTTGTGTAATTCCTATTGAATTTGCAAGCATTGTAGCTGACATCTTTCCATCCTGTTTCAACATTGACAATACTTTATCTTCATTTGTTACGACATTTATTGCGACATTTGTTACGACATTCTTTTCATTTTGTGTCGTACTAATGTCACTTAAGGCATCACGTATCATACCAAGCATAAATTCAACAAACTCTGTTGAATCTCCTTTATTATCAGCACTTTGTAATACTTTATAATACTCTTCCTGATTTTCATAAACCAAGGTTTCTACAGGCAACCACGCAAAGATATCCTTCCATTTTTGAAGAATTAAAGATTGCCATAGTCTTCCCGTCCTGGAACACATTCTCCCTCGTCATAGGTAAAAAACTCAACATTGGAGAAGTCGGTTTTCTTTTTCTTTGTTGCTTCCTCGACCGCCCATTCAAAATCTTCCTTTGTCACAAAATCAGGAAGTCGGATGACGGATATCCATTTGAAGTTTTCCTTGTGCGCATAGTCGATGCCGTCTACGCCATCCTGCCACCAAAAGCCCTCAAGCGGCGGAACCACATAGTCAAGTATCCTTCGATCTGGTGATTGCCTTTTTTGCTCATCTTGATGGTAAAAGCAATGCCATACAATAATCCAATCGCCTGCTTGTACTCTCCATCCTCGGTGTTCGGATCACCCTGTCCACGAACCGCTATATAATTCATGCTCGGCACGGTAACGATGCTGGGCTTATTCTTTGGCATATAGAACTCTTTGTATTCCTTTTTGAAATCAAACACCATGAGTTACATCCTCCGCAATTACAGGTATTTCTTATTATCGTCCTGTGAAAGCCACGGAGTAAAGTCCATGGCTTCATGCGGCCACACCGTCCGCAAGTCTTTTATTTCTTCAAGTCTGCTCAAATTCACCATTGCCTTACTCCTCCTCGCGCTTTACATAGGTCAGTTCAATGTCGTATCCCAGAGATTCCAACATCTGAATGAAAGTCTTATTGACGATATTCTCGCTCTTTTTTATCAGCCGATTCACATAGGACGGAGTGGTACCCACGTCCTCGGCAAGTTTCGCCTGCGTGGTTTCTGCTTCTATGCACTTTACCTTTACATCGACTTCAATATTGTTCTTAAGCATTAACTTCCACCTCGTCTATCTGTTTTTTGAAATAAATTACATTATTCGTACAATTTATTGTAGCACATATCGCACCGTTTTTCAATCCAATAACGAAAAAAAGGCACCCGACCGTAGCCGAGTGCCATTCTTGCCCGTGTATCTGTTATGCCTGTATCTCCGTACCATTCCTGAAAGCGACCGTGATTGCCTTGTCTCTGCCTACCGTGACGAACTCGACCATGCCGCCCCAAAGGCTGTCATCAAATTCACTGATGGTGCCGTCCTGTGCCTTCAGCACCTTGATGAAGTTAGCGAGACGTTCGCTTTGCGATTCCTTGGCGGAGATGGCGGCTACCACCTCATCGTACCGAGCCTTCGCCGTATCGTACCGCTGGACAAGCCCATCGTAGCGTTTCTGGTACTCGTCCTCATCCTGTGCAACGCGGGCATTCTCCGCAACGATGTTCTGCGTCATTTCCACAAGAACCGCCATCTCTTCCTGCAGCTTGCCCTTTTCTTCCTGCAGGGTATCGGTGACGCAGAGCGTTTTACAGATGATCTCAGCATTGGCGATGATTTCTTTCTTTGAAGTGGTATAATATACAAGTGGCTTTTAAGATATAATATCAAAATCAAAGAAAGAAGGATTTTATTATGCCACGAAACTATGAACCAGAGTTTAAGAAAAAAATTGTACGTCTTCATTTAGAGGAAGGACGAACATATGCCAGCATCAGAGAGGAATATGGTATATCCAAATCAGCCATATCATCATGGTTCAATGAATTCAGCAAAGAATGCCAAAAACAAGCCGATACAGATAATACTGTCAAAACAGATTTGGATATTATGAAGGAAAATCTTCGTCTGCGTAAAGAACTGGAGGAAATGAAGAAAGAAAATCTGTTTTTAAAAAAAGCAGCGGCATTCTTTGCGAAGGAAATCGATTAGAGGCTTATCGATTTATCAGAGATTTCCACACCTTATTTGGTGTGAGATGGTTATTAAGAAGGTTACATATAGTTCCAAATGCATATTATAACTTTCTTAAAAACAGGAAGTCTGATTATTATGTACGGAAACAGAAAATAAAGGGGATGATACAGGAAATATATCATGAACATAATGGTGTAGATGGATATAGAAGCATGAAAGTATATTTAGAACGTAAGGGAATAAAGCTTAGTAATCTTACTGTTCATAAATATATGAATAAAGAATTGAAACTTAATTCCATAGTAAGAAGAAAGAAACCAAATTAC
>CADACD010000048.1 GCA_902786365.1 uncultured Lachnospiraceae bacterium | reverse complement strand
TTGCGTGCATAAATGTCACTCTTTCACCTGTAATCGCATTGGTTTCTCGACTTGCGAATCGGCATCTATACCTGCACCGCTAATTCCGAGAAGATATATTCGGACATCCCGGCATTAACAATCATTTTTGTCACCTTACAATCAATTTCCCTCCATATATCTGACTGCATATGAAAGCAGATAATCCTCTTTATCCTCAAACAGTGCAGTAACTGCTGCCTCATTAAATGGAACTTTAATGTCTAATGGAACTCCTGCCACATGGTCAGTTCCCGAATCTATCAGAATATTTCCCTCTCCATCCAATGTCGGAATCGATGAATAGGAGAGATATCCGCTTTCCAATGTGATACTATTGACAGCCTGACCCGAACCGTTTGATTTTGTAAACCCCATTACCACCACATTATCAAACTCGCTCATCGCATATACCAAATGATCTCCAGCACTGATACACTCTGCATTCACAAGAAGTAAAATCTTTCCGTCTGCCCACAGATTTTCTCCGTTGTAGGTTAAATCCCCATCTGTCACATATTTGCCTGTTGTCTTGTCTACCATGTAGGATGCACTTTTTTCATCAAACTTTCCTACACTTGCATACGTATGCCTGCCTTCCGGTGCAAACAGCGAGGCGATTCCCATCATCATATGAGGTGAACCACCACTATTATTTCGCAAATCTAAAATAATATTTGAAACGCCCTGTTCCCTTAACTCCAAAATTTTCACTCTAAGCTCTTCCTTCATGACTGAATAGTCAGTGCCATTATAAGAATCACTGTCATACATCATCTGTGTAATTCTTAAAAGGGCTGTATTGTCACTTTCCATGTTAAAACTCAGATTTCCTGCTTTTACTCCCTGGTCAAGTATCTCTATAGTATTTTCAAGCCTTGCAATATATGCACCAATCTTATTCGCTGATACGACATTTTTCACACCTGAATCACTTAAAAACTGTATCTCAACTGTATCTCCACCAAGTCCTGCAATATACATTGGAAGATAAAATTGTCTGTTTTCCTCATCAGGTTGTGAATAAGCCATGATAGAGACATCATCATAATATTCCAAAGGATTTTTTCCATTCCATTCCAAAATCACTGTTCCATTATGGATTCCGGCACCAGAAACAACTCTTCCTGCCTCAACATTGACAGCGACAAACTCTCCTGATGACAATCTCATCATTGAAAGACCATAATCATTTCCAAATGCTTTTTTGTTTGCTATATCGATCACATCATCATCTACATCCGGTGTAAACGATACATGTCCGTCATAAAATTCCTGACAAAACTCCTGCCATACTATTGCATTGTCAGCAGCGCTGTGACTTTTATTTACTTTCTCAAACTTTGGAAGATATTCATCATATAACGCATCCCAGTCAATTCCTTTATGTTCTGTCATAATATAATGTTCCTTCATCTGATGAAAACCTTTTTTAAAATCCTTTACATAATCCGGAGTCCTATAGCCGCTATAGCCTGTACATACCAAGATGGAAATCAAAACACATACAATTGCAAAAATACTGCTTAACCTTTTTTTGTTACTATCTTCAAAAAAGAAACCATATAAAAGAAGTACTGATGCAATATAAACACCAATCATAGAAATTTCAAAACCAAAGAATCCTGCCATATTGATTGCCACTATAGCCGGAACTGCATACAAAAGTCTCCACTTGCTGTTTGGCATTTTCTTCGAATAACCTGTAAGCCACAGCAGGAATATTGCCGATGCAATCTCAAATATCACTAATCCAATATCTCCATATATCATTTTCCTGCCTCCTTAACTTAAATCATCATTCTTAAAAAATACATATCCTATCAACAGAAAGAAACTTCCAATCAAGAGAGAACACACAATCGTTGAAATAATTGTGGATGCTCCTATAGATGAATCATACACTGTAATAACAGTCGCACCATCTAATACATTATAAGTACTGAAACTCCCATAATTTCCCAGTACATTTAAATTTGTTAATCCTAAAAGTGATGACGAGCCTTTCCCGCCTTCTGCAAGCATTGAACCGAGCAGATAATATACAAAACCAAGTGCCATTATCATATACTCATTTCGTACCACAAATGTCAGAAAAATAAATTCACATACTAATCTGAAATATGGAAATATAATAAGAATATATCTGATTAACACTCCTTGGAGACTCATTTTTGTTCCCCATCCGAACAACAGTTTTGCGACTATTGTGGGTGCTATTGCAAGAACGAAACCACCTGTTATGCTGACAATCAATGCCGGTATCACTCTCCCAAAATATACTTCATACCTTGTATGTCCTGTCATAATTTCATAATTTGTTGTTTTATCCATAAAATCGGCACCTGTCACAATTCCTGTGATAATGCTTAAGAAAAATATTGGTGTTAAAAACAGTGCTGCACCCTGTTCTGCGACAAAACTGCTTCCTGTAATATCCGGCCCGTCAAGATTGTTGAGTACAGTTGCAACGATTGTAAATAACTGCAGAAAAAGTATGGCAAAGAAAATGGCGTATGACAATTTACTTTTTCTCAATTGATATAATTGTGATTTTGCTATATTTTTCATTTCGTGTGCACCTCCCTGTTTATTTTAGAAAGAAAATTGCTTCGCAATTTGCCCCCTCAACTTCGTTTCGGCGGCAGGTCGGAAAACCCATTTAAGAAAATTGCTACGCAATTTTGGGGTTTTCCTACATATCATGTTGTTTGAAGTAGATGTTGCCAATTGTGAGTGCAGCCATTCCAAAAATAAGTGAGGCTATGATTGTGCCACCTGACAATGAACCACTGACTGCAGACTTAAAAACCATGACATCTTTTCCATCAATAAACTGTGTTTTGTAACTTGGAAAACTTAGCATCTTTTCCATATTAGTCGCTGCAAACTGAATTGTGAAAGTTTTATCCAGCATTTCTTCCATTATCATTGCAAAAATAATGGTTCCCTCAAGCAAAGCATATCCGATTACAAGTGCTATATAACAATTTGCCACAATAACTGTCAAAAGTACAAATATACATGTAATTCTAAAAATCGGAAAAATCATCAATATATATCGTATCACTGCATTTTTCAGTAATAATGATTTGCCCCAGCCATTCATGATTGTAAAGACTATCATCGGCAATACCATCATAATCCCATAGACAAGTATATTTGCAAGAATACTAAGTATCGCTCTCGCACCAAACACTTCCTTTTTACTATGTCCGGTCATAATTTCATAATTGATTGTTTTGTCATTATAATCCCAGCCTGTTATTCTGGTTGTCAATAAAACAATTGCAATTAACACAAATGCATACATTTCTCCCACATATCCCGAAACATACATGCTTCCTGTCATTTCACTTAATTCCACTCCTGAATCATCAAGGAGTAATGACATAACCGGAATGAGAAATGCTAATATTAATATTATGATTGAATAATTATCTCTTTTTATTTGGTATCTTAATGCTTTCATTATATTCCACATTGTATTCCTCACCTACCATATCCATATAATACTGCTCTAAGTTTGCTTTGTTCATTGATAACTCTACCGGAATCACTCCATTATTATATAATGTAGACGAAATCCATCTCAAATCTTCAAGATACTCATACAGTTTAATACTTCCATCTTCATCAATATCATATTTTGTCACATGGCACTGTTCCTGCAAAATAGCAAGAGCAAGGGCATCATTGTCTGTGTGAATATGATAATATTCCCTGCACTTTTGCTTCAGCTCCTCTGCTGTCAGCGACTGCAATATCTGACCATGGTTGATGAAAATATAATCTGTACACAATAGTGATAATTCACTTAAAATATGTGAAGAAATGATAATGGTAATATGCTGTTCCCTGTTGAGTTTGAGGAGCATTTCACGAATCTCAACAATTCCTTCCGGGTCAAGACCATTAATCGGTTCGTCCATCACCATAATCTCCGGCTTTCCAAGAAGTGCATTGGCAATACCTAGTCTTTGCCTCATACCAAGTGAAAAATTCTTCACATATTTTTTCCCTGTATCTGAAAGTCCTACTGTTTCAAGAACCTCCTCCACTCTGTTCTTGTCAGGAATCCCTTTTTGAAGTCTCTGTTTCTCCAAATTTTCCCTTGCTGACATTTTTTCCTTCGCATAAGGTGTCTCTATCATAAAGCTCATTCTGCTTCTTGCCCTGCTCAGTCCCTCCTGCGTCGTTTCTCCATATATGTTGATTTGCCCACTGGTTGGAAGAATCAGACCTCCGAGTGATTTCATAATAGTTGTTTTTCCTGCACCATTTGGTCCAATCAGACCACATATCATGCCCTGTTTAATCTGAA
Organism: uncultured Lachnospiraceae bacterium; assembly: GCA_902786365.1. Lineage (GTDB taxonomy): Bacteria > Bacillota > Clostridia > Lachnospirales > Lachnospiraceae > Bovifimicola. The sequence goes on along the minus strand of CADACD010000048.1, from coordinate 8,257 downwards.
ACGAGACATTATTCAATGCTGTCTGTTTCATATACTGCTTATTCAAATTGTAAACATCAATAATCACATCTGACATATCTTTCCTCTTTTCTTCATTATGATTCTATCACTTGTTTGTTTTCTCAAGGCAACTTTTTTACCTCATTTTTAAGTTAAACCGGAAAACTATCTTAAGTTGTTCTAAAGATTAGGTTTATTATTAACTTTTTTATTATTAACTTTAATGATACTTTAAATCATAAATATAAAGAATTTCTTAAATACTATTAATTTCTTAAATTATATTTTTTTTACACAAAAACTTAAAAAGTTCCATCCAAAGCTTATATTAAAACTTTGAATGAAACTTTTTATTACATGAATTTGATAAATGTTTTGCTATTCTGCTCAGAAAGACCTTTCATTATTTTCGCCTTACTATTACTTTATTACTACTCAAAAATTAAATATATCTTGAAATTTAAAAATATTCTTCTCTCACTGTCTCCTAAAATACATCAGCTTATCTCCATGCTCATCCTTTATATACCCTTCTTCAAAACTGTACTCAAATTTAGCATTTTGCAAAGCATTATCTAATATATTCTCCTCAAATATTTTCTTAATTGCAGATATCTGACTCCTGTCATCTACATACATTCTCACCTTAAAATCATTCACTGCTCTTTGAATTACCTGAAACTGTTTCACAACATCATCAAGTATAAAATTGATATTATCAACCGCTCTTGAAAATATATAAGCATTTAATTTAGTTCCATCTTCACATTCCACAAAATAATGGCTCCTGCCTACTGTAAGCCTTATAACAGGATTACGGTTTCCACAACAACAATTTATATTATGTAGAAGAATACCACTGTCACCTATCCTATATCGTATAAACGGAGTCCTTTTATTCGTCAGCGAAGTTATGACAAATTCCCCATCTTCTGTGTTTTCAACATGCACATTACTCCCCACCACATGCATATTTCCGTACGGACATTCATAAGCTATAGAGTTAAATTCATAACTTCCATACTGATTAGCAACATCACACTTAAACATTTTCTTCACTTGTCTTTCCAAACTCTCACTTAACATCTCTCCTGAAAATTCAATATATTTTAGAGACTCTATACATGGCAGATGATTCTGCCTCATAACGTCTGCCAATATTTGTGCTGTACTCGGTTGTAACAACATCCATACCGGCTGATATTCACATATTCTTTCATATATCTCTTTCATTCTTACTTTATTTAAAGATGTTTTAGAGAATCCTAGTGTATTTCCTATCTCTGATTCCATGACTTCTTCTGTTCCTAAATTGCGGGTTGTATAAAAATAACACATTTTATCATTTGGATTTATTCCATAATACTTTTTTCTTAAAATCCATAATTCAGTCATTGATTTGTAATAATCACTTTTATTCCATTCAACCTTTAATGTTTTCCCTGTTGAGCCTGAGGTTGACATGGTTATTACTTCATCATTACTATCATGAATCATATATTCTATCGGGAGTATTGGTACTTTCGAGTCTACAATATCATCTTTACTGATAATGGATAACTTTTCAAACTCAAATTCTTCAGTATCTTTTTCTCCATCATTTATCTTTCTGTATCCTACAAATTCTCTATAAAATATTGATTTTTCATATGCATATTTTGCAATTTGTCTATATTTCTCCATCTATTTATGCCTTTCAACATCTAAACTTAAATATATAATCTATAACTATTTTAACAATACAGATATCAACAATTTATTCTGTAATATTATTATTGCTATTTTAAAGTAACTTTCTCATGAAGAATCTCATATAAGTTACTATATGGCGTTGCTTCATCTGATGACAATTTTAGTTTATATTCCTTACTATTAATAAAAATCGTGGAACCTCTTACGACTTTAATCTCTTTTACTAACTGTGAATCCCTACACTCTACATCCATATACAAGCATATTTTATATCCAATTGTAGGTACCATCTTAACTGTATATTTTGCCTTGATTTTTTCAGAAATATTTGGTTTTCTATATTTAAGAGTATATAAATATTCCATTACAATATTAATATCTTTGCTATCAGTAAGGATATACTCCTGTCGCTTATTAAATGATTGTATTTTAATACATTTAATTACATCAGTATCACTATTGATTACAGAATATTTCGGAAACAAAATAGTATATGATAATCCCAAAATAAATAGCATTACTGTCACAAAACAAATTCTGATAATTCTTTTCTTCACTCCTAATTCCTCCATAGATGCAAAAACTACAGTTACTATTTATATAATTTGAATACAACACCATATGTACTATCCAGGTTAACTTTATCATACCATATATACTTCTGCTCACTATCCCAACCTGTAGCTACAGATAAGAAAATCTGTTTTTCTCCATACACAATTTCATTTAATGGTTCAAATATAAAATATCCTTCCACACTTACTGCATGACCAGATTTACCTCCCTCTCTTTTAGAATATACTCCTAATATAGAAGAATACTTTTTATCTACCGCATCTATAAAAAATTGCGTTGTTGGGTTTTCTTTTTGTTCATACGGTAATGTTTTTCCTGTTTTATCCTTATAATACTTTTGCATAGCTTTACCAATTTTATTTTGATCCATCGCATATTCTCCATCTACTTTTTTTACATCTGCATAACTCCATAATTTTTTATATGCTTTGTAAATTTCAGTATTTTTTGTTTTATCAAAAAAACCATAGCCTCCACACACATTTGCCATTGCAATCACCCCACAGCAATAATCTGCTCCTATATCTTCTATTTTATCTTCATCAATTCTACAAAATCGTCCAATTGTTTTACATTTCTTAGTAAAGTTGTAATACATAGGATCCGGAAAATCATCAATAAATATATCAAATATATCATCATCATTATCATTATTACTTGAAACATAATTTACAGTTTTATCTTTTATTTCATAATTCAGCGCACTAACTTTTACTATTATTTCTCCTTCTTTTGGTAATCGTTCAAAATACTCCATACAAAATCCTTGATAATCTTTATAAATCATAAACTGACTTATATTCATGGATAAATAATCCATAACAATAACCATAACATATATTATTATATGATAAATCCAATGCAATTTCACAAACTTCGTTATCGAAATATATATATGTAATCTTATCAATCACTGGTTCTATATCAGGATAAAATTCTTTTACTAAAATAATTACTTTATCAATATATTCATTATTCTCAGTTCTATTATTTATTGAATATCCATAAGCGTCTGAAGATGACAAGATTAAAACTGATATCATTAATATTAATACAAACATTTTTTTTGAAACAAAATATATTTTTCTCATAACGCTATCCTTTACATATTATTTTCATTTTTTTACTAATTCTTCAACTGCTATTTAACAACCCAATTACAACATACCTTCCTAACACAAGGTTTTCCCCACGTCTTACAAGCTATTCCAACACAACTTTTATGTATATCAAAGTTTATTTTTTCCATTATTACTTCTCTATCATTACCTTTATATACTCCAAACTCCACCACATTTTTTTTGCATCTGATATATAATCTTATTTTACTTTTTTCAACATTTTCAAACTTAACACCTCCTACACCTATTTCAGAAAAAACTATACCGGTATTATTTTCATTTCCAATCATAAAATTTTGATTATTTACAATATTTCTTACGAATAATCCAATTTCTATATTACTATCTTTTACAGTTGTCACCTCCTCCACAATATTTAATACTATCTCTGTATTATTTTCTAATTTTCCAAGCAATATTTTAGGTGCATCATCCATGTCCCACCAATTGCATACCCTTGTATCATCAAATAAAAAAGTTATAGTTCCACGATTTTTATTTCCATTAATATCAAATATATGGTTTCTATTTTCCACCTGACAGAATATATTTTTTTCTAATGGTATTTCATTATCTTTTACAAAATAACTGTGTTTTTTATTTAACAAACCTTTTTCATATAAATTGCTCAAGATATGGTTATTTTCATTTTGTCTGATAAATTCAACGAATCCCTCTACATCTTGTTGTATTTTTATTTCTAATTCAATTATTTTATCTGTAACTATATTTATTACATTCTCACCTTTTGTTACTTTTACAAGTGCCATTATAACCTCTCTCTGCCACATGTTATTCAATTCATTTACATCTTTGACAAAATTATTAAACGATTCTCTACATACATCATTATATTTATGTATAAACATATACTCTTTTAATTCGTTTAAAAATAACATTCTATATTTGTTGATGTTAATTATTTTTTTTTTGAATTCTGATTGAATTGAGCCATTGTTATTACTACTGTTAATGTTTTTATCTGTTTGACTTACTATATCTATATACATATCCAAAATGAATTGCTGTCGATAACTCTTTTTATTTTTTAAATCAAGACTCAAATATTTACCGATTATATAATGAATAATGTTATCATTTTCTGTCCCCTCATTTTTTTCAAATACCAACACCGAATGTTCTTCGCCGTATCTTTTTACATAATCTTTGTTAGACTTCTTCAAAATATCATATGTAATCCTAAATTCCTCATACAAAGCCCCAATGTCTTGAAACTGTGAATTATCTAATATATTTAATACCTTTCCTTTCTTCCTATATCCCGTAATAAGCATCCAATGGTTCCAGTTAATATCAGGATAATAATTACTATAAAAGATACTCTTTAAATTTACAGCAATAATTACCGGCATATCTTTGTCTATCCAGCTTACTATTTCTTTATAAGATATATTTTTTTTATTTCTTATATTTATTCCAAAATATCCGTTTACCTCATCAAGAGTTATTTTTCTTGGATTTACATTATTACATATATCGCCTTTTTCCACATCATATATATACGTCCCATTTAACTTGGATAACATTGCATAATACCTGCCATATCCTGCCTTTATATAATCCAACACAACTATAAACGGATGCTCAAAACAGGTAATCTCATCATACTCATATTTATATTTAAAATCTTTTATAGATATTTTTTTCATGCTCATACTACGATTAAACTTCTTCTTTCCTATTAAATATTCAGTTCTTCAATTTCTGTTTAAATATTTTCAACATTTTCTTTTTCATCTATGTCGATATCATTGTTTTTTTTCCAATAATTACATGATAATACCTATCACTAAAACTTGTCCTATCAGATAAAAACTGTATAATTTGCATTTTAGATATTTGTTGACTACCAATCTGATTTTGCCTGACTTCTACAACAATTCTTGTAAAGAAATCCGTTTCCATACATTTTTCCAGTTCACATTTAAAAGAATATTTTTTAAATCTTTCCTTCAATATTTCTTCTAAATTATTTAAATCTATACGAACTCCATTTATTTTTACCATTCTATCTTTTCTTGCACTTAAATAAAAATATCCCTCTTCATCTTTATATCCAATATCACCAGTATGTAATATATCCCCCCAATTATATCCATTTTTCAAATCCTCTGCCGATGTCGCATATCCCATAGCAACATTTTCTCCCTTGTATACAATTTCTCCCTGTACAAACGATTTATCAATACGATTTCCTGTACTATCCTCTATCCACATAGTTCCTTTTGGTATAGCAATGCCTATACTTTCTACTTTTCTTTTCATCATTTTCACAGGTCTATAGCTTATTCTCGCTGTAGCCTCAGTCTGCCCATACATCACTATAAATTCTTTTTCGTTTTCAATAGCATAATCTATATAATATCTTTCATCCTCTAGACTAATTTTACCTCCTGCCACCATAAGTGTTTTAAGAGCCGGAAAATTCATATTTTTAAATCCAATTTTTCTTAACAACTGATAGGTATATGGTACGCCTGCTAATGATGTGACATCATATTTCTTAAAACATTTCCAAAAATCACCACTATAAATCATACTTTCTGTTGCTATTATTGTAGCTCTTTTATACAAATGTGTATTAATTACAGACAATCCATATGTATAATTCATAGGCAACGCGGTTATCGCTTTACTTTTATCTGTTATTCCAAGATACTGTGATATATTTTTTGTATTTGACTCAAGATTTTTATAGCTTATTCTTACCATCTTACTGCTGCCTGTACTTCCTGATGTCGTCAACAAAAGTGCGAGCTCATCATTGACAGTTGTTTTTTCATCTGAAATCATATATAATGCATAGTTTCCATAGCTATATATAATTTTACATTCACAGTTGCTTACATATAATTTTCTAAAATTAACTTCTAACGTTTGCTTCTTTACCCATATATAATTCGCCTTATAACATTTTACATAATTAATGAGACTTGACTCATCTATTGTATTTCTCAGTAATAACGGAATACATCTGTTCCTTATACATGCTGTATAACCGGCGATACTTTCTATAGTATTGCACGCAATTATTACAATAATGCTTCTTTTTTTTATATATTTGCTAAATTTTTCAGAAAAAATATGTAATTGTCCAAAGTCAATATATTACCATAATCATCTATTACTGCTGCTTTTCCACTGTAATCAACCACTCAACTAATCTCCTATAGTCCCATATCTTATCCACAATTTCGCTGTCATCAAAATCAACTCCAAATTCTTTTTCGATACTTAATATAAAATTAATAATACTTATGGAATCAAATTCTAAATCTTCGCTTATATCTATAGACTCTTTTTCAAATATTACCTGTTTTTTTGTTTCATCTTCTGATACTTTCCACATAATTTCCCGAAGTTTTTTTTCAATTTTTTCCATAACACGGTATTCCTTTCTATAATGGCAATTCCTAAAATTTCATTTTTTATATTCACCTCATAAAGCAACCCAAAAGTGTTTGACCGTCATTGTATCTAATACTGAATATCTTAATAAACCAGTACATTGAATAATAAGTTTCTGATTGAAATAAACACGGAGAACCCTTGAAAACACTAGGTTTAAACAAAGCGAAAGTATCAGAAGCTTAATTTATGCCAGTCCTTGCATACTGTAAGATCTTCCGGCTCTTCCATGTCTACGTGTCCTAAGCTTAGCATTATGACAGTTCTTCCTTATCTATCCCCACCCAATGTTATCCGTTTATCCAGAAATGGTGTCTTTTTTCAAAAGTTTCAACCCAAATGTACTATCGTTTTTTGCAATATTATGTTTTACTGCTTATGTAACATTCTAAGATAAGCATGTATCACTAATAAACGAGAGTATTATATTTTTATCAAACTTTCCATTGCTTTTCAACTCATGCCATATTGAAGCTGTGAGATTTTCTTTGATTACTTCCTTTTCTTTGATTACTTCCGCTTTCTTTGAAGTTACATCTAGCCATAAATATTTACTGTTACTATTTGATTTTTCTTTGTGCCTTTAACATACATTATAGATACCTAAAATAAACTTAGATTTTTTACCAACTTGCTGGTCAGTAATAATCTAAATTTACTTGAGGTATTTTCTTTAGTCAAATTCCTTTACACTTTATATTATACTGGAAGTTACCTAAAATATTTTTTCCAAATCTTAATACAGTTTCAGTATACAAGTTAATCTACAAACGGCGAGGAGATAATTGCCACTTAACTCATATTTAATTATTTGAAATAAGTGGGTGTTCCACTGTATGGACAATATGACACTTCATGACACACTAACGGACCTGCCCCCCATTTAGAAATTATCGTAGTTTTACCGTTTGACAAACTATAAACTATCCCAGAATGAACATATTCTTTAGTTCCTTTTATATAACAAACTTTTTGCCCCAGTGCCTTTTTTCCTAACTTCTTATAACTTCCATCACTAATATATAATGCCGGATCGTTCATCCAATACACATTATTATTTACATCTTGACTATACCATGCATATGAATGACAGTTATAATTTGTTGTTGCTTTGGATTTTACAATCACATTTGGATAAGTACTGATAGTATAGTAGTATGCTTGTGCTGCTTCCGCAGCATTATATGCTCTTTGAATTACCTGAACCTTACTACCATTAGGAGTATATACATATGTTATAATTTGATTTGCAGAAGCAACACTATCCACTTTTGAATATTCTACTTGAGCAAAATTTTCTATAGTATCTGCTGCGTTAGCAATATCATAAAAGACATATGTATAACTCAAACTTCGCACATAAATTTTAGCTATGCACCTTGAAAATTCAATACCTGGCAGCTATTCAATTGTCAATGTTCAGTCAATTATGCCGCTTG
>CADACD010000047.1 GCA_902786365.1 uncultured Lachnospiraceae bacterium | reverse complement strand
AGGGTCCTTTCTTTTTTATAGTTTTATTGACATTATAATGGGTCATTTCGTGACATGCAACCCAAATCAAACCCAGACAAAAAAATCAGGCTACAACAGTACTATGACCGTTGACAAGGGCATTTTTATTCAGAACGTTTACTATATGCTGTCCTATGCCTTTCAGATATTGAAGCAGGAGGACTACAAGCAGGTCGCAGGCCAAAAGTTTGAGAAGATACACGACCTCTTTGCAGCGATACTTGAAAAGGGCGTTTCCAGGCAAATAAAGCAGGGACTGTACCGTGAGTATGTGCCTATGCAGGAAGACCTGTCCGTCATGCGTGGCAAGCTGAACATGGACGAAACAGTTCGGCAGAAAGTGCAGAACAAACAAAAACTCGCTTGCGAATTTGACGAGTTCTCGGAGGACAACCTTTATAATCAGATATTGAAAGTCACGATACACCGCCTTATCCGTGCCGATGATGTTGCGCCTGAAAGGAAGCAAGCACTCAGACGGGTGAGCGTGTTCTTTGACAATATCAGGCTGATACAGCCCGACCATATCGCATGGAACAGGCTGATTTACCAGCGCAACAACCGCAATTATGAGCTGCTGCTGAATATCTGTTATCTTGTGCTGAACGATATGCTCCAGACCACTGAGGACGGCAGTTACAAGCTCATTTCTTTTTCAGATGAACACATGGAACGGCTGTACGAACGGTTTATATTGGAGTATTACAAGCAGCATCACTCGGAACTGAATCCGAGATCCTCACAGGTGAAGTGGAATCTGACTGAAAAGCCTGATGAAACGATGATACAGTTTCTTCCCACAATGCAGACAGATATTACATTGCAAAAGGGTGATAAAACACTTATCATTGATGCCAAGTATTACGGTAAGTCGATGTCGCAGAACTACACCAAGGAAACCTTGCGTTCTGCTCATCTGTATCAGATATTTGCTTATGTGAAGAATATGGATACCTCAAATACAGGGAATGTTTCAGGGCTGTTGCTCTATGCCAAGACCGAGAATGAGGTGTTTCCCGAAGGTGAGCCGTTTGTGATCGGAGGAAATCGTATCGGGGCGAGGACGCTAGATCTTAATGCTGCATTTGAAATGATAAAAGCACAGCTGGATAACATAGTATTAGTATACTTCAAGAACGCCAAGCCATCTGAAAAAATCATTGAATCAGGAGAGTGAAAAAATGAATAACATTGAAAAAGGTGCCTTCTTGAGACTATTTAATCGAAATGGATACGTTTTAAATTTTTCCACCAATGACTTTAATAGTTTTACACTGGAAAGTGTGGGCGTCCCTCTTTGTCAAAAATATGGATTGTCAAAAGGTGCATCATTAACCGCCTATTGCAGCGAAGCATCCGAAACGGAAATCATAAAACTGATAGTGCCTTAACAAAATCAAGAACGCTTTTGGAAGAAGTATTTTGTTATGTTATTGAGCAAAAAGGTGATACTCTGTCTGATAAAGGTGATATAGGTAAGCTTTACAAACAAGTTAAAGACCTCTATAATATGCACACCGATAGTAATATGGATAAGCGAATCAATACCTTGCTATCTGGATTAGAGAAGATTGTTAGTTCAATAGCTGAAATGAGAAACAAGGCTAGTGATTCTCATGGCGTTGGAGCCAACAGAATTACCATAGCTGATCATCACGCTCGTTTATATGTTAATTCTGCAATGACGATGGCTGACTTTATTTTATCCGTAGCAGATAAGAAATCATAATAGCCCTGCATCGTCACAAAATAAGCAGAGTAACTAACACATAACTAACAAAACAGCCTTAAAACAACGTATTTACGGAAATGCACTTTATCAAAGAGATAATTTCTCGAAAATTTCAAAAAGCATTACAAACCCTCGAAAGTCCAGTATTTTCGGGGGTTTTTTTGGAGGAAAAAATGAATTATATAACAAGGTCCATTACAATAGAAGATTACGATAGTATTTTGAAATTATGGAATAGCGCAGAACAGACACGTCGTGCAATGAATCCGGTGGATGATACCAGAGAAGGAATTGATAGATATTTAAAGCGCAATCCCAACACATGCTTTGCAGCAATTGCAGATGGAGAAATTGTTGGAGTGATTTTGACAGGGCATGATGGCAGAAGAGGAATTGTTCATCATATGTGTGTGCACGAGAATTACAGACGTATGGGAATTGCAGCAAAGTTAGTTTCTCTTGCTGAAGAAGCACTGAAGGAAGAAGGAATTCAAAAGGTGTTTGGACTGGTATTTAAGGATAATGATTCGGCAAATGCTTTTTGGGAAGAGCAAGGCTATTCACTTCGAACGAATTTGAATTACAGAAATAAAAGTCTGAATAAGGATATACCAATGGGAGAGTGAAGAAAAAATAGATGATTGCAAATAAGGAAATGATAGATGAGATTGCTCCGTTATAGAACTCAAAGATGCAGAATTGCCTTTAGAGGATTTTAAGTTGTCTATTCTGAAATTGAAATATGAAGAAACAGTTAAGGAATATGAGAACTGCTCTGGCACGAAATTAGGAAGGCTAGTTGTAATCCGAGAATTGCCGATACTTAAACGGACAGGGGAGATACTAGAAATATCCCGGATGACGTGGCAAAATGAAATCATATGAAGCGGCAAATTCATCTATTTACCACACTTATTGCTGAAACTTTATTGTTGTCTCTCATCGATGGGCATCCTACATCTGCGATGTAGGAGCGATTAATTGCTTTTTCGACTAAGATATGGTATGCTCTAATAAAATTTTATTGTAAGGGATAACTGGTAGAGGCCTAGTGTAATTCAGCATGATTAAGAAGGAAGAATGCATATAGTATACAGAAGAGGTGAAGAACATGATATTTGATATTGATAAAGCAATATTACTGTGGATAAAAGAATATCTGAGGAATGACATTCTTACTCCTATTTTGCGATTCATAACAACTTTAGGAAATGCAGGAATTTTTTGGATAGTGCTCACATTTATTTTGTTACTGTATAAACCTACCAGAAAACTTGGCATTTTGTGCTTGGTTGCACTGATAGAAGAATTTCTGGTTTGTAATGTGCTGATTAAAAACATTGTGAAAAGAGCAAGACCTTATGCGAGAATAGAAGGACTAAATCCACTGGTAAAAAAGCCAACAGATTATTCATTTCCGTCAGGTCATTCCAGTAGTTCTTTTGCAGTTGGTTTTACAATATTCAGAAAGTCAGATAAGCGATGGGGAATTCCGGCACTGATTCTTGCAATATTGATATCACTTTCAAGACTCTATGTGGCAGTTCATTATCCCTCAGATGTGATAGTGGGTGCGGCGATAGGAATAGTGTTTAGCTATGTGGGAGAATGGATGGTGGAAAATTTAAATAAATGGTTTAAAAATAAAGAACAGAGAAAAGGATATACTACTTTACTAAAAGGTTTCTAAAAAATAGTATAAACCCTTGTAGATAAAACAGTAATTCTGATATAATAAAAATATGTGATTTATCATAGGTGTAAATTTTCAAGCAAACTTAAATCAATTGTAATGAACGAAAAGTAATTTCATGGAGCAAAAGCAATATGTACCAAGCGAATGAGTAAAGGAATAAAGATGAAGATTTTATTAGTTGCAGTCAATGCAAAATATATACATTCCTGTCCGGCAGTATACAGTCTCAAGGCATATGCTGATAAATACAAAAAATCATCTGCCCAAATAGAGATAGCAGAATATACTATTAACGACAGATACGGTGATGACCTTTCAGATATTATCAAAAGAGATGCTGATGTCATTGCATTTTCCACTTATATCTGGAATGTGGAAAGAGTATTAAAACTGATTAGTGATATCAGGAAAATAAAAGGTCGGAGCGTGAAAATCTGGGTAGGCGGACCGGAGAGTACCAATGCACCGGAAAAATTTCTTGTGCGGGCAGAAGAAAATGTAAATGCCAATCATGACTATGAGATGAACATAGAAAAGCAGGCAGATGTTTGCATATTGGGTGAAGGAGAACAGATATTTACAGAATTGGTTGATTATGTTGCTGCGATGGTTGTAGCAGATACAAAACAAGAATCAATCAATATGCAAGAATTGAATGATATACCGGAATCAGGCAATACTACAAAGTTAAACAGCGTACAGAAAACAACGACGATAGAGACAGAAAATAAAACAGATACATTATATCACATAAAAGGTCTTGCACTCCCGACAGAAAATGGAATCCAATTTACAGGTAATGCACCAATAGTTGATATGGACAAGATACCATTTTTATACAATAATCTTTTATTGTTTGACAATCGCATCATTTATTACGAGTCGAGCAGAGGATGCCCGTTTAATTGTTCATACTGCCTTTCTAGTATCGACAGAAAAGTTAGGTTTAGAAATATTGAAATTGTCAAAAAAGAACTTCAGTTTTTTCTGGATAACAATGTTCGGCAGGTGAAATTTGTAGACAGGACATTCAATTGCAGTCATCATCATGCAGGTGAAATATGGAAGTATATTAATGAGCATGACAATGGAATAACAAACTTCCATTTTGAGATTGAAGCAGCACTGATTACTGATGAGGAAATAGCATATTTAAAAACACTGCGTCCGGGGCTGATACAGATGGAGATTGGAATTCAATCCACCAATGAAAAGACATTAAAATTTGTGAACCGTAAAGCAGAGATTGATAAAATTGAGTATGTAGTGAGAAGTATAAGAGAGAAAGAAAATATTAACATTCATTTAGATTTAATTGCCGGTCTTCCTTATGAAGATATGCAGATATTTGAAAAGTCTTTTAACAGGGTATATAATATGAGGTCAGATCAGTTCCAACTGGGATTTTTAAAAGTATTAAAAGGCACAGAAATACAAAAAAGATGTGAAGAATTTGGGATTATATCTTCGTCAGATTCACCTTATCAGGTTCTTGCAACAAAGTGGATGTCATATGGCGAGTTTGTGATGCTTGAACAGATAAGTGATATGATAGAGATATTTTATAATTCACGATTCTTTATCAGAAGTCTGCCATATATTGAAAAATTATTTGATACTCCTTTTGAAATGTATAAAAAACTTGCTGAATATTATATCGAAAAGGAGTATAATATAAGACAGCCGGCGGCACAAAAAAGATATGATATTATGAGAGATTTTGTTCATCAGCAGAAATTGCAGGATGATGAATTACAAAATGTGATAGAAAATTATATCGGATTTGATAAGGCACTACATTTTAATAAAAGCAGGCATATGGAATGCAGGGAAACCTTTCAGTTTCCTGATGGAGAAAAAACATATTACTTCAATTACCGAAACAGAAATCCGGTAAATGGAGAAGCAGAGTTTTATGAAGTATGATGAAAAATTCAAAAATCAATGAATGAAAGTGTAATTAGAATCAATATGAAAGAAAGGAAAGGGCATACAGGATATGCCTAGGTGAAGACAATGAGTTTTGAAGAGATTATGGAAGAAATAAAAAAAGGGTTAACACATGATGTGGAGACAGATGTAGAATATCTTCAGGAACAGAGTGATAAATATAAGACACATGAGTTTGGAAGAGAAATTTCAAGAGAATGTACACGCATGATTTATGACTTACTTCCACGAGACGGCGAAGTTGAAATTGTGGGATTATGGGATGAATACATGTAAGAAACATGCACAGAAATTTGTTAGCTGTTTACTTGTGAACAAGTAGCAAATTTGCGCCTGTTATTTAAAAGAAGTTATGGAGGTACAGCAATGCATAACAATGAAATTTGGGAAGTTTTGGGAATAGAGAAGACGAAAGACGAGAAAGCGATTAAGACAGCATATAGAAGCAAGCTTGTCAGTGTCAATCCGGAGGATGATCCGGAAGGGTTTAAAAGATTAAGAGAAGCCTATGATACTGCCCTAAATTATTCAAAATCGGAAGAGGAAGAATTAGATGAGTACGATATCTGGATAAATCATATCACAGAAGTTTATAATGATTTTGACAGAAGGCTTGATGAGACAGAATGGAACAGAATCTTTGATAATGAACTTTGTATTTCGTTAGACACACAGGATATGGCATGTGAGAGACTGCTCTTATTTTTTATAAATAATTATTATGTACCGGATTTTGTGTGGAAAAAGGTAGAGAAAACTTTTAAAGTTGTTGAGAATAAGAATGCCTGGTCTGAAAAATTTCCATCTAATTATCTTGATTTCATTGTAAATGAAATGCTGGCAGAATCACAGGATAGATATTTTACTTATTTTAGTGGAGATATAAACGAAAATCCTGACCTGCTTATAAGAAGCATATCAGAATGTATGGATGAGATGGTAAACCAGCTTGTAATCACAGAGATAGAAAAAAGGGACTTTGGTGTATTAAAAGAGAAACTGGCTGAAATTAATCAAATGAAAGCAAGTCATGTCTATTCCAGGATAATAGAAGAAATCATTGCCTTTTATGAGAAAGATCATGAGAAAACAAAGCAATATTTTAGTGATGTAAGAGAAGTGGTAGGAGAAGATATAGGTGACATATTAGATGACAAATCAAGTGCAGTTATATTAGAAGCGTATGCACTTGGATATGAAGTGACAGGTGAAAAGGAAAAGGCGGAAAAAATAAGACAAGTATTAGAGCAAATGAATTGCAATCTGTTTATTATTTCGGATAATCTGCGCTACTATTTAGATGCAGGAGAATATAAAAAGACCAAGGATTTATGCATAGACTATATGGAGAAATATGCAGATTATCCTGTGTTTATGGAATACATGGTACAGTCAAATGAAATGCTGATTAGCATGTATAAGGAAAAAGCTGATGCAGGTGATATTGACAGTGCATTTGAATTGGGTTGGATTTATTTCCAAAATGAGAAATTTGATGAATGTATACAGTATATTGAAAGCAAAAAGCCACAGCCGGGAGAAAAAAATGAATACTCTTATCACAATTTGATGGGAAGGTGCTGTTACAGGGCCAAGCAATATGATAAAGCGATAGAATCTCTGTTGCGTGCTGCGGAGCTGATTGACGAAGTAAGAGAAAAGGGTTCCGAAGGTGAAGATGAGGATAAAATGATAAAGAGGCATGGACTCATCTTGGCGACAACAGGAATGGCGTATCATGACAAAGCGGTTAAACTATTAGAAAATAGTGATGTAGGAAAAGAAGAATATAAAACAGCAGATGAATATTTAGATAAAGCAATTGAATATGCCGAGAAATCATTAGAGGTAGAACAAGATTTAAGAGATAAAATTTATTTTCAGAATGAGGCAGCGATTATTTATCTTGACAGGGAAGAATACACCAAATGTATTGATATATGTGACGAGACGCTTAATGTGGTTTCAGAATGGTATGCACCATATATGTTAAGACAGCATGCATTTTATATGTTAGATTATCCACAGAATGTGATAGATGATTATTATACTATTACAAGAATCATGACGAATAACCTTGATAATCCACATATCTATATTTATCCATTGATGTCATACATTGATTATGGAAGAGAAGATAATGCAAGAGAGTTATTAAAACAGGCAAAGGAAAATGGTGTAAAGAGTCCGACAGTGGAGTTTTTGGAACTGTATTTTGAGTATGGTTTAAATTCGGATTCGCATGATATCAAAGAGATAGATAAATGTCTGGAAAGGATTGTCGTAGAAGAAGGTGAAAATGATTTTACAAAAAAGCAAATTGCAGAGTTCTATTTCTATGCGGCCTTTCTGAATGACAATGAAGAATACGTCATTGGTAAAGTTAGTAGAGGAATTGAGATTTATCCGGGACACAAGCTGAGAGGTTACAGAATTTTAACATCTTATTATGAGAGACGTGGTGAATATAAAAAGGCGATTGAATATTATGAGAAATTGCTTGCACTGTCATATACAGAGGAGTCAATACACTCTTATAATCTGAGTATGGGAAGAGATTATTGGTACATGGATGAAGATGATAAAGCGTTTGAACTATTTATCAATGTATACAAAAAAAATCCAAAGCAATTCAGAGTTAACAGATACCTCGCAGAATATTATCTCTTCAAATTTAGAAATGATAAGAAAAGTGAAGACATTGATTTGGCATTAAAATATATTAATGAACAGATAGAAGTGTATTCGGATAATGAAATACTGACAATCAGAGCAGAAATCTACCTTGAGAGATTTGAAATTGCTGAATGTAAAAAAGATGTGCTTACCATTTTGGAAAATAATCCGGATTATTTTCCGGCAAAAAAATTGCTTGAGAGAGTATACAGACATGAAGGTGATTTTGAAAAATCATATGAATTATGTAAGGAGATATTAGAAAGAGAGTCAGATGACAAATATACTGCAAAGTACACAAAATATGTCTACAATTGTTTTGCACTCGAAAAATATGATGAGATTGAACCTTGTATCAAAGAAGGTTATAAGCATAACAGGGAATGGGCATTGGAATATCTGATTAAGTTGTATATACGTACTGACAGAACAGATGAATTGATGGAACTTGCAAATAGTGCAATCATAGAAGGACAGACAAGCTATGAAAAATTCCTGGGATACAGAACGGTTTTAGATGCTTTAAGTCAAAGTAACCAGATTGATAAGATTGAGGAAGCAGAAGAGGAATATTTAAAATTTATAGAAGAAAATCCTGAAAGAAAAGTGTATGGACTCGACTGTTTAAGAACATTCTTTGATGAAGATTATGGGAATATGGAAAAAGCGATTTTGTATGCCAAGAAGATGTTCGAATTGGAATTATCAGATTATTATAAAATTAAATGTAGTTTGAGTCTTGCAACTTATTATGCATTTGCAGGAGACAATACTCATTCTGAAATGTATTTCAATCAGTTCAATCAGTATATAAAAGAGCAATATACAGATATCAACACATGGGTGAAAGAAGACGGATATAGCAGAATTAGAATTTATAATTTATTAGTGTATTTTTATGCTGCGAAAGATGTTGAAAATTTGAGCAGATATTTGGAAAAAATGAATGAATGTGTCATCTGTAAGAGCTGTGATAGATGGAAGTGTTTTGAATATTATATTGCCAAAGGTTTTCTTGAGGAATTAAAAGGAAATATAGAGGAAGCGAGAAAGGCATATGAAATAGCACTTGAAAACGGAGGAGCAAGTAATAGAAAGTATATTACAAGATTTATTGACGGTTTAAAAAAAGATGAATGATGTTTATAAGCAGTACATAGGTAAATTTGTTGGATAATTTTAATATGTAGTTATGACAATGTATAAAAGGAAAAGTGAGAATATGATAGTAGGAATTGATTTAGGAACTACGAACAGTTTGATAGCTTATTACACAAATGAAGGTGCTAAAATTATTCCTAACAGACTGGGGAAGAATTTGACACCATCAGTGGTCAGCATTGATGATGAAGGGCAGGTATATGTCGGTGAGACAGCGAAGGAAAGGGCTATTTTATATCCGGATTCATCGGCAAGTGTTTTCAAGCGTGATATGGGAAGTAATAAGAAGTTCAGACTTGGCAGAGACAAACGTGTTGAAAACGGTGTTGTATATGAAAAGGACAGAGAGTTCAGTGCGATGGAGTTGTCAGCTCTTGTACTCAAGGCATTAAAAGAGGATGCAGAACATTTTTTAAATCAGGAAATCACAGAGGCAGTCATCAGTGTACCCGCATATTTTAATGAAGATAGGAGAAGAGCAACCAAGATGGCAGGTGAGATGGCAGGCTTTAAGGTGGAAAGAATTATCTCTGAGCCGACAGCTGCAGCAGTGGCATATGGCCTGTATCAGGAAGAAAAAGATTCTAAATTTCTTGTTTTTGACTTGGGTGGCGGAACATTAGATGTTTCTATTCTCGAGATATTTGGTGATATATTGGAAGTTCATTCTGTGGCGGGCGACAATTTTCTTGGGGGTGAAGATTTTACGAATATCATCATTGATATGTTCTTTGAGGCGAATCCCCAAATTGACAAGGAATCATTAGATGATAAGACGTTGGAGCATATCCGAAAAAAAGCAGAAGACTGCAAAGTGAATTTAGACGAATCTGAAAATGGAACGATGAAATGTATCATTAATGACGAAGCTGTTGAATTTGTATTAAATGAGAAGAAATATGAGGCAAAGTGCAGCGAATTATTTGACAGGATTAAGATACCGGTCAAGAGAAGTATCACGGATGCCGGAATCAAAATCACTGATATTGATAAAGTTGTCCTGATAGGTGGAGCTACGAAAATGAGCATGGTCAGAAGATTTGTGGCGAGAATGTTTCGGACAATACCGGACTGTAGCATCAATCCTGACGAGGCAGTTGCGTTAGGTGCTGCAATACAGGGTGCTATGAAAGAGAGAAATGAGGCAGTAAAAGAGCTGATTCTCACAGATGTATGCCCATTTACGCTTGGAACAGAAGTGACAATTGACAGAGAAGACGGCAGTAAGGAAGGTGGACATTACCACCCGATTATAGAGAGAAATACTGTCATTCCGGCGAGCAGAACAGATACATTTTATACGTCTTATGACAATCAGAGAAAGCTGAGGGTAGATGTACTTCAGGGTGAGAGCCGCTTTGCAAAGAACAATCTCTATCTCGGAGAAATTGTTGTCAATGTTCCGGCTGCAAAGGCAGGAGTGGAAGGGATAGATGTTACATACACCTATGATGTCAATTCACTTTTGGAAGTGCAGGTAAGAGTTTTGTCTACCGGAGAAATGAAAAAACAGGTGTTTAAAAACCAAAGTGTAAATATGACAGATGAAGAAATTGAAAAGAGATTTGAAGAAATCGGATTTTTGAAAATCCATCCTCGAGACCAGGAAGAAAACAGACTGTTACTTTTCAAAGGTGAAAGGCTCTATGAGGAAAGCCTTGGTGTAGACAGAGTTGTGATAGATATGAATATGCAGGAATTTGAGAATGCACTCAATACGAGAGATGAAAATATCATTAAAAATGCGCGAAAGAAGTTTATGAAATTTCTGATAAAATTTGAAAGTAATAACTCAATAGGGTAATAATGAGTATGAAAGGAGGAGAAGCAGATTGGGATACTCTGTATGAAAACGCTTGCCTGTTATGGATTGGCTGAGAATGAAAGTTTATAAAATTGTGGAGGTATAAAAATGTATAATGTAAAACTTGAAAACAATGTAAGAAAACTTGTAGATTCGAAAGGGAATTTTGCAGTATTGGAGTATATGAGGGATGCCAGTGTAGCACCTGGCAATGCAGAGTCTGAATATTACATGCAGCGTATGGGAGTTCACAGAAGGCAGGTAGTCTGTTCACTTACCGGAAATAATAAAGTTGTGATACAGGCTGGAGCTATGCAGTGGATATGTGGTGATGTGCAGGCAACAACAGGTATAAAGGGTGCCGGAGATTTTCTTGGGAAAATTGTAAAGGGAGCAGTAACAAAGGAATCTGCCATCAAGCCGGAATATGTCGGTGTGGGAAGTCTTGTGCTTGAGCCGACTTACAAATATCTTTTGCTTGAAGATGTAGCATCCTGGGGAAGTGGTCTTGTTGTGGAAGACGGAATGTTTTTAGCATGTGATGGAACTGTGCATAGAAGTGTAGTTTCGAGATCATCATTTTCATCGGCGATTGCAGGAGGTGAAGGATTGTTCAACCTCTGCCTTAATGGTACGGGAGTAGCTGTATTGGAAAGTAATGTTCCGAGAGAGGAATTGATTGAGATTGAGTTACAGAACGATGTGCTTAAAATAGATGGAAACATGGCAGTGTGCTGGTCATCCACATTACAGTTTACAGTAGAACGTTCAACAAAAACATTGCTAGGTTCTGCAACTAGTGGAGAAGGACTGGTCAATGTATATCGTGGCAGTGGTAAGGTTCTTATGAGTCCGGTAGCTAATACAAGTTCGTTGTATATGGCGACACATTGATGATGAAGTATGTTCTGAAGAAATGAGAGGAGGTCTATATAAGCGAATGGAGAGTGATTATGGTGAATTATAAATGTCCGTGCTGTGGATACTATACCCTTTCGGACAATAAAGGAAATTATGAGATATGTCCTGTTTGTTATTGGGAAGATGATCCGATACAGATAGAGGATGAAGAATTAGAAGGTGGAGCTAACAAAGTGAGCCTTGCACAGGCAAGGAAAAATTTTATCCGGTTTGGAGCTTGCGAAGAAAAGTTATTGATTTATACAAGAAAACCATTCAAAGAGGAACGAAACGGACTGAATTAGGAAATGGGATAGAGGAATACATATGTTAAGTTTTGTTTTTTTTGTCAGCCAATGACATTTGGAAGAATTAAAACATGTTACAAAAGTGAAAAAAGAAGAAAGATGAGGAAAAACAATCCATACATTTTTCTTCTTTTTATTTTCACAATCAAAAAAAATGAATACAATAAACAATTGTGTTAATCTATGCTGTGTCAGGCATGCTAATAACAGTTACGTTATTATGCTGCATCCGGCATTTCGGAAACGGTTTCAGAATCCGGTGTGATACGGCTAACAGTGCAACCTGCATTTTCCATCAATTTCAAGATTCCTTTATCGCCATAAAAATGAGCTGCGCCGACAACAAACATTACTTTCTTACCATCATTCATATACTCTATTGCTTTGTCAGCCATTCCGACATTTCTGTTATAAAGAAGTATATTATTATATTCTTCAAGAAGTTTTACCTCTTCTTCTGTTAAATCTTCATCGTCTGTACTTTCAGACGCATCTTCTGCGGTCATAGTACCGGTTTTCCATTTGTCATAAAGAGAAGTTATTTCATCTATGGTCGTTTCTATAATCTCATCATGTGCAATACTGTCAAAAAGCATACTTTGTATGTTATCAGATAAATTTGCCAAAAGACTATACTGAAATTCAACTGATTCTACCTCAAGAACTTCCTTGCCTTCACTTTTTGCTCTGTTAATAAGATTAACATCAACTCCATACTTATCAGAAAGACCGCACTTGTTGGCACCCGCAATTTCGATAAGATCAACCCACATAATAGGTTTCATATAGTCATAGGAACTGATATATTGTCCGGCATTTTTTAATATTTCTACAACCTTATCATAACTTTCAGCTGAAACATGGTCTTTGATTGTGGTGCCGTCAAGATACATTAATTGCTTATAAGCAGAGATACTGTTTAACTGGACATTTGTGATATCACATTCAACAGCAAGGTAATCACAACCTGCATAAGCATTTTCGAAATATTCTGGCAATACTGTAGCATCAGAATCTGCCATATGAATCGAACCCATCATATAAATAGTATTGCCGTTTGTAT
Organism: uncultured Lachnospiraceae bacterium; assembly: GCA_902786365.1. GTDB lineage: Bacteria > Bacillota > Clostridia > Lachnospirales > Lachnospiraceae > Bovifimicola. Next base: position 1,351 of record CADACD010000047.1, on the reverse strand, counting down.
CAGTTACTTCCCACACGGCAGGAGTAATGGTGCTTTCGGCGGATGAAACATTGGAAGAATCGACAGAATTTTCGCTGTCATTATTATCAGAGGTGTCGGTGTTGTCATCAGAGTCATCAGAGGAATCTTTTAAATCATCCTGTGTATTCTCAGAAGATAATAAGTTTTTGGTGGTTTCAGTTTTGGAATCACTTTTAGAAGAGCTGTGTTTTTTTGCTAGTGAACAGCCTGAAAACATCAGCAATGAGATCAAAATGGCTGTTATCAATAGCATACATTTTTTGTTAAGTTTCATAAAATTACCATCCTTTAAAATTTTTGTTTTATATTTTTTAAGAGATTATATATTAAATTTTGAAAGACGACAACCATATTTCATGAAAATAAATATTTCAATCAAATAGAAATAGAGTTTCGGCAGTTTTCATTTATCATCAGAGTTGCTGGAAATGTAATTGATTCTCATCAACTGGGGAACATGAAACAGATAGAAGAATTTTGGGAACCGGACTTGTAGTCGTCCTTGGTTATACAAATTGTGGAGCAATTAATGCTGTAATTAGTGGACATGTATATGGCTATATTAATATATTGCCAATGATATTTTAAAAGCAGTAGGCAGTGAAAAGGAGGCTTATAAAGTATGTTGCAAGAATGTAAAGCATAGTTGTGTGATTATTGAAAGTAGTCTGGTGATTCAAAAGGATGAAAAAGAATATAGATTAAGTTTCGTTGGTGCAGTGTATCATCTGGAAGACGGAAGAGTGGGATTTATATGATTTTTGAGAAGAATAAATGAGATGGTAAAAAGTAATGATTATTAAGTAGGTTTCAGAAGAATTTGAAGTTTAAAGAATAAAACGCTTTAAAAACAGATAAAACAGCATAAAAAGTAGTTGAAAAAAATAAATTTAAAAAAAATAAAAAAAGTTGTTGACATATAAACACTAAAATGATATACTAACTCTCGCGCTAAAGAGTGCAAAAAAATAAAAACAAAAAAATGAAAAAAAGCCTTGACAAAAATAAAAAAATAAGGTATCATTTTTAAGTAACGCTTTGGAGAGGTATCGAAGTGGTCATAACGAGGCGGTCTTGAAAACCGTTTGTCCGCAAGGGCGCGTGGGTTCGAATCCCACCCTCTCCGCTAACAGATTTCAATCTGTTTGCTCGAAAAAAAGTTTTAAAAAGTTCTTGACAAAAGAAATCAAATTTGATAAACTAATCGAGCCGGTTCAAAAGACCTAAAGACATGAACATTGATAACTAAACAGCAAACCATCCCTGAAATTTCAAAAGAATTTCAAGCGGACATCGTTTATCGAGAATGAATCATAGATTTGTTTGAAAG
>CADACD010000046.1 GCA_902786365.1 uncultured Lachnospiraceae bacterium | reverse complement strand
GGAAATGTCGGCTGACCCGGATTATTACAAACTTGCACTTGGGGTTACAAGAACAATTCCATCTGCTGAGACATTGCGTCAGAGAATGGATGTTATTGGACTATGCCCTCTCTGCAAATTTCCTGTTATGGTCTTCCTATCACAACAATCTTTCCTGTGCTTGCCACATCCCGGTAAACCACACCAAGACTTTCATTTCCGACATATACTGCCACATGGCTGATGTTCTTATATCTTCCATTGCTTGTAAAACTGTAGAAGATAAGGTCTCCCGGCTGTAACTCATCAAAGGAGACTGTCTTTCCGGCTTCATCCAGTCCCTGTGCCTCCGCTGCCGCTGTGGTTGCCCCACCGTAACTAATATCCACACCTGCATCTTTCCATGAATAATAGGCTAAGGAACTGCAGTCATAATAGTTACCGCTGTCTCTTAAATCCTGACTGTAAGGATAACCCACTCTGTGAAGTGCATAAGAGCAGACTGTTTTCTGCCTGCTGTCTGTAATACCACTAAGAACTGCATTGATTTCATCCTCTGTCATGGAACTTAATCCGGGACTTCCGCCTCCGCCACCACTTCCGCTTCCAGCATATCCAAGCTGTCCCATAAACTCCGGACTCATAATCTGCTCAAGCATTTCCACTTGGTTAGCGTCAAATCCATACACCGAAATCATATCCCGGTATGATTTGAAGGTTACATTCACATACAGGACTGACTTTGTAACAGTAGTAACATTGCCCTCATCATCTGTTTCTTCCACATTCTTTGTACCGGTGCTTGTGGTATAGGAACACATATCATTAACAACAGCCTGCAGCCACCCTTTTGACTTATCATTCATGACTGTTGCTGTGTCTCCCACACCATACTTAACCATATAGACCGCCATAACGTAATAGTAATTACTTGGTTTTTCTTCCATTCCCTCATAATCCACATAGACAAGCTCTCCAATGTCACATCCGGTATGCTCATTCACCTTCGTATTAACATCCCGGTTAAACTCCTGCACATAAGCACTTGTGACCGTCTGCACAGTATCTCCCCATTCTAGTGGTGGTAAGAATAGGGCAAATGGTGAGTTGTAAAGTATTGCAATCACAGCAATTACAGGGACTGCAACCATTGCAACTACAAGAACAAGCAGTAAAAGTACCAGTCCTACGATTGGTGCAACTACCTTTATCCAGGTAATCGCTTTTCTTACAATCAGATCCTTTACAAGCTTGGCAAAGCTGTCGGTCTGATTTTCCTGAGCCTTCATCTTATTGAGAAAGAATTTAATCTTTCTGCTCCGGTTCGTCATTTTTTCATCTTTGATTTCAATAGATACCCCTGCCGCATACCCGGCTGCTACTCCGATAGCTGTACCAACTCCCGGTGCAACAGCTGTACCTGCCGCTGTTGTCGCTGCCTTTGTTGCAGTTTTCGTTACAATCTTAGCTGTAGTCTTTGCTGTCTCTTTCGCAGTCTCCTTAGCCGCAGTCTTTGCGGTATCCTTGGCAGCTTTCTTTGCGGTCTTTTTTGCTAGCTTCTTTCCTGCTTCCACCTTTTTGATACGTTTTCTCACCTCAGCTGCTGCTTTCTTTCTAAAAAGTGACGCTCCCTTGGATGCTGTTCCGGTAACAGGTCGGCTTGCTTCATATGCAAGATATGCCGCCTGCGATACCTCCTGACCGCCTTCCACCTGATTCGTTACTGCTCCAGCTGCAAGTGCTCCGGTTCTTCCTGCAACGTGAAGATTTGCATTCTTGGTCTTGATGGAAGTGTTGGACTCTCTTAAGTTTCGCTTGAATCTTGATAGTCCCTTATTCTTTGACTCTGACTGATGAATGGTACTCTTACGATATGACTTCTTTCTATCCGTATCAGTTACCTTTGCACCAGCTGTCTTAGGACCTCTCTCTACTGTATAGATGTTACTCCCCTTAATCTTGGCTCCCTTCGGTTCGTGGGCATGAATCTTGGCTTTCTCCTTGGTGTGAATGACCATCGGTTTGTCATCAACCTTTCTAATTTTCAATTTTCTCACCTCCTACTTTGAAAAATAAAATAAGCCGCTAGGGAGCAAAAATTACTCCTTAACGGCTATGTAAAATCATTCAATATTCAATTATTAAAAGCAACATGAAACTGAAATTTGCGTGTGCATACTTATATTCTTTTCCGTATTTTATCGACATTTCTATTCATTACTTTTCTTCCATAATGCACATAAGCAAAATTTTTCAATTTACTCCATGTTTGGCGATGTTGTTCAAAGAAGCTATCTGGATTATCATATACTCCATAATCCACAACTACAGCATAATTTTGTACAAACGTGTCCTCTCCATGCCAATTAAGATTAAGCCTTTCTAAATTAGATACAGCCACCGCATATTTAGCAAACGCTCCTCTAACATTTTTATGCTTATCCTTTATCGCACTCATATAACTTTCATCTGTAATCACACCTTCAAGTGCAATCCAATTACCCAAGTATAGAACTTCTACCCAAGTATGCACGATACGTTCCGGCGCCAATACGGAAATTAACCATGATGTAGCTCCTCGCTGAAAATGTTTATTTACTTCAGAGCCATGCAATCTGCAAGGTATTCCTACACTTCGTAGCAACGCCATAAGTAAAGTTGCCTTTGTATTACATTGCCCGTATCCATCTTTTAACACTTCTTCTGCAGACAATAAGTCTGAACTGTTATATCCAAACAATATCTCGTTTCTTACGAAATCATAAATGGCAGCTATTTTGTTATATTCATCTAATTCTATCCATTTACGATTTTTTATAAGAGACTGTATACTCTCTACATCGAAATTTAGCATTTTAGTCATTTCAAGATATTTCTTCTCCATAATATCGCCTCTCTTTCTTCTTATGGCTCTATTATAGAAAACAAACCTCTAATAAACTTTCAAAAATTCGCTATCTTTTACTGTACTTCTCGCCGGAAGCCCCATCATCCTTTTTACTGTAGATGCAAAATGTGATGGTGAATCAAATCCTGCGTTTAATGCTGCTTCTGTTATCCGTTTCCCAGCTAATAAATCTTGAAATGCTCTTTCTAACTGATGCAGTGTTAAATATTTTTTAAGCGTTATCCCTACCTGTTCACTAAATAAATGAGATAATCGGCTTGCTGAAATACACAATTTTCCAGCATATTCCTCTATCGAATGCTCTTCACAACTACATTGTTCAAGCATCTTAAGGAAAACTAAAATTCTATCATCAAATTGTTTATTCGAATATGGAATATCAAAGCATTCGTACATTTCAGCTATAAACTTTCTATATGTTTCTGTATCAAATGTATCTTTCATATCCATTGCTATCTTCTTTAGTTCATTTGATTTACTATCATCCACAATACAATAGTCTTTGTCTTTCAATATACAATTCAATTTTATACCGATATCGGATACTGGTTCTATCACACATGTAAAATGAATTTTACTATTCGCTTTGAAAGAATGTCTGACATTCTTATTTACCAGAATACAAGAACACGTAATCTTTTCTTTGCCTACTCTAATTTCTAACTCATCTTCCAAACACAGAAAAAACTGTATCATGCCATGACTATGTGCGGACGCATCCAAATGGTCTGTCAACATTGAAATCTTATCTATATCCCAATATATACGATTCATGCCACACATCCTTTCCACCTACATTTCAACAGAAAATTCAAAGTTTCTGTTGCTTTCAATCTCTCCGCATGACTGAAAGTTTTGAGTGCCTTATATTTATCTAAATAATTTTTGCATCTGCTTCTCGAAGCTTTTTAAAATATTTTTCTTTATTCTTATTAAACATTGTTCCGATAGCTGATTCATTAAGTATTACACTATAGCCTTCTTTTATGGCCCCTAACGCAGTCAATGCTACGCACCCACCACCATCAACTCCTACGATTTCCACACATTCAATCTTATGTGCTTTTAAGAACTCATTAAGTTTAGGATTGCTAAATGCGTTTCCCTCATATTTTATGAAAACATAATCAGATATAACATGAAGATTGCTAACTAGTTCCACTTCTTCAGTTCCTTCATAAGCCTTAAATGGTGCAAGCTTATTTATTAAATTTTTCTTCATGATATTTTTGATATAAACAACCACATTACTTTCATTTGCGTCAATAACTTCGTTTACAGTTTGAATCAGAATTTCATTATCATATTTAAAGTATGTAGCGTGATTTTTTCCAACACATACATTCTGCATATCAATTACCAACAATGCTTTTTTCACTTTCTTTCCCTCCGTCATCTTCAATTTCATCTAATACTTTGCATTTTTATATGAAATCAATATATGTGCAGGTGCAAATAATAGCGATGCTACAATCAATAATACAGACCTGCTCATAATTCCACTGAAGATGAAAATTACGGATGGGATAATAGATAATGTCAATGCTTTAAAAATCGTATTATTTCTAAAACAAATAATCCATATCACGCAATAAAGTATAATTAAAACGACATTTGCTATTAAATATATCGCAAAAGCTTCATCAGACCACCAACCGAACCAGGTTCCAGGAATATTGACAACCATAAATCCGAAACACCCAAATCTTCCTATCTGTTCTACAACTTCAACACCTTTATTATTCCACTTATTTTCAAAACCATCTTTACACTTTAATGTAAAAATAATATTGGGTACCATGATTACTGCTATAAATACTGCCCCAAAAATGTTTATCCACTCCATCATGTTCTCACCTTCAAATTCAAATTTTCTTTTCCCTAATAATTACAAATATTCCTTGGAAATTGCTTCCACACCATACATTTCCATAAATGCATCCAGGTCCACTGCATCCCCAATCAACATATTCTCGTCAAAGTGTACGATATGCATATCTTAAAATCCAACCACAAGTTCTCTGGTACAAATGCTACATTTTAGAACTGCTTCCTTATTTATTTTTCATATCGAATCTTATATGCTTTCTTCTTAAAAATAGGGAATATCTAATTTATTATCATCAAGGTCGGACATTCATCCGACCTCTTGATTATACTATAGATTCTATAAAAATTCATCTGTTATCACTGCAGCATTGCTTCTTTTTTTTCTGTTCCGCAATCTTCTCATTTATCCAAACCAAAATTAAATCCAAACCTTTGTAATAATGGCAGAACAAATCAGTTGATTGCTAATAAAAGGTTTGGATTTTAAATGATGATGATTAAGATACACCATTGTGGTCTGTAGATGCTCATGCCCAAGCAGGAGTGATATTTGAACTATGTTCATACCATCTTCAAGCCAATGTGATGCTTTAGCATGTAATGACAAATCGTCATAGCAAAAATACTATTCTTTCCATTCTTTCCATTTGTCGCAATATGTGTAAATACTTCTCTTTTGATTTATTTTTCCATTTGAAACTTGCTGCCGTGGTCGAAAAGTCTGCCGGCTGATTGCTATAGTAAGCGTCGCAATTAAGCGACGCTTACTATATAGACGGGGCGTAGGATTTGACGCTTACTTACCGAGTTTGACCAGGCACTAAGGGAACGATTTGAAGATATCGAGGACGAATAATAGGCGATGGTATCTATATTGCAGATACCACCGCCTGTTTTGTTAATATGAAATTTCGTCTATATCTGAATTTTTATTAAATTGTGTTCATGGTGCTAAATTTCAATTTAATTAACAAGAGTATCTTTGAACAATAAATGAAAAAGCCTCTTTCGAATGTTTAAATATTCTCACTTTATCCCCATAATTGCATAGTTCTCGAAGTAATTCTCTTTTTATTTTATTAAATTCAAATACCCATTTAATGTTCCACCATAAAAAGTTCAGTGTTGGTTTTGAATTATATGTTTCTTTTCCATTTCTTTGATTTATCCAAACTCTCTCGGAGAACCTTCTACAATCCATTTGTCTTTACCAATAATATCATTAAAATATTCATCTCGTTCCATTGGACTTCTTTTAATATCTCCACTCGAAGTTCTTTGCCAAACGACATTATCTTTTTCATAATATGGAACATTAAATTCCTTTGATATTCTTTTGGCCAATGTTGTTTTCCCACTTGCAACAGAACCAATAATATCTATTTTCATAAAACAGCACCAACCTTTCATATAAAGTTAAATTTGAATTTGTATTATTGTTTAATAAATGTTGAGTTGTAAATAACTTCTTTGCCTAATGTTTTAGCATACTCAATTTCTTTTGATACTTGTTCACCAATGTAGCCATCTATATCTAAAACAAATATAGCATCTGACAATTCAATTTTCTGATAATGTGCTTGGGCAAGCATTTCAAGCTCATGTTCGGAAATATCGTGCTGTTCCGTATTATACACACATTGCAGCACACAAAAGTTATATTTTGTTTCTAGCAAGAATGATATTGCCATCATTTCTTTTTCGAATCTCATACTTCCACATATCGTAACGGTTTTCATTCCACGCATCTCCAAATTCTAATTTGTCAATTTCATTAAATTTGAATTCTATCACTTTTTTATCATTTTCTTCTTCATTACAGAATCTTCAATTACAACCCAAGCTATTTCTCCAAATATAACTAGAATAAACACTACTATTTGAATAGTTGTATTTTCAAGTCTTTCTAAACAGAAAACAAAAACTGATAATGTTACAAAAAGCATACAACCCAAAATGATAAAATTTCTGCCGTGTCTATGATTCCATTCAGTTACACTAGTTAATTCTTCTTCAGTAGGTGGTTTTTCTCCAGTATTTATCGTTACTGGAGTTTTTGACTTATACTGTTTTAAACCAAGTATTACAAAAATTAATGATACTAATAATGATATTGCCAAATAAACAATAGTTTCTGCCATTACACTTTATCCTTTCACAATTAAATTTGAATTTGAAGTATTTTTAATTCAACGATTTAACCATATGTATATCCGCTGCATATGTACCATCATCATATTTATTCGCTTTAGGAATACGTCCAACTTCCATAAAGCCAAAAGTCTTATACATATGTATTGCGCGATTATTCCCTTCTACAACCGTTAATTCTGCTGTTTCAAAGCCGCATTTTTCAATAGTTTCAAGAATGAGAGCAAACAACCTCTTGCCTATACCCATTCCTGTATAGTCCAAATACAGAGCAATGCCAATATCAGCTCTGTGAGAATTTCGTCTGCTTCCTCCTGCCACATCGAATGATGCATTGCCAACATACTCACCATCAAGTTCTGCTAATATAAGACAGGCTTTCTCATTTTCTACATGGCTGTTAATAAATGCTTCTTCCTGCTCAATAGTCATATCCTTGCATTCGTCCGCCTCACGAAGTAAGAATCTAGTTTCGCCACATACTCTTTTTAAGTACGGCAACAACATTTCAGCATCTTCCTTCTCTGCACTTCTAAAAACAAGGCTACGCCCATTCAAATCATAAGTTCTAGGTTCAATTTTCATAATGTATTCTCCACGATAAATTTATTTCATTAAATAGGAATCTAGCAGTTCACTAGATTGAACATATAAAGGGCTATTCTTATTACCAGATACTTCAATATAGTAGTTCTTTATAGTATCATATCCAGATGGAATTTTCCCAATCTCTTCTTCACTTATCTGAATCGGTAATGTATCTTTTATATGTAATAACAAGTCAATTACCAAATCACATAAATTTTGTTCCGTTACTTTTCCTTCAAAAACAATTTCACCATACGTATCCGAGGAAGTAAACAGATTACGACTTGCTGAAAAAATAAAACAATTATTACACCAATATACTCTTGCTTCATTTTCATCATAGATTGTAATGAATAATTCCTCTTTATCTCCATCAAGTATGATACAATTATCCTCATATTCTATCCTTATATCTTCCTGTACCTCTTTTCTTATTCTTTCTGAATACTGTTTAATTAGTTCCTTGCTATCTTTCATAATTTCAAGTTTTAATTCTCCTAATGATTTTAATTTGTAGTTAATACAGTTAATAAAATTTCAATTTATCACTTTTAAGATTTGATTAGTCCCAAATGCCTTTCTACTCGACAAAGTGTGTCCTCAACCGTACTGGCATCCGTTCTCTCTAACCAAAAGAATTGGCTATTCTTTATTTCTTCTATGCGTTCTATATTTATTTCGCATAACGTCCTGCTTACAGTTTTCTTTGCACTTTCCACATCTGAAGCAGAGTTTATATACTGATTAAAACCCTGATGATCCCATCTTTCACGATATTCATCTGCAAGATTTGATGGGTCCTTTATCAGAAATACTACTCTTGATGGTTCAGAGAACATAAGTGCCTGTTCCACAGTTAAATGACAATCACATAATACCTTTTTATCAGCAGACGCGCGAATCAAATCAAGCAACACAAAATCCAACTGTTCTCTTGTGTTAGTAAGTAACCAATTCTTATATTCCTCAACGCTTCTTCCAAAAAACTCATCTGCACTACTAAACTGCTTATTCATTGCAGGCTGATGCGCAGGGTCAGAAATCCTTTGATGTTCATCAAACCTTTCATCAATATCAAACAGTTCTAATCCATATTTTTGTGCTAAAGCCCTGGAAATAGTTGTCTTTCCACCACATGGTGTTCCGGTGATAAAATATACATTTTTCAAATACTCTTTAATAACATTGTCCTGAAATATCATAAATTTTCTCCTTTAAAATAGTTTTGAGTACACAAACAGGCACGAAACTATTTCAGAAGTTTCATGCCATTAGATATTTCTTAATCGTAAAAATGCCACCATTTGCATGCCCTCACTTTCTAAAATAATCAAACGCATTTTATATCTATCATTACTACAGCGTCAAGCATTTTCATATGCAGTAATTAGGCTATATTTTGTGCATATATGGATCTAAAAATTACAAGTTTCTTGTCTAACGTATCAGCTCGACAAGCTGGGATTTTACGACCTACATCATTTATATTTTTCGTATCGACATTGTTCCCTCACCTGATTGCCAAGTAATGTGATTGCTTTTTGCGGACACATACTTATACAGCGGTAACACATGGTACATTGATTTCTGGGAATTGCTCGATTACCTTTCATTTGAATATTACCCATTGGGCATTTCTTACTGCATAAACCACAGCCTATACAGGCATCGCTTATTTTTAATTCATCAGAATATCCCACCGTTTTATGATAGAACCATAGCCTTTGTCCAAACAGTCCCTTGATATGTGCTATTCGCGATAATCCTTCCTGGGGATATTTCCCCTGCAAGATTTGTTCTGCAACATGCTCAATACGCTGATTCGCATTTTTAACAATCTGCTTGTTCTCCTCAATTCCTTTTTTCAATAACTTACTATCGCAAACAGAATCAGGCATTTTTATTTGCAGACCTCCAAGAATTTCTGCACCATATTTCTTTAGAATTCTTGCCGCACACCCTGTTCCATCACCGCTGAAAAGCCCCATTGTATTGAGACAAAATACCTTTTTCCCTTTCCATATATAACCGTTTTTTATAATAAAATCGCGTACCATAAATGGAGCATTGGAAAATTGTGTTGGATAACCCAGAATAATTGTGTCCTGCTTCTCTATTATATCTGTAATCTTCGGATATTCTAACGGAACACATTGTGCTGTATCATCTATCAAATGCACGAGTTTCTCAACACAGTGCTTCGTATTCCCCGTTCCGCTTAAATAGATTCCTATCACCTATATTTTACCTCCATAAATTCTAATTTGTCTCACTAGCTTTTCTTTGAAATATTCCACTTGAGGAAATTATTGATGTCATCAATGGTGTCCTCTATTCTCCAGCGGAACTCTTCATTTGTTCGCAATTCCCGCAAAATATAAGGCTTTACAATTCGCTTATCCAGCATTCCCTTCGTTCTCGCCGTGTATGCCAGTCCTAATATCGCATTGGCACGAATTGCCGCAGACGGATGATTAGCCAGGCGAAGACATATATCTTGCGCTTCTTTCCATTGGTCAAGATATTCTCCTACTCTTAACGGTAACAGGAGTAAAGATTCTTCATCCCCACGTTCCAGTTCCTCTAGAGCATCTTGATATGTTATTTCTTTTAAAGGTCGATATAGCATTTTAGCCTCCATCGCAAATTCAAATTATAAATCCCCTTGTAATCTAACTAATGATTTTTGAACCTCGAATCCATCAGGGTATCTCTTCTTCAATTTGTCTATGTTTGCTTGTAAAATATCCTCCAAAGGTATTTCAAGTGCGGTTGCTGCCTCAGCCAAATACCAAGCTATATCTCCAAGTTCCTTCGCTAAATGTTCTTTATCAAGTTCATGCCCTTGTGCCATCCATTTTTTCACTATGTCGATAGCCTCACCAGATTCCCCACACAATCCCATAACACTATTTATCAATACATCCTTTTTTGTAAGTTCAGGATTTAATGTTGTCATTGCTAATTTTTGATATTCGTTAATATTCATAATGCTCCTCCGTAAATTACTATTATTTCTTCTATGTAATCTATTTAATCAATTCAGATAATGCAGTAAACTCTCTTCTATACATACCTCTTCGCATTTCATCTATCCCCGCATACGAATCAAATTTTGAGAATATTTCTTTAATCTCCGCAATAGGAACCCACTTTGGCACCATTCCAACTTCTCGCTCACTCTCTGTTTGCTTTATTTCAGTATGTCCAACTACTTTTCCAACAAAATATTTATTAACCCATTTCCAGTCATCATAATATTCATCAATTTCAAGCATACATTCTGATACTTCTATAATCATTCCTGTTTCTTCAGCAACTTCGCGAATGCAACAAGCTTCATCACTTTCATCTTCCTCCAAACCTCCGCCTGGAATCATCCATTGATCATTTACTGTTTCGTAGGAAAGTAAAATTTTTGAATTGTCAATTATTATACATCGGCAAGCAGTTCTGGTTTTTTCCCATTGACAAGAATAATTTTCTCCTATAATATCTATCGTTTTCATTAATATTTCCTTTCTCCGTTGAGCAAAAAACGTAGCAAACAGGGATTTAGTTAATTCCATCAATTATTTCTTTTGCTCGATGCAAAACAGGTAATTCTCTATTTGCTACAAGTGTTCCTAACCTTGTACTTTTTCTGTTTTCATACTCCATAACAGCTTCTTCATAAGACATTTTTAATGTAGATAAATGAAAGCTTTCAATTTCATCCTGAGTCAAATTCTTTTCTCCAAATGATTTGATTTTGCACAAAAAATAATTATTAATATTATGTCTATGAATTAGATTATAATAATCACTTACAATTCCTATTTTACATACCACGTCCACAGAAACACCAAGTTCTTCTTTAAGTTCTCTTTGAATAGCAGTTAGTAATTCCTCACCCATCTCAACTCCACCGCCAGCAGTTTCAATTAATGTTGCTTTTCCAAAATCATCATCTCGCTCAGCTCTTACAAAATAGAACATTCCATTTTCATCATAAACAATTGCTCTGGCAATATTTCTGTCATGGTCAATATATTCCCGTTGCCACTGAGTATCTTGTAATTCAATATTAATTTCTTTATTTTCCATGTTTTCCCTTGTTCCTTTCAATGTAAATATATGTATAACTGGGAGTTATAGAACCTTCATCATGTATCTTGGTTCATATTCTGTATATCCATGCTTCGGATAAAAAGCATAAGATTCAAACCATTGTTCCTTTGGCGAGCCTAAATGCACTTTAGAAACTACAATGCCGTTTTCACGCATCCAGCGCTCCGCCGTATCGAGTAGCTTTGAACCAATCCCCATCCGTTTTAATGATGGTTTTATATAAAGCCTATGCAAAATTACTTCTCGAGCATGTATCAAAATTTTTTCAATATCCTAAATAAGTTTGATTTTTATGCCTACAACACCATATTGCTTCTGTTTATCTTTTGAATAGTATTGTTCCATATCATCCGGTGATGCCTTACAAACATCGTTTTCTGTATATCCACATTCAAGCAGTGGCAAATTCTTATATAGTTCCTCAAATGAACTAAATACAAACAGATTCTCTACCATTACATTTAAAACTTCATTTTCATCATCTGTATTAACGAATGTAATTCTATCTCCACTTGAAATACATTTCCTTTTTTCGTCATACAAACGAAGTTCTATTGTTTTCTTGCCATTTCTAATCATTTTGAATGGAGATGGTGTTAATTTCATTATATGTTCTTTCATTATTTTAACTCCTTACTGAAATACTTATCAACTATATATACGAAAAAATATCTCTTGGTTGTTTAAGTAGCGGAAACTGTTCTTGCCTTCGTGATTCCAATTGTCCGCTTTTGATAATGTACCATCCTGCTTGCAAAGCATTCATTCCGATTTGCTTGGCTGCGACTAGTTCATTACTACCACCATCACCAATATACAAACATTCCTCTGGCTCTACCTCAAGCTTTCTAATACACCTTAAATATATTTCAGGATTTGGTTTTTGTATTCCTTGCTCATATGATAAAAACATTTCATCAAAATATTCTGTAAAAGAATTATTTCTTATTAAGGGGACTTCCTCAGAAAAACAATTACTAATAATTGCTAGTTTTAGCTTTGATTGTTTAAGTTCTTTCAACATTGGTATGATAGCAGAATCAATATTATTAAAACATAGCTTTTTAGTCGCAACTCTCTTCTCTGTAATATTTCTTAATAACTTTTCTGAATAACAGTTATTATTTCTTAAGATTTCTTCAAGCAATTCTTCCAATGATATTTTACCAATTGTTCTTCTTTCACCTGCTGGTTCCCATATCTCTTGAAATTTCTCATTACAAATGCCAATATCTTCAGCAATCTGTTCTCCAAAATACAATGGACAATTATAATGCGTAACCAGTGTTTCAAATACATCAAAAATTACTGCTTTTATCATTTTACTGATCATCCTTCTTTCTTTACCTTAATCAATAAACCGAGAATTATAGTTTCTTCTTTATTTGCCACAATTACTGTAGCAACAAAAGCTGCAACAACAAGCATATGTAAAATAATATGGTATAAGTCAGGCACATATCTTCCTGGCACATGTACCAACTGAATACAGTCTTTAAAATATGAAATCTTATTTTCTACATTACCCATAACACCTTTTCCAAATATTGTGTACCACTCATGGCTAATAAATTGTGTTACAAACCACATAAATATCATCCTTCACAGCACCTTCAACAAGGTTTTTATTTCCTATTTTCATACCAAACATAGATAGGAAATACCATATCAACAATATTAAATTTGCTATAATTGCAATTATCTTCTTATTCAACAAAATCTCCTTAGTGTTTGTTAATCAAATCTATTTTATTAGTAACTTGCATTATCTCGACAAATTCAAATTTGTCTAATTCTAAAAATTTGAATTTGACCCCTTATTTATATAATCCGGGTCAATTCTAATCATTTCAACAAGTGCTTTGTTCCTGTAATTCAAATCTTCTCGAAGAGTAAATCCCTGTGATTCCCAGAAGGCATTTCCTCCCTCATTCTTTTTGAAAGCAACAAGAAGGACCTTATTTATCCCTTCTTTCTCAAGTGCATCAAGAGCAAGGTCAACAAGCTTCTTTCCTATTCCAATTCGTCTACAGTCCGATGATACACAGGTATGCTGAATAATACCTCTTCTCCCGTCATGTCCACAGAGAATGCATCCTACTACATTTCCATCAAGCACTGCAACATAGGAAGTATTGGGATTTCGATTTAGATATTTTCCAATTCCTTCACGTGAATCGTCTTTATTGTTTAATCCATTTCCACACTTAATCCACAAATCATATACTGCTTCGTAATCATCAATTGACATAAGCCTATAATTTAACAAGTCTATATCCTCCTATAACTCAGAAATATGAATTTAATATGCGATATCCTTATAGCCCACTTCGTCAACGCATTCATTCACTATACTAACTGCTACGCCATTATCATCATAATCTTCTCCGCCCCAATCTCGGTTGAATAAGACATATGCTCCTCTACCACCCATGTTTTCCATTATAAAATCTTCTGGAATAATAATAGTATCAATATGCAAATAATCTTTTAATTCATCGATTGTTTTAATATCAGGCCACCACTCATTAAAGGTTTCTTTATCATCAGGACCATATGAACCTTTTTCCTCGCAGTTATAATACGCCAATATCTTATTAAGGATATCCATCTGTATGCTATCCCATTTTTCAACAAAATACTTATATGCTTCATATTGTTCTGCGATAATGTCATCACCTTCTTCAGCATTAATCTGAAGACTCGCCTCACATTCGCTTCCAAAAGCATTAATTATAGTTTTTCCTATATAAGCATAACCATCGTGTTCTAATTTTCCAAATATTTCGTCGATCATTTTTTTACTACTCCTTCAATTCACAAAATTTGAACTTTTACGCTCCCATATCTCGATTGCATATCATATGGAACATAGCCCAAACATAGTATTTATCAAATGTAATCCCGTCTTTGTCCTAAATACTTTATCTCTAAAAGTGATAATAGCATCCTTTTTCAACTCATCTTCCATAGCATTTACAAGAAAATCTGCTTCAAGAAGAATCCTATAATCAAGCCCTTCAACATTTTCATATGTATGGTGATGTGCTATAAGAAAGCAAACTCTATCTATTTCAGTCTCTGTGACATCAGAAAACATGGCTAACATCTCTCTGGCATAAGCTGGACCTTCCCGTTCCTGAAGTTTCCCATCACAGCGACCATATTTTTCTTCCGAAGGACGAATACCAATATCATGCATGACGGATGCAATATCAAGAATTCTAAGTGTATTCTCATCAAGACCTTCCTTTGCACCGATTACATGAGCAAATTCATATACCTTTATAAAATGCTGGATTCTCTTGGGATCTCCTGCATTAAACTCTGTCATTTTTACAATCAAATCATCTGTTATCATACTCTTACATCCTACATTTATTTCAAAATCAACTCATCATTTTCCTGGCATATCTTTTAATAATGGTTGCATGCGTTGATAAATAATCTTTACCTCTTCACTCTTAAAGAATTTCATAAGATTATTATTAACCTGCTGTTTTGTCTTTGCTTCAAGTACCGACAAAATAATCTCTTCTTTCTTTTCCACATATATTTTCTTCTTGAAATGTCTTCCAAAGAATGATCTGATTTGCGCCTCTCTCTTACTCATCACTTTTCCACTATTTTCTGATTTAAATGGAACAGTCGATGGTCTTGTTAACGTGATGGTACTATCGCCCGATAAAAATCTCTTTCTAGTTTCTTCATCAGCAAATATTATATCCATTCCTTCTTTTATTGACTTCAATAGATTATGTTCAGGATTCTCAACAACTCTCTTTGTGCTACCTGACTCTTCAAGTTTCTTATTTAGTATCTTTGCAACAATATCATCTGAGTAATCAATCTGTATAGGTTTTATATATTCTTCTTGTGTAATAACACTAAACTTGAACTCAAATTTATTCTCATTATTTCTATAATACCAAAGAGCAGCATCACACAACCAATCACACAAATATGTGACATCCACTAATATCTTTCTATATGTTACTTCTCCATATCCTAAATCCAAAGAAAACGCTGCTTGTTGAATAACCGTTCCATCTCCAAGCAAAAGCATAAAATCATCCAACTGATTACCGGTTTCTTTCATCTTAGAGCCAATAACATTTGGTGAACCTTGGTGCAAAAATGTATTTCGTAAATTATATATTACTTCTCCACTTAACCATGGATTGCTTTTGTCTATCCCATCATCATTCTTCATATAATGACCTATATAATTGTCGTACCAATCTATATATCGCTTTGCAACCGATGTCTCATTTGGAAATTCAGCCATTCCACACATATCAGGCAAAGTAAGCGCTAATGCTAACGCTGAAAAATAACATTTATTCTTCAAAGACTGCTTTATATTTGTTGTATAAATCTCAATCACAATAACACCTCCTCAAATAGATTTCTCTTCAGTATCAATTTAATCTGACACCATCTAACTGAATTTCCTTTTTATCTGTGTTCTCTTCCACTGTTGCTTTAATCTTATCAACTAACTCTTCAAGTTTTTGTTCTGGCAGATCATCTTCTACCTCAATGTTTATTATAACTTGTCTATAATGCTTCATATATTCATTCCTCTACGCAAACAAATTCTTCAATTTATCTATTCCATCTTCTGAATAGATAAATATATCATCCTCAAACACATCTACTATCAAAGAAACAGATTCATCATCTTTTGAAAACACATACACATCCTCACTAGGACCACATATTTTCTTATCCATATGATAAAATGCTTCTTTCAAAATATCAATTATCTCATCCTTATTATCGCTAGACTTAAAGTACAATCTATTATTATCTCCCTTTAAAGTAAATGTTTCCATATTTCACTACCTCTTTCAACTTACACCTACCATAACGATAATGCACCATACGGAGTAACCCACTTGCTAAGTTTCTTGCTAGTCATATATTTATTAATAACAAATCTGTACAGCTTTTCACTAGACCAAATATGGTCTTCATCCCATAATTTTATTGTGTAACTGCATTTTCAATTGCCTTCTTAATGACATTACTAGAATTGGTAGCACCACTCACTGCATCCACATCAATTTTCTGCGTTGCTACTACTTTATCCACAATTACCTCAGCAGCTTTTCCTCTTTCATTTCTATGCTCCATAAGATTTATTGAAACAATTCTACCATCTTCAATCATTACTTCTACCTTGGCATATATATATCCTGCATCATATTCTCCAACATATGTTCCATCCTCGACATCTGATAATTTTATATTTTTAAAAACTATACTGTCAACTTTCCTCTGATATTCTCTAAAATCCATAAAATATACAACGACATGCCAAACAATACATACTGCCATAAGTATTGTCAAGATTCTATGCCACTTCATCCTTCTGTCTTTTTGTTTTAGTACATGGCAAGAAAAAATTAAAACAATCATAAAAACAACTGCCACAACTCCTGATACGTTTACTAATATATTGCGGTTCCTCAATACCGGAATACAAAAACTAATATGTAATATACAAAAGACAATTAATAATAGGCTTACTGGTCTATGAATTCTCATTAAAACCTTATCAAATTTAATAAGATTACATCTTCTCGCTATCCACTTTGCCACTAACATGCAAAAACAAATCAACGATAAATATCCAAAAACAATTCCCATATAAACATTCCCTTTCTAAACATATCGATTTAATATCTTTGTTATCTTTTTCTCAAAGCGTATAGGCATAACCTGCTTATCCTGCCCTGCCCAGACACATTTTCCAACATATTTCATTCCAGATGTTTTAAAGAATTCCTTCATGCTCCTAATGGCTCCTGTACTTTGTCCATACAAGAAAGAAAATGGCGCTGGTGTGTTACATGCCGTCAGCAGAAAATATTTTTGATTTTTAGATAATCTCGCTTTGGGAAATGTTTTGGTTTCTTCCATAACCACGCCTAACAACCTATCAAATAAATTTTTTACTACCGCTGGAACATTCGCCCAATAAACAGGTGCCGCAAGAACTACAACATCACACTCTCTAATTAATCTGCTAATCTCTTGCACATCATCTTTAATTACGCAATTTCCCGTTTTAATACATGTTCGACACCCATTACAATAACCTATATTCTGCTCATATAAGTTTATAAATGTAATCTGCCATCCTTGTTGTTCTGCTTCTTGCAAAACATACTTTAGCATAGTTCCTGTTGCCCCGTCTTTATGAGGACTTCCCAATAATGCAAGCAACTTTTTAGACATTATTATCCCCTCCCCTCAACTGCCAAGGAATTATACAACATATCAAATCCGTACAGCAAAAATTCTTTCTTTGATTTTTTTAAATGTTGAGTTATATATTCTTCTTTATTTGCAGCAAGTAAGATAACGCCTGATAACATACCCCAAAAAGAAAAAATGGTTGGTAAAATCTCAATATTGGAACGTATCTCTCTATTTTCTATTCCCGTTTTCAAAAAAGTATATAATAACTCGTTTATCCTCTCACCAACCAAAAAAGTTTCCTTTTCTTCCGGCAAAAAATGTGTTGTTTCAAAATCAATGTTGATTGTTTTAAGTACCATGCCAAAATAAAATGGATATTCCTCCTGATATTCTACTATCGCATTGCAAATTTTTTCATAGCATTCTTTGGTATTACTGCTACTTTCCAATGCATGGTTCATATAATCGTGTAATTTCTGCATGCTTTCCAATACCAGTACACTGACAAGCTCCTCTTTGTCCTTAAAATATACATATAAGGTCGCCTTGCTATACCCTGCTTCCTTTGATATATCATTCAGTGATGTATTTTCTATTCCCTTTTTCATAAACAGTTGCTCTGCAGCCATTGCTATATTCTTTCTATGCACACTTTGTGATTCTTTTTTTCTTCTTGCCATAACTAACAAACCTCCTATAATTGAACCGACGGTTTAATTATAGGAGGTGGTATTCTACTTGTCAAGCAAATTAATTTTTACCTGAATCCGTGAAACACATTTATTGCCAATTAGTGTAACTGCTTAAAATTCAAGGATTAACTGCATTTTTATTAGTTAATTTTTCTTCACCTAAT
>CADACD010000045.1 GCA_902786365.1 uncultured Lachnospiraceae bacterium | reverse complement strand
ACATTTCTGTTGTGCAAGAAATATGTACAATAAAATGAATTTTGTCGCTTTGCAAGCAAAATCCCACTAAACCCTATAGGTTGCGGATTTGAGGAATACTAAAACAGCAATAGGGGCGATTAACCACCCTACCCATTGAAATCTTGATTTTGCTAATTTTCCAAGAAATGGTGTCAATAATACAAACTGAATATAAACAAAAATATAGTATAAAGGCGCTGCCGCTTTTGCTGTAAGGAATCTATAAAGGAATTCTTGGGGTGTCCAATATTTTCTCAAAATACAATAAATAATGGTCCAGATAACATATGGTATAAACACTCTAATGATTCGTTTTTTATAGAAACCCATCCAATCATTATTATCAATTTTAGTCAGATATCCTGACAAAAAAAGAAAAGTTGCAACGCCAAAATTTATAAATGGCCGAAATATAACTTGCCCAGCTGCAGATGGACTAGTATGAATCATAACTACTGCTATTATTGCAAATGCTCTTAATATTTGTATTCGATGATTTTTTGTCTTATTGCACATTCTCCAACCATGTATTGTTATTAAGAAAGTGCAAAGATACATGTTTTTCTTCATATAAGCCTACTCCACTTGTATAAAAAGATAAAAATTATCGTTAATGCTAGAAAGATTCTTCACTCTTCATTCCATTCCCGAGCTATGCTCGCCTACCCGTAGCCTTTCACTCTTCACTTAATAAACACCCAACTTTAACCCTTAACCTAAAAACTTTAACCCAAAATTTGCCTTTATCCCAAATTTTACCTATCTTTGCACCCAGAAATGTCCATTTTTTGGCGTTTTTACATCTCTGGTTTTTGTAATAACCTTTGCCTCAACGTTTTACATAAGGTGAGGGGAATTTAGAACATGCTCTTTTGGTAATATGTCACACCCTAACAAATACAAGATGAAATCAGAATCCATGAGTAAAATGGAAAGAATACTCTATGGAATTTTAGTTGCCGCCGCAGTAATTGTAGTGATATTGTGCATCTACGCAAGTTTAATGGATTAAGAATTAGTTGAAGTCATCTACATCAAACATCATACATCTTCCATCAGCCATCTTACATACACTGTGCATCTACACAGGTATAATGGAATAAGGTGTTTACTCATTGCTGAAAAAAGTTAGATAGTACAATATAACATCTGACATCAAACATCTTAATTCTCACCTGTCCCTTGTCACCTAATATATTTTTGTGAAATTGTTTCCCCTTATTCATTTATAATACCTGCAAGCTATGGAACATCATTTAATAGATATAGAAATATCGAATGGTTTTCGCGCTATTAAAGAGGCCAATATTCATTTAGATGGTATCTCGGTTATATCCGGCATCAATGGATGTGGCAAGAGTACCATCTCAAAACTGCTTTACACTACATTTAAAAATACTCTTCAATATGACAGTCTCGTTATGGACATCATCAACGAGACAATTATGCCATTTACCGATGCTTTGGCTCAAATGCAAGTTCAAATGTCCCCAGGCATTTCTTCCCGTCGTCACATGTCTCGTTGGATTCTACATAGAAGAGAGAAGAAAAACGAGTATATGGCCAGGGTTAAAGATTTTTGTGACAAGTTCCTGAAGGAGGAAGAAGAGAGGGATGCTGGCGATTCTATGATGACTGAACGAATGTGGCGAATTTTAAGGGGAGCTGTGAATGATGAAAAATCATCAACTTTACCTGACATACTTGACCAATTGACTCGAAACATTTCAGACAAACTGGATAAAGGCTATAAATTATTTACATCCCGACCTAGGGAAGTGCTTACTAAGAGAATGTCATTGCAATTTGGCCAGCCAGTCAATGAATCCGTCAGAATCAGCGAATACGGGGATGCTTTTATTGGCTCTAGCGATGGGATTGTGCCTCTTCCACATTATATCCAGCAGGTCGTATATATTGACACCCCCATGATCTTAGGGCTTGATTTTTTCGAAGGACCAGATTATTGGAAAGACTTGCATGACATCTTACGAAAACCTGCTGTGGGAGAATTTGATAGACAGATATACACTGCACTGAGTTCAGAGATTCTTCATGGAGAGGCACAATATGATGATGACGTTTTCGACGAGTTTCAGTTTAAACGTGAAGACGGACAGACATTTGATTTGTTTAAATGTGCTACCGGAATCAAATCCTTTTCCATCTTACAGTTACTCTTGAAAAATGGAACGTTAGGGAAAAACACACTGTTGATTATTGATGAACCAGAAGCCCATCTTCATCCCCAGTGGATAGTTGAGTATGCCAGAATGGTACTGCTTCTTTATAGGAATCTCGGTGTTAAATTCTTGATTGCAAGTCATAGTACAGATTTTGTGGGAGCGATGAAGGAGATTGCTGCAGCCACAGGAATTGAGGAACTGAACTTCTATTTGGCAGAAGAAGCAGAGAACATGCAATACAAATATCAGGACTTGGGAGATGACGTAGAGCCGATCTTTGCTTCTTTTAATAAGTCTTACGATAAACTCGACAATTATGCCAAGTGAAAATAAATGCATATATCAATCAGAAGATTGTATTAGAAAATGGGCAAAAGGTTACAGTGGGAAACTGAATCCAGAAGATTATATTCGTTCAATTGAGACCATTTTAAAAAAAGACTATAAAAGGCAGTCATTCACAGACTTCAAAGACAAAAAGGCATGGGATGCCGACCTATACGAAACCTCGTTGAAAAAAGGAACAAATCGCACGGAAACAGTTGACTTTGTCGTTGGAATGGTAAATGGCCAGTTACTGATGGTTGAGGCGAAGTTGGATGTCGTAAATGTCGAAAATTTAAAAAGAGAGGTAGAAAACAAGATTCAACACACCAGAACTTACCTTGTATCATCCACGAACTATAAATCATGTGCTACCCCATCTGTTGTCCTCTTTGGCAACAAAAAGAATAACATCCAGCGGAACATCAACAAGTTCATGCGCTTACGAAGCAATAAAAGGGATATACGTCCGATGTCATTATCCGATTTCTATCAGCGGTATTTCGTGGGAGAATAAATGACATTTTTGAATAATATTTTCGATAATCCCCTCCCTACGGGGGAGGGCTAGGGGAGGCTCCTTTCTTCCATCAAACATCTGACATCATAATACCCACCTGTCCCTTGTCACCTCTACTTTCACTCCAATAACAACATTTAAAAGGAGACTGAAAAATAATGGCAAAACCAAGAGTATTTATAAGTTCAACATTTTACGATTTACAACAAATTCGAGCTAATATCGACCAGTTTATTGAAGACTTGGGGTATGAATCTGTTCGTAATGAAGAAGGTGATATCCCCTATGGAAATGATGAACGATTAGAAGAATATTGTTATAAAGAAATCCGTAGCGTTGACATACTTGTCAATATTATAGGAGGAAGATATGGAAGTTCTTCTTCTAAAGCAGACAATTCTATTACACAGCAAGAATTGAAAACAGCTTTAGAAGAAAACAAACAAGTATATATATTTATTCAAAAAGATGTATTTTATGAATATCGTACATATCTTCTAAATAAAGACAATACTGGTATTAAATATAAATATGTAGATAATGTCAATATTTATAAGTTCATAGAAGAAATATATAGTTTACCTGTAAACAATAATATAAAGGATTTTGAGACATCTTCTGACATAACACACTATTTAAAATCACAATTTGCTGGCCTGTTCCAACGATTCCTTGAAGAACAGACAAAATTAAAGGAAGCAAGTTTGATTCATAATCTTCAAGAAACAGCAAAAAATCTTGATAGTCTAGTAAGTTATTTACGCACGGAGAATGATGGAAAAAACGATGAAATCAATCGTATCCTCATAATGAACCATCCATTGGTCTCAAATCTCCGAAACAGACTAAAAATACCATATAATTTCTATATCGAAGGATATAAAGATTTGATAGAGCTGCTCAATGCCAGAGGCTTTCATGAAGACAAGGATGCTAAAGATGCCGATTATTATGTTTGGAGAAAAAGGATTAAGAATGATACAGAAGAACGTTGTGTCAAAATTGCAAAGACATTATTTGGAGACGAGGGAAACTTGCTTTATGTCAAACTAACAGATTGGCTGGACAAATACTTTATTTATGAAGAAAGCAAGGTCCAACCTTTAGTAGATGATTTACCATTTTAGGATTGCATCAACCGACGAATCCTCCATTGAAAAGGCCATTGCCCTCATCCTCCTCTCGCATTTTGCATGATTCTGAATCAATTTCTCCGATTTCTCGCCTGCAAGGCGACTTAATAACTTGCAACGCACTTGTGCAATAATCCCCTCCCTATGGGGGAGGGCTAGGGAGAGGCTTTATCACTATCGTCATCGTTAGAAACAAAGTTATCTTCATCGACCTGAAACCTGTAACCGTTTTCTCAGAAAACGCTTTCAGAACTAATGTCATCAATTCTTCCATGAATCGCTTTCAATAATCGACAAAATCGCTTGGCTTGTCCAAGAATTAAAGAATGAAAGAAATTTGAAACTTAAAAAACGCACTCCGTGCCATTAAAGATGGAAAAGATTCTTTTTATTATTTTATCTATTGTAGCAGCAGTAATAGTTTTACTTTGTGTTTACACATTTATTATTGATTAATACTAGCCGATGAGGATAGAAAAAAACTAGCCATTGTTTTAAGCTAATTCTTCTTGTTAACAAGATAAGTTCCAAAATAAGAAGATTTAAGGATAACATTAAAACCATGTCTCAATTAAATAACGATAGAATATTTAAAAATACAATTGCGCTATACGGGCGGACATTATTTATGCTCGTAATTTCCCTCATTACGAGCAGAATAACGCTACAGGCTCTTGGCGTAGACAACTATGGCATCCAAAATGTTGTCGGTGGAATTGTTACTATGTTCAGTGTCATATCTGGCTCTTTGTCAAAATCTATCAGCCGATTCATCACATTTGAACTTGGTCACGGAGATAAAGAAAAACTGCAACGTATATTTGCGACCGCCATCAATGTTCAACTATTAATCGGTTCCGTCATCATTCTGATCGGAGAAACTATAGGCGTATGGTTTTTAAATACTCAGATGAACATACCTGCTGATAGGATGACGGCAGCAAACTGGGTATTTCAATTTGCCATCTGGTCTTTCTTTATCGGTCTAACACAAACCCCTTATACGGCATGCATCGTCGGTCATGAAAAGATGTCTGTTTTCGCCTATTTTGGAATAGCCAACTCCATCCTTCATTTAATAGTTGTACTGCTCCTATACGTATCTCCTCATGATAAATTAATAACGCTATCTGCTCTTCAGTTTTGTGTTACTTTATCCATGCGTGTTATACAACGACTATATTGCGCAAGAAATTTTGAAGAATGCCACTACACATTTATTCAAGACAAGAAACTTACACGAGAAATGACAGGCTTCGCAATCTGGAGCTTCTTGACAAATACCGCCTGGATATTCAATACACAAGGACTCAATATTCTGATTAACATTTTCTTCGGCGTAGAACTGAATGCTGCACGAGGAATTGCCTCTAGGACTGAAGGTTACATCAAGAAGTTTACAAATGACTTCACAACTGCATTAAATCCTCAGATTACTAAAACTTATGCTGCAGGCGAATTAAAAGCCTGCCATTTATTGATATGCAGAGGTGCAAAATTCAGCTATTTTTTGTTGTTTTGTCTTTCACTGCCTTTTATGTTCGAAGCAGGAAGAGTTCTTTATCTTTGGCTTGGAATTGTGCCCAACCATACTATTACTTTCTTTCGGCTATCAATAATCGCCACATTGATAACCTTGCTGGGCCAGACGGGTGTGACAGCATGCATGGCAACAGGCAATATCAAATGGTATACCATTATCATAACGTCGGTTGGTTTTTTGGTTTTCCCGCTCACATGGATAGCCTTTAAATTAGGAATGCCTGTAGAATCATCATACATTATATATATTATCATTTATGCATTGATTGATTACATTAGATTGCTTATCATGAAGAGGCTATTGAATTTTCCTATTGCAATGTATGTCCGAAATGTCCTTATACCTGTTTTCAAGGTTACAACAATAGCGATCATATTACCTTTGGTTTGTTATGTTTTACTTGAAACCTCAGTATTAAAATCATTTATCGTCATAGTTTTAAGTCTCTTAAGTGCTTCAGTTACAAGCTACTATATTGGTCTAAATGGAAATGAGAAATTATTTGTCATCTCAAAAGTAAATACATTGTACCACAAATATTTAAAGCATTAATCCATGAATCTGCGAAAATATCTAAAACGCGGGCTTCAATATGTAAGATATGGTATACCAGAAAAACCTGTATACGCACAGATTTCAACTCTTGCCCCAAACGAATTGCTGAAAGAGCGTACCGCTTTGATTACAGGAGGTACAAGCGGTATTGGATATGATATATCCAAAGCTTTTTTACTAGCTGGAGCCAAAGTTATAATTACAGGAAGAAATAAAGAAAAAGTCGATAAAGCCTGCAATTCTTTGAGTCAGGAAACAGGTTTGAATACAATATCTGGCATTCAAATGGACATTACTGATGTGCCTTCATTTCAACCTAAACTTGAATCTATTATCAAGTTGGCTGGCCCAATTGACATACTAGTCAATAATGCTGGAATCCTGGGCGGAAATATAAATAACTCTACAGAAGTAGAGTTTGACAAAGTAATTCAAACTAATTTAAAAGGTGTTTTTTTTCTTTCACAACTCGTAGGACGATATTTTAAACGGAACAATATTCATGGAAATATTTTGAATGTCGCATCATCTTCCAGCTTACGTCCTGCCACATCTGCATACACCATTTCAAAATGGGGTATTCGAGGATTAACGCTTGGGCTAGCCAGAATACTTGCCCCTTACGATATCGTTGTAAATGGCATTGCGCCAGGGCCAACAGCTACACCAATGCTAATGCGTAACGGAGTTCGAGATGATATTGCCCTTCGAAAATCTTTAGCAGGCCGTTATGCTACTCCGGAAGAAATTGCAAATATGTCTGTAGTGTTGGTTTCAAACATGTCTCGAATGGTGATTGGAGATATCGTTTACATGACAGGAGGAGCCGGCTTACTTACAAACGATGATATAAACTACAATTTTGATTAATATGGAGCAGAAGTATTATACTAACGAGCGAAACATACAAATTGTAATATCATTACTTAAACAACATGGCATTAGAAGAGTGATCGCTTCCCCTGGTGCGACGAATGTTACATTTGTTGCAAGCATTCAGCAGGATCCATGGTTTGAGATATATTCGTCAGTCGATGAACGCTCTGCTGCATATATGGCTTGTGGAATGGCAGCAGAAAGTGGGGAGCCTGTGGTTATCAGTTGTACGGGAGCAACTGCTTCACGTAACTATATGCCAGGACTAACAGAGGCTTTTTATAGAAAACTTCCTGTCATCGCCATTACTTCCCATCAAGGCACACACCGTATAGGACATCTCATAGCACAACAGATAGACCGCAGAAATCCTCCGGCAGATATAGCTATAGAAAGCGTAACTGTACCTGTCGTTAAAGACAACGCTGACGAACGTTTCTGCGAGATAGAAGTCAACAAAGCTCTTTTGGCCCTGAAGCTACATGGCGGTGGTCCTGCCCATATCAATCTTTTCACCACATATAGTAAAGATTACAGCGTGGTACAGTTACCGAAGGCACATGTCATAAGAAGATATAGTCAATATGATAAATTGCCAGAACTAAGTCGCAATGGTCACATAGCTGTTTTCATCGGTTCACACAAGCCATTCACAGAAGAGGAGACCAAGGCTATCGATGTTTTTTGCGCAGCCAATGATGCTGTCGTCTTTCATGACCACACAAGTGGTTACTATGGGCATTACGGGGTACGAAATGCCCTCATGGTCAAACAGCATTTCAACACATCCGTTAAACAAATAGACACACTTATCCATATCGGAGAGGTTAGTGGAGACTATGATGGTTTTGGGTTTAGCAAAAATATAGTCTGGCGCGTATCAGAAGATGGTGCTTTGAGAGATTCTTTTGGGAAACTTACGGATGTATTCCAAATGCCAGAAAAAGTTTTCTTTGAAAAATATACACCAAAAGATGCCCCCACACATCATGAATATCTGGATGAATGCAAGTGTGTTTGTCAGAAAGTACTCAGCGATATTCCCGAACTTCCATTCGGCAATATTTGGATGGCTCAATATCTTTCGAAACACATTCCTGCAGGAAGCAATCTTCATCTTGGGATACTCAACACACTAAGATCATGGAACTTCTTCGATGTTGAAAAAGACGTAACGACAAACTGTAATGTAGGAGGGTTTGGTATCGACGGCAACATGTCGTCGATGATTGGAGCCTCTCTCGTTCATCCCGACAAAATATACTTCGGAATTTTTGGTGATTTGTCCTTTTTCTATGATATGAACGTTGTAGGAAATCGGCATGTCAGCAATAATGTACGAATCTTGCTGATAAACAACGGACGTGGGACCGAATTCCGCAACTATAATCATCCAGGAGCCGCCTTTGGTGAAAAGGCAGATGAATATATTGCTGCAGCAAGACATTATGGAAACAAGTCGGAAAACCTGGTCAAACACTATGCTACAGATTTGGGCTTTGAATATCTCGCAGCCTCAAACAAGCAAGACTTCCTGACTAATGTAGAGCGTTTCCTGACTCCCGAACTAACTTCCATGCCTATTCTATTTGAAGTATTCACAGACTCTCAGAACGAAAGTGACGCTCTTTATACAATAAACCATCTTTACCCCAAAGATGCAACAAAACCCAGTATGAAGCAGATCGTAAAAAACGAGATAAAATCTGTCATAGGTGAACGTGGAATGAAGATAGGCAGAGCCATTTGGGGTAAAGATTAGAAGTGTGAAAATGTTTTATCTTGACTCACAACGACTCGACAGACAATCAAATATAGAAAGTCTCCGCATTCTTGCAATCTTTCTGATTTTGGTTGTACATGCTGATTTCTGGGCATTAGGTGCACCTTCTCCACAAGAGATTCATGATTTTCCTACAGCTTCAACCACAAGATTCCTCATTGAAAGTATCTCTATCTGCGCTGTAAATGTATTCATCATGATTTCTGGCTGGTTTGGCATTCACCCAAAGGCAAAAAGTCTGTTTAATTTCTTGTTCCAATGCGCTTTCTTTCTGTTTGGAATTTATTTTATTAAAATCCTTGCAACAGGAAAAGTCAGCGGTGAAGGAATCAAAGGGTGCTTTCTATTACTCAAGTGGAACTGGTTTATCAAGGCTTATTTGATGCTTTATATATTCTCGCCTATTCTAAACGCATTCGTGGAAAATACAAATAAACGTACGTTTAAAATAGTTTTAATATGCTATTTCTTGTTCCAAACAATATATGGATGGTGTAGTGTTGGTGCAGAATGGTTTAAGGACGGATATTCTGCAATTTCATTTTTTGGTATATACTTGTTAATGAGATACTTACGGTGTTACCCCCCCCCCTATGCGGGAGATCAAGCAAGTTCTATCTGACTATTTATTTGGCCTGCGTGATAATTCTCACAGTACTTGCCATACTGAAGACACTTCACATGATACCAAGTTGGTTCATGTTTGGAAAAATATACTCGTACATAAATCCTCTCGTTATAATAGAGTCACTGGCATTGTTCCTTCTGTTTACCAAATTCGAATTCAAGAATAAAGCCATCAACTTTATTGCAGCAAGTACGTTTGCAGTTTTTCTTCTCCATTCGAATCCCAATATTGCCAAACCCTATTTTGCTCCCCTTATTAATAATACTTATCAATCATACGATGGGATTGCATGTTTGAGTATAATATTCGCAATATTAGTAATAATTTTCTTCTTGGCTGTTATAACAGATCAAATCCGCATATGGTTAGGAAGTTGCATTTGGAAAAAAATTCATAACACTTCTCAATGAAAATAGCGATACTTACACAACCTCTCCGCTATAATTACGGAGGACTGTTGCAGAACTATGCTTTACAGTCAGTTTTAAAGGAAATGGGGCACGATCCTGTTACCCTTGATCCCAGCCCATATGCTCATACCGATTGGAAGACTCCTTTTCGTGCTATCAAACGAACAATTCAGAAATACTTTTTCCATCAGCAAAAAATAGATATCCTTAGAGAATACAAAAAGAATCATGACGTTAAGCTGCTTGAAACCAATACTGGTAAATTCATAAAAAAACACATAGATTTCATTAGATATAAGAAGATAACGGATATTAATCCTCGTGCATATGATGCTTTTATCGTAGGTAGTGACCAAGTATGGCGCCCAAAGTATAACAAAGGTCGGCTATCAAACATGTTTTTGGATTTTACAAAAGAGATGAAGGTGAGACGCATTGCATACGCGGCTTCTTTCGGAACCGATGAATGGGAATTCAATGAGGAACAAACCACAGAGTTTTCCTATTATATTTCAGGTTTTGACGGTATCTCCGTTAGGGAAGACAGTGGCGTTACTTTGTGTAAGAATCATTTTGGCGTAAATGCTACTCATGTGCTTGACCCAACTATGTTGTTGAAAAAAGATGATTACATCAAGAATATATTATCATCGCAAAAGAATAATAAAGAAAAGAATCTATTTTACTATATCCTTGACAGTGATGATACTAAAAAACGCATCATCAAGGATTTTGAACAAAAACTGCATCTACATGCGACCACTGTGAGAGCAAAGAACGACAAATCAAAGAATATAAAACAAAGGATCCAGCCTCCCATAGAGAATTGGCTTGCTGCTATTAATAATGCAGGATTTGTCGTAACAGATTCCTTCCACGGTTGTGTTTTCTCAATTATATTTAACAAGCCATTCATTGTCATTCTTAACGAGAACCGTGGATGTGCAAGGATTAACTCATTGCTAAAAGTCTTTCATTTGGAAGACAGGTTATATAATCCACGAAACAATCAACCAGATACTGTGATAGACTGGAACTCGGTTAATTCCATATTAGACGAAAAACGAAATGCTGCGTTATCATTCTTAAGGAGCAATCTCAACTGAAAACGAATTTTAGATATAGAAATATCGCATCAACTAAATAAATCAAGCAAGATGAATCCTATTATTTCTATTGTTGTACCGGTATATAACGTAGAGAATTATCTTCGCCCATGTTTAGACAGCATCATGGCGCAGACATTCAAGGATTTCGAGGCCGTCTTGGTTGATGACGGCAGCACGGACTGTAGTGGTAAAATTTGCGATGAGTATGCCCAACTGGACAACAGGTTTGTGGTTATTCATAAACAAAACGAGGGTGTTGCTAAGGCTAGAATTACTGCATTTGAACACAGTAGGGGTGATCTCATCACTTTTATAGATTCCGACGACTTTGTCACACCTGATTATCTTGAGAAGCTTTCCAAGCCTATCCTTGAGGAAAACGCAGATATGGTGTCATGCGATTATTGTAAGGTCGAAAATGGGAAGATAAAGGAACCACGTGCAAGACTATCTGGTTCATTTACAGGTAATCAGATATTAGACTTTATCGATAACCATTATTTTTACGATCAGACAACAAGAGGCTATGGATTAACCTGCTTTCTATGTACGAAAATGATACGGCGTAAATATGTGAAGGAAGGACTGAAACAGGGGGTGGGCTTATGGTTTGGCGAAGATCAATTATCGATGTTTTATATGTTGCTGCAAAGTCAACGCTTAGTGTTAATCCCACAAAGGCTCTACCACTATATTCAGCATGAGGGTCAGGCGGTAAAACGTTATGACGAAAGCCTTTGGCAGAATATCATTGAACTATTGGAACGCTACCAAAAGTTATTACCCCAAGGAATAGGGCGGAGAGGGTTACGCATTCGCACATGGATTCATATTAGCTTAACGATTAATCAGAAGATGATATCCACTAAGATCAGCATGAATGACTTTGTCCGACACCTAAAAATAGTTTTAAGTCAACCATATATGAAGGAGTTCTTCAAACAGTCATCATTGAATTTGGGGAAAAAGAATGAAGTCCGTTACTGGCTTCTAAAGCATGGTTGGTTGCGTATATTCTACATGCTTTTTATGTATAAGCGGATTAGATCATAACATATATAAATTCTGAAAATACGATGAAAATCAATCAAATAAAAACATTTATTCTACGTACGTTTTATAGAGTGTTCTTTCTGTTTATGAGAGTCCTCCCTCTCAAAAATAAGGTGGTGGCATCGACAATGAGGGGAAGAAAATTTTCGGACAATCCTCGTTTTATTATAGAAGCATTACACCAAATGAGGCCAGATCTTGATATTGTTTGGTTTTCAGATGACAGATGGCCTCAGGACTTACCTTCATGGGTTAGAGTAGTTCCATATTATGGGTCTAGGAGAATGAAGCGGTTTTATGAGTTAGCTTCGGCCAAGGTTTGGATATACTCTCATCTGTTTGAACATTATTTGACAAAGAGGGACGACCAGTTATTTATCCAAACATTTCATGCCAGCATACCCATAAAAAAGGTATATTTAGACATGGATCACGATAATCTGGAGCAGTACAAACTAGGTAGGCAATACAAACAGTTGATCAACACGTCTAAGATTTCGGATGTGTTTCTGTCAAATTCATCTTTTTATGAAACTGTATATCGCAATGGATTCGCATATAAAGGACCTATCATAAAGACAGGATTTCCGCGTAATGATGCACTGATTAATTGTAAATCAGACTTTAGAGAGTCAGTAAGAAAAGAACTAAATCTTGAAGAGAAGAATATATTCCTATATGTTCCGACTTTCCGTGATGAGTTTGAACGAACCCACAACATTGACTACAGTGTATATGATTTGGATTTTAAAGGCATACATGATAGTTTGACTAATAAATATGGAGGTGACTGGGTGATATTAATAAAATTTCATCCAGTTATGCAAATCTATATAAAAGACTACAAACCCTTTAACCTACCTTTTGTTAAGGATGTTACATCCTACGTTAATATACAGGCACTCTTGGCTGCTTCCGACTTTGTACTAACCGACTATTCGAGTACTGTTTGCGATGCGTTAATTGCCGGCATTCCCGGATTAACCATAGCTTTGGATTACGACCTGTACAAGGAAGAACGTAATTTCTATTTTGACTTGCAAGAACTTCCTTTCCCT
Source organism: uncultured Lachnospiraceae bacterium (assembly GCA_902786365.1). Classification (GTDB taxonomy): domain Bacteria; phylum Bacillota; class Clostridia; order Lachnospirales; family Lachnospiraceae; genus Bovifimicola. The sequence continues at coordinate 1,035 of CADACD010000045.1, read as the reverse complement.
TTTGCCAAATCAAATGATGAACTTATTAATAATATAGAAAATTTTAACAATGATGATTATTATGCTAATTGCGAAGCCTTTAAGAAACGCATAGGATTGTGTGAAACTGGTCATGCTGCCAAAGATATAGCTGAAAAGATTTGTGAATTCCTTGATACAGGCAAAGTCGACTGGAACAGATAATAGATTCTATCTGGAATAAACAGAGTTGTAACATTTTTGATGAATCTTCAAATGGATGAGCACCGAAACAAAGATTAATCCCTGTTTTAGCAACCAAGCTTTTCTTCTTATAACAATCGTGACTGTTTTTTAATTATCGCCAGTGTGCTTTTTTATCTAGTTTTTGTAAAAGCACCTGCTAGTTACTGTTGGATAATAAAATAGGCTAAATGAAAATAACACATAGCCTGCTACTTGTTTTCACGTTATTATTCATTTCAGTTTCGTGTTCGTCTGCACCAGACGACACTTCTGATATTATTGTTGGCTATTCAGAAGAAAAAGATTCTGTTGACACTAGTACAGTTAAATTAGATTCCATTAATGGAAATAACAATCCAAATACAGATTCAAAAGAAGACGAGTTACCCGATACCGTTTTCAAACTTGAAGAATATTTCCAGCTTCATCGTGGAAACAATTATGCTGAAGGAGCAGCTATATGTGGAGATTATCTCTTTCAGGCTTCATTAAATTCTGAATTGCATATTTACAACTTTAGCGAAAAAAAATATGTGACTTCTATAAAATTGCCAAGCGTAGGACATGCCGACACAATGTGTTTCGGGACAGAAAAGGTTGAAGAAAATGACGAATTCCCAGTTTTGTACATCAGCGGTTCAAATGCCTACGAAACAGGGGGAAAAGGGACTATTTACGTTTATCGACTTTTGCGAGAAAAAGATGAGCAAGGAACGGAGAACTGGAGTGGGATTTTGATTCAACGCATAAAAACGCCCGATGTTGCAGTCATAGGCAGTTATCCAGATATTGTCATTGACGAAAAGGAGAATTGCATGTGGATTATAGGAT
>CADACD010000044.1 GCA_902786365.1 uncultured Lachnospiraceae bacterium | reverse complement strand
AGAGACGGTGAAAGCGGCATTAAAACAGATAGAGGATAAGAATTATGAGGCGGAACTGTCTGCACTCGGATTTGCAAAAGAGAAGATACGAAAGTATGGCTTTGCGTTTGAGGGGAAGAAGGTACTGATAGGAGAAGCGGATGATTAACATACATTCAGATGCTGATATTTACAGTGTGTTCCATCATTCCTTACATGAATCCGTTTAATGATGAAAATAGGCAATTGCGAAACTCGTTAAGCACGCTCCGCAATCTTGATTAAAAACAAAGAAGAATTACACATAGTTGCAGAAGAACCATTAGTACCTGACATTTTACAGGGCATCAACGAAGAGGCATGCGATGTCAATCCTGATGGTGCAGTCACAAGTGCGGATGCAGTATTGGTGGTGAAAAAATAGCAGGATATGATGTGGAGTCTGATATGAAGTAAATGGTATATAACATAGATGGAAAATGAAGACAATATAAAGAGTGATTCCGGAAAAAGGAATCATTTCATTTATAGAAAAACTGTTATTGTATTTGGATTTTATTCAATGCAATAACAGTTTTTCTTTTGAAAATATGATGATCTCATCAATCTGAGTCTGACTATTTGGTAATATTTCTTTGTATGTGACGGAATTGTGCCGAAAAAAAACAGTTTTGTCACAGCTAGGAAAAAACGCTTATTGTAAAATGTTTATATGATAAAAAATAGAAAGAATGTTTTAGGAGGCGGCAGATTTATGAGAAAGAAAATCAAGATATTAACTAGGTGTGCTGGCAGCAACGATGACACTTACAAGCATTCCGGTCGGGATAGGGAATCGATATAACAGTAGTGTGAAAGTGTACGCAGATGATGAAAGTTGGGGAGCTTACATATCGGGTTGAAGAGTCGGTTTATACGTATAGGGTGAAAGATGATGGAACCGTGGAGATAACAGAATATAGTGGTGACAAGCATCGGGGTGCAGCCATTTTGTCTAATGGAGACAAACCGGCCAGCTACGAGCAGTCAGACAGACCATTTATCAACTATATGACTTATGTGCAGATGAGGGATGGAAGGAAAGTGTGAGAAATGGAGGTTTCTCCGGCTCACTCGGAAAAGCACAGAGAATTGAGAGTATCAACATTAATGTGGATTCTACCTCAGTGGAGGGAGGCATCCGATACAGAGCCATGATTCAGGGAAATGATGACTGGACAGACTACATAGCAGATGGCAATAACTGTGGTACGACAGGACAGTCAAAGAGACTGGAAGCACTTCAGATTTAAATGACAGGTGAGTTGGCGAATAAGTATGATGTATACTATAGAGTATATGTAGAAAAACGAGGCTGGATGGGCAAAAAATGGTCAGACTTCCGGAAGCATTGGTTATAATGCAAGAATTGAGGCGATTCAGATTCAGTCGGTTGTGAAAGGAAGTGCAGCACCGGGAAGTACCAGTAATGCAGCAGCAGTGAAGTAATACTTACAAAGTCATTGTTTGATGGAACATATGACACTAACATGGTAGATTTGGTAAACAATGTGAATGGCTGAGAAGATTATGTGGATAGGAATGGTGTGTTTGCAAAGTAACATTGAAAATGAATAGGAGGACAAAAAGTTGAAAAAGAAAAAAATGAAGCAGATAATAAATAAAACTATGAAGACGGCATTATGTTGTATATTGGCAGCGACATTGTCCATAGGGACATTGCCGGGAGAATTGGTGAGATGGAAGGAAAAAACACAGAACGTATATGCGGCTGAAACATTGAGTTACACTATAGGAAATTCAACTTATAAATATGCGGTATTAGATGATGGCAACGTGGCAATTACAGGTTATAGTGGCAGTGACACAATAATTGAGATACCAGGCGAGATTGATGGGAAGAAAGTGACGAGCATTGGGGATGAAGCATTTTATGAATGTAGCAGTCTGACAAAGATAAATATACCAGATAGTGTGTCGAACATCGGGGATGATGCGTTTTGTTACTGTAGAAGTCTGACAAAGATAAACATACCAGATGGAGTAACAAACATCGGGTACGCTGCATTTTTAGGCTGTATCAGTCTGACAGAGATAACTATACCAGATAGTGTGACTACCATCAGCGATTATGCATTTTGTGTTTGCAGCAGTCTAACAGAGATAACTATACCAGATAGTGTGACTACCATCAGCGATTATGCATTTTATGTTTGCAGCAGTCTAACAGAGATAACTATACCGGCTAGTGTGGCGAGCATCGGCAGCTACGCATTTTCAGGCTGTAGCAGTCTGACTGAGGTAAATATACCGAATAGCGTGTCGAACATCGGCAGCTACGCATTTTATAGCTGTAGCAGTCTGACAGAGATAAACATACCGGATAGTGTGTCGAACATCGGCGATGGTGCATTTTATTTCTGTAGCAGTCTGGCAAAAATTCAGATAGATAAGAATAATCAAACATATTCGTCAATTGAAGGAGTATTGTTTGACAAAAATGAAACAACGTTAATCTATTTCCCAGCAGGAAAAAGCGAGAAATATACTATACCGAATAGTGTGACGACCATCGGGAATAATGCATTTGATTCCTGTAGCAATCTGACAGAGATAAACATACCGGATAGTGTGACGACCATCGGGAATAATGCATTTGCTAGCTGTAGCAATCTAACAGAGATAACTATACCTAATAGTGTGACAAGCATCGGCGATTGTGCATTTGATAGCTGTAGTAGTCTGGCAGAGATAAACATACCGGCTAGTGTGACGAGTATCGGCGAGTCTGCATTTCATTACTGTAGCAGTCTGACAAAGATAGACATACCGAATAGTGTGACAAGCATCGAGTATGGAACATTTTCAGGCTGTAGCAGTCTGGCAAAGATAAACATACCAGATGGAGTTACAAACATTGGGAACTCTGCATTTTCGGGTTGCCATAGTCTGACAGAGATAACTATACCGGCTAGTGTGACAAGCATTGGAAAATCTGCTTTTGCTAGCTGTAGAAGTCTGACAAAGATAAACATACCAGATGGAGTAACAAACATCGGGTACGCTGCATTTTTAGGCTGTATCAGTCTGACAAAGATAAACATACCAGATAGTGTGACAAGCATCGGTAATGAGACATTTTATAATTGTAGCAGTCTGACTGAGATAAAGATACCAGATAGTGTGACGAGCATTGGGAGTGAGGCATTTTGTGACTGCAGCAGTCTGGCAGAAATAAACATACCAGATAGTGTGACGAGTATAGGCGAAATTGCATTTTTTGGCTGTAGCAGTTTAACAGAAATAAAGATACCGGCTAGTGTTACGAGCATTGGAGATAGGGCAGTGGGAATAGGAATATATTGGGATGATGATTCGCACAAGTTTAAACCCATCGACGGTTTCACCATCTACGGCTATTCAGGTACCGAAGCTGAACGCTATGCCAATGATAATGGTATTCCTTTCATCAGTCTGGAGGATGAACCAGAACCAATCAAACAACCGTCTATTTCTTACACCGCCCATGTACAAAACATCGGCTGGCAGCCATTCGTCAGTGACGGAGGTTTTGCCGGAACAGAAGGGAAATCTTACCGTGTAGAGGGTATTGTCGCAAAACTGGATACCGGCTCGTATACAGGTGGAATTACTTACCGTTCTTATATTCAAGGCATCGGTTGGCAGGGGTATGTCAACAACGGTTCCATGACAGGAACCAACGGACAGTCCAAGAGACTGGAGGCCATTCAGATTCAGTTAACCGGCGATATTGCAAACTATTATGATGTATATTATACCGTTCATGCACAGAATTATGGTTGGTTAGGATGGGCAAAGAATGGAGAAACTTCCGGAACGGTAGGCTACGGTTACCGCTTGGAAGGTATCCTGATTAAACTGGTGAAAAAGGGAGATACTCCTCCGTCTAATGGAGACAAACCAGCCAGCTACGAGCAGTCAGACAGACCATTTATCAACTATATGACTTATGTGCAGAATGAGGGCTGGAAGGAAAGTGTGAGAAATGGAGGTTTCTCCGGATCACTGGGAAAAGCACAGAGAATTGAGAGTATCAACATTAATGTGGATTCTACCTCAGTGGAGGGAGGCATCCGATACAGAGCCATGATTCAAGGAAATGATGACTGGACAGACTACATAGCAGATGGCAATAACTGTGGTACGACAGGACAGTCAAAGAGACTGGAAGCGATTCAGATCGAAATGATAGGTGATTTGGCAAATAAGTATGATGTGTACTATAGAGTATATGTAGAAAACCGAGGCTGGATGGGCTGGGCAAAAAATGGACAGACTTCCGGAAGCATTGGTTATAATGAAAGAATTGAGGCGATTCAGATTCAGCCGGTTGTGAAAGGAGGTGCTGCACCGGGAAGTACTGCGAATCCGGACGCAATAAAATAAAACTATGTCACCAGAATTAATTTAGGGAGACAACAAACATAATGGAGGATGATAAAAATGATTAAAAAACTATTGGTAACTTCGATTTCCGGAGTGATGCTGCTTTCAATGTCTGTTAATGCATTGGCAGCAGGTTCAATTAATGCAAATGAACAAAAAATTTTGGATGAATTAAAAGCTAAGAATTGTCCGGCAAGGTACATTATTCAGGCGACAAACTATATGGAAAAAGATAGTATTGATATTACAGAAAAACAGTCAAGGGATATCATCGCACACATTGACGCAGCAGGCACAGCTGTAGATGCAGCAGGTATTACAACAGATGGACAGTTAAAGAAAAATACAGAGGTATTAGACAAGGTGATTGGTGAAGCGAATGCAATCGGAGATATACTCGATTTGACTATAAAAGTTAATAGAGTTACAGGAGCTGTTGAAGTGTATGAGCGTACGAAACCGGACCAAAATCCGATACAGGGTTCTGATAATAAGCAAGAAAATTTAATAGCAAAAACAGATTCAGGTACAATAAAGAAGACCGGTACAGATTCAACACCTACATATGCAGTAGTTTCTGTATTAGGCTTAGCAGTTGCCGCTATGGCAGTGATCACAAAGAAAAGCGTTAAAGAGTAATTGCGTGTTTTTGATAAGTTAGTGATAAACCGCAAGGTTTGGAGTATCAATTTTTGTCTCAGTTGGATAAGACTAAAACTTCCACAAGTTGTGAATAAAGAAATAAATTCGTCTCAGTGGGAGTTAGGTTTACAACTGAGATAAAATCAAAAGAAAGAGAAAAAATATGTATGACTATATAATTGTTGGAGCAGGATTATTTGGTTCTGTATTTGCACATGAAGCAAATGCAGCGGGAAAATCTGTGCTTGTAGTGGAAAAAAGACCACATATTGCCGGAAACATTTATACTGAAAATATTGAGAAAATTCATGTGCACAAATACGGTGCACATATTTTTCATACAAATCAAAAATATATATGGGATTATATAACACAGTTTGCTGATTTTAATCGTTTCACAAATTCGCCTGTGGCAAATTACAAAGGTGAGATATACTCACTTCCGTTTAACATGTATACTTTTAATAAAATATGGGGAGTAGTTACACCAAAAGAGGCTATGGAAAAGATTTCGGAACAAAAAAAAGAAATCACCACACAACCCCAAAATCTGGAGGAACAGGCAATAGCTCTTGTAGGACGGGATATATTCGAAAAACTCATTAAGGGATACACGGAGAAACAGTGGGGACGAAAGTGTAAAGAACTTCCGGCATTTATTATTAATCGTCTGCCGGTTCGATTTACATTTGATAATAACTATTTCAATGCATTATATCAGGGAATCCCTGTGGGAGGATATACAAAGCTTATAAAAAATCTGCTAAAGGGTATTGAGGTACGACTGAACACAGATTATCTTGCAAATAAAGATGCACTGGATGCAATAGCTGAGAAAATAGTATATACCGGTCCGATAGATGCCTATTTTGATTATGCGCTCGGTGCACTTCAGTATCGTTCAGTGCGTTTTGAGACAGAACTTCTTGATATACCAAATTATCAGGGAAATGCTGTTGTTAATTATACAGATAGAGAAACGCCATGGACACGCATTATCGAACATAAATGGTTTGAGTTTGGCAAAGATGAAAACGGCAGTGAACTTACAAAAACAGTGATAAGCCGTGAATATAGTACTGAATGGAAACAGGGGGATGAACCGTATTATCCGATTAATGATGAGAAAAACAGCATTCTTTATTCTGAATACAAAAAATTAGCTGATAGGGAAGGTAAGGTTATCTTTGGGGGCAGATTGGGTGAATATAAGTATTATGATATGGATGCAGCTGTTGCATCTGCTCTTGCGTTATGTAAGAAAGAATTAGATGGGAATTTGCTGTAAAAGCAGAATTTTCAGCGTATGATTTAAGGATAAACGTAAGGAAAAAGGGTTGCTTTTTAGCTGAAACGAGGCTGTGATTTAATGTGCAGATGGAGGATACCTGTGAATAGTAATGGAAAAGGTATTGTATAAAAATATATACCTGATTTTGATTGAAAATATAATAAAAATTATTTATAATCAATGTATTAGCAGAGTACGAAAAGAAGTGTATCATAGCAGCAATAGTATCAGGCAGATTTTTAATAAAATCAATTTTCAAACAAGTCTTCTGTGATATAACAGGGCAATGATATTTGATATAAGAGGCAGTATAGAAATATAGTTTGAAAGCCCAAAGGAGAGGGAAGAGATGGCAGTAGTTGCGATAGGCATTGATGATTTTGAGACAATCGTCAAAGAAGACATATTCTATATCGATAAAACAGAATTTATCAAAGAGTGGTGGGATAACAAGGACAAGGTCACTCTTATTTCAAGACCGCGCAGATTTGGAAAGACATTAAATATGAGTATGCTTGAGGCATTTTTTTCAAACAAATATGAAAACAGAGCAGACCTTTTTGAACATCTGAACATTTGGAAATATGAAGAATACAGAAAAATTCAGGGAACGTATCCTGTGATAAGTCTTTCATTTGCTAATGTGAAGGAAACAACTTTTGAAACTGCGTACAATAAAATTACAGAGATATTGGTTAAATTATATTCTGAAAATGATTTCCTGTTGGAAAGTGATGTGCTTAAGCCACAGGAAAGAGCATTTTATCAGCGTGTTGTATACAAGATGGATATAACAACAGCGTCATTGGCACTGCATAATATGTCGGATTACTTAAGCAGGTATTATGGGAAAAAGGTCATCATATTACTGGACGAATATGATACGCCAATGCAGGAAGCGTATGTGAATGGGTACTGGGAAGAATTTACATCATTTATCAGAAGTATGTTCAATGCAGCTTTTAAGACAAACCCGTATTTAGAAAGAGCAGTGATGACAGGGATTACGAGAGTCAGTAAGGAATCTATCTTTTCAGACCTCAATAACCTTGAAGTAGTGACTGTCACATCAGAGAAATATGAAACAGCGTTTGGTCTCACCGAAGAAGAAGTATTTTCTGCGATGGATGGTATGGGGCTTACCGATAAGGCAGGTGTGAAATTCTGGTATGATGGATTTGTGTTTGGAAACACGGCAGATATCTACAACCCATGGTCGATTATCAACTATCTGGATAAGAAAAAGTTTACCACCTATTGGGCGAATACAAGCTCCAATAGTCTGGTGGGCAGACTGATTCGAGAAAGCGGAGCAAAGACAAAGAAGTTGTTTGAAACGCTTCTGAAAGGAAATACAATTGATGTGCCGGTGGATGAGCAGATTGTATATAAGAATCTGGATACAAGTGAAGGTGCCATATGGAGTCTTATGTTAGCTACAGGGTACTTGAAAGTGACACAATACCAGACAGGGGAGGAGTATACAGGCAATCAATATGCAGTTTATCGACTGGCATTAACAAATGAAGAAGTGAGAAAGATGTTTTACCGGATGGTGAGCGACTGGTTTGGAGAAGCAGAAGGAGATTATAATGATTTTATAGAAGCGATGCTGGCAGATGACCTGGATGCGATGAATGAATACATGGAAAGTGTAACTTTGCAGATTTTCAGCAATTTCGATACAGGTAAAAAGGTAGGAAAGAGTGAGCCTGAGCGTTTTTATCATGGATTTGTTCTTGGACTTATGGTTGACATGTCAGAAAAATATATTGTTAAGTCAAACAGAGAGAGTGGATTTGGAAGATATGATATTATGATATACCCAAAAGACAGCAGTAAGAATGAAAATGTCAGAAGAGATGCCATTATCATTGAATTTAAGGTGAAAAATAAAGGAAAAGAAACCGACCTTGAACAAACAGTCAAAGCTGCTCTTAAGCAGATTGATGACAGAAATTATGAGGCGGAGCTTATTGCATTAGGCTTTAAGAAAGAAAATATCAGAAAGTATGGATTTGCCTTTGAAGGGAAAAAGGTTTTGATAGGAAAGTAGTTCATATCATAATATTCCTACATTTATATTGCTTTGTCATTTTTCTAAAGAAGGTGCTTACATAGCAGGTGAGGATGAGATACATTATTTCATGAGAATAGAAAAATGCTTGGTTTAATAGATTTAATACATTGTAAAAGAATAAAGTTGTCCCAAACAATTGAAATTTGTCCTATTATATGATAGCCTATGTTTGGAGTTAACAGATTTGATGAATTTATAAGAAATTGCAACTTGAATGGCTGGTTGGTTAACATCATTGATGTTCAGAACAGAGTTGACATTCATGAGAAGGCTAATGAAGAAATTGAATTTGAATAGGAGAAAAAAATATGATATTTGACACACATGCACATTATGACGATGAAGCATTTGATAATGATAGAGACATTCTGTTAAATTCAATGAACAAAAATGGTATAAAAAAAATAGTCAATGTGGGAGCTGACATAAGATCATCCAAAAACTCTATTGAACTAGCCGGCAGGTATGACTATATATATGCCGCAGTCGGAATCCATCCAAGTGAAACAGAAGGGATTACCGAGGATGATATGGAGCAGATTAAGATTTGGACAAAAGAGAAAAAAGTGGTGGCAATTGGCGAGATTGGACTTGATTATCACTACCAGGAACCTGACAGCGAGGTTCAGAGAAAATGGTTTATCAGGCAGTTAGATATCGCAAAAAGCTGTGGACTTCCTATTATTATTCACAGCAGAGATGCAGCAAAAGAGACATTTGATATACTGAAGAGTTATGAAGGGAAAATCATAGGAGGAGTCATCCACTGTTATTCCTATAGTCCTGAACTTGCGAAAGAATATGTGAAGATGGGATATTATATAGGTGTAGGTGGAGTTGTAACATTTAAAAATTCCAAGAAGCTTAAAGAGACGGTGGAGGCATGTCCGCTTAACAAAATAGTACTTGAGACGGATTGTCCATATTTGGCACCGGTTCCAGACAGAGGAAAAAGAAACAGTTCTCTTAAACTTCCATATGTAGTGTCTGAAATAGCAAGGTTAAAAGGTATATCAGATGCTGAAGTGATAGAGATGACATATAGGAATGCACTTGATTTGTATCATATAAAATAATATAATCAGATTCATCCTATAGCGAAAAAAGAACTGAATTATGAAAAAAGAACTGAATTATAACATACAATATAATCTATGCGAGAAAAGAACTGAATTATAACATACATGATAATCATATAAATAAAAATATTGTATATAGAAAAGAGGATGTTATGGCATATCTTGGTATACCGAAAAACACAGTTGAAATTTTGCAAAAATATAATTTTTCATTTCAAAAAAAATTTGGTCAGAATTTTTTGATAGATACGCATGTGCTTGATAAAATTATAGCAAGTGCAGAGATCACAAAAGATGATATGGTGCTTGAAATAGGTCCGGGCATAGGAACTATGACACAGTATCTGTGTGAAAGTGCTAAAAAGGTAGTGGCAGTTGAGATAGACAAGTCGTTGATACCAATACTGGAAGATACATTATCGGAATATGATAATATCAATATTATTAATGAAGATATTTTAAAAGTGGATATTAATAAACTGGTTGAAGAGGAAAATGAAGGGAAACCGATTAAGGTAGTGGCAAATCTTCCATACTATATAACAACTCCGATTATTATGGGGCTTTTTGAGAAAAATGTAAAAGTAGAAAGTATCACTGTGATGGTTCAAAAGGAGGTTGCTGAGAGAATTAAGTCGGGACCCGGAACGAAAGATTACGGTGCATTATCCCTTGCAGTACAGTATTATGCACAGCCGCAGATAGTGGCAAATGTGCCGCCGAACTGTTTTATGCCAAGACCAAATGTAAGCTCTGCGGTTATCAGAATGAAGCTTCATAAAGAGCCGGTGGTAAATGTATGTGATGAAGAATTGATGTTTAAGCTCATCAAAGCATCTTTTTCACAGAGAAGAAAGACACTTACAAATGGAATCAATAATTCACCGGAACTGAAATTTACAAAGGAACAGGTTACAAAGGCACTGATTCAAATGGGGAAGAATGAAAATGTCAGGGGTGAGACATTTACGCTTGATGAATTTGCAAAATTGACGGATATATTAAAATGTACTCAGACATAATAGAAAGAGTAGAAAAGTCAAAAGGAACATATTGATATAAAAATGAAAAATAAAATCAGGTCATAAATGACAGATTCCATGCATAGATTAATTAGAGTAAATTTTTTGTGGATGGGGTAGCATGAGCAATTATAAAAGATTGATTTCATACATATATTCATATGTAGGTGGTGTAAAAACCAAAAATTCCGGTTTTGCAAAAGTAGAAGCACGTGATAGCGAGTGTAAAATAAGTATCTCTCTTAAAATAGTAGAAACTGCCGGAAATGAAGAGGATGACAATGAACTAGAAGTTTTTATGTTTACCAGAAAAGATGGAAAAGTGTATAAGACAAATATTGGAACGACCAGGATTGTAAATGGAAACAGCCTGTTTAGGGCACAGTATGATGAACAAAAAATTGGTAATAAGCAATTTCCATTATCAGATATTGCAGGGATATTTATTTGCGATAAGCCATTTTTAAACAGAACAGGAAATGGGAACATAGTATATGCTTCTGAGTGGGATGATACTACAGTTTTGGTTGATGAGTTCCTGGACGAAAGTGAAGAGGTTAAGACTGAACAGAGAAGTGAGAATATAGGTCGTACAATGGACATGGTAGAAGATGACATAAGAGATAATGATGGTGACAATTCCGGGGATGCCTATGTTCAATCTCAAAGCAGCATAGTAGAGAATCATCAATCGCAAAATCAAAGTAATGCAGTAGAAAACAGTGAATTGCAAAAGAGGAGTAATGCAGAGGAAAACAGTAAGCTGCAAAAGCAGAGTAATGCAGTAGAAAACAGTAAGCTGCAAAAGCAGAGTAATGCAGTAGAAAACAGTGAATTGCAAAAGCAGAGTAATGCAGTAGAAAACAGTGAATTGCAAAAGCAGAGTAATGCAGTAGAAAACAGTGAATTGCAAAAGCAGAGTAATGCAGTGGAAAACAGTGAATTGCAAAAGCAGAGTAATGCAGTGGAAAACAGTAAGCTGCAAAAGCAGAGTAATGCAGTGGAAAACAGTAAGTTGCATAATCAGATTACGGAAAATGACAGAAAAGCAGATATGTCTGCTGTTGAGTTAAAGAAACAGGACACCACGTATTTTTCCAGAGTTGGAAATAGTAACATTAGGATTGACAGTAAAAATAGAAATGAAAACAGCGGCAACTATAATAAAAATAGTAACAGTAATGAAAATAATGGCAGCAATTTTAAAAATAGCAGTACCGGTAATAATATAAATAATTTGGTACAAAGTCAGATGTATGGTCAAGAAAAACCGGAAACGAAGGAAGATATCAAAAAATATCAGGAACAACTTCAAAATCTGATAATGAATCCTGCCAAAAATGCTGATAATTCTAATGCAAGAAATAACCATTTGCGGAAAGAGGATTATTTCACAATGTTATGTAACTGTTATCCTAATCTGAAAATAGAGGGATTATCTGACAGATGTCTCAAAATTACACCACATGATATTTCCTATCTTCCGAGAAGATACTGGCATTTAGGCAATAACAGCTTCCTGCTTCACGGATTTTATAATTACAGATATATTTTATTGTGTCAAGAAACATTAAACATAAATGAAAGTGATAATGCAGTCAGGAATAGCAATGAGAATACTCTCTATTATGAAAAGGAAAACAGATATATGATATGTGTTCCCGGAATATATCAAAAAAGAGAGCAAACCATTGCAAGAACATATGGTTTTTCTGATTTTAAAGAAATTCCTCAGGAAAATGTTAAAAATTTTGGGTATTGGTGTTTCTATTTGTAAATTCGGGGTTATTGATCCCATAACAATTCCAATGTATAGAAAAATGTCGAAAAGAATTGATTGACAATAAACCATATTTTAGGTATACTCATAAAGTGGTTTAATAAAAGTATTATATGAATTTTCGATATAGTACTGTTAAATTTATAAAAATAGTGAGTTTTAACAAGTCATGAAGTTTCCGTGCAGCCGGGGAAGTGGCGGCGCCCTGAACCTGAAATCCGCCATAGCAGGGGTGATACTTTGCCTCGGATATATCTTGTAGGGCTGCCCTTTATAAGTGGCGTTGATGTTTAGGTCTTACGCGGCGGGTCTCTATGAATCGTGTCAGGTCAGGAATGAAGCAGCACTAAGTAGAATCGCCCGGGTGACGTGAGGCAGCCTGAGCTGAGTTAACTGTAGAGGTAACGCTTATGGGCTATATACAAAGCGAAGTGCACGGATTAAAATAGAATATTATATGAGTGATACCGATTTTGGTGTCATAAAGTGAAAAATAAATCTGTCAGAATTATACTGATGGATTTTTTTTATTCAAATAAGGAGAAAGAACAGACTTCCTGCGAAGCAGGAACCTCCAGAATGGATGGGCTTTTTAGAAAAAATATAAAAACAGTTGAACAAATTCGTCATATTGAGTAAAATATATGCATGGTGAAAGACAGTGAACCAAATAAAAGTAATTGGTAATTTAAAATAATTACTGTAGAAAGAAAATCAGTACAGGTTAAAAATGAGGAAAGGAGAAAGGGCTTGCGAAGCTAGTCCTTAGGTGTTTAATGATGAAGATAGGTATGCTTACAAGTGGTGGTGACTGCCAAAGCCTTAATGCATCGATGAGAGGTGTTGCAAAGGCATTATATGAGAATTTGAAGGATGTTGAGATCATAGGTTTCTTAGAGGGTTACAAAGGACTTATGTATGGAAATTACAAAAATATGGAGCCTAGAGATTTTTCCGGTATTCTCACAGAGGGAGGAACAATTATAGGAACATCAAGACAGCCGTTTAAGCTTATGGGAGTTCCTGATGAAAAGGGACAGGACAAGGTTAAACTGATGAAAGATACATACAAGAAGCTCAAATTAGAGTGTCTTGTTATCTTGGGAGGAAACGGGACTCACAAGACAGCCAACCTTTTAAGAGAACAGGGACTGAATGTTGTGACACTCCCAAAGACGATTGACAACGATATATATGGAACGGACATTACATTTGGTTTTCAGAGCGCAGTTAATATTGCAAGTAATGCAATCGACTGTATTCACACAACGGCAGCATCACATGGCCGGGTATTCATTGTCGAAGTAATGGGACACAAGGTAGGATGGCTGACACTTCATGCTGGTATTGCAAGCGGTGCTGATATTATCTTACTTCCTGAAATTCCTTATGATATTGATAAAGTAGTTGATGCAATCAATAAGAGAACAAAAGAGGGGAAGCGCTTCTCAATACTTGCAGTTGCAGAGGGAGCGATTTCAAAAGAAGATGCTGCTCTTACGAAAAAGGAGCTCAAGAAAAAGAAAGCAAAGTCAATCTATCCTTCTGTATCATATGAGATAGGTGCAAGAATCAACGAAAAGACAGGACAGGAAATTCGTGTGACAATTCCGGGACATACACAGAGAGGTGGAAGTCCATGCCCATATGACCGTGTATTATCTACAAGATTTGGTGCAGCAGCAGCGAACCTTATACTGAACAAAGAGTATGGTTATATGGTTGGAATGAAAAATGGCGAGATAGTCAAGGTTCCATTAGGCGAAGTTGCAGGAAAATTAAAAGTAGTAGATCCAAATTCATCAGTGATAAAGGAAGCCAAATTAATCGGTATCAGTTTTGGAGATTAATTGAACTTTTTACTGTTACTACTTGCAAGAATTAGTGAAATAGTAATATTTTGCCAGTAAGCCAAAAAGATATTGGAAGAAAAATGCAAGCTAAAAGCATTTTAATATTATGATTGAAAAAGAGGGA
>CADACD010000043.1 GCA_902786365.1 uncultured Lachnospiraceae bacterium | reverse complement strand
GATAACAAAATGATAACAAGAGGGGATATAGGCAGGAGAATATGGATATATCAAATAATCAAAAGAACCACAGATAGTACAGATAATAATACCTACACGGAATTGTTTAGGTGCTATCGAGTGGGAGTAAATTTCTAATTTAGAATTATAAATCTCAGCCGCCAAGTGGGGTAATCTCCTGCTTGGCGGCGTTTTTTATTGCCATATTTTTAGATTTGTGGTAGAATTATTTTGATAGAAAACGGGCTTGATTCTGAAAGGAGTAGTAATGAAAATTCTTATCACAGGCGGAACAACCTTTGTTAGCAAATATGCGGCGGAATATTTCGTTTCAAAAGACAATGATGTGACCGTTATTAACCGTGGCAGCAGACCACAAGTCAATGGTGTTGCACATATTAGTTGTGACAGAACAGCTTTAGGCGATAGGCTCAACGGCAATCACTTTGACCTTATTCTCGACATCACCGCTTATACAGAAGAACATATTAAAACGCTGCTTGATTCCGGTGTTACCTTTAATGATTACATTTTTATCAGCTCGAGCGCTGTTTATCCAGAAACCAATTCTCAGCCGTTTACCGAGGAACAGTCCTGCGGTTATAACTCTGTTTGGGGGGATTACGGAACGAACAAGCTGAGAGCAGAGCAATACTTGCAAGCAAATGTGCCGAATGCCTATATACTTCGTCCGCCTTATTTCTATGGCATATATGAGAATTTATACCGTGAAGCGTTTCCGTTTGACTGCGCTATGCAGGACAGACCGTTCTATATTCCTCAAAACGGAGATATGAAGCTACAATTCTTCAATGTTTCTGACCTCTGCCGCTTCGTTGAAATCCTAATAGACAAGCACCCCAAAAATCACGTTTTTAATGTTGGCAATAAAGATATTGTAACCGTCAAAGAATGGGTTGAGTTGTGCTATAAAGTTGCCGGTAAAACCGCTGAATTTATCAGTGTCGATAAAGAGATTCCGCAACGAGATTATTTCTGCTTCTATGATTATGAATATGCGCTTGACGTCAGCAAACAAAATGAGTTGATGCCTTATACAGTTTCTCTTGAACAGGGCTTGAGAGAGGAATTTGAGTGGTACAAGAATAAACTCGACAGTATTTATAACCGCAAGCCGTATATGAAATTTATTGATAACAATTTGGTGAGAAAATGATAATAAGAGAAATCAGAGATATTTTAGTTCTGTTGTAAGATTATATTACAATATAAGTTATTACAACAAATTGAATGGAGGAAAAAATGTGAACGCTTATATTGACATATCAGATACTGTTATTACAACAGAGAGATTGACCCTGCGCCCTTGGAAAAATAGTGATCTTGATGACTTCTTTGAGTATGCAAGTGTTCCCGGAGTTGGTGAAGCTGCAGGATGGCCGCATCACAAAACCAAAGAGGAATCCGAAAATATACTTGATATGTTTATCAGAGAAAAGAAAACCTTTGCGATCGAGTATGAAGGAAAAGTAATAGGGTCTGTCGGAATTGAATTGTATGATGAGAATCAGTTGCCCGAGTTCGCCGATAAAGCCGGAAGGGAGATCGGTTTTGTTTTGTCAAAGGATTATTGGGGAAAGGGACTTATGCCCGAAGCAGTTAGCGGAGTAATAAAATGGCTCTTTGATGAAGTTGGTCTGGATTTTATTGTGTGCGGTCATTCTCCCGAAAATCTGCGTTCAAAGAGAGTTCAGGAAAAATGCGGGTTCAGCCCATATAAAAACGGGACATTCACTACTTCGGACGGTGAGCAGAGGGAAACCTGCCTAAAAATACTGTTCTGGAAAGAAAGATAAAAAATGATTTACAGACAAGCATGGCGACTCCTTTCCAAAAGGCGCATAACCAGTATGTTTTTAACCGTAAAAGCGTGACACTTTTTCGATACGGATTAGTAGATATATTTAAATGTGATTTATCACTTTAAAGTGTTGATTTTAAAGATTGTTCGTGCTATAATAACAGTAGTACCGTTGATACTGTTTTGATACTGTTATAATTTGAAGCCAAAAATAATAGGCAGAATAGCGGTAAAAGATGTATCAAAAGCCGCTAATGCTAAACTAATATGTTTAGTATTAAAATGAATTAAGCGAGTGGGAATAGTCCTTGTCTCCTGAATATTCCTTTAGTTCATTAAATACCTTTCTGTATCTGCGCATAGAATCTTCAGAATAGCCTAAATCAACTAATTTTGCCTCCAATTCATTGCACAAATCCTTTACTTTGATTTGTCTTATCATAGCAAATCTCTCCTTTATCTAATTAGTAGAGGTAAAACCTCTCAAATCAAATTATCGATTGTTATGACAAGTAAATCTATTCAATTATTCAGTATTTAAGCCAGATTTGGAGAGTAACTTAACATAATAGCTTGCTTTACATAATAATGAAATGTGATTGTCTGGCTCTCATGCCCAACCCTATTTCCAATGGCTACCGCTGAAAAACCCAGGCGAATAAGTAAAGAAATGTGCGAATGCCTAAGATCATGAATTCTTATTCTCTTTACTCCTGCCGCTTTAGCTCCTCTGCTCATCTCGTGGTGCAGGTATGACTTCGTAATCTGAAATATTCTGTCATCTCTGCCATATCCATACAACATTCCGATAAACTGTCTTAACTCTTCTACCAGAAAATCAGGAATTACAACATCCCTTCTGCTCTTTTCCGTCTTAGGATCTGTGATGATATCCTCACCATTGATATACTGATAAGACTTTGTAATATGAAGTTTCTTATTCTTTATATTTTTAAGTAACCAGACATGATATCGTTTGCAGTTATAATGGTAAATCAAATCACTAATTTGTAAAATATTCTCTCATGGACTTTTTTCGTCAAAACATATTCTCTGACGGATTTTTTTATCTTTAAGTACAATTAATCCATACTTAAACCAATAAAGATGTCTCTACAAACACTGTCGGCGTCATCAGGTAACATTGTGGCAATACTGGCACATTGTGTGTTAAAAACTTTCTGTGCGATTAATTCTATAACCAACCCACAAATTACTGAAGTGACACCACTGGTGTATTTTCACTAATTTGCACCAGTTTTTGGTGCTTCATATAATTGGGATAATCTTTGAAAATAAAAAGAAATGTGATAATAGAAAATACCTATGACACTTCTGTTTAGTACTCATTAATATCTGTGGTACTATCAAAACAGGTATCATATAGGTATCACAATAAAAGAAAAAGCCCCATAAACGGCTTGTTTACGCCATTTATGAAGCTCTGTTTACTATTCGAACTCGCAAAGTTTGATGTGATTTTGATTCGTTTTGGTTTGTTTTCTATACTTTATAGTTTTGAAAATATCGGTTTTTCCACACATTATTTTTCGTTTCACATACTTTTAGTACCAATCCAGTACCAGCTATTTTTTTCATTATTGTGTGTAGTTCCGGTGGCTTGCAGGTCATTTGACTATTCAAAGAATAATCGTCTGTTGGTTTGCAAGTTCACCTATGGGGATTATAATACAAAAAAGTTGATTCAGCAACATACAATTTTTTGTTACTAATCTATAGCATTCGATAGTACAATAATAACCATCAGCACCACAATTATATCAATTTCTTTCATTTAACCAACTAATAATTTCCTGTTCCAATTTACAATTGTTTGCCAGCATAAATTCCATAACTTCATCATAGAAATGAACTTTCAACAGTGAATTTGCCTTTACCATATCATTCTTTTCAAGCGGCTTACAGTATTGTCTATAATTCTTTAATTGCTCTACATCCATATATAATGGAACAAATGCAATTCCAGTTTTTTCAACCAGATTCTTTAAAATATAATATCCATCAGGGTCAATATCCCCGAAATGAAACCACGAAACACCACTATTATATTCTGCTATCTTCTTTAAAAATCTCTGCTTTGCAGTATTATGGTATCCACTTAGATAGATAAATGTTGATTTATTATCATTAATTCTGTTATATGAAGTAAGATTTTCAACAGTCACTATTCGATTTGAATTTACTTTTATCATTTCTATCCGTGCAATTGACTCTGATAAAATAGCTATCGGATTATCTGGTGTTGCGCTAATAGAACTCCCATCAATATAATGAATATCTACATTTCCTTTAAAAAAAATATAAGACGGATTTGAAAAGACTTGATATTCCTCAAGAATTACTTTCTCTTTTTCTTTTTTGTCCAAAGCGGATAAATCTAATTCTAACTCTCCGTACTCTTCAATTATACTGCAAATACGTGACTTATAACTATTTTTAAAGAGTTTTGTATCTCCTAGCACTGCTACTGATAACTCACGTTCCATAATGTCACTATTATTTTCTAGTACATATTTTAACAATTTCAAAATATTTATTGCAATGTCAGACGTATACTTAGCGTCTTTGTAATCATTAAGTCGTTCTACCTGGCTCTTACAAAACGCATCAATAATATCATGAACACCCATATATTGCGTATATATTTTTATTTCCCGATTACGTTTTTTTGTAATATCTTCTCGCTTCAATACTGAATATATCTCATTTATTGAATTTGTATTAAGTTTAATTTTAGAAATTACAGGAATACCTCTTTCATACTCCAAAATCACAAAATCGAATTCCATCAAAGATTGTATTTCCCTATTGAATTGATTTACTTCATCTTGATCTGTATAATCTCCATTATAATCATAAAATATTTTTTCCGGTTTAATAGCAAAGCTTTGATTCCTAATATTTTGCCCTTTATATGTAACGCTGTTTTCATACACGTCTAATAGCATATTCAAAGCATCTATTTGTATTTTACTCAGTCTTAAACTCATCCAATTTCACCAACCCTTCAACGGTCCATGTATATTTTCCTTTCATACATAAACTTATAGTTGAGTTAATATGGGAACCAATGCTATCAATCTTTTCTGGCGGAGCTGCATAAATCACCTGGAACTTATTGTCCTCGAAGAACTTAACCATTTGCTCGATTCTTTCCCTTGAAAGAGCCGAAAATGCCTCATCAATAAATGCTAATCTTGCACATGAAACATTCTTTGGGTAACATTGTAGCAAACTGGCTGCAAGAATAATAAAATATGGTGTTTGCTTTTCACCATTACTTGCAGACCCTTGTTTTTTCGATAAATCTGCCAGCACTTCTTCTCCATCCTGTCTAGATAATATACGCATATCATACTTGAAATACTTTCGATAGTCTGTGTACTCTTCCTCATTTTCTTCCTCTAATATAGTATCCATGAATTGTCTTATGTTGTATTCCATTTCTTCGTCATCCTGGTTCATAGCACGATACACATCCATTGAATTCATATAACTTTCAAGTTTTTTACAAAGATTAAAAAATACCATCCTATCTGGTTTCTCCAGCATCTTAAATTGATATGTATCTTTTCCAAATGGAATATCCTTAAGTGCTTTATTTATTTCATCAATCTCTTCTTTGGCTTCCCTAATTGCCTCATTAATTTCTGCAACAAAATCAACCATAAAAGCATTCTCTAGTACATGTTGCTGTTCCTCTAATTTCTGTTTTGCTTCCTCAATTTTCACATTGGCAATATCTCTATATTGTTCTCTAAACAAAGGAATAAATCCTATGCCAAATTTTTCGTCACTTTGACCTATGATATGCCAATATTTACGTTGTTCATTTTCTAAAATCCTTATAGCACTTTCTTTTTCCCCACGAACATTCTCAACATTTTTAGTCGTCATAACGCGTGCACTATCACTCTTGATACGGAGCTTGTCATACAATTCAACCATTTCTTTTCTTAATTCTAATCTTTGTAAAATGGCATTATCATATTCATGCTTAGCTTTTTCAATTTGTTGCTCAGATTCATCATACTTCTCCCCATTATCTCGAATCTTTTCTTTACATGTACTGATGCAATTATTTACATTAATGAATTGTCCGTCGACTTCTTTGTATTCTTTATCAGCACTCTCCTTTTCTTGTAATGCAGCAGCAAATCCTGGAGTGTTTTCTATTTTTGTCAATTCCGCTTTTTTATTTTGGAGTTCCGTTTTCTTTTCATCAATACGCTTTTGAATGTCAAATATATATCTTGTCTCATCCCAATTTACTGCATCAATATCAGCTATATATTGGCTTAATATCTTCGAATCCTCTATTAACCTATTTTCTTCTTGCTCAAGAACAACTTTATCTGATTTTGCTTTTTTGAGTTGCTGTTTAATTGCATCATGCCCCATAAATATTTGAGTTCTTTGCAAATTCATACAAGTCATTGTGAAACTCTTAGCCAATGTACCATCAATCATCAAACCACCTTTAGGATACTGATGTAATTCTTGAATATCATTACACAAATGGATACCATTAAGAAGGTAATTTGCATATCTTCTTCCATATTCATTAGGAATATCAAGCATTGCAGCAGCTGATCCTTGTATTATATCTGTTTCTGGTAATTTGTCAGTAATTACAACTTTAATATCTCTTAGTTGATGTTCGTGAACAACCTCCATTACTTGTTCACAATACTGCCCATCTACTACAATATCAAACCTCTTTTTCCCTAAAAATGTCTCAATTGCCAACTGCCAATCCTTATCAACGTGTTGAACCAACTCTGCAAACAACCGTACATCCGTTTGAATATTTAGTTTTGCAAGTTCTGACTTTATTATTTGTTTAGCCCCTTCATATTTCTTCTCAAAAGGAAGTACATCTGACTCTAATCTAGATATTTTTTCTTGTATTTCTTCCAGTTCTTGCTTTATCTCCTCAATTCTGTCTGAAATATGTACTTTGTCTGTTTGATAATTCGCCTTTTTTCCACTTACTATATTTTTAAACTTTATAAATGCTGCGACTTTTTCATCAACATTAAAGGTAGTCGCCGCAATAGTTTCAATAACTGCAACATCTTTGTCAGTCAATTCACCATCTGTTTCGAGCCAATCCATAATTTCTCGAATTCTTGTTTCCAACAATTGTAATTCTTCTAAAGCTTTTTCATATTTCTCTATTTCTTTTTCAATCGCGGAAATACTGCTTTCTAATGACTTGGTTATTTCTTCAATACTACATAATAATTCATTCTTTTCAGCATTTATTTTTCTATCTAACGCGTTCTTTCTCTTCTCTGTCAAATCTTCTAACTGACTCTGTAATTGATGTAACTTTGCCTTATCAACATCGATTTTCTCTTCTAATTGAACTCTATGTTCTTGATGCCATTTCATTTCCTGATATAATAAAAGAATTCGCCTTATCTCGTATTTTCGCTCCGAAGCTTCATAATCAGCTATTTTTGCTTGCACAACCTCCAATTGAATCTTTCCATTTGCCAATTCTTCATATACCTTTTTTGCCTCATTATAATGATTGCGATGTTCTCGAATATCACTCATTGAACGAATAGGGTGTTCATCCAAAACACATTCCTGAATAAACTTGTCAATATTATTCTCTGGAGTAAAAGCCATCATTTTCACAAGTTTAGCTCTGTACTTTTCAACTCCACAGCGAAGACCTAATGCACGCAATACCTGTTCAGTCCCCTTGTCACGGTTCATAAACTCACCTGCCTGGACTTTCTTGCCCTTCACTGTCAATTCATGGCGAGGATATACCGTTACTTCTTTATCTTTTACTGTATAGAATCTACAATCATCAATCCTAGTATCCTTGAAAACAAACCATTTTTTCGTGTTACTTGTCTCATTAACATATTCAATACATACACCCACTACCAAATATTGTTTTTCTAAAGGAGCCCAAAACTCCATTGCAATATAAGATGTTACTTCTCCTTCGCGAACAAATCTATTTTTTCCTTCACTCTTTGTATCTCCACGAACATAAGAAACCACATTTCTATCTCTATCTAATGCAGCCTTATTAAACTGAGTGTTACCAGTAAGCATATAAGTCATTGCATCCAATATCGTAGACTTACCGCTTCCATTAACTCCTGTAAACAAAGTTGATCCTTCCAATGCAATAGGTACATTAGAAAATCGAGACCAATTAACCAATAAGAGTTTTGTTGCACTTTTTCTACTATTTTCACTCAACATTATCGGTTTGCTCATCCGCATCCTCCTCCAAACTATCTTTTCCTTCCAGTACAACCTCTACAACTTCTTTTACAAACCTTCCAAACTCATTAGTGTCTAAAGCAAATTGCAATGAAGGATACAAAATAAGTTTACAATCTATATCTCCAACATTTCCATCAACATCCATTAAACTATAATTTTTAAACACTTTAAAAATATTGCCTAAAGCAGTCTTATTTACCATATCTCTTGCATCATACTTTTCTAATTCGTAAATTAAATCAGACACTCCAATTACAATTACTGAAGACAAAGTTCCCTCTTTTATTCTCGACACATAAAGCAACCATAGACAGCACAACACAATTGTTTCTTCTTTAGTGAAACGATACCTATTTGATTGCAATTTATCTTTATCACCTATTTCCGAACAATTGTCAAGCATGACAACACCATTATCCTTATCACACTTAACTTCAAATCCCATAAAAGAAAAATAATTTAAAAATGAATCTATATGATTAACAACAAAAAAATAATGTTTTCTATCATCCTGCTTATCTCTAACCAAAAATGTCCTTCTTAATATCTTCCTGCAACAGTTTTGAAACATTAACTTTTCCGAAGAAGTAAAATCATCCCAAACTTCTACAATATTCATATTACACCTCCAATATTCTGAATGACCTTAAGACCATTTTTCCAGCCTCAAAATACCCTTCTTCTATTTCAATCTTAAACCCATTTTCTTCTGCATAAGCTGCAGCTGATAAAATCATCAACAAATCTTCTTTTGTTTCAAGAGGAACCTCAGCACTTGACAACTCGTGCCTATTTCCAATCAATGTTTTTATGTACTGTTTTGTTATTTTTTTGGAATATGGGTTTTTAGCCTCTTTCTCATATACTTTTTTAAGATTATATAAGTCTTCCTCCGTAAGAGTTTCTATCTCCGTTACTGATTGTTGTCGTACTCTTTTTCTATTTTGTGGCATTCGAATTGATTGTGCATCGATGTATTTGTTTTGATTTATTCGAATCATTTCACTCATTTGATTTGGTAACTCTTCTTTCAATCCCGCTTCAGTCATCATATCCAACATATACTTCAATGTTCTTTCAACATGTCCCCGCATATCAACTTCATGATTTTTTAAATATCTTAATCTTCCCAATGCCATTGTTATGTAAAGATTGAGTTTATGCTTTATATCTGCAATGATTCTCAAATAATCATCCTTCAGGAACTTCTTAATTGTTTCAAACATTAAGTCTATTTTTTCTTGAGCTTCCCATTCTTCAATATCTTCTTCATTAACACATCCAATTGTAATTAGCTCATACATATCATCATCATTTTGCATCTGATCTAACATGGTTATTATCTTACCACGATATATGTGAATGTTATTCTGTGGTTTAGTAAGTCTGGCATACTCCTTGATAAAATCGCCATCACAATAAGCAATAATGTTTTCTGTTAAGCTCTCATATGAAATTTCTTTCATTATCTTTTCAATTGTTTTGCGAATATAAGTAGACATTTTCTTAAGAGATTTTGACAGTGCTTTTGCATTCTTATATACGTTTTTCAACGCACCTACATATGGATCACCATTCCACTGATCCTGATTTAGTAAAGTATTATAAATATTATACATATAACTTGAGAGTTCTTCTCTTTCAGGCCGTTCTAAACGTATCAGTAATTCCGCTAACATAACTCCTTGTTCTGTTATAACTATATACTTTTCAAATGTTGTCTCATCTTCTTTACTTGCGAATTTTCTTAAATAATCGCTTGATATA
The DNA here is from genome assembly GCA_902786365.1 of uncultured Lachnospiraceae bacterium. Lineage (GTDB taxonomy): Bacteria > Bacillota > Clostridia > Lachnospirales > Lachnospiraceae > Bovifimicola. Next base: position 19,777 of record CADACD010000043.1, on the reverse strand, counting down.
TCCTGATAACTCTTATTCGACATATCACTGTCTGATAACAAATCTTCAGAATGTTCCGAAATATAATATGCCAATTCGTCCCGCAGTATATTTCTCTTTATTCTATATGATATCTCATTATCATATTGTTCATATATAAATTGGAGTAAAGCAGCATTAGTCCTATAATTACTATTACTTGATAATGGATTAAAAAAATTATTTGGAATAATATCAAATACACTGACCACTAAACCACCTTCTCTCTTTTTACTATGAATCTTTTTGTTTTTCCGTCGCTTTTTTCGTCGCTTTTTTAGCGACGAATTATTTCACTCAGTTTATTCCTCTAGCTCATAGCAAATTTTCTTTTATAATATTCTCCTGATAATTTTTCATTTATTACCTTTTCAATATCCAGGTTCACCAACATATATTCAGCTACACCCTCTATTTTGTTTATTCCAAAACCTGTTAGCATTTTTATCTCTGCAACAGTCATTCCTTTTTCTAATAATTTTGAACGCCCGTCAATCCAACAGTCATTGGGCTAAAAATTCTTTGCCTGAATTAATTTAGTCCAAAAACTATTTCTTCAGATACCATCTTGCAGCATGTCCAGTTCCCTCAACATCAGCGATTCCCTCTCGTTTCATTGCCTGAAGGATATTAGATACTTTCTTAGACTGTTGCCTATCATTCAAAACTGCTGGCAATGCACCCAACAATATTTCTTTCAACTCAGTAACACTTGCTCTTTCCATCGTTTCCAATGCATTAATAATAATCTGTTTATAGACATCATTACTTAAGCCTTTATTTTTGACATAATCCGTCTGTTGTCCTACAATATTTGCAACCTTATATGAAACATATATATGTGGATATCTTCCTTCAACCAATTCTTGTTTCTTAAGTTTTAAGTAACTTTCCTTCGAGATAACTTCCTTCTTCTGTACCTTATCAAGTAAAAATACTGTTGATAAATCCAAATCCGCATTTGCATGTAACAATTGAGTATAATTTTTATCCAAAACCTTCCCATACAAAGTTACTTTTACACGATTAGGATCACTTAAATCATATGTTGGCAAAGGAAAACATTTTTCTTTTTGTATCTGGTACATCATTGGTATTCCCATGGAATTTGTATCAATCATATACAAATTAACCATAGCTCTACATAAAAAAGTATTTCGGTAATACGGAGGTTTATAGCCTTCTTCCAATGCTCTCTCTACTGTTTCAGGAATAAAATTACCTTCATTTATAAAAACCAGTCGATCTTCAAATTCTTCAAGATTTATTTTCCCTCGTAATTGATAATTTGAATGTGCAATGCAATTATTAAGAACCTCTTTCACCACATCTGCTTCATACTGATAAGTTTCATCTGGAAATAGTGTTTGTTGTCCAGCAATATATCTATACTTTTCATTTCTAATCTTAGAATATACTCTGTCAACAGCTAACAGCAGTGGCATGTCAAAATGCTCATATGCCTTTACTGTTCCATTACCATTATATAAAGTCCATGTTATTCTCGGTATAAATCCATCAAACAGGTATGATGATTCTTCCTTCCCTAATAATATCAATGCTGTGTTGGTTATCTTTCCCTTGATCAGAATTCCTGCCTTATTCAGTATCTCAACATCATTCATTTTTAACAACATATCGGTTGACTTCTTTGATGCATTTTGCTTTTTAATGAAAAGCTCTCTTGCATAAGAAACTGCTTCTGGATCTAAATCTTCAAAAGTAGCACCTTCTACAATTTCTTTGGACCAGTCTACTCCAACCTGACTTCTTATTAAGTCCACCTTGTCCATTGGCAGAGGACTTATATTCTCATCTTCCCTCGCATACGCCGCACCATTCCAAGTTCTAGGAATTCCTCTCGTTGCCGGTGGTATCTGAAAAGCTACTATACGATGTCCATCCATATTCACTTCATAAATTTCCATAAAAGTAGCTCTTTCATTTGTACCACCAACAATCTCTTTTTTTAGATTCTGAAGGTTTCCATCCTGACGATAGGCCGTACCCACTATTTCTTTTTTATTTGTCACTCCAAAGATAAGCCAAGCCTCTTTAAAACCACGTATATTTGCCTCATTTCCTAATGCTGAAAAATATTTCCCAATATCTTTGAATGAATAATTTGTACGAGCTTCCTTGAATTCGACAACTTCATCTTCAAAGTCAATTATCATTTTTCGTATTTTCTCAATCAGTTGCTGATCTGTATATATCATATTACTTCCTTTCCGCCTTGGACTAATCTTGAGCTAATCTTGGACTAATCTTGGGCTAATCTTGAGCTAAAAACAGATATTATTGGGATAAAACGTTGTATTGCAATAGTATCATAGACTAAAAATCTTATTTGTTATGAAATACAGCAAAACTACATCATAAACATCTACCCGATTCATAATCTTCTCTAAGTCTCCATACTTGTCTTATATAATATCACCGGCTTTTGACGAGATATTTGTGCTCTGTAATAATCAAAAGATTTCCTATCTATGTACAAGTTACCTTCTGTTTCATCAAAAACAACAGGAACATACTTATCCTTTCCCGAACGACTAGCCTTAATAAATAATTGTATACATTTTTTCTTCTTACTGTTCTCCTTTGGCATTGCACCTGATTTTGCAACAAGTTTATATGTACCATTTAAATAGCCAGCAACATTAATATTCTGGATAAATTAAATCTAAAAAAGCAATCCTTATCAAGATACTGATTTACATCTATGTTTTCCAACTCTTTCCTCACATGCTGATTCAACTCAGATGTATATCCTTTTTTTAAACTCAGTAAAAGTAATATCTCCAACATAATCTTTTTTTCTACTTCGTTCAATAACATAATGAATGCAATACTTATAATTCATAACAGCTCGATTTCCATTTGAAATAACCAACCTTTCATATGGCTTATCATCTTTACCATTCAACCCTTCATATTTATCTAATATATCTACAGTTCTGGATGTATCATACACTGGTACTACAAGTTCTGTACCTCTTCTATCATCCACATTTGTCTGTGCAAGATTTCTTCCAAAAGTCTCCATTGTACCAAGACCCTGTTTAATTGAAGTTTCAGTTTTCTCATCTTTATCTTCATTAATTCTGTCTATTTCAATTCCAGAAACTTTTGGTTTATTATTCTTTACTTGTTCTTCTACTTTTTTCTGGATACAATTTTCTATAAAATCAGACAGTTCTCCTTCCTTTTCACTATAAATTTGCATATTAGAGAAAAAATAATCATTCTCTTCACCCATATAAAATAAACGTTTATAACACAGTACAATATCATAAAAATCATCACATTTTCTAAACATTACAGAATACAAACTCGTAATTTTATCTTCGGATGCAAGTTCTCCCGTTATCGATACTCCCATAAGTTCAGCTTCATATTTTGCAAAATCAGCATTTGAACAATATCTATTTCTCTTATTAACTATAAAACTAATTTCCACGCCAGAATAAGGATTATCTTCGTCATAAAAATCAATATCCATGAAATCAGTTGATTTCTTTCCTCTTTCAATCAACTCTTTTACAACTTTCTCCTTGAGATTGGGATTCGGAATAAAGAAAAAGGCGGGCGTTGTATTCAACTTATTTGCCATACTATTAATAAACCATAGTTCCTCATAACCATTCGGAATCCAATCATTTTTATCCTTGCTTTTCTGAAATTCTTTAATTTCTGATACAACTTCCAAAAGCAGTTCTTCCAAATTTGCTCCATTCAAATAAGCTAATAAAAGCATTCTTTCATAGACATCATATATTTCTTCTCTTATTTTTTCTTTGCTGAAATCCATAACAACACCTCCCATTTTTATTTTGAGATTTGTAATATTATTTGACTTATAATTATCATCTTTCACTTTTTAACTTATTGTCAATTTTATACCAGTGTTTTTTCACTTGATTCCTAATATCGCTAACAAGCAGTTTACTCTGACTAAATATTTCATCTGCCTTATAAGCATATGTAAGAAAATTCCCATGGTCTTTAGAATACTTGCTTGCACCTAAATGTGTATATGAATGATAAATTGCTTTCTTTCCTGCATTAAAAGACTTTTCATCAGTATTCTCTTTTACTTTTTTTATTTTTCTATATGCTCTACAATAAAACTTAAACAAACTCTTATCTCTTATCCGAACAGTTTTTCCATCAAATGTAAAGCCAAGATAATTAATAAGATTACTTTTCCCCTTTATCTTTTCTATAATTCCATTATCGTAGAAAAAATGTTCAGTTTTATCCTCGTTTAATTCTAAATTAGGAATGCCATCTCTGGTACTGTAAATAAATTTAGCAATCTCCTCATTTTTTCCTTTTACATCTTCTTGTGTCATAGGAACAACAATTATAATATCATCACAATATCTTCTATACATCCCTTTCTGTGAAGTGATAAAGTCATTTATTTTTTTATCAAAATCTATCATATAAACATTAGCAAGGTTCTTGCGAAGATGATTTTTCTTAAACTCATGAAATTCATCTGTTTCAAAATACTTATCCATACCTCGCATATCTCTTCTCAACAGACCCTTCTCAGACTCGCAAAGTTTGATGTGATTTTGATTCGTTTTAGTTTGTTTTCTATACTGTATAACTTTGAAAATAGTGGTTTTTCCACACATTATTTTTCGTTTCATACACTTTTAGTACTAATCCAGTACCAGCTATTTTTTATCATTATTGTGTGTAGTTCCGGTGGCTTGCAGGTCATTTGACTATTCAAAGAATAATCGTCTGTTGGTTTGCAAGTTCACCTATAAAAATAATAATACGGAATAGATATTTTGGCAACCGGAAATTTTGTGGTACTACACAATAGTACCGCTTTTGCGTAATTTACCAAAACATTAGATTTGATTCAATACTTTCTGCACACTTTCCGACTGTATCAACATTCTCATCTTCTCACTTCCATCTTCAACCTCCGGCTCACCACACCTTAGATTATCCGGATGCTCAGATATGCAACAATCCTTGTACCAGCACTCGCCCATAAGCGAACCTTTGACAGACCACTTTTCATTTTCTGTAAGTTCACCTACCAATGATTTCATCACTCGCTCTGTAGAATATCTCTTAAAACCTGCTAAGTACTGTAAGGTCTTCTCGTCATCAATCTTTGACAAATTGATTCTATGGTCCTCAATAGCTGATAGAATGTCATCACGAATCTTGATTTTATCTGCCTTACAAGTTCCCGTCCATGGCACCAGCTTGTCAAAGGTAAGAATCAAGTATTCAAAACAAATCATATCGAGAATTACAACCTTCCCTTCTGATTTTTCTGCTATTGATTTCAGCAAACGATATTTGTTACGAATATCCTGATTGTCTACCACATAATCAAATGCAATATAATACTCGTCTCCCTTTTTAATCTCTAGATCTGACAGTGCATCCAGCATTCCCTGATTACTTCCTTTACTTTCAATTGCAAGCTCATTATCGAAGAAAATTTGATTAATCAATTTCCAGAAGTGAAGTCCAGCGCCTGTGTCTTCTGTCCATAAATATTTCATATCACAACTCCTCTTCCAGTGTTATCCTGTTATTATCAAGCTTTAACACTTTAAAACTCTTATCCGATACATTGAGTCCATCACAATTTCTTAAGAAAAGCATATATTGATTTGATGATTCAAAATTAATGAATCTCCTGATATCATCATCAATCAAAATATCTGCATTATCAATTACTATGAAACTATCTCTACACTGCTTTATCGTTTCTAAAAGATTATCTGATTTGTAATTGAACAATTTAATAGCCTTATACTCGTCAGTTAATCTTAGGTCTTCTAACATTTCATAAAGAACAGTTTTACCTGTACCACTATCCCCACCAACGAGAGTTATTCTATCATCAAACACTAAATCGTATGAAAACGGATCTGCTTTAAACGCAATATTCTTATAAATCATCTGCTTCTCTCCTTTCATACTCCTTGCTCCACCAAGCATTATATCCTTTGCTTCCAATTACTACATCTGAATCATTGAACCTGATTTTCGCATCGTCCGGAATATCTGCAAAGGATGGCCTTGACATATAAATCTTTATATTATCCATCGCAAAAATAATTTTAAGCACATTTGGACCACATTCCTCTACACACACCACTTTATCAGGATGTTTTACAATATTGAGTAATGTCTTGCATCCGGATGACAAATTACGGATTGTACCTAATCCATACTTTGTTTCAATATGCTTATCTGGTGTCAGTTTTGCCTCATCCACCTGCTGAATGAGATTTATTTCATTTTCGGACATTTCTTCATTACCTGTATTCAAATTGAAATACAGGTCGTTTTGAAGAATCCAATCTTTTGACTCTTTTTTCTCTGTATATATATGAATCATTCGGTATCACTCCTTCATATTATCAGCACTTTTGAATAAAGCACTTACCTTTATTTCTCTCAAATATCAAAAAGGGAATTTCAGCCTTAGAGAGTATCACATTTGTTATCGGTACATACCTATATTCATCAATTCCTGGTATATATTTCAACACTCTTTTCTTATCAGGATAAACAAACACCTCATCGCTATCCCACAAAGATTCCATCTTAATAGCCACACATTTTACATTTACTTTATTTTTAAATTTGTCCAGCTCTTCTATCCTTACGCTTTTCGTTTTAGTACCATCTGTAAAATCCATATACCATCCATCGCTACATTCAATATGAACCTGTTTTTTCTTTATAGCCTCTTTATCAAATCCAATATATTCATACAATCTATCATAATCTGTAACAAATTCCGGTAGTTCCAACTTTCTGACAAATCTGCTGTCTACAATATTGCTAACAGATTTATCATCAATCCTGAACAAACTGATAAACTCACCTGTGCTGTCGCCATCTTCATCTAAAATACTAAAAACATCATAATCAGAATAGTAATCTACGATTGATAATTCTTTTATGGTTGGTTTCGCAAATTTATAAATTTCATAAGTTGTACTCATACTATTCTCCTCTCTGTCCTTAATCAAAATACAATTATTTAAGAATTTACCTTTTCAATATCTTTTGTCATCAATATATATTCAGCTATAGTAATTTCCCCAGTCTCATTTTCAAATGAGACGACGTGAGACTGACTTGAGACTGTATGAGACTAAGTCAAGCTTTTCACTACAAAGTCCATATTGAAGTCTTTTTATCATAAACTGAACCAGTTCTGTCATAAATCCTGTTTGCACATTTTTCTACTGTAGATGTAGGTGGTACATACACCCAAAAAAGTGTCATATTTTATATAGCTCATTATTCTAAAAAATTCTCATGGAATTATCCTCTATTTGTGAAATTACATCCTCATTTCGTATATAACAAATCTCTCTAACAATTCTTTTTAGCTCATTGTATAATTCTTCCATAGAATTACATTTCATTGTAAAAGGCGCATCTGTCTCCAGTAATATTCTATCCACAGGAATATTACGTATTACATCTTTCCCTGCTTTTGTCTCTAGCATTTTAGGGTTAATAGAAAAATATGCACCATTATCTATGGCCAGTTTTCTCTCTGAAACACTTCCTGTAAACCAATGAAATATACATTTACAATTGCTAAATGCTCCTGTTTCTTGTAAAACTTCAATAGTTGCTTTTGCAGATTTAACACTATGAATCGATAGTACTTTTTCCCCCACTATAGCACATTGCCTAACAATCTTATGAAAACAAATAAGTTGCATCTCTTTTGAGTCCTCATACCCTTTATTGAAATCAAGTCCAACTTCTCCGATAAATTTTGCCTCTTTAAACAAATTTAAAAACAAATCAATTTCTTGATGTCTTTGTTTTACCAACTGAGGATGCAACCCCAATCCAACTTTAATTGCATTAGCGCCATTAACAAATCGTAGTTCTTGTTTATAAGCCAACGGTGTTGTTCCAACAGCCATTATTCCAACATTTACATTTTTAGACTGTTTTATTAATAATTGCATATTATCCATCAAATCAAGATGAAAATGTGTATCAATCAACATATCAGTTCTCCCTATTATCTTGAATCCATTGGTCCACCTCCATCAGTCCTCGATAGTACATTTCTGAAAGTTCCTTTAAATACATCTCATCAGAATCAAGTGGACCAGTTTTATAAATCATTATTTCCTTTGAATTTGGATTCAGTTTTAATTTCTGAATTGCATATTGAAAAGAGCGTAATTGTTCACCAACCAAATCACGATTGCTCTCGATTGCCACAATATCTGAATATAAATACTCAGAAGGATCGTTCTTTCCAAAAGCATGATACATTGCTGCTCTTCTTATGATACATGATAAACAATGACCACAATGTTGTGAATGTCCACCACGTATATTCGCATTATTTACAGATGAACAAGAATATGATTTTCCCATTGCATCCATTAATTTATCTTTATTTAAACACTCTGCTGCCATTTCTCCCTTTGTTTTATTCCAGTATGGATTTGAAATGGAAAAACCAAAAACACTCATACTTATTTCATTCCATAATTTTAAATAAAAAGGGTGTGTAGTTCTCGTACTATGAGAACCAATACGCGTACTATCAAGAGGAACATTCAATGCAATTAATCCATTTTCAGGCATATACAGATGATTACACCCTTTTGTTCCACTCATTGCAAATATTGCAATTGAGATAAACAAAAATGATCTGCTTCGCTGATTTTTATCTTCATCAGCTTCAGGCAATTCAATATCACTCAAACTTGTCCAAAGATATGCATTATCATGTGGAACATTGGAATAATTTTCATCTAGTAGTTGTAATAAATCTGTCTGCCATTTTCTAACTCTTGGTTCTCCAGCATGACTCACTAAAAGAGTTGCTTGTCCTTGTTCCATATAATTAATCGCTGCAATGAGACTATCCATTCCACCAGAAAATAATGACGCAACTCTATATTTATCTGTACGTTCTTCTTTATCACTTATTGCAAATCTTTCTTCTCTTTTACTGAATTCCAATGTCCATATATCACCCGTCAAAAATTTCAACATTCGTTCTATTGTATTTCTATGATTCATCCATTTACTATCATACACTGGTATAGAAAGCGTTATTTCCCTTGTCCATGAATCTTGTGATTGTTTTCTTCTTGATATTTTCATATCTGCAATATATACCATCAGTCCAATAATTATTGCATCAAATCCACTCTCTGATGGATAAATATTTACTCTTTGCAGTTCGCTTATCATCGTTTGAAGACCATATCGAAAATTTTCATTCGATGTCTGCATAGGAAGTAGCACTTTTATTGTACTTATCTCAGGTATTATTTGATATTCACATGTATGCTGTTCTTTATTTAACGAAGCAACTAAATGATACCTATACATATTTATTCACCTTGCCCTTCCAATATTTCATATGTTTTCTTATATATGGAATCAGTTATTTGTTCTGCTTTTGTATTTGTCATCTGCAAATTATTTTGTTGTACTTCTGCACATGCATCAGCAACACTTTGTTGAATCAACTGTTCCACTGAACCTTCTATATGCGAAATCTCATTAATATCATTAGGAAGTATTATTATTTTATTAGCAATATCATTTTTAATATGTTCCATAATTACTTTACTCATATATTTCTGCAAAATTGACATACAATCTTGAGCAGTAAGTTCTTCAATCTTTTTTTCATATAACATTTGATTTTCAGCTATAGTATCAAAATAAGCTGATCTTGCCATCCCCTCATCGTTAGGTCCTCCATCTGGACAAACAAATGAGGCAATTTTAGTAAAAAAGCTAGATGCTGACAATCCTTCTAAATTGCTAATAGATATCTGGTGCGCAACTTCATTTATTCCACCATTTCTAGACAGTGAATTTAATACATTATATAATCTTGCAGTACTATTTCGTGCAGACCCTAATCTTGTTGTAGCCCTAGAACTTCCTCCTAATGAACGACTCACATATTGCGATACGCTATTTCTCATCGAACTACCGTCACGGCCACCACCTGATATGTATTTAGTAAACGTCCCTCTTGGGCCGGTAAATCTATTTATATCTCCATCTGGTGGTATAGCCTTAATTTCACCAGCATTTTGCCCTTCTCTCCCATCATCTCCACCTTCCTCTAACCATGAAGGTACTAAAGGTGTATGACCAGATTGTCCTTTATTCCTTGTAGATGTTCCCATAAACTATCACCTCTGCGATTCTTTTGCTGCGTTTTTTATAATCGGATTTGTAGTACTCTCTTCCACATTTTTAAAAAATAATCTCAATTTATCCCTAACATTAGATGTCTTTGGAATACAAGAATCCCAGCCTCCAACAGCCCAAATTCCCAATTTATCAAATGGCAATGTTAATAAGAAATCTACCAAATCTTCTTGAAGTTCTGAATGATATTCTACTAAACATCTAATACCTTCTATACTCTTAGGTGGTTGACTTTCTGATAAATCTCTTACAAAAACATCCTGAGATACAATTTTTAATAATTGCTTTGCATCTGAAGTATTAAGTGCACTTATTTCTTCTTTTTTATTTAGAGTATTAAATGAGCCTGCCCGAACAACCGAAGCAAGTTCTCGTAAACGTTCTTCCGGACTACTAAAGAAAAAGTCTATTCTTTCGGTACAAGCAAAATAATATGGTCTAAGATCTATACCTGCTAAAGATGGTTCTATTTGCATCCATGCTTTTATATCTTCTTGTTGCAGAAATAATTTGAATTGTTCATTTCTCACAATAATAGAATCAGATTCTTTTTCACAAACAGATTTTGTTACCGTCTTTGTTTCTTTTTTACTCTTTGTTTTCTTTTCATCTCCTTCACTTGTATTGTTTGACATATCAGCTTCATTAACTTCTGTTTTAGCTTCATCTAATTCTTGTTCAGAAGTGATTTGAAATACCTTGCAATGACCTTCTTCATCTATTTCATCTGCCAAAGCCTTGTAAAAATCATTATTATACTGTTCTATTAACATCATCTTGGCCAATACTGCCATTTTTAGCTCATTAGGATCAAATCCTCTATTTCTTGCAATTTCAGTTCTCAATAAAAGCATATTAATAAATCTTTTTATATTCCTTGGATTTCCACCAGTATGTTCAGCTAATATTTTATCAATGCTCTTGGCAATCCTAACATTTTCAATTGCAGCTTTATACTTATCCTTTAAAGCATCTTTTATTTCTTCTGTCGAAAGTTGCTCTAAAGCCCATGGTTTATGAAGTTTACTAATGACTACATCTCCTAATTCTTGTAACTCTTCTGATTCACCCAGCTCGGATTCTATCATTAATAGCATTATATAAAGCTGAGCCTCTGCAATACCGATTCTAGGAATATGTAATGGCACCTGTATCAGTTTTTCCAAATATTTATCAGCAAAATTGTTATACTCCAATTTGGTAATGGTATCCTGTTTTTCATTATTTTCTTCATGCACTCTTGGAAAATATTCTTTAACTGAATATCGAATCATTGCATCATCAGCAGCTATAATAAATGCTGTATTTTCCAATGTTAGGAATATTCGTACCGCCTCTAGTGTTTCAATAGCAACCTTTGGTAAACAACGATCCAAATCGTCAATAAGTACAACAATTTTTTGAATATGGGCTTTCTCAAAAAGTTGTTTGAAATTTTGTCTAAAATCTTCCATCTCTCTATAGCCAGATGTTTCTTCTTTAGAAGTATCAATCAAATTTCCAATTGTTCCTATCAACTCTTCTACTTTATCTTGATCTACTACGGTTTTTTTTATAGTACTTATAATGCCTTCCATTATAGCTAAAGGAGCTGTTCCTGTTGCAATTGAAACTCCGACTTTTCCTACATTTTTAGCTAAACTGAGTTTATCAAGGTTCTTCCATAATTTCTTACCAATATCTTTGATTTCATCAATTCCATGAACAATTGGATGATGCTCCAAGTATACTTTTGCTGTATCTTCCAACTGACACACTATTGCTCTCATTAGTGCTATTTTTGCATCCTCAAATCCTTGGTATTGCCAACTATTGAACCGAATTACACTATAATCAGAATCAATATCACTCACATTATTTTGATCAGGATTGCTTAATTTCTTTAATTCATCTTCAACCATAGCAAGTACGCTTGATTTCCCTGCTCCCCAATCTCCATGTACACCAATTGAAACAGATTCCGTATTTTCTTTTAAAATTGATACAATCGTTTTAGCAATTGCCATATTATTAAGCCGGTCAATTCTAGTTTCATTATCCGATAAAATCATGAATGAACCTCCTAATATTTACTTATTAAACGTTTATTAAATTGTAATGTTTTCATACACATTACTGTAATTTAATCTTCAACAATCTTTGATAATAATTTGTACAGTTCCTGTACCTCATCAGGACTTAATGTAATATTTTTTCAACTATCCAAATATCTTTCCAATCACTTCCAGCACAAATAGAATAATCAAAATCCATCCGAAAAATCCACACCCCGGTCCTCCACCTGAGCCACCGCTATCTCCACCTGACATTTTATAATTGATATAGCCATCCGGTCCACTTGTACTGGTAGGATTAAAATAAATAATACTTGCTAACATATTGTGCCTCCAAAATGACCTATCACAAAGTAATTTTTGAGATTTATAACCTTTGACTTCTAATACACCATGTTTATTCTATCAAATTAGCTGTCCCTTTTTACGGACTCAATCTGCACAATATCATCAAATCCACATTTCAGTTCCAAACATATCCGTGCCAATATATCCAATGATACCTGCTGATCATTATTCATCTTCGTAAATGTGCTTGGTGCAATTTGCGTTCTTTTTCTTAATTCAGTTTTCGTCATATCCCTATCAATCAATAGTTTCCATAAGGGCTTATAAGATATTTTCACCTGATTTTCTGACATGTTCTTTCCTCCGATTTATCACGCCAAATAGTCCTTTTTCTCAAAAATAATTATATCATCTATCTTTCATATTTACAATTAGAACTTTTGAGTTCTCGAAACTCAAAATATGCTTTATTTTTTCTCTCTCTTCAATAATGTAATCCAAAACCACCATAATAGTTCATGAAATAGACAGAGGAATTATCTCCCTCTGCCTCTCCCCCACTGCTTCTCCTGTTCCATCTCATGCCTCTCATTCCCGCTTACTGTCTCCTCATAAATCTTCTGATACTCCTCGTACAGTTGAGCCCCATCAAGTTTCACCCCCAATTTATCCAGCACACTCATAAATAGTTTCAAATTACCACCAGCATCACTTACATCGAACTTAAAAGCATCTGCTTTCACCGATGTTTTCAGGTACTTATATGGTCCATATTCCGAAAGCTTCCTTGCTATTTTATCTGCCTTATCAGCCACAACACTCTTTCTAGCAACATCTGCTAACCACATCGCTTCCTCATATAACCCATCAATATCGGTTTTGTATCCATTTTGTTTAAAGTAGCTATTCAATTTCTCATATACTTCCATTACATCATCATCTCCATTAATGCCTACTATTTGTATTCTTTCTTCATCTGAACTAGCAACATAATCTTCATACGAATAAAATGAGTTGCTTTCCATAATTTTCTCAGCTGGCATTTCTTCCATGCTCACTATAGATTTCTCTTTACTTCTATACATTACCTCTGTATAACTTTCGTATGATTCTTTGTCATCATCCCCTCTGCATTCCTGTACAGCCGCATCAGAATACACTTCACTATACGACCTTTCTCCGACATACTCCAAATCATCTCCGTACATATCATCCGAAACCACCTTTTTCTCTTCCTCCTCGCGAGATACCTCATCTGTAGCCATCACACCTACATCCGCTCTCCCCACTTCCACTGTTTCAACCACATCCGTGGTTCCATTATAAACTGACATTTCTTCCATCTGAGGTATCACAATTTCTTCCTCATCAATAAGTTCTCCCATCTCCGGCACATCATGATACGCAGTATACAGATTTTCCTTTATAGCCATATCCACCAGACCAATCTGCTTTTTAGCATCTTTCTTCTGTTGCTTCAATACACCCAATTCTTTCTGCATATCCATATGCCACAACTGATAATTCCGATACTGTTCGTCAGTCTTAATTGCTCGCTTTTTACTGGAACTAAGCCTGTAAATCTCATGCTGCCTGTCATCAATCTTCTTCATTTTCTTTTCCTGTTCACTTCTATAATCCAGCAAATCAGAAAAGTCTCTGATATTGTTATCCACCAGCATCAAATACTCATCCTGCAGCTGATGAAACCTTTTCAAATCCTCTGCGTACTTTACTGCATTGACTTTAAACCTGTTCTGCTCCACCATACGAAGTCGGTACATCTTGGTATAGTATTTCTTCTGAAATTCTGATAGATTTGTGCGTTTCAAATACCGAATATTCTTAGAATAAAAATGTGGATGCACCACCCAAGGCATATCCACGTAATATCTAATCTTATTCTCTGAAAACATTTCATCCAGTTTTGCAAGACTGTGATAATATCTGTATCCCGGAGCCTGCACCTCCATCCACACACCTGACTTAAATATATAGCCCAGTCTTCTCATCAGATATTTGAAGTGTTCCACATCTCCAGCAGCATAAGCACACATCTGTGCGTCACGCAGGATAATTTCTTTCATTGACATTTCTTTTTCCCATTTATCCCTGCTGATGTTCTTTGGATTCTTGCTATATTCCGCAGGTATAATACCAAGCCCAAGCTCTTTGCAATATTTATTGGTAATTGGTTGCAAATGATTCTTCCAGTTTCCTCTCGGCGAATTATACTTTCTCCCGGTTGTTATACTCACACTGTTCCATATCAAATGACCATGCATGTGTTCCCTGTCTGTATGAACCGCAAATACAGCTTCATAATCATCTCCAAGTACATCCTTCGCAAAATGTTCCAATACATATATTGCCTGTTCTGCCGTAACTTTCTCCTCTGGAGAAAACGAAATAATCACATGATAGCCTTGTCTGTTACCTGTCTTGTGAAATATATTCTTTGTTTCTACCATTTGCTCAAATGCAGTATCCGGCAGGCAGTTGATACTGCCCACCAAAACACATTCTTCTGTCTTGTCTGGATTTTGGATATATTGCAAAGCATTTTCCAAATGCGATGCCGGATTTCTGCCTTTTGATTCCTTTATATTTAGGATCTTTGTAATCGCCATGTCTCCAGTACCTCCCCAAATAAGCTTTTAATTTCATCAAGACTTCTCTGCAACTTATCGATATCGCTAAAGTACAGTTCTCCTTGTGTATTTCCAAGTCTAACCGCCTGATTGATATTATTTGCAATACCAGAAAAAATCCTTATAACTCTTGCCCTGTCCTCTGGATATCGAAAGTCAACATTGCCACCTAAACGAATCAATTCTCGCACATATTCGCTTACAGTTTTTCCGCTTTTTCCAACTGCTGCATCCAGAATATCCATATCCTTCTCCGACATTTTCACAGAAATCTTATAGTCTTTCCTATCAGACTTGTATCTTCTCTTTCCATCTGCCATAGTCAAATCCCCTTTCGTGTCTTAAAAATATTGTCTTCATCCAATTTCTTTTTATCTGTCCCATTGCTCTTTCATCCTTTCCAAAAGTAGTGTTCACTGGTTTTGCTAGATGCGGAAAAGGTCGGACCTTTTCCCGAAAAATATATAAACGCCCTCAGCGTTTACATCATTTTCCGTCTTGGCAGGAGCACCTGCACCCGATATATTTTACTGCTATCACACTTGATAGCAGATATTTTGATATAGATATCTTTCCGGCACTTTTTGATAGCACTACACCATTTCAGTTTTCTTTGCTATCATAAGTGCCGGTTTTGATATCTTTTTATCTGATTGTGATAGCAGCCACGCTATCACGAGAAAAAGCTGTCCAAATCCAGCATGTCATTTGCTTCAACATCTTTTTCCATGTCATTTTCATTCTCACAAGCTTCTTTCGTTACTCTTTCAGCCGCAGATATTACATTTGTTGTTGGTAAATCAGAAGCATGTGAAGCAGGCGAAGGATTTGAAGTTTGACCTGTTTGAATTCCAAGAAGACTGATAATCCTGAGCACCGCCCAAGACATACATTTTCATTGTCTTTTCGTTGTATCCAAAATCAAATATCTTTGCAGTCAACTCCCTCACATATTCCTTCGCTGTTGCCTCCATCCAATATTCATATTCAGGATCAATATCTGCCATACGATTCATTAGAAATGTGTTGATGATTGAATCCGGCACATCTTCCTGAAACTTGTCTAATAACGTCTGATGAATTTTCAAATCACACTGACGTACTCCAAACAATTCCGTCCACATTTTATTTTCTACCGGTCTTCCATCTTGTAAGAACATGGCATTCATCGTTCCATTCCCAATGTCTACAATCATGTTCAAACCTTTAAATTCTGGCAAAATCTCTGCAACCGCAGCATAACATTGAGGCATAACACTACAACCTGCAATTTCCACTTCAAATATTCTGCCTTTATATACAAATC
The DNA here is from genome assembly GCA_902786365.1 of uncultured Lachnospiraceae bacterium. Taxonomy (GTDB): domain Bacteria; phylum Bacillota; class Clostridia; order Lachnospirales; family Lachnospiraceae; genus Bovifimicola. Next base: position 3,236 of record CADACD010000043.1, on the reverse strand, counting down.
TAATCTCAGAATTTTGAAGCATATACGACTGAAAGGACTCCTTTTGTGAATCCATCTATTTAAGCGGCACTCCCACTGCCAAATGAATTTTCTCACATCTAGCATTCCTCAAGTACAGTTCCTTTGCAATCGCCGCAACAGTGAGGATATAAAAAACATTATCCATCACTTTATCTTTCGTATAATTTTTATGCCCTTGGTCCAACACATAATATTTTCCACCATAATACAAATAATCAGTACTCATTACCGGCTCTGTATCTCTCTCCACAAATCCATTACTGAATACTGTATTAGCTGTTTTTATATTTCCATAACCATGATCCACAGCCAAAATCAATGTTCCATCAATTCTAAGTTCTCTCATCTCACGCTTCCTCCAATCCTTTCTATTCCGTTTCTTTTAAAATAGTTAAAATATGCTTCAATGGCATGAGCATCTCATCAAAATCAATGTTGCTCATATTTTCATCCTGCAAAAACTGCAATTCTTCCAGCATCGCTTCAAGATACATTTCCATTTTTCTTGCAACTTTCTTTCCCGCAACCACTCTCACTTCGTGCTTTAATAAGCACTGTATAATATAGTCCTGCTTGGAAAGACCACTCAACGCAACTTTCACATTAAGTTCCTGTGCCTCCTCCAGTGACATACGAAACGCCACCACTACATTTCTCCATCTGTTTTTTGCATCTAATCTCTTTTCGCTCATTTGATTCATCTCCTACCCAGGGGATGCCACCACATCCCCTTGTTTTTATCCCGCAAGATACTTTTGTATATTAAGAATCTTATTATCGTTCTCGATTGATTCTTCTGACGTTACTTTTTCTTCAATAACCTCATTTACGACCTCATCCAATTTATCTGCCATAGCCACCTGCTTTGACGGAAACAAATGCGAGTAGCGATACGTTATATCTATACTCTCATGACCAACTCTGTCAGCGATTGCCACAGCTGAAAATCCAAGATCGATCAAATGTGAAATGTGACTATGGCGCAAATCATGAATTCTTATCTTCTTTACTCCTGCAAGCTTTGAGTCTCTCTCCATCTCGTGGTGGAGAAAACTTTTTGTCACCTGAAAGATTCTTTCTGTAGGTTCTTGATCATAAAGCATTGCAAAATAATCCTGCATTTCCTCCGACAAAAACTTAGGAAGTTTTATCGTTCGATTGCTTTTTGGAGTCTTGGGTGTTGTAATAAAATCCTGCCCCTGCAACCTCTGATACGATTTATTGATACGAACTGTATTCTTATCAAAATCAAAATCCTCCGTTGTAAGAGCTAGCAGCTCACCTAATCTCATTCCAGTCCAATACAGCATTTCAAATGCATAAAATGATATAGGCTTATCCACGATTGCATCAGAAAACTTTTTGTACTCCTCAGTAGTCCAGAAAAGCATTTCTTTATTTTCCTCTTTTCCCATGTTTCCTGCCTGTCTCGCCGGGTTTGATTTTAGATTATAAAACCTGCAGGCGTGGTTAAAAATCGCACTCAGCGTATTATGCATGGTTTTTCTGTAAGTCTGAGAATAACTCTCACCATTTTCATATCGAAATCCTACCATCTCGTTCTGCCACTTTCTCACATCTCCTGCTGTAATCTCATTCATCTTCAGATTTTTGAAGTACGGCAAGATTTTTGTCTCCACAATGTGTTCCTTCGTAAGCCAGGTATTGAGCTTAACACGATTTTTCACATCTTCTGTATATAACTTCCAGAACTCTCCGAATGTCATATCCAGATTATTTTCCTGACGAATCTTATAATTACGCTCATAATCCAAAGCTTCCCTCTTTGTTGCAAATCCTCTTTTCTTTATTTGCTTATTTTCCCCAGTCCAGTCCTTGCAATAGAATTTGACGAACCAGGTACCAGTCTTACTATCCTTATATGCTGGCATACTCATCCTCTCCTTTTCCTATTGCCGATAGGACATCTTAAGTCCCACCGGCTTTGTGTACTAATACTCTTTGTTGTTATACAGCTTCTGTCATTCCATAAAATCGCTCTTCAAAATACTTACGACTAATCTTGCCACGAATAACTGCATAGCCTTTTTCTTTCAGTTCATTATTCAACTGTCGCATAATGTTATAAGCTGCCGATTTTGAAATGCCCAGTATCTGCATCACATCATCTACTTTTAAAAACTTCTCGTTCATGCACTGCGCCTCCCTTCTTCTTGTGTTTAAATACAGAGATTTATGATGCTGTCACAATAACTGCTGCATAAATTCTGTATTATGTATTGCTTTGCAGGAATTTTAATCAGATTTTTCCGTCCAACTATTCACATTCCTTAGCATTCAAAAATGCTGGCGTTCTCATATCGGTTCTGCCGGTGTTCCAACCTGCCTCATTACCTGAAAGATTACTTCAAATAATACCGCCCGCTCCTGCTCGAGGTATTCAGTCCACTTAGGGGAGTGTCTTCATTCGCTCGCTTCTTGAAAGGTCTTGGCAAATGTCTGTTAGTATTCCGATATCGCTCATTCTTTTTTCAATACTATATAGTATAGATAAATAGATTGTGATTATTCTATACCATATCGTATTGAATTGTCAAGAAGTTTTTCTAATGTTTTTGTATAGAAAAACTTCCCTTTTCATTTTTTTCGTGTTATACTCTCCTTAAAAGTCCATAACACATCTAAATGGAGGGAACTACACTATGACAATAGGTGAAAGAATAAAGAAAATACGGGTATTCCGCAAAATGACAATGGATGACCTGGGTGGTGCTCTCGGTTTTGAGGGAAAAAATATGTCTGTGCGCATCTCTCAATACGAAACCGGTGCCCGCATTCCCGGTGATGATATGATTCAAAAGCTTGCCGACGCATTGCACTGTAATTACAAAGCAATCTCTGACTACAGTTTAGGTGCTGCTGAAGATATTATCGAAACACTCTTCTGGCTCGAGGAAAGCGCCTCTTCTCTTCCAGCACGAGGGAAAGGGACAAGATTTCCTGAGTACACTGCACCAGGTAATCTGATTCACTTAACTGCAATGACACCTTCAAAGCCTTCTGAAACAGCAAAACCAACCTATAACGAAGATGATTATGACTGCGCAGGTGCACCCATTGCATTAACTTTTGAATATGGATTGGTAAATGACTTTTTGTCAGACTGGTGTGAAATGAAAACGAAATTAAATAATGGAGAGATTTCTCCAAACGAATACTTTGAGTGGAAAATCACATGGCCGCATGCGTAAATA
>CADACD010000042.1 GCA_902786365.1 uncultured Lachnospiraceae bacterium | reverse complement strand
CACCGTTTCATACCACATCATATTATATCCGTTCAAGGTCTTTTCCGAACTCTCGCAAGGGAAAAAACAAGGGAAAGAAAATACGATAACATCAAATAATACAATATAATTTGATAGTCGGAATTAAAGATATGCTCACTGAAAAGCACACAATAATGACTGCTATACGACGAGTATGGAGAAAGGACGGATAAAAATGAGATTGATATATGCAACATATAATGCACACTATAATTGTATAGATGTCAACTTTTATGAGGGATACATCTTGCGGATTGATTGTAACAAGGCAGAGGATGGTCTGAATTTCACACCCAACTCACAATGTGCACTTAACGCACTTGCTATTGATGATCCGTTGGAATATTCACGATTAGTACTGAATAATGAAATGGCTGATTGGGTATGGGCACAGGATATATATTTGTTTTGCCCTGTTCTTGAATAGAAGCATATATACAGTAACCTTATACTATCGAATCAAATAAGTAAATTACTATGAGCTGAATGCCTACCACAATATCAGCGATGAAATCTAATTTTGACAGAAAATAAGGCTCGCTTTTTGGGGTGAGCCTATTTCTTTTACATATGGGACAAAAGCTAGGAAACTTTACCAATATATGTCCTCTCTCTGATTGTGTTCCACGTCGTATGCCCACAAGTAGGACAAGGCATCCATTCAGTTTTCATTCAGTACGCATTTTACCCCCAACTTTTTTAATAAGACAAAACACTTCAACATTTTACCGTTCACCGTTAATAATGTGTTTTGTATTCTTTCACATACCATCTATCACCTACATTTCTCGTGTTTTCTTAATTGTAAAACCAAAATGTCCGTGTCATGCCAAAATTCGATAAAAAATAAGTTAAATTGTTACAAGATACGGACATTTCTAAAATTTCTACAGCATTCTGCAATGGAGTTCGTCGGCAACTACGCCCCTTGTGGACCTTCATCACAGACTGACAGCATGCCCGCCATACAAAACAGCGGAGTAGCCAAACTACTACGCTTAATACAACTATTCTGTTCGATTGTTCTTATCATTCGGTTGTTCTTAACCGATCAACAAGGGATACCTTTTGCATAGCTCTAAATACCGAAAATGTAGTTAGCAGGATAATAAATATTATAGAAAGGCTATATATGGCGTATAATCTTAATGGGAATGTATAGGTTAAATAAAATATACCCATATCAATCATTGCTTTAATCATTAGCTTTCCCAAAATAATTCCTAAAAGCAATGTAATGAGAAGACTACCAGCAACCAATAAAAAGCTCTCTCCCAATACCATTACTTCAACTTGTTTGCGCTTCATACCAATAGATTGCAGCATAGCATACTCTCGTTGTCTTGTCGCAACACTTGTAATGATAGTGCTTGTAAACGTGAGTATGCTAAAAAACATTAGAAACAGTGTTATACTGATTATAGCCACACTTACCTGCTTAATGGTGATGTTCCTTGCTGCGATTGCTTCTTGCATTGTTGTTAAAGATGAACCACCAAAATCATCTAACAACTCTTTTAATGAAGTCTCAACATTTTTCAATGCTGTGTTATTCGCTGCTACCACTATTTTAATTGTACTGAAAAAATTGCCAGAGTTTCTTGGTATCAGTTCTTGTGGGATTAAAAACCACCCACCATAGATAGCAGTATTTGAGTATATATTGCTGTCTAATATCGCTCCAACGGTATAGGTTTGATTTACTCCGTCGCCAAAAGAAAATACAACTGTACTACCAATGCAAATATCATCAAGTCCACCTACAACCATGACTTCGTTAGAATTTACCATTGACTGATAATCTGTTTTACCCTCTTGAATAAACGATTGAATAGAAGAAAAATCATTTGCGGTTATGATAGAAAGTTGATCATCTCCAATGGTATTTATGGTAGACCATTCTATATCGGTCTCCATAATTTGCTTTACAGCATTAACGCCCGGAATAGATCTAATATTTTGAAGCAGAACATCAAGTTTTTCTGATGTTTGATTGTATTCTTCGGTTGTATCAATCACCAACTGCCCATATTGATATATTTCTTTCCCAACAATAGCTTCCACATCTATCGACGCCGAATAGGTTGCCGCTAAAACAAATAATAGCCCACACAGCCCCAAAGATAGTAAAGAAACTATTTCTTTCTTCCAATTTGCCGTTATGCTAATCATCGAAATTCCTAAAGGGGATAATTTCCTTTTCAACTTGTGCGGCGCACTATAGCTATTCATGCCACCTATATATTTGCTGGAACTAATCGGAGATATACTGCTTGCAACTTTCGCTGGTTTATTCAGAGAAATTTTCACAACAAATCTTATGATCAGAGCAATAAGCACAGATAAAATAATCGCATGTCCCCAGTCCCAACCATTAGGCTGCAATAGGTACCCAATAAAACCTCCTATAAACAAACCAACAGGAATACAAACTTTACATAACCCTTTTCGCTCATAACTAATTACCGTTTTGATTTGCTTTTGTGTCATGCCAATAGTTCGTAATTGTCCAAATTGTTGTACTTGATTTGTAATAGATAAATAAAAAATATTGTAAATCACCAGCGCACTAATAAATATAACGAAGAAAGATATGACCACTATAATTGCATTTTTTTGGTTTAGTAGTCCACCGTCGGGTAAGCTGTCCATAAATAACTCATTTTTTATAACATGACGGATATTGTATTGAGACGCTATCTTATTAACTACAGTAGAAAACCCATCTTGTGTCATTTTAGTAGCATCAACAATTGTAACCTGTGCGTCATAACCATTTTTGGCGTCAGTAACTACAATAGTTTCAATATGCTCGTCCAAATGTAACAAGCTAATTTGCTGTTCGGAAACTTCTGAAAAAATAACTTGAGGTTGTCCTGCAGCCAGCCGATCCTTTGATATTTCATATCCGCTCTCATACATAGCCAACACCATAAGTAACGCTGTTGCTAATGAAATTGTGATCATAGAAAAAACCTTTTTTATTCTATTTTTAGAAATGTCGTTCCTTGCAATCTTCTTAACAATGCTTTTGGTATCATTATCAAAGGGCCATGTCATAGTCTGTCTCCTTTATTATTCAACAATTTTTCCGTCCTCAATTCGTACAATGCGATCAGCAAGCTGAGCAATCTCGCTGTTATGGGTAATCATCACAATAGTCTGATTAAACTCCATGCTGGTGCGTTTTAATAAGCCCAACACATCGGCACTAGTCTTGCTGTCTAAGTTTCCTGTCGGCTCGTCGGCAAGAACAATCGTCGGCTTGGTGATTAAGGCACGGGCAATAGATACTCTCTGTTGCTGTCCGCCAGATAGGTTGTTAGGCATATTCTTTAGCTTGTCCTCCAAAGCCAGCATATGCACGACCTCGTCCATAAATTTCTGATCTACCGTATCACCATCCAGCTCAACAGGCAGGACAATATTTTCATAAACGTTCAAAATAGGTACAAGGTTATAGTTCTGGAAGATAAAACCGATATTACGACGGCGGAATATCGTCAATTCCTCATCACTTTTTTTCGACAGCTCGTCCCCACGAACAATGACGCTGCCAGAAGTAGGTATATCAAGTCCTCCCATCATGTTTAGTAAAGTGGATTTGCCACTGCCGGACGTTCCAACCACGGCCACAAATTCCCCTTGCTCCACAGAAAGGTTAATGCCATCTAACGCACGGGTAATGTTTGGCTCGGTGCCGTAATATTTCTTTAGGTTAGTAGCTTGTAAAATACTCATATTCAAATACTCCTTTCGGTGCTGTTCGTCCGCTGATAGATTTATTGTAAAGTCCCAATGTCACAGAAATGTCCGAAATACAACAAAAGTTTACTCAAATATCATCTAAATTGTTACAATACACGGACATTTCAAAATTATATATTGTAATGCTCTCCGACACCCTAGCACCTTATGGGAAGAAAAACAGAAAAGGTTGAACCTTTTCCAATCACGGAAGTTACTTTGATATAGCCTCCTTGCCGAGTAATAATCTCACGTGCAAGATACAGACCGATACCAACACCTTGTTCATCGTGTACTTCTTCCTCCCGATAGAAACGCTGAAAAATGGACGCTTGATTGCTCTCTGAAATACCTTTGCCTGTATCAGCAACACTCAGCTTTACATACATTTCCCATTGCTCCACCGAAACGCTGACTTTGCCGCCATTCGGGGTATATTTCACCGCATTATCCAGCAGATTGAAAAGTGCCTCCGCTGTCCATTTGCCGTCATGGGACAGGTGCAAGTCCTCCGGGCAATCTACCGTCACGGTAATATCTTTTTTCTCTGCGCCGTAGACGATCCCACTCATGGCTTGTGCCAATGTATCAAACAAAAGTCTGTCCTTCTTTTCCAGTAGGATAGCCCCGGTTTCCAGCCGAGAGGTTTTTACAAGTGCTTGAAAAAGAAAGTCCAGCTTGTCGGTTTGGCTGCGGATACCCTGCAAAAAATCTATCCGCTCTTGATCTGTGACTGACTTTGTAAGCAGCGTATCTGTCACCATTTTTAGATTGCTTACTGGCGTTTTCACTTGATGGGAAATATCTGATACCAGCCTTTGAAGCTCTTGCCGTTCCTCATCTACCTTTCGGCGATTTTCCTGCATAATACCGTATAATCTGGAAAGTCGGTGGCTGATACGGGCAAAAAGTGTTTCCGCATCGCTGATTTGTCTTGGCTCCTCATTGCCACTTATCATATTATCCAGCGTCCGGCAAAGTTCGCTGGCAAATACAGATAGCCGCTTTCCAAAAAATAACACCATTAAGAAAAACCAACCAAGGGCGCAGGCCATCAACACAGCACCCATAAAAAGAACAAGTACATCGCTTGACAGAGCATAAACCACAGCGGTAATCGCCATCATAGAAAGCAGCGCCCCAGCCCCAATGAGCAGACACAGTTTTTTGATGGATAGGCGCTCCAGTTTCATTTCTTTTCGCCTCCCGTCCATTGATAGCCCATACCGTAAATCGTCTTGATATAGGTGCCGCCGTCGACCTCAATCTTACTGCGTATGCGGCTGATGGTAGTTGTCAAGGTATGCTCATCTATATAATTTTCGTCCACATCCCACAGCTTCTCTAAAAGTTGTCTGCGAGTAAGCACCTGTTTTGGATTATGACGAAACAGGTTCAACATCTTAAATTCCATCGAAGAAAGATTTAGCTTTTTCCCGTTCAGACTGGCAGCTTGCTCCGAAAAGTCAAGGAACAATTTACCATCATCGTAAGTATCCTTTGCGGGCTTGTGATGTTCCAACATGGCAAATATGGCACTGATCTTCCGCTGTAAGGCTCCGATAGAAAAGGGCTTTGTAATATAGTCCACCGCACCCACTTCATAGCCTCGTATCTGATCGCTCTCTTGGTCGTTGGCGGTTAAAAAGATCACCACAGTATCGGGGTGTTCCGGCTTAATCAGTTTACATAGATCATAGCCGTTTCCATCCGGAAGGTTAATGTCCAGCAGCACCAAGTCATACTCTATGCTACCTAACTTGTCTGCGGCAGTTCTGGCATTTATAGCAGTAGTAACGCAGTAGCCATCAGAAGCCAGATTATAAGCTAATGTTTTATTCAAAAGATTGTCATCCTCTACAATCAAAATTTGTTTCATACTCATTCCTCCCTAAATTTCCGAAAGTATAGCAAGTAAATGTCCGCAAAATGTTACAAACACACATTTTTATTTTCTTTTCTTCGTCCATCTTTGGTTTTTTCAGCGTTTTTAGGTATCGCCCATGCATGGCCGAAGCGCACAACACCGTCTATACGGTTCTCTTCACACAATTTCTGAATGCGTCGTTCAGAAATTCCCCATTTTTCAGCTGTTTCTTTTGCCGAGATATATTCAAACATACCTTGCCTTTTCAATATGACCGATAACAAATATTCATTATCATTTTTATTCTTCCCCTACATTATATATGCTTTAAGAATATTTTTCAATGCTTTTAGCATATATTTTGAATAAAAAATAATATCACTCATTCTTCAATCAGCAGTACTAACAATTTTACTCAACTATTCATCATCAATTAAAAAAGGCCGGCAATCTCGTGATAAAACAAAAAAAGCGGCTATGGTTCGATCATGATCCATTGCCACCAGTGACGGTAAATGTTATTCAATTTCAGGGGATTTCTTTCTGATTTCTGTTGCGTTTATGTATGAGAAAAGCACTTTAGATTTCTCCTAAAGTCCCACCTATTAAATCCCTATTCTTTTTTTCGTGACTACTTATCCACTCATCACATTTCGCCTCAAGCAAGTCAAAATCTGGCGTTGCATTTTTTATGTATCCAATATCCATCCTACCTTTTTTTCTATTTACATACACAACATTAGCATGTTTTTTTATTATATCATCCTGATTCTTTCTTAAAAACTGAACTTGTTTCTGTAAAAGAGTCTTATAAGCTATATCACTAATTGCATCTATATTGATTTTTGTCAATTCAGACTCTGGTGCCGGAATCATATTGTTGCACTGAATTTTACCAAAAAAATCTATTTCACCTGCTGCCTTTTTCTCGTACATATAGACAACCGGAACATTTGTATCTTTTAATAAAATAATTCTATCAGCATACGACACAAAAGAAAAATCTTCCGGAAGATTCTCACCTTGATAATCTTTAATTTTATAATCTTTCTTATACTTTGGTGAACTTAATGGAATAACATATTTGTATCCATTTTTCTGTACTATCACACCCAAGAACTTACGTTGTTCTTTTCCATCTGCATTTGACATAACTTTTGTAGGTTCGAATTTTCGTAAATATTTTACATACTTAATGGTTACTTCGTATAGTTCCATTTATTCCTCCATAATAGTAAAATAGGACAAAAACTTAATCTTTGTCCTATTTTCCATACTTAACGGTGATGGCAACCGAATATTTTCATTTCACACTTAACGGTAGTGACTCTCCGAATATTTTCATCTCACACTTAACGGTAGTGACTCTCCGAATACAAGGAACATCTCCTTGTAATTGTATTATATGCATTTTTCAAGAAAAAATCAACCTATTTCTCTACAAAAAATATTTATCGTTACTGTTCACGTTACAATGTCATTAAGTTAAACAGACTAAGAAGTATTGATTAGATTTCAGAATGTACAAGAAATGTCATACACAGCATATAAAGCAGTGTTGGAATGGGATGAGATTGATATTTTCTCATAGACTAATATTTTAGGGCATAGCAAACAGACAGATTTGCAATCTGCCATAAAAAATATATAATACTTAAGACAGCTTTTTATGCTGCACGGTAGATGAAGTATCGAGGTCTTCGAAAATGGGCGGTTTGTGATCTTGGGTATTGCCGCTCGTTCCTGACAGGTATTAGTTCTTTCTGAAGCAGGGCTGTCACATCAATTGGAGGTTTCTCCGTTGTGCGGCGGAGAAATTCTCTGCAGATATGGGCTGCAACACTGAAATTGACTTTATAGCTGTGCTTGTTTGTATCTTTCTTTTCGACTATTGTGTGATTGATTAATGTTTCGGTGATGTTGTATGTTATCAGTCTTGCCCATATTTCCTGTTTCACATATGCCGGTTTATATGAATGAAAATTGCTGAGTCCAATCGTATATTTCAGTTTTCGAAAAGATGTTTCGATACCCCATCTGGAATGGTAGAGTTTTTTTATACGTTGGGGCGGAAATTCGTCCTTTGGAAGATTTGTTACAATGCATTCAAAAGTTTTATCAGAAATAGGAAAACGTACAATATGAAAAGAAAGCTCATAGGTGTCTTTGGAGCCGTATTCAATGTAATCAAAAGATGTAGCCTTATCAATAAAGCGACGGTATCCGTCTGTGACCTGTATTTTTGAACTATTGCTTCTGACAAGGGTGACCTTGACAGAGATATCAAAAGTCTCCTCATCAGGAAAATCAAATTTATCTACCAGTCCTTTCGAATGGATATCTTTGGTACGGAACAGAAAATACTGCTGATTCTCTATGATATGTACCATATTGTTATAGGAACAATATCCTCTGTCGCCGATGTAGACATTGCGGGAGTCGGGAAGAACCGGATGCCTGTCAACAATATTACAAAAGGCACGAAACTCATCTTTTTCATGAACCGGCTGCAGAAGTGCTGCTGTGTAAGTATGGCGTTCGAGATCATAAAAGGCATTAATGTAAATGCTGTAAACACCTCTTGCAGAGTTCCCGGGTTTTACAAAGTATTCCGGAGAAGAGAATCCGGGTTGGCTAAAGTAAGTCGCAGTAGAACCGTCTGCTGCAATAAAACGATATTTTGACTGAGTATACATGGCATCAACAGATGCATTAAACTGATAAAGTACAGCTTCAAGTGCTTCCGGTTTGAGTTTGGCTCTCTGCCGGTTAAGGACAGAATCAGTAGGTTTATCCACATGCATGCCAAAGAAATCCAGCATTTCATTTTTTGTGGTAGAGGATCCCTCAGAAACCAGAAAAGAAATAAGTCTGTCAGCCGGGATTTTTTTATTTCTTGTAAAATCCTTTTGTGGATCAACAACATACTCTGAAATGTTGGATACAACGGAATTTACAGAAGAAGAAAAAAGATGTTTGATTTTTTCATGAAACATATGTGTACCTCCTTGAAATTGAAAAATGTTATATCTTTAATTTCAAGGGCCGCTCTCGCTACCTCTAAAAAACAATCAGTAGCGAGAGCGGCCGCACATTTTGGGATTTTTGTCAATGGTTTTATGAAAATTAATAAAAAAATTTAGGTTAGACCCCTATTTGGAATCTAACCTTTAAAATTAACTTAATGACATTGTGGTGTAAACAGTAACAGAAATCATGTCAGGGCTGTTTTTTTATGCAAAAAACCGATTGATTATTTGAATAAAATTGCATATAACAAAAGTACAGATAACAGCGGGTGTATCTCAGCCCTTAAATGAGAAAGTTTCCAAGTGAACTTCTCTTGGCTCGTGAAGCAAGAAAGTTACAAGTGAGTGTTTCGCTACTTCAAGTGCAAATGTAATAACACAGACAAGATAACTTGTCTGTGTTGACACTCTTTGGCACATAGAACTCTCTATATAATCTCCTATCTCAATTCTTGTAGAATCTCCTTCTAACACAACATCAATATCACTTTTTTATTCGCAGTTCCTCTGGCATAACTGCCTGCCAGCCCTACTTTGATATTGTCATACCTGTCATACACACTTTTTAATTTTTCTAATATTTCCTCTAATCCTAACATATCTCTCATCTTCTCTCTAATGTTTCCAACTGTCTTTTCCTTTATCTTTGTATTAATTATATTACCTGCATTTCATATTTTCCATCATTAAATTCACCGGTACAACAAAAAAGTCGGCAATCCGAAGACTGCCGACCATTCTTTTATTACTCTGTTTTCCTGTGTCAAACCCTCAAAAGTTTGTGTCAAAGTTGTGTCAAATTCGTACTTCCAACCTCTACAACCCTTGATTTTACTGGGTTTAATCTAATGTGTAAGGCATTAATGCGATATGTCTTGCACGCTTGATAGCTACTGTAAGAGCTCTCTGATGCTTTGCACAGTTTCCTGTGATTCTTCTAGGAAGAATTTTTCCTCTTTCAGATACATATCTCTTTAATTTATTTACATCTTTATAATCTATCACACTATTATTCTCGCCACAGAACACGCATACTTTCTTTCTTCTGCGTCCGCCTCTTCTCTTGATTGGAGCTTCGCTTCTGTCGCCTTTTTCTGTCTTATTATATGGCATTGAAATGGCCTCCTTTTCATAATTTTACATTCAATTGTTAATCCTTAAATCCTACTATTCCAATCGAATCATCGGTTCGATTTGCCCAATTCATCAGATTGCCGAACTTAGTTAAATGGTAAACCTTCATCTTCCACTCCGTCAGGAATGTTCATAAATCCATCTCCTGCGGCACTGACCGGTTCAGGTCTTGCGGTTTGATAACCACCGTCACCTGCATAGCCCCCTCCATTGCTACTTGCAGTTGCCTTACTCTCAGCAAATTCGGTATTTTCAACAACAACTTCTGTTGTATAAACCTTCACGCCATCTCTGTTTGTATAGCTTCCTGTCTGAATTCTTCCTTCCACAACAAGCTTTGTACCCTGATGACAATATCTCTCTAAAAACTCAGCCGTCTTGCCAAATGCTACACAACTGTGCCAATGTAAACCTGGCAATTGCCAATGCCTGTTCACCTTGTGAATATCTGACTTCCGGGTCACGTGTCAAACGACCCATAAGAATAACTTTATTCATACTTTCGCCTCTTTCCTTACTTATCTTAAGTTTTACTTCAATCTACTATATTAAGCCTCATCCTTAACACATAAGAATCTGATTACATTTTCCATAATACGAATCTGTTTCTCAACTTCTGCTGGAGTTATAGGCTCTGATTCGAATTTAATAAAGTAGTAGAATGCTTCTTTCATCTTCTGAATTTCGTAAGCTAATTTTTTCTTACCCCATTCATCAACATTCGTCACTGTGCCACCGAAACGAGAGATGTACTCTTTAACCTTTTCAATAACAGCAACTCTTTCTTCATCTTCAAGTTTTGCACTCACTACTACTGCTAATTCATACTTGTTCATGCGTTTTTACCTCCTTTTGGTCTCTGGTCCCCTGTCTGACAGGGAACAAGGATTATTTAATAATATATCACGAATACTTAGTTTACCATATACTTCTTGATAATTCAAGAAAAATTTTTAAGAAATGTGACAAATATGTTACTATTCACAGGTCTGCTTTTATTGATGTACCACTAATTTTACTCTGTACGCAATGCTGTCACAGGATCTTTCTTTGCCGCTTTTTTCGCCGGGATAAATCCACCAATCAATGTAAGGATTGTACTAAGAACTATCAAAACTATTGCACTTATTACTGGCAATGCTGCATTTACACTATCTGTTCCCGTAACTGAATGAATAATGGCATTTACCGGAAGCAAGAGAAGTAATGTAATCACAATTCCAATAATTCCCGCAAGTAGGCCTATGATAAAGGTTTCCGCATTAAATACTTGCGAAATATTTTTCTTTGATGCACCAATTGCCCTTAAAATACCAATTTCTTTTGTTCTCTCAAGAACAGAAATATATGTAATAATTCCAATCATGATAGAGGAAACCACCAATGACACTGCAACAAACGCTATCAGAACATAAGAGATTACATTCACAATTGTTGTTACGGACGACATGAGAAGTCCCACATAATCGGTATATGTAATCTGATCTGCCTCATCAACATTTTTGTTGTATTCTTTGATGCAATTTGAAATAGCGTCTTTATCTTCAAAATTATCTGCATAAATATCAATTGATGATGGTGCATCTACACTTACTACTCCCATTGTCGAAAGGTTATCGTCATAATTTCCGGTTGATATGTATGTATTATAAATACTAAGCAGAACATCGTCATCAGATTCTTTCATATATTCATCAAACTGTGCTGCTAGTACTGCATCATCCTGCATCTCCATCTGCTGCATCAAATTGATGCCATCCTGTCCGGTTGGCTGTTGCATATCTGCCACATCACTTTGAGCTTCTGCCTGTGACACTGTTCCGTCTCCATTTTCTTCTGTCTGTGGTACCATATCAGAAATTTCCGAACCTTCCATCATCGACTGCATGATATCCCGAAATATTTCTGCCTTTTCGATTTCATCAAGATTTGCAATATATATCTTTGCATCGGAAATTTTTACACTGTCATCATCAGTCGCAAATTTCATGCCGTTCAATACATTAATATCAGGATTTTCAGTCTGTGCCTTAACGACCTCACTGTTATTTGTATAATCAATCAGGTAATCTGTCAAACTTTTTGTATAACCGACACTACTGCTTATCAGTTCTGTTTCACAATCCTCATTTGGCTTAATAATTCCGGTTATCTTTAATTTCATAGCACTTTCAAGCATACTCCGGATTTTAACATTATCCCCTGAAACGTCATCATATGTCCCATTTTCATTCTTCACAAAATAGTCACATGCAGGAATCAGATAATAATCTTTACTGCATATATCCTCATAATTGAGCTTTTTGTTTTCGATTTTAATCTCCTCTTTGTCAGAGATTTTTTCCATAATTTCTCTATATTCCTCTGTCGGTAATATGCCAAGTTCATAAAGTGTTGTGGCAGATAACTCATTATTCTTATCAAGAACAAGAACAATCTCATCATAATTATCCGGCATTTTTCCATACACAACATCATAATTGTCTGTAATCGCCGTACTAATCATGTTTCCACCTATCCCCGGCATCAGCTCTGAAAAATCAGATGAAGTACCACCTATCATTCCCATACCTGCTGACATCATGCCCGACTTTCCGGACTGACCTTTCGAATCTTCTAATGTACTTCCGTCAGTATTGACAAATGTTCCATTTTCATCATAAGTATAGACACCAAATTTTGTATCATAGGAATAAACAATTCCGTTTTCTCCAATATATTTATGAATCTCACTATCCTCATCATCAAGGTATTGTTTGAATTTTGTCAGATTATTTTCCTTGATACTTGTTGTCATACTGGCAACTCTTTCGAGATCCGAGCCATCTACATAGACACCATCCATTTCATGCGAAACATCATTTGCTTCTTCCCTTTCCTTTGGTCTCAAATCTATCAGACTGGTCAAATCTATCGACTGTGCATCTATACTGATTGGATAAGAGGACATTGTATTTTTCTGAATATTATCGATATAATTATTGACACCGTTTGAAAGGGAAAGTATCAATGCTATACCAATAATTCCTATCGAACCTGCAAATGCGGTGAGTATAGTTCTTCCTTTTTTTGTTCTTAAATTATTAAAACTGAGAGAAAGCGCTGTGAGAAAAGACATTGATGCTTTCCCCATATTCTTATGTTTAGGCTCCTTTGTCTCTTCACTTTTCACCTCATATGGGTTCGAGTCATCTATCATCTTTCCATCTCGCAATTTTACAATTCTCGTAGCATATTCCTCTGCAAGTTCCGGATTGTGCGTTACCATGATGACAAGTCTGTCTTTTGCCACTTCTGCGAGTATATCCATTACTTGTATACTTGTATCTGAATCTAATGCTCCTGTCGGTTCGTCTGCTAAAAGAATATCCGGGTCATTCACCAATGCTCTTGCAATTGCAACCCTTTGCATCTGTCCTCCCGACATCTGGTTCGGTCTCTTATGAAGCTGATTTCCAAGTCCAACCTTTTCAAGAGCTTCCTTTGCCCTGCGACGGCGTTCCGATTTTGAAATTCCCGAAATTGTCAGTGCCAGCTCTACATTGGCAAGCACAGACTGGTGCGGAATGAGATTGTAACTTTGAAATACAAATCCTATGGTATGATTTCTGTAAGAATCCCAATCTCTGTCCTTATATTTTTTTGTTGAAATTCCATTGATAATGAGATCTCCACTATCATATCGGTCCAGTCCTCCAATAATGTTTAAAAGTGTGGTTTTTCCTGAACCTGATGGGCCAAGAATCGCCACAAATTCATTATCCCGAAAATTCAGACTTACTTCATCAAGTGCAGTCTGTGTTAAATTTCCGGTAATATACTGTTTTTTTATTTTACTAATCTGAAGCATTTCTATCTCCTCACTTACGTAAATAATTTTTTAGATTTCTTGTAAAAAATATATTCAAATTATGATTTATTCCAGATTTAATTTTTTTGTAAGCATATAATTCGTCACAAAAGTACATATTGCACTACCAAGAATTTCGCATGCCAAAATGATACATAAAATCAAATATGATATACCATACCTTGACATCGATTTCACATCTATTATCTTATCGTAGGCAGAGGATAATAACGGCTGGCACATTGATATTATGATACCAAATGCAAAATACATCGCAAACCAGATGATGACTGAACTTGCAATCTTATATTTTTTAAATAATTGTCCGATTGATAGCGCCATCATGTAGCTGTTCACAGTCATTGTAATAAAAGCAATAACAATAATTAGTACCATTATTGCAATTCCAATCAACTTCGGATGATCTCCTAAATCATTAAAAATTTCTTTTACCGTATGCCATATCTTGCTATAATTTCCAATATAAATCATGATTGCCAGACACATTACAATATATGATAAAACAATCCATACTGTACCTACTATACATTTTGTAACAATATGCTGCCATGTTTTCACAGGAAGTGTATGTGAAAGATATCCCTCATCCGTCAATAAATGTTTATATACTCGCGCAATTACCATACAGGTTCCAACAAAGCACACTGAAAACATAAGAACTATATCCACAAGTTGGAATAATTTTGTAGCAAAATTATAAAATGCAAAATCCGAATCCACTCTTAATGTAATTTTTGAAACAATAGTCAATAATATTAATGCTGCAAATAAAAGTCCATATGCCTTATATGTTGCCTTAAATTCATGTTTAATCAATTTTCCTAACATCTGAATACCTCCCTGAATAACGCATCTACTGATTTTCCTTCTCTTTCTCTGATATCATCTACCGGCATGTATAACACAAGCTGGCCATCTTTAATAAAGATTGCCTCGTCAAGCACCGGCTCTATATCTGTGATAAGATGTGTCGATATAACGACTGTTGCCTCCGGATTATAATTTCTGATAATTGTATTCAAAATGTAATCTCTTGCTGCCGGGTCAACTCCTCCTATCGGTTCATCAAGCAGGTATAGCTTTGCATTGCGGCTCATAACAAGTATCAGCTGTACTTTCTCTTTGGTGCCTTTAGACATTGTCTTAAGCTTCTGTTCAGGGTCAATTTTTAAATTTCCAAGCATCTCATTTGCCTTTTTAGGGTCAAAATCCTCATAAAAATCTGAAAAATACTGAATATAGTCCTTAGGAGACATCCCATTATCAAGGTATGTCCTCTCCGGCAGATATGACACAATCTTCTTGGTCTCTATCCCAATACTCTTTCCATCAATCAGAATCTCTCCTGATGACGGTTGTAAAAGACCATTGCACAATTTAATAAATGTCGATTTACCACTTCCATTCGGTCCAAGAAGACCTACCAGTTTTCCTCTTCCAATTCTGATACTAAAATTATCGAGTGCTGTTTTATTTCCAAATAATTTAGACACTCCTCTTGCTTCCAGTAAAAAATCACTCATAAGCTTTTCCTTTTTATCCTTTCTTTTTATATTCCTAAAATCACATATACACACTTGTTTTAGCTAAATACTTTACTTTTGTATGTATACATTTCCAAACTCTCATTTATCACTCACTGTTCATATCTGATAACAACTCTATAATCTCCGCCTTGCTAAACCCAAGCTCTTTCATAGTTCCCAAAAATTTTTTCATATATTCGATTGCCACTTTTTGCTTCATAGCCTTTATCAGCACGATATCATCGGTTATCATTCTTCCTGATGTTCTCTGTGAATACACAAGTCCCTGTCTTTCAAGTTCTTGTAACGCTCGCTGCATCGTGTTGGGATTGACTTCTGCTTCTGTCGATAAGTCCCTGACTGACGGCAGCCTGTCACCCGGCTGATACTTGCCGGAAATTATCATTTGTTGTATCTTTTCTAACAGCTGTGTATAAATGGGTCTGTCACTTTCAAAATCCCATGCCACTTAATCATCTCCTTATCTTAATACATTACTGTGTTAATTGCTTAATACAATCTAACATGACTTAATCTATTTGTCAACTACTTTCCACATTTTTATTATTCTTTCTCTCTAAGTCCCTTACAATTTTTCTCCACTAATGTCCGTTTCAGCATTACCTGATGTCCGCATCCAAGACATTTCAATCGAAAATCCGCACCAACCCTTAATATCTCCCATTCAAAACTTCCACATGGATGTTTTTTCTTTAATTTTACAATTTGTCCTACTTCAAACTGCATACATTTACTCCTTATCTTTGAATCTATTGTCTACTTTACCACAAATCCGAACGACTGTCAGCTGTTTTCCTTCATATAATCAAGTGGCAGAGAACACAAAATTCTCTGCCACTTAATTATATGAATATAAATAGGATAAAAAGGTTGCAAAATGGCACTCATTGTCAGTGCCATGCATACTTAGTTTCCCAAGGATGCCTATATTAAAAATAATCCATTAATCAGTCGCTACAGCTGCTGTTTCATAAATGAATTTTACGCTAGTGCTCTTACCTTCTGCTGCGTCACTGAATATTGTATATTCTCCTGCCGCATCTATTGTTGCCTTTATTCTGTCAAGTAAGTCTTCTAAATCATTCTTAACAAAATCAGATATTTTATCAATCGCTTCTTCCTTAAACCGACCCATTCCATCGTCTAACTTCACAGAACCATCATATAACTGTGAAATTCCTGATGTCACTTTATCAGTTGCAGTATTCAATTCATTTCCGCCTGAAGCTGCTTTACTTGTTCCTGCATACAACTGTGAAATAGAAGATTTGAATAATAATCCCCCCTGATACAGTTTATCTACTCCCGGACGGAGGGATGATGACAATCCATCACTTAATACATTGAGTCCTGCTGCAAGTTCATTGGCTCCACTTGCCACCTGTGCAGAACCTGCTTTCAACTCATCAATTCCTGAACCAAGTTCCGGTACCTGTCCGTTTAACTGAGAAAGTCCTTCTGCCAATTTTGATGTTCCCTCAGACTCTAACTGCTTCACACCTGCTCCTGCACGTTTAACACCATCTGCAACAGAATTTGCTCCATCCTGTAATGCATTAATTCTCATCATTGTCTCAGCATCCATGTTTGATAATATATTGTTAAGTGCAAGATTTGCTCCTGTTAACGTCTGTATATTTCCTTCAAGCTCTTTCTGTGTAGCTTCAATCGTTGCCTTACCTTCATTTGCAGTCTGAATTCCTGCTTCAAGGTCACTTATATTACCTGTTAAATCTTCTATTTTTTCGTTATATCCTGCGATTTCTTCTTCTGTCAGCGCACCTCCTGTTGTCGGACTGATACCACCTGCTATTACTGCTTTGCACTGCTCTATTCCCGTCTCACACTGTGTAATCTTACTCTCACAGTCTGCGATTGCTGCCTCACACTCTGCCATCTTTGTACTGCATGTTTCAAGACCTGCCTGACACTGTGCAATCTTTGAATTGTTGTCTGCAATTGCTGCATTAATTGTGCTAACCATTCCTGAAAGCTGTGTCGCAAGTTCTGCTACTCCATCTGCAACAGCCTGTGAACCGTCTGCAAGTCCCATCTGGCTCTCTGTTCCCTCAAATGCCTGAATAACAGTCTGCATATTGGTTTCAACAGAATTTGCTCCGTCTGCAAGCTGACCTACACCGTTAACCAAATCTGTCGATTTATCTTTTAATGTTCCTATTCCTGCATCAAGTTTGGATGCTCCGTCTGCAAGCTGTTTTGCTCCGTTTACCGCACCGCCGTCTCCTGAAACTTTTGTTATAATTGTATCAATTCCATCAAGCAGTGATTTCGTTCCGTCTGTCAGCTGTGGTGTACTTGCATCAAGTTTTGCCACACCACTATTAATCTCTGTAAGACCTGATACCAAAGTCTTTACTCCTGCTGCATACTCCTTAAAGCTGTTTTGAAGTTCACCAATGCCCTTTTCCAAGCTTTCTGTTCCTGACTTTAATTCATCTGTTGCACTAACAAGCGAATCCAGCATATCTTTCAAATCGTCAAGTGATTCAACTGATGTGGTACTAATCTTCGAAAGTAAATCTGCACTTCCCATTGTCAGTGTAAGCCCCAAAGAAAATTCTGTTGTATCCGCTGTGATTTCAACATATTCCGGAAAACTTAATTCCGTATCAAGTTCCTTTGAAATATCTTGAAGCCCTAGGTTATCATTTAATCCTGGAAATGCAAGACCGACTGCTATCATCCTGTTCCCGTCTGATATGACTTTTCCCGAATTGATTTCAACATTAGAAAATGTGTCTGTATCAAGTACCAGACCTGAAATCATGGTAAACGGTACATACATGCTCATACGCTTTCCGTCTACTGTTATATCTTTTTTCTCATGATTCGTATAGTCAAATCTAATTTTAACTTTACCACTTTTTCCTGCTATCTGCGAAGCACTGACTTCTTTGTCATTAAGATAGTAAGTAATTTTCATATCAACAGGAAGTTCCTTATCCGTTTCTCCCTGATAATATACATCTTCACCATTTGCTGACCATATGATATTTCCGTCAGTTCCTTCTTCATAATCCGCATCAGATTTCACATTTTCTATATTTTTCAAATCTGATTTATCATTAATGGTTGCACTTCCATCTTTATTCTTCAGCCAGTCGCTTACAATTGTCTTTGTGACATTTCCATCAGCATCTGCGATAATGTATACCGTCTCTTCTTTGTCATCACCTATTGTTGTAAACGTTATGCTGTCATTAATTGTATTTTCCAATTTTTCTTTTGTTTCTGTATTATCGGCTGATACCGTCTTTTCATTATTTGTCAGTACGGAATAACCAATTGCTGTCGTAGCTAAAAGAGCGGCTGTCGTAACCGATATCACATTTCTGATTTTCTTATTCATACCAATCATCCTTTCCTAATATATTCAATTTATATCAATTCTTTTCTGGTTTAAAACCTAAACTTGTATTGATAATCAATTTGTCACATATCATAAACAATGCCGGAAGCACGAAAGCAACCATAAGAAAACTGATAATCGCACCTCTTGCAAGTAATATACAAATCGAACTAATCATATCAATACTTGAATACATGCCAACTCCAAACGTCGCTGCAAAGAAACTAAGTGCACTGACAAGCACTGACTGCAATGAACTCGTAAGTGCTCCTGTAACCGCCTCACGCTTTGTTGCCCCATTATATCTGAGTTTTTTATACTTATTTGTCATCAATATCGCATAATCGACAGTTGCACCAAGCTGTATCGTTCCTATAACAATGGATGCGATAAATGGTATTGTTGTATCTGTAAAATATGGAATACCCATATTAATAAATATACCCGCTTCTATCACTGCTACTAAAATTACCGGTAAAGAGATTGATCTTAATACCAGTAATATTATGATAAATACAAGAACAATCGAAACAGTACTGACTGTTTTAAAATCCTTATCTGTTATTTTTATCAAATCTCTTGTACATGGTGCCTCACCAATCAGCATTGCCTTTTCATCATATCTCTTAATAATTGTTTCAATCTGTTCAACCTGGTTATTCACCTCATCAGTGGCATTCTTATATTCAGATGACACTAAAATCAATTTGTACTTTCCACTGTCAAGTATTTCTTTATATGTGTCAGGAATCACTTCTTTAGGAATCGCCGGTCCAATGATACTGTCAAGCCCTACAGCAATTTTCACGCCATTCAGATCATCTATTTCTTTAATCATATTTGAAGTATCCTTCGATGAGAGACTACTGTCAGCCAACACCATATGTGTAACTCCCATATCGAAATCTCCTGCAAGTTTTGAATTAGCTATTACACTGTTTAAATCCTTCGGAAGCGTTCCTACCAAATCATAATATACTGATGTATGATTATATCCGTATACCGCCGGAACCATAATGATTGCAAATAACACAATAAAAATAATATATTTATTTGTCACAAATCTTCCTATTCTTCCAAGGTCAGGTATAATCGGTTTGTGTTTTGTTTTCTGAATTGCCTTGTCAAATATCAAAATTATTGATGGAAGTATTGTTACACAGCCTATAACACCAATTATAACACCTTTTGCCATAACAATTCCAAGGTCAAGACCAAGTGTAAAGGTCATAAAACACATTGCCACGAAACCTGCAACTGTTGTAATTGAACTTCCAATTACTGATACAATTGTATTCGATATGGCATGTGCCATTGCACGCTCTTTCAGATCAGGATATTTTTCTCTATACTCCTGATAACTGTGCCATAAGAATATAGAATAGTCTAATGTGACTGCAAGCTGCAAAACTGCTGCTAGTGCTTTTGTAATGAACGAAATCTCCCCTGAAATAAAGTTCGTTCCCAAATTGTAAACAATTGCCATTCCAATACTAAGTAAGAAAAATACCGGTACAAGGAATGAGTCCATTGTAAGTGTCAATACTATTGCCGTAAGTACTACTGCAAGTATTACATATTCTACCGCCTCTGTGTTGCATACTTTCTTGATATCATCAACTACAGATGACATTCCACTCATATAGCACTGGTTTTTTGTCATTTTTCTTATTTTCTCAATGCTGTCAAGTGTCTCATCTGCTGATGTAGAAGTATCAAACAACACCATAAATAATGTACTATTCTTTTCCTCGTTATTGAATGCCTCTTTAATCGAATCCGGAAGTATCTCCATAGGAAGTGACAAATTTTCCAGTGAATCGTACCCAATCACACGCTTAACATGAGCAACCTCACTAATCTTTTTCTCAAGCTTTGCCAAATCATTTCTGCCCATATCTTCCACAACACACACAGCAAATGCTCCTGTGCCAAACTCATCAACAAGAATCTCCTGTCCTTTCATAGTATCAATATCAGATGGGAGATAAGAAAGTATATCGTAGTTAATTCTTGTATTAACATAGATAATCCCACATGGTATCAACAGAAGAAAACTTAATATTAAGATAGGAATTCTTAACTTAACAATTTTCTTTCCAAGTTTTAACATGTTTCCACTCCTTTATATTCTAATTTATATTTTAGTTATTGACCATCGGTCATTTTGTTGGTATAATATATCACAAAACTGACCATCAGTCAATAGTGTTTTTAAAATTTATTTTTTCTTAATTTTTAGAATGGGAAACATAATTGTTTTGCATACTCCATTGTCATAATCAGAAGAGAGAAATAAAGTTGAAATAATTACCTTAATTTAAAGAAATTTTATTGACTATCACAGCTAAATTAAGATACAATATTAATTATATAATGTCGGGTGCAAAAAGTATTTTGACCTTTTGACCCTGATATCATTATATTAGTATTCGTTAACTCTGTTACCATAAGTAACTGAAAGAAGGTTTTTTCATGAGCAAACTGGAATTAAATAAAAAACAAAAGCGCGATTCCCTATTAGAATCTGCTTTTTCTCTTTTTACCTCTAAGGGTATCAACAATACTTCCATATCAGATATCGTGAAACAGTCGGGTGTAGCAAAGGGCACTTTTTATCTTTACTTTAAGGACAAGTATGATATAAGAAATATGCTGATTGCAAGAAAGGCAAGCCAGCTTTTCAGCAAAGCTGATGATGCACTTATGAAATCTGGCATATCAAATATATTTGATGAAATCATCTTTTTGGTTGACAATATTATCAACCAGTTTTGTGAAAATAAATCATTACTTGCTTTTATCTCTAAAAATTTAAGCTGGGGAATTTTTAAAACTTCACTTATTAATCCTTCTGATGATTCTGAAGTTTATTTTTATAATATCTATTCAAGGCTCATCAACAGAGAGGATGTCAATTTTGTTGACCCTGAGATAATGCTGTTTATGATTATCGAGCTTGTAAGTTCCACATGCTATAGTGCTATTCTTTATTCCGAGCCTGTTGGAATAGCAGAATTAAAACCCTATTTATTTGATAATATTAAAAGCATTATAAAAAGACATCTTGTGTGATACTATTTTCAAAAAAATCAAAAGGCACTGTCAATCGACAGCGCCTTTTTTATGTACGATTATTCCAAAAATAGGGGGGCAAAAAGTATTTTGACCCCTAATTTTGTAATTATATGTATTTTTTAAGACAGTTACTTAGAACCGACGGTATCTCCCACCACGAGGCCCTGCACTCTAGCTTCTATCGCAAGTTCAGTCCTGTTTTTACATCCGGTCTTTTGCAGCATATGACTAATATCGTTATATTTTATAAAATACATCTTTTGACATTTCATCAATAATTTCATTTGTATCTTTGATAACTCCTTTGACTTCTGATACAGGTCTTATAAAATCAGACAAAGCTCTGCTCACTTCAGACAATTTATGAGACTCATCAGTCAGCTGCTCAATCTGAATATCAAGGTTTTTCATCTGCATGTCAACCTTATTCGCAGAATTACTTATATCATGGCTGGTTGCTGCAATGGTTGTAATAGAATCATTGATACTATTCAGATTATTCTTGTTTGATGTGTTAATCAGTGTTACATTCTCAAGACCTTCATTCATATTCTCAAGTGTCTTTACCGTATCATCTATACTCTTTTCACTCTTTGACGATGCCTCTTTGATATTCTCAACAAATGTCCCCATATTTCCTGTCAGAATCTTTGTCTGCTCAGCAAGTTTTCTGATTTCATCAGCAACAACAGCAAATCCACGACCATTTTCTCCTGCTCTTGCCGCTTCAATCGATGTATTCAGTGCGAGAAGATTTGTCTGAACAGAGATAGAGTTGATACTTTCAATTACCTCACTCATATATTCGATAATCTCAATCAGTGCAGACATATTCTCCTTCATCTGGCCTGACTGTTCAATCGCAATACCGGAAAGTTTTGCAATGGTTTTCAGTTCTCTTTCGCTATCACCAATTCCCTTCAAAATATGATTGCAATTCTCAGAAACACTTGTGATGGAGTTTGTCAGTTCCTCATGTGCATCAGCGACTTCTCCCCCGACTCCTACTGTGATATCAGAAGTTCTGTTAACCTTTGATGCTAGCATTGAAAGCTCTGAACTTACATTCTTTATCCTGTCTGACTTATCAATCAGTTCACTGTCAAGCTTTTCAATTCCTGCATTTATCTTACCGACATTTATCACAATCTTTCCAAAATTGTCACGTCCGTTTTTCAATCTTCTATACATATCTGTCAGTTCTGGTGGATAGCCCGATATATCTGCTTTTTCAAGCTTTGAAACTGTATCTATCATATGTACAGGTACCTTTTTTTCCATTATGCTACCTCCATTATTTTTATTTCTAAGAATTTTTCTATTTTCATCACATTTTTAAAATCGTATCTTATCATTATCACTACTAACTAATATACAATATTACTCTACTTTTAACAATAGAAAACATTTATTTTTTAGAAACTTCAAAATGCCCTGAAACAGCATTTCTTTTATCATATCAATTTTAGTTTTTTTGTAATTTTTAATTGTTTTTTCTTCATTAACTGTATTTTTTACACTTTTCTGCATAGGTGAATATACCTGATATATTATATTACATATCACCTATTACGGAGGTTTACTATGGATGAAGAGTTTATTTTGACAAGAATCTACGAATTATGCAACCAAAACAATTATTCTATGTACATGCTTTCAAAGAAATCAGGAGTGCCACTTTCAACAATATCTTCTATCTGTACCAAAAAGCGTTTTCCCTCTATTCCTACACTTTATAAGCTATGTACTGCTCTCAATATTAACATGAGTGACTTTTTTCTTGAAACAGATTCCATAAATATCATTACTCAGGAGGATATTCATCTGCTTTCAAAAGTTCATTGTCTCACAATTGTAAAAAGACAATATTTAAATGCTTATATAGATGCTTTATTAAAGTAATAAAGATATGGGAAATTTTTAGTATTTTTAGACGAAAGCTCTCAAAAAAATTGATAAAAATTTTTCTGAATTTCTGCCAAAAATCAATGATAGAAATCGAGGTAACAAAGAATGGAAACTCTAAATATCAGTTCTCAAAAATACATTTCAGATACTGCTTTTTTTGATATCAATAATCGGATCAAAGAACTCTGTCAAAAAAATCATATTACAGTATACAGGTTGTCAAAAATAAGTGGTGTTCCTTATTCAGCTCTTAGCAGCATGTTCAAGCGCAATACTTCACCTTGTTTTCACACATTGTTCAAAATCTGTAGTGGGCTCAACATTTCACTTTCTGACTTTTTCTCTGAAGGAGATATTGCTACAGTACATATAACAGAAGATGCCAGGTATGTTATAGAATTATATAAAAGACTCCCTGCCGACAAGCAAAAACTTCTGATTGCTTACCTGCAGGGATTATGTGATAATGAATTATCAAATTTATACTAACTGATTTTATTCTCTGTCTAAAAGATATTGATAAAATTCAGCATAGTCAATTCTCTTTTCTTTTGTAAAATCTATTGCTGCAGATGGGTGCTGGTTCAACCTTCCTGTGAGAAGATATTGGATATCATATCCCCATACTACGCCGTCTTCTTTGAGTTTTGTCATATGATTTTCAACAAATTTAAGAATCGGTAATATATTGTATTTAGGATTCTTTAAGAAACCAAGTAACAATTCCATTGCGCAGTTTCCTGCACCTCTTCCCATAGAACATACAGTTGCATCAAGGAAGTTGACACCTCTTGAAACACTCTCAATTGTATTGGCAAATGCAAGATTCTGGTTATTGTGTGCATGAATACCGATTTCTTTGCCATATTCTTTACCAATGGCAAGATATTTATCAGCAAGATTTCTCATCTGCTCCGGATAGATAGAACCATAGCTGTCAACGATATAGATAGCATCAACACCGCTCTTTCCAAGCATTTCAAGTGCCACATCTATATCTGATTCTTTCGCATTTGAAATCGCCATAATATTACATGTTGTCTCATATCCTTTACTCTTTGCATCCTCTATCATTTCAATTGCTGTAGGCATTGTGTTGATATATGTAGCCACTCTTACCATATCAATCGCACTGTCTTTTCTGTCAACAATATCTTTTTTATAATCACATCTTCCAACATCTGCCATTACGGATATCTTTAAATTTGTGTCATTGTCACCTACGATTGCCCTAATATCGTCCTCATTACAGAATTTCCATTTACCAAATTTGTTCACATCAAACATATCCTTTGATGCCTTATATCCAAACTCCATATAATCTACACCGGCTTTTACATTCGCCTTATATAAATCTTTGATAAATTCATCTGTAAATTCAAAATTATTTACAAGACCTCCGTCTCTAATTGTCGCATCAAATACTTTGATTTCAGGTCTGTAGCTCATAACTCTTTTACTTTCTTCCATTGTCTGTTTCTGCTACTTTCACATCTTAATAGCTTTTCCTTTCCTAGATTTTATTATTTTTACTACTTGGTTTTCGGCTTTTAAGTATCTTTGAGCCTATTTACTCACTTTTATCAATAAATCAAATAATGGCTATTTTATCACAATAACACCAAAAAAACAACATGTCAGTGTCATTATACAAACATATTATTTGATTTTTTCTTCCCACTCGGCTTCTTTAAAACCTGTCAGTACAATATCCTCACTCACTATGAGTGGGCGTTTCACAAGCATGCCATCTGTTGCCAGTAAATCATACATCTCATCTTCTGACAAGTCATTTAACTTCTCTTTCAGATTCATCTCACGGTATAACTGTCCGCTTGTATTAAAAAATTTCTTAATCGGCAGACCACTTTTTTCTTTCCACTTTTTTATTTCAGCTTTGCTTGGATTTTTCTCCTTAATTGGCCGCTTCTCATATGATATATTGTTGTCCTGAAGCCATTTTTCTGCTTTCCTGCAGGTTGAGCATTTGTCATAACTTATCAATGTAATCATCTGTTTTCTCCTTTTGTTTTTATACTATCTAGGCGTTTGCGAAACGCCACAAGCCGCATAAACACGGCATTTTTTTGTTATTAAAATCAAAAAATCTCCTCACGGTTTGTGATATAATAGAGTTGCCTAGAAACCATAAATCACGCCCCGTATAAAGTTATACTTAAATATGTACAATAAATATTAAATAAGAATGTACAGATGTTATGATATATGAGTTACAAGGAGGAACTCATAATGATATTA
>CADACD010000041.1 GCA_902786365.1 uncultured Lachnospiraceae bacterium | reverse complement strand
TCTTTGTTTTTTTTCAGTCATAATAATTTACTCCTTTATCTGTTACTTTTATATTATATGACCTTAAAAAATCTGTCCAGTTTATTGTAGCCTATCCAACGCCATTATTCCTGCTTCGCTGCGTACAGTTAGGTCTTTCAATACGGGATCTTGATCTTCTTACGATTGGACTCGTGAATGACATGTACGCAGAAAGCGGGAATGATGATTGTAAATATGATTCATTGGCTACTCAGGAGGATTTTGATAAGTTTTAGTAGACGAAAGAATGCTCTAAATGTTATTATGGTAGTACTATAACACTGTTGGGAGTTGATTCTTTGAAAGTTCAAAATACAAGAAGAATTGCTGAAAAGCTTATGGAGATGATGCAGTTAAAAGAGGCGTCATCTATGGTTAATACCATTATTACACACAGCATTGCGGCAAATTCGATTATACCACCGGACCAAGATGCCCTGAGAAAACAAGCAGAATTGATTCATAAGGAAATGCCGGAGTATTCGGTGGATAAAATAATGATGCTTCTTATGGTTGAAGCAATGATTGGGCCATATTTAGAACAGCAGCCAGAAGTAATGGAGTTTTTTATGAATTGGTTAGCTGCTGAAAGTAAAGTGTTTGATGTTAATGAGTTTAATGAGAATCCTTATATAAAGGACATTGATTTCTCGAATCAAACAAATGGCGACTATGAGTTGCGTTACCACAAGCTAATGCCATATGAATTGGATATTTATAATGTCCCTAGGCGAGTAGATGAGTTGTGTGTTGATATACCAAGAGTAAGCTGCTTCCCTCAGGAATTTAAGTACCCGGTTATTTTTCAGAAGAGCATAAAAAGCACATGGATGTCAGTTTCTCCAAATGAAGTATTCACAATGGAGAAACCGATAAAGAATGCTAAAGGCAAGGTTCTGACGTTAGGATGTGGGATGGGATATTTTGCTTACATGGCATCGATAAAGGAGGACGTTGAATCAGTTACAATAATCGAATGTGAGCAGAGCGTAATTGACTTGTTTGAAGCCTGTTTGTTGCCGCAGTTTAAAAATAAAGACAAGGTAACAGTTATAAAGGCAGATGCAATTGAATACTTGAAAAATATGGAAGACGGAGCTTTTGATTATTGCTTTGCTGATATCTGGATTGGTATAGAAGATATCGTTCCATATTTTGCTGTGAAGGAAATCGGAAGGATACTAAGAAAAACAAAAATTGATTATTGGATCGAAGATTCCTTTGCGATTCTACTTGCAAGTAATGTGTGGATCGAAATAATGAAGAGTTTTTCTGAGGCAAATAACATTTCAGTTCCAGAAGTTGATGATAGTATTTTAACTGATCTGGATAAAAGGAAAGATGCCTATATACATAAATTGCTGGAGGATGTAGAAATAACAAAACCAGAGCATATTGATTATTATATGCGACCACAAAATATAATTTCACTAATAGATAGAACAGAGTTAGTTTTTTAACAGTTAAGCATCTATGCAGAAATGCGTAGGTGCTTTTATTATGCACTTTTTTAGGAGGTGACCGCTTTGGCTGCAAGCAGAATAAAAGGTATCACAGTCGAAATTGGCGGTGATACCACTAAATTACAAACAGCCCTAAAAGGGGTTAATACCGAAATAAAGAATACGCAGGCTCAGCTTAAGGACGTAGAAAAGCTTCTTAAACTGGATCCGGGAAATACAGAACTGCTTGCTCAGAAGGAAAAGCTCTTAGCTCAGGCAGTCGAGGAGACAAAGAAGAAGCTGGAGTCTTTAAAGACAGCCGCTGAGCAGGCAAACACAGCTCTGGAAAACGGAGATATCTCCCAGGAACAGTACGATGCCTTGCAGCGTGAGATTCTTGAGACAGAGCAGGACTTAAAAAAGCTGGAAGCCGCAGCAAACCAGTCATCTACAGCACTGCAGAAGATTGGTGCTACAGGTGAAAAGCTTAAGACTGTCGGTGATGGAATGCAAGAGGCCGGGAAGAAGATGCTTCCTGCGACCGCAGCAGTGACAGCACTTGGTACGGCATCTGTTTCGACAGCCGCAAACTTTGAATCTGCCATGAGCCAGGTTCAGGCGACAATGGGAATCACAAAGGATTCAATGTCTACGGTTGACGGGCAGTCTGTGGACACAATGACCGCGCTTAATAACCTGGCAAAGGAGATGGGTAAGTCAACAGCTTTCTCAGCAACAGAGTGTGCGCAGGCTTTAAACTACCTGGCCCTTGCAGGTTACGATACTGAGCAGATGACAAAAACTCTGCCTACTGTACTTAATCTTGCAGCGGCAGGTGGTCTGGATCTGGCGTCGGCCTCTGATATGGTTACCGATGCAATGTCAGCCCTTGGCATGGAAACCTCGGATGCTGATAAGATGGTTGACCAGATGGCAAAGACCGCATCTTCAACAAACACCTCAGTAGGACAGCTCGGTGAAGGTATTCTTACCATCGGTGCGACTGCAAAGTCCATCAAGGGAGGAACTGCAGAGCTTAATACTGCACTTGGTATCTTGGCAAACAACGGTATCAAAGGCGCTGAAGGCGGTACGCACTTAAGAAATATTATTCTGTCATTACAAAATCCGACAGATAAAGCGGCCGATGCGATGGAGTCTTTGGGAGTTAAGGTTTACGATTCCCAGGGAAACATGAGGTCCATGAATGATATCCTTGGCGATTTGAACACCGCTATGGATGGAATGACTTCTGCTGAGAAAGATAACATCATCAGTAAGATTTTTAATAAAACAGATTTAGCGTCAGTGAATGCGCTTCTTGCGAACACCGGTGATACCTGGGATAACCTGCAAAGCTCCATTGAGAACAGCGGTGGAGCTGCAGCACAGATGGCAGATACCCAGCTCGACAACTTACAAGGTCAGTTAACACTTTTAAAGTCAGCTCTTGAAGGGCTGGCTATTTCTTTTGGTGAAGCACTTATGCCGGTTGTAAAAAACGTCGTTGGTGCATTGCAAAAGCTGGTGGACTGGCTTAATAGCATGGATACAAAGACCAGGTCTGTGATCATTGTTATTGCAGCGGTGGTTGCTGCAATTGGCCCGGTGCTAATTATCGTCGGGAAGATCATATCCGCTGTTGGTACGATCATGACGGTAATTCCAAAACTAGGAGCAGCACTTAAGGCGGTGCAGGGTGCTATGGCAGCCTTTAATGCTGTGTGTGCGGCAAACCCGTATGTGCTTATCATCGCAGCGATTGTTGCTTTGATTGCTATCTTTGTAGTGCTTTGGAACAAGTGTGATGGCTTCAGACAGTTTTGGATAAACCTCTGGGAAGGCATAAAGAAATTTCTGATGGAGTAAACGTTTCTGTGGTATTGGACTGCGGCTTCGGAAACATATCAAAGGAAAAGTGATTTTTTTATCATTCAACAGAATAAAAGAAACGTGAAAGACCATTTATTTTCAAGAAAAATTGAAAGTGAGCGGTCTTTTTTATACATCTAAAACGGATTTTTATTAAGACGTTTTGAAGGGATGATTCGATGTGTCGAAAAAGAAACAATGGAATGGGTTTGCTTATATTCGAGATTAATAAAAAATATTCAATAATAAAAAGATGATGAGGTATGGTTTTTGTGAGTGCTTGAGAAACTCAAATACTGAACATTGAAAATATCAACCTTTTGGTTTATAATATGTCTAACATTACTAGGTTCTTAGAGTATAAGTTTCAATAGATAAGGTGGAATTAATGAGCACATCAAATTTAATTAAAAACTTATGTAAAGAAAAAGGCATTAGTGTTGCAGAATTGGCTCGTAGAATTGGTCAGACACCGCAGAACTTCAACAAAAAATTAAAGCGAGAAACTGTGAGTACAGAAGAACTTATGGAAATAGCTGAAGTACTGGGAGTTGTATTTGAGCAGTCTTATATTCTTGAAAACGGAGAAAAACTAACTATTACAAGTGAGTCCTAATAAATGGACATATGGTTTTGTATTATAAGCATAGATTGCAGAAGCTTTCTGCAATTATAGACACCAGATGAAAGGAGAGCTGTGGTAGTTTTTGAAACAGATATCACACAAGCTGATTATGCGTAACATAAATGAGTTAATAGGAATAATAAACGGCATTAGCTACGATGGTATTATCAACAAACTAGAGGTAGCAAGATTATCTTCATGGGTAAAAAAGAACAGAAACTTATCTTACGAACATAAGCAAGCTCACTTAATTTCGCTGGTAGAACAAGTTCTTGAAGATGGAATAATCACAGACGAAGAACGAGAAATGCTTTTAGAAAATTGTAGTCAGTATACAGCTTTTGAAACTGATTCCATCGCTAAGGTTTATGAGCTTAATGGAATCATTGAAGGTATTATTTGTGACAATGAAATTAACGAAAAAGAAGTATGTCGCTTGCAGGATTGGATGAGAACAAATGAATCTTTTATTCGTTATCATAAACCATCTAAAACTATCTGTGAAAAAATCGATCAGATACTTGAAGATGGTATTGTTACTCAGGAGGAACAAAAATCACTTCTAGAAATGCTGAAAAAGAGATTAAACGATGCTCAGATAGAAACAAAAATAGGATACTTAAAAAACTGTGTCAAAGAAAGGAAAAATCTCGGCATTGATTTGATTGATTTATTGGATAATGCTGATGCAATAGATATTATTCATAGTCGTGCAGAGAGTCAACTGGGAAGTACGTTAAATTCGTATTCAGGTACTTATGTCCGTGATCCTGAAATTGTATTCGTATCTCTTGTTTTGATTGGTATGCTTTATTATGATGGGGCTTTTTATGAATCGGTAAGAAAAACTTACAAGAGTTTGTATCAGCGTTATTCGGAGCAAAAGGTAGAAGGTCTTATTCGAACATTATTAAATAATTACAGAACAAAGGATGATGCAACAGGCACAAAGACTCGTATTATCAATGTGGTATTAGCGGGATCTATTGTACCAAGCTATTATCTGGGATCATTCTTTGAATTTATCTATGACATATATAAGTTGAATTTTGATAGCAACTTACCTGATGATTTATATGGCGAGTTTCAGTTTGTTTATGACGGATTGCAGAATGTGATGCGTTCTGAAAGTGACGAAGTTCAAGTTAATGTAACTAAGAAAACATATAAATTGATTAAATCAACAAAGCAGCTGATTACTAATCCTATATATAACTATGCTGTTATTAAGCTTAGTATCATTGTTGTTAGGCTTATTGATAAATATATTTGGGGCAAGGATAATGTCCTTTACAATCCATATTTAAAAAGAGGATATCAAGAATGGCTTTCAACAATCAATAGAGAGAAAGAGTATGGAAATCGCAGTAAAGTCGAACAATTGAGATCACGCTGGGAACCAGAATTTGTTTTGACTCGAAACACAATTTGTTTAGTTCCACCGACTCATCGTGTGAAAGCTACATATGATTATCGAGCTATTCGAATCATTGTTAAGAAAGAGGAAAAGGTTATTTATGATGATTATGTAGAAGATATTCGTGAGATTATTGGTGGATATCAGATAAAGAATCATGCAATTGAACTCCCTAATCCTCTTGGAAGAATTAATTATCAGCTGGTTGTAGGAAATGAAATAATTTATGATAGCAAAACCAGACTGCACCGTAATTTTATTGTGTTTGATGAGAGAGGACAAGAACTGGCAAATAATAAAGATTATTCTGGAACAGCTGTTTTTTGTACAAAGAGTAAGGTTGATAAGTTGCATTTATATTTTTCGGGAGAGGCATATTGTCTATCCTCATATATTGCACACTTGGGAGATGCTATCCTTATAGAAGATAAAGTGTTCAATTTTTCAGAGATGATCCGTCCTGGTGTGTTTGGGGAAAAGCATGAGGGATATTTCGTTGCACAGGATGATTGCAAATTTGAAGTATTTAAAGATGAGGTAATCCTTGTATTTGAAAGTGAGTTTACGGACAGTGGTTTTGAAATACAAATAAATCAGCGTTCATATAAGATTGATGCTTTTGAATATTCTACAGTTGAAAGAAAAGGTGTTAATAAGTATTCTCTAAAACTTGGATGTTTAGGCTCTGGAATTTATCAGCTAAGAGTGAATGCGTTACATTCGGGAAAAAGAATTAGTGTGCTGCGCACTCAATTTGCCATAGATAAAAAACTATATGTTGAGCAGGTTGAAAACAATAATGATTCGTATATTGTTTCTGTAGATTCTGATTTGATGCCAGAACCAATTTTTGATGAGATAAGTATTCAGGATTTTAGAGAAGATTGGATTAAGTTTAATTGGAATAATCAGGAGTATATTTATTATGTTCCTTTCCGATTCCCGTTTTACAGGATTGATAATGGTGCCTGGAAGCCATTCTCACAAGAAATTTGGATCGGCGATATTACTCAGGAAAGTTCAATTGATCTGTATGGATGCAAATATGACAAAATATGCTTGCTAACCAGTACCGGTCAAATTATTGAAGAAGCACCTGGACTTAAGACGGAAGGAGTATTTAGCTGGTTTTCTGCAGGATTTTTACTGTCATATAAGTCGCATTATGATTATGTAGGGATTTCTTTACTTGCAGAAGATCATTACCAGGATGGAATTTTGTGTTATAACAAATGCATTCTTGACGAGGCTAAAACAACGGTTATTTATAGTCATGAAGATAAGGCGATAGTTGTTACACCATACTTTTATGGGCAAGGGAATATTAGATTCAAAGTAATCGATGATGTGAATAATGTCATATACACAAGTTTTGCTTTGGACAAGGACGTTCCAGAATATGTATATGATTTATCGTCTTTTATAAATTATAAAGTGATTTTCTTTGAGAAAGAGAGAGGACTATCACTCAAAAAAGAACGTATTTTAAAGGAATTTCCAATCGTCTTTTATGCGAGAGAAGATTTCATAGGAAAATCCTTCAAAATCAAGGAGGTTTACTTTGATCAGCTTGTCAGAGGAGAGTTCCTAAGAAAGAAACATTACTTTAATACAACGTATGTTTATTTTAAAGAAATGATAAGTGGAAATGAATATATAGGTGAAGTATATGTAAGAACATACAATGGTGCTTTTATGTTGGATAATATAAATCCCGTTGATATTGAAATATGTAGCGATGTTATAGACGGGATGATAGAATTGTCCATTACTAAGGATGGCGACGGGCTGTTACTTGATTTCGAACATCATGGAATTATGAATTCAATGGATGACGACAAAGCTGTTGATATCTTTTCTTACAATATCGATATGAAGGGAGTTGAATCAGTGTGAGCAAGAGAAATCCTATTGAACGATCTCAATATATAAATAATCAGTATAAAGAATATCTCAGGTCTTCCTTTGAATTTAAAACTCCAAAGTTGCAAAAATTGTTTGAGCAACAATTGGAAATTGAAGATTTATTTAAGGGACCCTATGTCGATTTAAATTTGCCATTTCAAAGAGGAATGTCCTTGGATGAAATGATTGCAGATGGTGCGGTATGTAAATCATTTCATAGATTGGGAGATATGAATTTCGAGAGACCTTTATATTCTCATCAGGAAGAGAGTATTAGGCATATTTGCTCTGGTCGAAGCGCAATTATTACAACGGGTACAGGATCAGGAAAGACAGAGAGTTTCTTATATCCAATCTTAAATGAATTGATGTCAGATGTAGAAAATGGTAATAGGGAAGTTGGTGTTAGGGCAATATTTTTATATCCAATGAACGCTCTCGTAAACGATCAGATTGATCGTGTAAGAAAGATACTTACACAATGTCCTGAAATTACATATGGATTCTTTACAGGCGAAACGAAAGAAAGCATTCCGAAGGACTATCGTGAGAAATATGGCGCAGAGAACGATACCTTTATCCCTGAGAATGAATTGGTTTCGAGGGAAGAGATCAGAAAGAACCCGCCACATTTGTTGTTCACTAATTATTCCATGTTGGAATATTTACTGATCAGACCAAATGATTATTCGATCTTTGCACCGGAGAGGCTAAACAATTGGAAGTTTGTTGTTCTTGATGAGGCACATTCATATTATGGTTCATTGGGAATCGAATTATCTTTGTTAATGCGTAGATTGACTGGATTAGCACCAAAGAAACCGCGCTTCATTCTAACCAGTGCTACGTTGGGAGAACAAGGTAAATCCGAAAGTGAAATTGTAAATTTTGCAAGAAGCCTTACTTCTGCAAGTTTTGATATTCAAGACATAATTTTTTCTAAAAGAATTACACTTTCTAATTCTAAGCTAAGTTATACGATTGCTGGAGAAGATTATTCTGAGATAAAGAAAGCGAAGCATGATATACAGACGGTTAGAACCATTGGAAATAAATACAAAAACATAGATTCAATGGAATTGAAGAGTTACCTATATGAATTGTTTGTAGGCGACAGAAACGTGTTTCATCTATATGAAGTATTAAAAGATGGTAGTAAGAGTTTCAAAAGTATTCTTGCTAACTTTAATAATCAAATAATGTCTGAGCAGTTGATAGATTTGATTGATCTCATCAATATGGCAGAAAAGGACGGGATAGGTATTTTCGATTTGAAATACCATTCTTTCGTGCGCCCATTAGCTGGTGCATATGTCACTCTTGGAGATGATCCACAATTAAGTCTTACTAAAACCAATATGATTGGGGAGTTAAAGGCTTTCGAAGCTGGTAACTGTAGATATTGTAATTCACCATACATAATCGGAAAGATTCAGCGTAATGAAGCCGATGGGCTTGAATATCTGTATCAGAACAAGGAAGTTGATATTTACGAAAATTATGGAAATAACGAATTTGTAAGCATCGACTATTTCTTAATGAGCAATGAATTTAATGAAGAGGAAGTTGACCATGATATACTTGAAGAATATAAAGTTTGTGCAAAGTGTGGTGCAATTTATGCCGCAGGAAATTTAAATGCACGCAGATGTAATTGTGGAGACAGCTTTCAACATTCGATATTTAAAGTCCTTCAATCAAAGAAGGATGGAGAAGAAACGGCGTTCAATAATATAAATCAGTGTCCTTGCTGCGGTCACAAAGCAAGAGCCGGTGTTGTTAAGAGTTTGAATGTAGGTAAGGATGAGGGAACAGCATTACTTGCTCAGATTTTATATGAAGCAATTGATGATGGCACAGAGACTAAGAAGAAAATTAGTAAAATTTCCTTAAAGAGAAAAGAAACCGTTCAATCAGAAATAGAGACATCAAATGTAAAACAATTTTTAGCATTTTCCGATAGTCGTCAACAAGCAAGCTTTTCAGCGGCTTTCTTGGATTCTAACCAAGTTAGAATGTTGCAGAAAAGACTGATTTGGAAGGTAATAGAAGATAATCAATATAGAAATATTTCTGTAGATCAGCTTGCTGCAACTCTTTCGGGAATGATTAAAGAGGGTAACTTATTTCAAAATGATTTAAGTGCTCATAAAAATGCTTGGATTACAATACTTGTCGATTTGCTAAAGGTTGATGGTTCGAACGACGGTGAAGGTTTGGGGTTATATTTCTTTGATGTAGATATAACTGACATAATGTCTCAAATTGACGAAGAGGACGTTGAAGCTGAATTTGGAGAATATAACATTACTAAGAAGGATCTGGAAACAATTATGCAGGTTGTATTTGGTGTGTTCAAAGTTACACCTGCTATAAATTCGATCAAATCAACATTAACTCCAGATGAAAAGATGGAAGCTTTGGAATATAGAAGATTTGATAACTATGTAATGTTTAATTGCCCTAAGACAATAAATGGTGTTAGAAGTTTTTTACCTGTAAAAGGAAAGGATAATATGGTTGTTCGTTATGTTCAGAAGGTTTGTGAATGCGACGAAGAATCAGCAAAAGCATTATTGGAGGTTGTTTTTAATAACTTGGCGGTTGCGGGTGAATTGTTTAAGAAGCATGAAACGAAGGAATGCTATCAAATTGAGGCGAGTAAGTATGTAGTCAAGAATTATAAAACCTCAAAATATTATATTTGCTCTAAATGCGGTCGTTTGACTCCATATAATGTCCACAACAAATGTGTTCAGGATAAATGCGACGGTATCTTGAGCGAAGTAGATCCGGATAAGGCACTTGCATCAAATTATTATAGAAGACAATATAAAACAAAGAAAATCGAGAGTATCGTTGTAAAGGAACATACTGCTCAGCTTGATCGCAAGAAGGCAAAACAATATCAGCAAGATTTCAAAAATAAAAAAATCAACATCTTAAGCTGTTCAACAACTTTTGAGATGGGGATTGATATTGGTGATCTTGAAACAGTATTTATGCGTAATGTGCCACCTTCACCTGCAAATTATGTTCAGCGTGCAGGACGTGCAGGTCGTAGAAAAGATAGTGCGGCGTATATTTTGACTTATTGTGGAACGGGCTCTCACGATTATACATACTTTTGCAGTCCAGAAAAGATGATTTCAGGCGTTATAAAGCCACCTTATTTTAATGTAGTAAATCACAAGATAATCGTTCGTCATCTGATGGCTACGTGTTTAGGTTTCTTTTTTAGACAGCATCCAGATTATTTCACCAGCATTGATGAATTAGTCTTTGGGAATGCGTTAGAGGAGTTTAAAAACTATATTTCGAGTCATCCGAGTGATTTGAATATCTACATAAACGAGAAAATACTGCCTGGTGATACATATCGAGCTTATCATAACTTTAAGTGGTTTGATGAAATTGAAGGAAATGATGAAAAGATGGAGCATTTTGTTTCAACGATTAAATCTATTGCAGAAGAATACGAAAAAGCAAAGAAAGAAGCGATAACAGAAGAAAATTATAAAGATGCGGATTATTACCAGAGACAGATTGAGAATTTACATAAGGAAAAGGTAATTGATTCACTTTCAAAGTACTGCGTCATTCCTAAATATGGGTTCCCGGTGGATGTTGTTGAATTACAAATATATAAAGAAGGCATTATGGATAACAGCTATGATTTGAGTCGCGATTTAAAAATAGCGATCTCAGAATATGCACCGGACTCAGAAATCATTGTTGATGGTAAGAAGTATACTTCTAAGTATATATCTCTACCTAAAACAGGAGAGTATCCACGTAACTATTTCTGCACTTGTCCTAACTGTAAAAAGATAAATGTATCTGTAAGTACAAGAACAGGAAATGAGTGTAAGTATTGTGGTGAGCCTCTTGGTGCAGTTGTACAAGAATTTTATATTGAACCGATAAATGGATTTAAAACTGGTATTACGAAAGAAAGTACTCGTGCTAAGCCAAAGAGATCTTATGCCGGCGAAGTATCATATCTTGGTGGTGGTATAAAGGATGAGAATATTGTTTCTTTATCAAATGCTATTACCATTGAGACAAGCATCAATGATGAGCTTCTTGTAATGAATAAATCGTCATTCAATATGTGCCCGATATGTGGATACAGTGACATTGTTAAAGGAAAAGTGATAACACCTACTTCTTTAAAGAAGCATAAGAATTACAGACAGTTTGACTGTTCATGTGAAGAGCTTACTCAAGTTAGGCTTGGGCATAGATTCCAAACAGATGTAGCACGATTTACAATTCCTATGTTAGGTTCCTTTACCAAGGAAGATTATGCGATTGCGTTGTCATTTATGTATGCATTTCTTGAAGGAATAAGTATTGGTCTTGGTATTGAAAGAAATGATATAGATGGTGTTCTTGAACTGAATCTTGAACAGCATAGCTACGATATTTTGCTCTACGACAATGTCCCAGGCGGAGCAGGTCATGTTAAGCGATTAGTCGAAAAGAATGCTGTAATTACATCGTTAAACGCAGCGTATGTTAAAGTGTCCCAGCAGTGTTGTGATGAAAACACTTCTTGTTATAACTGTCTTAGAAACTATTACAATCAGACAAATCACAGCAAGTTGAAACGTAAATATGCTCGTGATTTCATTGAAAGTTTATTGAGACAAATAGGTGTTAGACCTTAAAAAATAGTTTTATAAGAATAGGGATATGTGTTTTGGAACAGGAGATAAGAACTATCATTGATAGATAAGTACAATGTGAAGAAATGAATGGCTTGTCAAAGGAAAATTATCCGAACTCATAATATTTAACGATAACTTTTCAATCGTTAAATATGTAGTAGAAAGGGTGAGAAATTATGTAGCGGTGTCCAGATTGCGACAAGGTATATTATGAATCTCGTCCATTCCATGAATGTGGTGGCTACTTACAGTGGGCTGGCGAAGTTTGGAAATGTTCTAATTGTGACTATTCAGAAGAAGTCTAAAACAGAAAAGCTCTCCATCACCAGATTTGTTCCAGTGGTGAAGAGGCTTTTTTGATGAAAAAATGCTACTTTTTTGAGCTGTCTGTAATTTGTTCTAACATACCGATACTTTCAATAAAATCCTTTTCAACTGGAGAGAGGGTATCATCCAGTCGATTCTTATATTTATCATATTCCGCATGAGCTTTTTCGATAGCCTGTTTATGGCTGATGCGACCGCTACTGGTAAGAATAT
Source organism: uncultured Lachnospiraceae bacterium (assembly GCA_902786365.1). GTDB lineage: Bacteria > Bacillota > Clostridia > Lachnospirales > Lachnospiraceae > Bovifimicola. The sequence goes on along the minus strand of CADACD010000041.1, from coordinate 10,095 downwards.
CACGTCGGGTCATTTTCAGATAATCGTCAATGGTTTCCAGCCAGTCTTTCATATACATAGGTTCTTTGTTAAGGGCGTGTACCTCAGCAATATCAAGGTAGGCGGTGACAATCTTATTGAGAGCATCAAGCTCCTGTTCAGTAAGATAGTTCTTTGCTACTTCTACATCAGAACGACGGATTTCGTCATGCTCCCACGAGGTAAGCCCCATATTTTCTTTTTCTGCATCGGCACGCTCATAGATTACTTCTGCGGCGGTATGCTTGTGGGCAGCCCAGTGCATTTTGTTTTGCACCTGTTTGAAGAACAGGACAGAGCTTTCAGCATGTGGATCATAATCAATACTGGTTGCATAGATTTCCAGAACTTTTCTCCAAAATACTTTTTCTGATGAGCGGATGTCTCTGATACGGGCAAGCAATTCATCAAAGTAATTGCCACCGCCAAGTCTTTTCAGTCGGTCATCATCTAAGGCAAATCCCTTTTTCATGTATTCCTTTAATATTTCCATAGCCCAGATACGGAACTGTGTACCACGATGGGATTTTACACGGTAGCCGACGGAGATAATGACGTCAAGGTTATAGTGATCTACCTGATATGTTTTTCCGTCAGAGGCAGTTGTTGCAAATTTTGCAACAACTGAATTTCGTTGTAATTCACCTTCTTCAAATATGTTTTTGATATGCCTTGAGATAGTAGATTTATCTCTTTGAAAAAGCTCTGCCATTTGGTCTAGTGACAGCCATACAGTATCTTCATCAAAGGTAGTTTCTATCTTGGTTAAGCCATCTTCGGTTGTGTACATAATTATGCTTGAATTTCTCATACAATCAGTCCTCCTGTGCTGGTGTATTATTTTTCTTCGCCCTGCTCTTATATACATTGTACTGATTCTTGCATTGTGGAGAGCAGAATTCCATGTTTGATCTTGTGGCAGCAAATGCCTTGCCGCAGTGTTTACATACCTTCAGGCTGGAATCGTCATCAGTCAGCATAAAGGAAAACATCATCTGTATGCATAACAATAAGGAATTGAAATCCCAAACTAAGGTAGGACGTTCACGCAGTTCAATGTGATAGGTGGGAGCCACACCACCAAATGCAGCCATCCTTGCCGATAGAGGCTCCGTTCGTTTTCATCCAGTTTGTCATAGTCTTGATAATACAAAAAGCTTGAGAAAAAGGTAAATGCCCAGTCACGGAATACTTCAACCAGCCAGTCATAGGATTCGGCATATTCTCTTTGGAAGCTCATCATACTGCCTGTGGCTTGTTTTTCATTGTCATAATAAGTGCCATCATTTCCGGGCTGTCTGTACTCCAACTGGATTCGCTACATTTCTTACGAAAATCAATCTTATCGAAAGGGAAGAAGCAGGACAGATATCTTTCCGTCGAAATATTTTCTTCTTTGATGAAATGATTTTTCGGCAGATAGACTGCTTCATATGTAATAAAGTCCGGTGTGGTGGGAAGTGCTGTCATAAGTCCCAGCATACCGTACTTAATTCTGATTCGCTTGCCTTGTTCATGGCGGTAGTACCGATATTGATTGCGGTCAGCACCAGCTTTTCATAATCCTTGATAGGATTGTAGATGGATGGCTTGGCATCGGCTGCAGGGGTAATATAACATTTCCCATCTGCAGAGGTCCGCCATTCATATTTATTATATCGTACCCAGTTTGAACTGGAGTTCTGAAAGAGATCCTTCATTGTAATTCCTTTCTCTGTAAAAACTATTACTATAATAACATGTTTGAATGCATTTTCAAACAGCTTTTTCATCATTTGCATTATTTTTATTGTTGTTCTTCTTGATGATTTTTTCTTGTTCTGGTTCCAGCTTTGCCTGTTCCCTTGCAATCTTTCTCGCCATAACCCCAATCTTTTTTAGGAGTGCAAGTTTTTCTTTGTCGAGTTTTTTAAGGGCTGCCGGTAAATCTTTTGAATGTCTGGACAGAAAATCCCGTTCTTCACCAGTAAAAGGAAAATCCTGTCCCTGCCTGTCAGCCAGTACAAGAAGTACTTTCTTTTCAATCTGTCCAAGGACAGTGGAGCGGACAGCACGGATATTTCTGTCACTCTGATTACGCAGGGCAGCCAGATGATTAGCTGTAAAATCCCTAAGATATAGGAAGTATATCAGCTCCTTGTGGTCGTCCTTTAAGTCGTAAATAATCTTGGAATAGTCCTCATCGGAAAGAGAATTGTGCATTTCATAAGGGCAGTTAGAAATGATGTCTATAAAGTCTCCCTTCATAAGCTGTCGCCAGTAAGCATGTTGATAGGAGCCGGGACAATAATGGCAAGAGGGGCCACATCCTTCTTGCTGTCTATGTTTTCCCTGCCTATTTCGTGGTAGCGTTCTTTTCGTTCCCGGTTGTCATCCAGATGATCCCATTCCTTTATCACTTCCTCAAAATCTGAAACAGTACGGGCACTGTCCTCTAGTCGCTTTAAAGCAATGGCACGAAGCTCCCTTTTTAACATGGTTTTATTTGAGAGCTCGTCTTCCGGCTGAAAGTCATCATCCTTTATGGGATGCAGTTCCTGATCCAAATCCATTTCATTAAAATGCTCTAATTCAATTTGTAATTCTTGCCGGGATGCTTCATAGGAAATATCTTCCTCTATTGAGGTTGCACCATCTTCGTTATCGAAGCCATGCTCGTACTCCCAGAAGTCTAGTAATTCCTGATGTTTTGTAGGGTTCATTTATCTGTAATACCTGCCTTATTCAAAATAATTAAAGTTCATTGTTCACAAAATCGCTTCTGCAAAGTTTTCTTTTTTCAAGAAATCTGTTTTTTTCAAAAACACTTCCGCAAAACCACTTCTAAATCTCCTATAAGTGAGAGAGTAATCTTTTTATGATAAAAGTTACGGTTTCAGACCAAATCGAAATACAAAAAATGCTGTGGCTATGTGCTATAAATATGCACAAAGAGATGGTTTTCATTTTGTCGTTGATGTGGACATCAAAGGTTTCTTTGATAATGTCAATCATGCAAAACTATTAAAGCAGATATGGACTTTAGGAATACAGGACAAAAATCTTTTATGTCTCATTGGGAAAATGCTAAAAGCACCTATAGAAGATAAAGGAGAACGCTTTGTACCTGATAAAGGAACGCCACAAGGCGGAGTACTTAGTCCGTTACTGGCTAATATTGTTCTTAATGAATTAGATTGGTGGATTGCCAGTCAATGGGAAGAAATGCCAGTACATCATGCTTTACCAAGTGATACCTATCCTAATAAGAATGGTACACTGAATAAAGGAAATCTCTATAAAAAGCTAAGGCAATCTAAGTTGAAAGAATGTCATATCATCCGTTATGCTGATGATTTTAAGATATTCTGCAAAACGTATGGAGAAGCGGTCAGATTAAAATATGCTGTTGAAGAATGGCTGATGGACAGACTTAAACTGGAGACATCCAAGGAGAAATCTAAGATAACAAATCTTAAAACAGGATACAGTGAGTTTTTAGGAATAAAATTCAAGCTTATTCGCAAGAGTGGAAAGTGGGTAATAAAGTCTCATATTGAAAAAAGCCATTGCAGAAGCCTGTAGGTCACATTCATTGGAGCAATCACAGCACAATGCCATTATTGCTTACAATCAGATGGTTGTAGGTATGCATGAGTATTACAATATGGCAACTATGATATGTGCAGATGGTCATAAAATGTTTCCGTTGATAGACAAAACAATGAAAACAAGGCTTAATTCGAAGCAGTCGTTAACTAATGAAGTACCCGAAAAGCGAAAAGGGGGCATGGATGAATACTTTTATCAAAAGTATCAGAACTCGAAACAATTACGCTTTATAAATGGTATGGTAGTTGTGCCTGTGGCTTATTGTAAAACCTGTAACCCTATGTGCCATAGTCCGACGGTAAATCGTTATACACCAGAGGGTAGAGCAGAAATACACAGAATGTTATTGAAAGACGCATATATTGATGTGTTACTGCAACTCGGCAGAGATAACAGTACAGAAGAGAGTATTGAGTTTTGTGATAACAGACTTGCACGCTTCGTGGCGGTAAAAGGTAAATGTGAAGTATCTAAGCAACAGCTATTATTTGAGGATGTTGTATGTCACAGATTTATACCTAAAGAACAGGGTGGAACAGATGAGTATAAAAATCTTAGGATTGTTCATAAAGATGTTGCACAGCTCATTTATGAAACGGATGTAAATACAATTCACAGACTGATAGAGAAAACAGGATGTAAAGAAAGCACAAAATTAACGAAACTTAACAAGTGGCGTAAAAATGTTGGGCGAGAGCCTATCAATCTAATAATACATACAAAAAGAGGAGGTTTTTGGTTATGGAAAGAACAATTAGTTTTATGAATGGCGAAGGTTCCATTGGGCATAACACAAGAAGTTTCATTGCTAAAAACGTGGATGTTAGTCGGACAAAAGATAATATCACACTTATCAACGAGGATATTAAGCAGGTGTATCATAAGTTGTTTGATAAGGCTCTGGATGAATACAATGCCAAACAAAAACGCAAAGACAGACAGATTAAGAATTATTATGAGAAGATAAAAAGAAGCAAGCAGGAGAAATTGTTTTACGAGGTAATCGTCCAGATTGGAAATAAAGACGATACCGGAGTGGGTAGTTATTCGGCAGAGATAGCAACAAAGATTTTAAAGGATTATGTGGAACTGTTTCAATTTCGTAATCCCCAGTTATATGTGTTTGGAGCATATATTCATATGGACGAAGAAACACCACATTTGCATCTGGATTTTGTTCCGTGGGTATCCGGCAGTGAGCGAGGATTGGAGACTAGGACAAGCCTTAAAGGTGCGCTTGCCGGTAAAGAATTTGCCAGTGAGGGAAAAGGCAATACGGAATGGCAACAGTGGTCGGAAGCTGAGAAGGAAGATATCGCAAGCATTATGGAGCGATATGGAATCGGCTGGCATAAGAAAGGTACACACAATAAACATTTATCCGTACTGGATTATAAAAAGCAGGAGCGATCAAAAGAGGTTGCTGCACTTGAGGCAGAATTAGAAGATGTTCAGGTTGTTCTTGATTTGAAAGAGGAACGAGTAGATGCGTTGGATAAGGAAATTCGAAGAAAGCAAACTGAGTTTAAGTGGGAGCAGGATAAAGCACAGAAAAAACTTGATGGTACGCTGGCAGAGAACCGGGAACTGGAAACAGAAGGGCATATTTTACAGTTGAAAAATTCCCGGCTACAGAACGAGTATTATGAGGCTGTAGATAAGCTGACAGATAAAAAGAATGAAATAGAGGTTGCGGAAAAAGAGGCTGACAAGTGGCGTGAGGTAGCTAGTGTTGCCAAGGCGGAAATGGAATACGCACAGTTTGAACTGGAAGAGGCAGAACGGCTTAAAAAGGAGTTGCTGGGCGTTGTAGATGGTGATTCTTACCTAAAGGAGCAGGTGATAGAATTGCGGTATCAGAATCATGTGTTGAAAGAGGAAAATAAGACGCTTAAGGATAAGCTGGAAAAGGCGTATGAGTTTATGAAACAGTTCGTGATTGGTGGGATGAATTTGTTGGAGAAATTTATGGACTGGATTGGCGAGAAGGTCAGAGATGTGGGGAGAGGAAGGTAACACCTTGAATTTAGCGAACGCGAAAATATCATTGCAAAAGCGGTAGTTGAATGATATAATTAAGAAAATATGTTCGAATTTGAGGATAAACACATGAAGATAAGCTATAAGAGATTATGGAAATTATTAATTGATAGAGAGATGCTTAAAAAAGATCTGGCAGAAAAGGCTGATATTAGTACAACATCTATTGCTAAATTGGGAAAAAATGAAAATGTGAATACAGATATTTTGTTGAAAATATGTAATGCTCTTGAGTGTGATTTACAAGATATTATGGAATTAATAGAAGACTAGGTGGAGGATATATTATGGATGCTATGAATGTGTTAGAAAATTCATATTATGTTATAAATAAGAATTTTAATTTTTATAAAAGAAATTTTGGACATATTTATTATTTGAATGTTCAAGATGATGAGACAAAATTTATAGATAAGATGTTCGGTAAAGTAGAGAATGAGCTATCGGCACAAGATAAAATGCTAAATTATTCTATTTCGGCTATATACACAGCTACAGCGGTACTGATTGAAATATTGAATAGGAGTAGAATAGAATTTAATGAGAAACAGATTGAAAAAATATGTGTGGGTTTCTCTAATATGAATAATAATGAAATTTCATTTGCTGATAAAACAGAGGAAGAGTTAGATGAAATACTGTTTGGATTATTGACAGATGGAATAGATTTAGAGTCTAGGAAGAAATCAGGAAGTGAAAGGACACCTAATGAAATAATTAAATATATGTTAGATATCATAGGATATAATGAGACGGTATCTTGTGCAAAAACCATTGTTGATCCGGCCTGCGGAACGGGGACATTTATCAAACAGATTACAGAAAGATTTATAGACGGTTTGTATGTAAATGAAGTTACAAGTGTATATAAAGAAAAATTGTTGAAACATAAATTGATACGAGCATATGATACAAAACCATCAAATGTATTTGTTACCAAGATTGTGATGGTTTCTTCACTAATAAAAAGAAATTTGGTTCATGAAATGAACGATGTATTGGATTTGATAAGAAAACTACCTGTATATTGCCAGGACTTTTTATGCGTGGGTGATAAAGCAGATTATATTGTTGGAAATCCACCTTATATCCGGTTACAAAATTTGTCTATTGAATATAGGGATTATATAAAAAATAATTTTGTTAGTGCTACAGGAAGATTTGATATTTTTACTTGTTTTCTGGAAAAAAGTGACAAGTTGTTGAATGAAAATGGAAGGATGTGCTTGATTACAAGTAACAAGTATTTGACAGCTAACTATGGTGTGGGTATACGTGAATACTTATCGCAAACAGGACATGTTAGAAAATTAGTAGATCTGTATGATACGAAGTTTTTTGGTGCTGCTGTTTTACCGGCAATTATTATGTGCGAAAATAGTAAGCATGATAACTGCGAAGTGGATTACATTGGAATAAAAACTGCTGGACAAGATGTTCAGTACGAGTGTTTGAATGCTAATGAGTTATTTGAGTACGTTGAAAATGAGTTGACTTGTGGCAAAAGGTTCATTCTCTATGGAAATGAAGACAAACAAGTTTTTGAAGTGTCTCGTTCAAAGGTTAAGATACCTGCTAATGGAAAGACGTGGAACTTTTCTACAAGTGATGAGAACACTATTAAAACAAAAATGGATGAACAAAAATTATGTTCTCTTGCTGATATATTTGATGTATGTGTAGGGATAAAGACAACCGCAGATACAGTTTTTGTAAAACCTATGACCCAAAACTTTATTGATGAGCATGCATTTGAGGAAATTGCGGTCTATCCATTGCTACAGAGTTTTAATGTAAATAAATGGAATATTTCGTGGGGTAATAACTCAAAGGATAGATATATACTATATCCACATAGAGAATTAGATGGTAATATGGTTGCTATTCCGTTGGAAGAGATACCTAAAACAGCAGAATATCTTGAAGAATGTTCAGAAATATTAAAAAAACGTTCTTATTTGGCAGAATCTAAGAGTAGGATGTGGTATGAGTGTTGGGTTCCTCAGAAATTGTCGAAATTTCAACAAACCAAAATTGTCACGAGAGATATTGTATCAAATAATTCATTCGCATTAGATGAGTCAGGCAGATTGTGTCAAGGCAATACGTTTTTTTTGACGAGGAAAGATTCTGTTTTAACATCGGAATATTTAGATTTAAACACACATCAATATTATTGTTTTATGTTAGGAGTTTTGAATTCGAAGGCTATGGAATATTATCAAAAAATGATAAGTGGGTGTTTATATTCGCAGAAATATAGGTATACTACATCGAATTTGAATAGATGGCCTATTCCAAGAATAAAAAAAGAGGATGCAATAGTCATTGCTAGCTATGTAGATGATTTATTGGCTGGGACGTCAGATGAATTAGAAAATGCAATAGAAAAGATTGTTTATGATGCATTTGATTTATCAGAGGAAGAAATATTAAAAATAGAAAGTTTTATAGGAAAAGAAAGAGAGAATTGCTAATGAATTATATTGAAGATGGGAAGAAACCGCCCAAAAGTAAAAGTGTTATATCTACACCTGAAGAGTTAGTAGAAGCATTGAGACCATTGATTGGTCAGACGATACCAATGACAGGAAAATCAAGAACAGATGGATCAAATTTTAGAAAGATTGTAACCAATCATCTCTTATCAAATTATATGCCAGAGGCGGCGGATGAGTATGAAATTGTGCCACCGAAACAAAAAGGGGTACCGGCTTTCTTAAGAGAATATATAGATACATATATTGTCACAACGGGTAATTCGTATAACTTGCAAGTATGGAATAGAAACCCGAACAGTGCTTCTGTGCAGGTTGATTTGAAAAATGGGGAAACTCTGTTGGCCAGTGATGTAAGATTTGTTCTTGGTAAGATAAATACGGATAATTGCATTGAATCTATAGTTGTAATGACACCAGACTATATTGAAAATAGATTTGGAAAATTTGGCAAACCTACAATTAAACAACAACTTATTATTTCCAATAAAAAACGTGAAGATATTATTCGCGATGGTGGTATGGTAATAGCTGATTCAAATTTGCCACAAGAACTTCTGGCTAGTGGTGACGAAACTATAAATGCTGATGTTAGTATAAAAGATGAACCGCATAAAGTTTTACCGATTGAGATTATAGACGAACGCATTACTGACAAACTTATTGGTGAAAAGTTGGATATTTCATTATCTACAAAACAACGTGGACAACAATTAGAAAGAATGGTGGCTTATCAATTGGGGTACAGTGGTAAGCAAGATAGTCTTGAAGGTGGATATCCAAATATAAGAAATCAAATGTTGGAGGTCAAAGTGCAAGATTCGCCGACGATTGATCTTGGGAAATATTCTCCACAGTTTGAAGAACAGATTAATGATAATTTTACGACGAGAACTATTAGATATCTTATTGCATTAACTAATGCTATGGATGGTGCAATTGATGGATTAATAATGTGTCCCGGGGAAGAATTGGGAAAAGCTTTACATATGTTGCAGAAAAAAGTTTTAAATGTCAGCGAAGTATTCCGATGAGCTTTTTTGAAGAATTTAAGGGAAAAGCAGTGTTTAATCCTTAAACAATAGTGTTCAGCAAGTTACCGCTGAATATATTTTAGTTTTTTTGAAATGGGAGGAAGAACTTGAAAAAAATCAAAGAAAGCATTATTGAAAATTGGAAGCACTATATCGCAATATTATTAGTTTCGCTCTCTACTCAAACTTCGCACATGTAAATATATAGTTGTACCTTGAAAATTCAATAAAGACCAGCAAATAAGTTTCGAAATCATGCTGCTTGGCGTTTCATTTTGTTCCGTATGGATGATGGTAACAACAGGATAAACTTTTCCACCATATCATCTATCTCTTTCTCGGAGATATCAAAATGATCCTCGAGAAATTGATGAAATAATGTCAGCAACAACGCAAATGCCTCATTAAAGGAAATATCTGCAAGTTCATCACAGAAGTATACAAATATCTCCCCTAGGGAACACTGATCCTCTGTATTACGGTTCTGGACAGAAAGCATCATATATCTCGTAAATACTACAGACATGTGTGCAGTCATAGCATCATATGAAAGAGATCTGCATTCTTTCGAAAGTCCAAGATAGCTTTTGCAGACTTTGAAAAATACTTCGATTTTCCAACGTTTGCCATAAACACGGATTATTTCTTCTTCCGATAAATCTATGTCTGTGCTGATTAAGCATAAATAGTCTTTTTTGTTGCTGCGATTACGAACATAAACCACCTTTGCAGGAATTGTTTTTCCATCTTTCTCTACATTGACAATGACAGAAAGAAGGTACTTGGAGCGACCGCGTCTTTTGTGATTGGAGCGAAATATTTGAGGAAGGGACATTCTTTGTCCGTTGTATTCGAAGAGCAGTTTAGGGCTCTTCTTGATCATTCCGATAATGTTGTAGCCAAGTTCCTTCACT
>CADACD010000040.1 GCA_902786365.1 uncultured Lachnospiraceae bacterium | reverse complement strand
CTCTCCAACATACTCATGTTTAAAGTCTTTCCAAACCGACGGGGACGAGCGATCAGTGTTACACTATCTCCGCTCTCCCACCATTCTTTGATCCACTCTGTTTTATCTACGTAAAAGTAATTATTTTGGATGATAGTTTCAAACTCTTGTATTCCGATTGCCACTGTTCTTGCCATACTTCCCACTCCTCCTGTAATATGTAGCGCTCCTTGTATAATCCTATTTTCATACACATCCAAGAAAAAGTCAAGGGACTTCCTTTGGCACCTGGCAAGAAGATTACAAACACCGCCATTGAATTAATGATTGATCCGTAAAGCCGAAGGCAGTGGCATATCTTAAGTTAGTGGTGGATACAAATCCCCAAACTACCTTTTCTACCTAAGACAGTTTGGGGATTGTAAGTTCAAATATTATTTATTCCAATCACTTTCAGAAAATCCTTATTTCCTCGTTTTCTTATCCTATTGTACTCTTACTTTTTCACTGAAGCATTAGCGGTGCTTCCCGGTGCCGCTCCTCCTTTTACAACAGGCTGAATCTGAATCGCCTCAATTCTTGCATTATAACCAATACTTCCTGAAGTCTGACCATTTTTTGCCCAGCCCATCCAGCCTCGGTTTTCAACATATACTCTATAGTACACATCATACTTATTCGCCAAATCACCTGTCAGTTCGATCTGAACGGCTTCCAGTCTCTTGGACTGTCCACTAGTTCCACATGCTGCACCATCCGCTGCATATGCTGTCCAGTTACTATTTCCCTGTATCATTGCCCTGTATCTGATTCCACCTGATACAGAAGTCGAATCCACATTCATGATAATGCTTTCAATTCTCTGTGCCTTTCCGGAAGATCCAGAAAATCCGCCATTTCTGACACTTTCTTTCCATCCTTCATTCTGCACATATGTCATATAGTTGATAAACGGTCTGTCTGACTGCTCATAGCTCTTTTGTGTTTTTCCGTTTGATGGTGCCGATTCTCCCTTTTTCACCAGCTTTATCATGATGCCCTCCAGTCTGTATCCATATCCGACTGTTCCTGAGGTTTCACCATTCTTTGCCCAGCCTAACCAACCGTAATTCTGTGCATGAACGGTATAGTACACATCATAATACTTTGCAATATCACCAGTTAACTCAATCTGAATCGCTTCCAGTCTCTTTGACTGACCATTGGTTCCTGTCATGGAGCCATTATTTACATAATCCTGCCAGCCAATTCCTTGAATATATGAACGATACTTGATGCCACCTGTGTAGGAACCCGCATCTAATTTCACAATAATACCTTCTACACGGTAAGATTTTCCCTCTGTTCCGGCAAATCCACCGTCTTTTACAAATGACTGCCAACCGGTATTTTGAACATGAGCTGTGTAAGATACGGATGGCTGTTTTTCGACTACTGTAACTGTACAGCTTGCCTTCTTGCTGTTATTGGATGTGGCTGTAATAGTAGCTGTTCCGGCTTTTACTGCTGTCACTTTTCCGGCACTATCTACTGTTGCCACACTCGTGTTACTACTACTCCACGTAACAGTTTTATTCGTTGCATTGCTTGGCTGTATCGTTGCCTGTAAGGTTTCACTGCCTCCCACGTTAAATGCCACACTGGTTTTATTTAACGTGATTCCTGTGACTGCTACTGTCTTTGCATTCACTGTCACGGTACAGTTAACCTTTTTACCATTATTGGATGTGGCTGTGATGGTAGCTGTTCCGGCTTTTACTGCTGTCACTTTTCCGGCACTATCTACTGTTGCAACGCTTGTATTGCTACTACTCCATGTAATGGTTTTATTCGTTGCATTGCTCGGCTGTATCGTTGCCTGTAAGGTTTCACTGCCTCCCTCTGTTAATGTCAGACTGGTTTTATTCAGTGTGATTCCTGTTACTGCTATTTGTGTTTGATAGATGAAACCTTTGAAATCATCATAGCTTCTCGTATCATACCATTTCTCATTTTTTCCAATTACAATATAATTCTCACTAATTCCACCGTTTGGCTCTTCACTTCCCCATTTATTATAGCTAATGACATTTCCATTTATATCAACCCACTGATCTTCTTTTGCCTTATCTGTAATTCCAAGAAAATAATAACTCTTTTTTGTATTTTGAATCAGATTTTTAATTGTTGTGTTTTCTGCATCGTTTGTAGGCACTGCTAAAGAACCACCGTACTTCTCACAATACACCTTTGCCACTTCCCATGGCATTGACACATCATAGGCTCTGTACAAATAATTATTAGCTGTTACCTCATTAGCTGCTTTTAGTTCGCCATCGATTTCTAATACAAAGCCTCTACTATATCCACCATTATTTTGATTATCATTCCATGTTCCATCTGGCCAAATTTCACCAAAATGTTCGGATTTATTACTATTATCCGGCTGTCCTATACTCCATGGAGCATAGCTAAAACTTTCTCCTGTAACCCACTTCCATGTACCTTCTTTTTCTTCATCTGTACATCCTATATATGCATAATTATTTGCTGTTAGCTGATGAACATAATCATTTTCTTCCTTTGATGTAATGGTAACAAGATGTCCTCCCATCCCTTCACATAATGCTTTTGCTTCCTTCCATGTATAGCAATCATTAAAATAGGCATAAATATGACCATTATATACACCTACATTAATTGGAACAATACCATTTGGAACCACTACATCTATTGCATGGACACTCTGATTTCCGTACTTATCATATGCATATATATGAGTCTTATAATCTCCCACTTCGTTTTTATGGTCTGTAATATTAACCCTATATTTTACTGTAGTTCCACTGATAGATCCTGATGCTGATGTATTCGTACTCCAACTTGACTGGATATCATCCTGCCCATCTTTCACTGTCCAAGTCGGAAACTGTACTCTGTCTATCTCATTATTTCCCGTTACTGTACATGTCACTGTATATCCTTTTGATGAAAGATTTGTAATCTTTACATCTTTGATTTCAGGCGGTGTATCGTCATAATGCTTAATTTTAATTCTTCTTACACTTTCATAAGAACCAGCTGTATGAACATATTTAATTTTAAAATTATGGCTTCCTTCTGTATACTTATTACTATCTATAACAACGCTAAAATAACCACTTGCATCTGCAGTTAAATGACCTGTAATCGCTGTATCATCTATATAGAAAATAGCATAATGATTGGAATCACTATCATACCTTTTACCCCATAATTTTATCTTACCTTCTACTTCTTTTCCATCATCACAGTTCCATACTGCGACTTTTTTGTTAAAGTAGATTGTTCTGGTATCGGTCCAAGAACTCTTTGAATTGGCATATTTGATTTTTATTGTGTGATTCCCAACGGAATATTTTGACGGATCAATATCAACCGCAAAATAATTTGATGCATCTGCTTTTATGTGTCCTGTTATCGCCACATCATCTATGTAAAATATGGCATAATGATTTGAATCATTATCCGTTCTCTTTGCCCATATTTTTTGTATTGTTTTAATCTCTTTTGCTTCGGATGTAGAACCTACGAAATTGATGACGTTATTTGATTGAACTTCATTTGAAGTTAAATTATTACCTTTGTAATGCCAAACCATATCCTCTGAAGATCCGTTCTTTACTAAACTTATCAAATTGCTTACACTTACTGATCTTGTATAATCCACCATACACGGTCCACTAAAATTACATTCAGCAACTTTTGCAGAATCACCATCAATACTAATGATCACAACATTGTGATGATACCCTGCACACGGATAACGCACTATATCACCTACATATAGATTAGTTGGAAATGCTATTTTTTCCCACTCCGATGAACTTCTTGGATCTCCACCGAACAAATAGTCACCTAATGTCATTGAAAAAGCTACACATTGCCAACAATTATTTGCATATGTTCCACAATAGCACGAACAATTTAGTGTACAAGCACCTGTATGGTTACAATTAGTATGCGTTGGTGATGTATGATTAATTACACCTGAACCATCAGCATTAGCTCTGTTAAAATACTCACCTTGCTTATAAGATGCTTTAAAGTTATTTAACTTTTCTGTAAATTGGCTAGCTGACAATACAGATGCCTCAGCATCAATTTTCCCTATAGAAACCAATTTATAGTTTATAGAGATATTCCCTAAGATCATTGTCATAATCAATATAACAATAGTACTCATTTGTAATAATTTTTTTGTAATTCTTTTCATTACCATTCCTCCACGTATATTTCAGGTAGTATCAAATCTACCTATTTTACTGTTCAAACCTTTATTTTACAACATCCTTCACTCTGCACATATGTCATAGTTAATAAACGGTCTGTCTGACTGCTCATAGCTCTTTTGTGTCTTTCCGTTTGATGGTACCGTATCTCCCTTTTTCACCAGCTTTATCATGATGCCCTCCAGTCTGTATCCATATCCGACTGTTCCTGAGGTTTTACCATTCTTTGCCCAGCCTAACCAACCGTAATTCTGTGCATGAACGGTATAGTACACATCATAATAAAGAGCCTGGGTCACTTATAAGAAGTAAACAATATTGTGTTACACACAACATTTAGTTTAGAGACACTATTTTATCAGCACAATTTTATTTCTACTTTCCCAGTGAAGTATTTCCATTCTTATGTGCAATATGTGTCACTATTCCTGAGAGCTGACTACGTGTATAACAACCGTCCCATCTAACTTTACATTTTCCAACATAATTGCAATCAACATAATAAATATTATTTCCATCCACTTTAGTGATAAATATTGTATGACTATCATTATTAATTCTAACCACATCTCCCGCATAAATACTATTGACATTAGTATGTTTCGACCATGTGTTTGCATTTTCTCCAAACACTTCGTATGCCATCTTTAGTGCAAATCCATGACACTGCCATGCAATTTCTTGACCTTGGTATACGAAGGCTCCACATTTACAAGGGCAATCATTTATACAAGTAGAATTACCACATGGGCAAACAATTGTTCCTGTTCCATCCAAGCCATTATATTTATTCCAATATTGTCCATGTACATATTTACTTCTTAATGATGCAATTTTCTGTGTCACCGCATCTGTTGATACTGTTTTAACAGCAACTGTCCATTTCTGATTCACATCCATAACGTCGAACTTCTTGAGTACCAGTTGGCCTCCCAACGAATCTACCGCAATAGCATAATCATAATTTGCCAGCTTAATGATGTAAATAGCAGTACCATCATCAGCATCCCATAATCTTACTAAATTCCATGTACAAGCAGGATCATCCTCACCCGTTTTCCACAGATCAATTTTTAAACCTGCTTTAATTGGATCTGAATAACTGCTGCCACGCTTAACATCCAATACTGCCTTTCCATCGCTGCTACATTTCGGATATATATCATAACCACCTGATTTTTGTCTAAATCTCCATAACTGGTTTTCATCACCTTTGAACTTATATGACAAAACTGAGGTTCCATTATCTGTTTTTCCGTTAGCAACATCTAGTACATAACTTCCATCTCTTCTTGTCTGGAAACACAGCCATTGATTAGATCCATAGCTTGGAACTGCCGCTCCACTTTTGTAAACATACACTTTCATAGTATCTGTTTTGCCGCCATCTGCCGTTTTTACAGTGATTGTGGCAACACCTCTTGCAATGGCCTTTATATTACCATTACTGTCAATCGTGGCAACACTGGTATTACTGCTTGACCATGTTACCGACTTATTTGTCGCATTTGATGGACTTACAGAGGCTTTACATTGGTAAGAATTATTAGATCCGTTAAAATCTAATGCTAACGTATCTTGTTTATTACTAATGCTTACTCCTGTCACTGCCACTGTCTTTGCACTTACCGTGACCGTACAGCTTGCCTTTTTTCCATTATTGGAAGCAGCTGTAATGGTAGCTGTTCCGGCTTTTACTGCTGTCACTTTTCCGTTACTGTCTATCGTTGCCACACTTGTATTACTGCTGCTCCATGTAACAGTTTTCGTTGTCGCATTACTTGGCTGGATCGTTGCCTGTAATGTTTCACTACCGCCTTCTGTCAATGCCAAACTACTTTTATTCAATGTAACCCCAGTAACTTCTATCTTTGTCTGTTCACCCAGCACTGCTGCTGCATTGCTTGTACTTCCCGGTGCTGCACTTCCTTTTGCCACCGGTTGAATCTGGATCGCTTCAATTCTTGCATTATATCCAGTACTTCCTGAAGTTTCTCCATTCTTTGCCCAGCCCATCCAGCCTCGGTTTTCAACATAGGTTCTATAATATACATCATACTTGTTTACTAAATCTCCTGTCAGCTCTATCTGTATCGCTTCCAGTCTCTTAGACTGTCCACTAGTTCCACATGTTGCTCCGTCAGCCGCATATGCTGTCCAATTACTATTTCCCTGTATCATGGCTCTGTATCTGATTCCACCTGATACAGAAGTTGAATCCACATTCATGATAATACTTTCAATTCTCTGTGCTTTTCCGGAAGATCCAGAGAATCCACCATTTCTGACGCTTTCTTTCCATCCCTCATTCTGCACATAGGTCATGTAGTTGATAAATGGTCTGTCTGACTGCTCATAGCTCTTTTGTGTCTTTCCATTTGACGGTGCAGTATCTCCCTTTTTCACCAGCTTAATCATGATTCCTTCCAGTCGATATCCATATCCGACCGTTCCGGATGTTTCACCATTCTTTGCCCAGCCTAACCAACCATAGTTTTGTGCATGGACGGTATAATAAACATCATAATAGTTTGCAATATCACCGGTTAACTGAATCTGAATCGCTTCCAGTCTCTTTGACTGACCGTTAGTTCCTGTCATCGAACCGCTGTTCATATAGTCCTGCCAGCCGATTCCCTGAATATACGAGCGATACTTAATTCCCCCTGTATAAGAACCTGTATCCAGCTTTACAATGATTCCCTCTACACGGTAAGACTTACCTTCCGTACCGGCAAACCCTCCGTCTTTCACAAAAGACTGCCAACCGGTATTCTGAACATGTGCTGTATAAGATACAGATGGTACATTTCCCTGTTCAGTAGCCGATGCTGTAATATTAGAATTAACAATACTAACAACCGTTATCAATACAATAAGCAGAATAGAAACAATTTTGTTTAACTTTTCACTCATAATTTACTACCTCTCTTTCTAAAAATATTTGCTCCCATTAATCAATTGATACTCTCTTCATCTACCTTCAATAAGCTACATCTCTCCTTTCATATGACATATCTATCTTTAATTTAATAAATTAGCTGCTTTTCATTCCTCTAGCGTTTCCTCTTACCAAACAACTCTCGTAACTCCTTCACTATCGGATTATGTAATCCAACATTCACACATAGATAAGTAACGATTCCTGCCACAAATACAATTACCAGTTCTAAAACATCTGAAAATGATAATAACTGCTTTATTTCCATCATGATTCCTGCCATAATCACTGTAGCCACACATGACACTTCGACAAATCGTTTGTCCAAATGATACCTGATATACTTTCTTGAATACCCAAAGGTTAATAACGTAACAATTCCTTCACTAATTACCGAAGCCACTGTTGCACCATTTTGCGCATACATAGGTATCAGTATCATATTCAGAATCATATTAGACACCGCCCCTGCCAACGTGCAGTACAGCAGTTCTTTTTCCCCCGAAAAAGTAATCAACACCTGTGTACCAAACAAATTACTAAAACCCAGTGCGTATACCAATAGAGCTGCCAGACGCATGGTAATTATTGCCGGTATAAATGACTCTCCGAATAAAACCGGCACTGCCAAATCAGCCGTTAACATCAGACCAATCCCACAAGGCAGGAACAAAAACATCATTACCGATAACACTTTATTAACAATGTGACTGCATTCATCGATTTTTCCCTTTTTATAATAGTAGCTTAATCTTGGCAACAGGACTCCTCCTATTGCCGTTACCAGCGTAATCAGCATTTTAACAACCTTCATAGAATTTGCATAATACCCAACATTTTCTTCCTCACACAGGAAAGTCAGCATTGTAGTATCTAAAAGAGTATATAGTTCTATGGAAATGGTGGTACATAACAGAATCAAAACAGGCTTCAGATGCTGCGTGATATTTAAATTTTTGAATGTGATTCTGAGACCTTTCTTATAGAGATAACATGTATTAAAAAGATAATTCCCCGCTGTTGCCAGTATATTAATACCGGCATAACAGATATAATCACCTGCATCTCTGACAAAAAGAAACAGGGCTGCCAGCGAAATCACTTTTACCATAAAACTTCTCTTTGCAATGTACCTATATTCTTCCTTTCCCTGATAGTACCAGTCAACATTGAAGATATTCAAAACAACTGTCAGCCCCATCATGTTATATAGGACTTTGTCCATTTCCAATTTAGGAATCGCATTAACCACACCAAAATACAGGATTGTACATACTATCGTAGAAACAAAATTAATCAGAATCAGTTCAGAAAATACCCGGCTCACTGCCTTATCATCATCATGTACCTTTGATATTTCCCGAATACCATAATTCGGTATTCCCAATGCCGCTAAAACAACAAAATAAGAAACAATATTCTGGGCCGAAGATACCTTTCCCATTCCAAAAGCCAGTATAATATGAGATGCATACGTGGCAGAAATCAATGGAAATAACACATTTAGCAGCTTATATGCTACGTTATAAACTGAATTTTTAAATACTGATTTTTCTTCTATCATTCAATCTGCCTCTTTCCATTACTCAGCTTCACAGCTAATCTTCGCTAATCTCCTCATAAAACTAAATGAAGTATACTGTTTTTGATAAAGCTCTTTTGCCCTGCCGGCTCTCTCTTTACTCTCGTTGCTTTCCCAATATAGAGATATCTTATTTTGCAAATCTTGTGTATTTCCCGATTGATAAAATGCCACATACCTTTCATCCACATAATCTCTAATGGCCGGAATGTCATTCACTAATATTGGAACTCCCAGACTCATCGCCTGCATCATGACCATATGTCCTGCTGAAATCTCCGTATCCTTTAGAGACAATACCAGAAGTTCTGAATGTCTAAGAACATCCCCAAACGTTTCATTAACAACATCATCTAAAACCATGACTTGTCTCGTATTGATTCCCTTTAACCTCCATTCCTGAGTCGCTATCACCAATGGAACTTTCTTTTCCATACTGTTATAAGCATTCACTAAAGTTATATAATCCCTGTTGCTTCCTCCTCCTGAAAACAGATACTTCTGCGGTAATTCCTGCAATGTATATTTCTTTTGATTCATATAGTCAATACCATAAGGAACATAGACAAACTTATTTTTTACTTTATAAATATCTTTATAATATTCTTTTTCCCTGTTGCTATATACCACTATCTTTTCAATTCTGCTGATAGCAAGTTTTGTAACTGCTTTTCTGATTTTGTAGTAACAGGCATTATCTTTTTCCTCAAAAAGAAATCCTGCGAAAATAATCTTTTTGTGATGTATATTCATCAATCCCAGCATGATTCCCACGATGGGATTGAGACAAACAATGATATCAATATCTTTTTTGCACATGATACCTACAGAATAGGCAAATGATTTCATCCACCGCAATAGATGAAGCAGGAAATTTCCCGCCACCGGCCATTTTCTTACTTCTCTTATGACCGCATCTTCATATTTTGTATAAATCACATCAACTCGTTCATAATACCGATTGAATATTTTCTTATATTTTTTTTCATTTACTTTGTATCCATATCTATCAATAACAAACAAACATCTCATCCACAAATTTTATATGCCGGCACACTTTTGTTTCATACAAAGCCATGCGCAGCATACCTTCCTCCCTATTATTTCATTGTTCCAATACCTGATTTTTACATTGTCATGCTTACAATTGCTTTATTATCCCTTTTTTCAATACTACATTCAACATTCTGTATTTTTCTCAATCTTTTTAATTTCATATAACCTTTCTTGTACGATGTTTCTCTTCTAACAATTCTTCACAAAAATTCTTTTTACATCTTGATAAAATTTCTCATATTCACTATTGATAATGCTTCTATAGTTATCAAAATCCCTACTCTTTTCTTCATAATTTTGAAAACAACTCTTAATACAGTTAATGATTGATTTTCCATTCTCTTTGGAAACCTCAAACTTGTACTTCTCCGGAATTGTTACATCTTGTGAAAATCTTGCCGATCCGTTTTTTCCTGTGATCACACAGCATCCACACACTGCTGCCTCTCTGGGAAATCTGTCTTTGCCCGGATGGTTTCCAAAATCAACATACACCTTACTGTTTAACAAATGTTCCCTCACCTGCTCATTACTAAGATTAATCAACGGAACCCATTCAATCTCAGGTTCAAGTGTCATTAAGTACTCAGAAAATTTTCTTCCCTTTTTCGGATTATATAAAACAACATTCTTTCTCTGTTTTACAGACCGGCAGTTTACATTCAGATAATCTGTGTTGATATAGTCAGACAAATAGTCTATATTCCTAAAATTATTTTTCTTCAAAAATGAAATTGCGTAATAACTCTGGGCTAAATTGTAAGGTATTCTGTTATTAATCCTGGAAATGCAATAGTGCCATCTCCTGTGCTTTACATACCACAGAAAACCTTTTACTCCCAGTAACCTGTATGCGGTTTTTGGATGATACACTTTTAAATAATTATCAACACTCAGCCACCATATGATGACATCTGCATTCTTTACAGAATCCATCAGCTCCAACTGATGTTCAGAGATAATCACATAATTTCCTTTTTTATCTTCGATTTGTTCCATTGTCCTATATTCTGTTATATATTTTTGAAACGCAGCATTAACCGGATTGTCACCTTTATCATTCACATAAGTGATATATGTTTTTATCTCATTACTGTTCAGTGCATATACCAGCTGATGCAAAAGTTCTAATCCGCCTGTCTTTGCGTAAGCAGGACAAACCACATAAATTTTTGTCAAATCATCACATTGAAACATCATTTCATTCTTCACCTTCTTTTTTATAAAACATAAACCTTTGACTATTTTTTCAGCATTACTATTCCGTCTGCCTGATTTCTGTCTTAAATGCAAAAGATATCAACATCATATATGTTATGGCATAATATATATTAGAAAACGGAAACCGAATAAATATATAAAACATACCCTGTATTGCAAGTGCAAAAATACATACTGTCTTGCAATTTGTATTTTTTACTGCTTCGATATAGGTATGTGCCATATAGATTCCATAAGCAAACATACCGATTACAATCCCAAACAATCTTCCATCCAGATAGAAGAACCAAAAAGTAGAGACATAGGCATTTGCATGTGTATTAATATTTGTGATAACCTGCCATTCGCTGTCAGTTAACCGTATGAGGTCATACACTTTTTTCCAATGTGCAGGAAAATCAATATTTAATGTATTTTTAAAAATATATAAAAACGCAAAACTAAAACCATTTAATGATGCCTCACCATACCCAAACAACTTTAAGGAATCCACTCTTTTTGCCCAAATATGAAACATATATGGCTGCATCGAAAAATATAAATAAAGATTTTTATACAGACTATTTCCTACTCTTGACATAGTAAACCATGTAATAAATGCAAATGTAGACAAAATAAACATAACAAAAGAAATGTGGTTTCCTTTTTTATTTTGCCTGACAGAATTGATAATATGTTTTATTTTATGTTTAGAAAATACATATCCTATAATCATATAAAAAAGCATATTCACAATAGAAGTTCTTCCGCCCTCTGCTATAGAACTGAGTAATGCCAGAACTACTGAAAATATTAATAAAGTTTTATCCTTTTTTCCCATCCAGAAATTGATAATTCCTACCAATTGTACTAGTGCTGCTCCCGGTATAAAAATAATGACAGCACATGAATTAATTACTTTATGTACAATATCTTCATTAATATTACCCGATTGATTTTGAATCATTGCCCTTATCTCTCCTAAATCTCTTCCTTCTATTAAATAAGTCATTGACGGAAGCGCCTTAATGGAAAAATAAATAATGCACACTATGGCTAATATATAAATAAAATAATATCTTGGCACATAATTTTTTTTATTTATCTGCTCTTTTTCCCGGGATAAACCAAATTTGATTTTATATTTTTTACGAAAAACAGCACAAACAAAATAACCTGCATTAAATGCCATTGTTCCAAAAAAAATATATCTGTATATCCTTGCATCTGCATGTAATAACCCAAATAAATGTAGAGATTCCAGCCATACAACAAAATCCAGATGCAATTAAATATCAACAATGGATGTATAATAGTTTTACATTTCATTAATATATATACTGTTATCAAAAGTCCAATGGTAATTTCTAAGTTTGTGTACATTTTAACCATCCTTACCATTTAGTTTTCTATATTCTTCTTCATATACATATGAAGAAGCAATCCATTGCTGATACTTGCTTAATTTGCGCTTTCTTTCTGATTGATGTATCTTCTTTGTTGCCATATCCTCTTTATGATAAATCTCAATTTCATGAGAATATAAGGAAATCATATTATGCTTTTCTATATATAATTTTAGTATATCTTCTTCCATATATAAAAATGTTCTGTCACACAATCCATTGAACTTCGTTATATAAATTGGTGAAAAAATCAGGCATGCACCATGTAAATCTGCTCCAACAATATTTTTGTCAATTTTCTTTTTATATTGCATATGATTATCATTTCTGATAAAAAATTTATCCAATCCAAAAAATGTAAAAATATATTTTACTCTCTGTTTCAAACGACACTTCTTCAAACTTTTGATTGTCCACTTCGTAATGTGTGTTGGGTTCTGATGATATCCGTCTGCTGTAATAATATCCGGTCCCAACACTGCAAAATCATACCTTTCATATAAAGAATAAATTACTTTTAACATATCCTTTTGTCTGACAACTGTATCATTGTTAAGCAATATGATGAAATCCGACTTCAATTTATTTTTTGCATATACAAAACCCACATTATTTCCTCTCGCAAAACCGAGATTTTCTTTATTTTTAATAATATGTATATTACTATCGCCTTGATAGGTCTTTTTTAACATTTCATACGAATAATCAGCACTGCCATTATCAACAACCACAATATGAATCTTATCCTGCGAAGTATCACAACATAATTCCAAAATGGAATTGATACATTCTTTTGTGTCTCTTATGGTCTTATAATGCAATACTACAACTGTATAAATCATATCCAATCTCCTGCAACTATATTTCCATATTGCCATCAAATATTTTTTCTATATTTTTTACCATACTATTCATCGAAAAAAATTTCTTTTCCTTTTTGATGGCATTTTTCCCAATATACTCCCTAATATCAGGATTTTCTGTCAGGTATATTATTCTATCTGCCATTTCACCGGCATTATTAAAATCAACAAGATACCCATCCTGCCCATTTTGAATGATTTCTGTTGGTCCTCCATGATTCGTAGCTATTACCGGAATGCCGTACTGCATCGCCTCGATCACCACTAATCCAAAAGGTTCCGGCCGTATAGATGGCAGAACAAAGATATCCAGAGACTGATAGAAAGAATCCATGTCTTCTATTCTTCCGGCTAAGATTACATTCTTTTCTAATTTTTTCTCTTTAATATATGATTCAAGCTGCTCACCCATATATTCCTCTCCTTCAAAAGGATCCCCTGCAATTTTAAATATCAGATCAGGATGTTTTTTATGTACTATCTCTGCTGCATCTACAAATAATTTTTGTCCTTTCCATCGATTAATCCTGCCTGCCATCCCCACCACAATTTGTCTTCTTTCATATTCTTTCTCTATACAATCTTTTTCTTCTATGGCATTATAAATTACCTTTATTTTTTTCTTCTTTACTGCTAATGACCTTCCTGTGCTTTTACTATTCACTACAATTACATCTGCATATTTGTTTACAATGCCTGATATAATCATATTTTCTGATTTCTTGGAAATAATTTCTCTGATATGCCAAACACTCATAATTTTCATTCTCTTCGCAGCAACCGCTCCCGGAAAAACAACAGAAGTGTTTGTATACACTATTTGAATATTATTTTTTCTAATGTAATTTTTTATTTGTTGATATGAGTCAAAAAAGTCCTTTATATATCGACAAGCCCCTGCCAGTGACATATTTTTTCTTCTTATGACTGCAATATGTGAAACTACAGTCGATACATTCGGAATCTTTTTTAATTCATCTGCTAATGCACCCTTATCCGGCAGAAATACAAAAATATTATATTTTTCTTTATTAAGATATTTCACTATATTGTATAGTGATCTGTCAGAGCCATACATTTCAGAACTTGAATGTATAAATAAAATATTTTTCTTCATCTTCGTTCTCTTCTTTTACTCAACTATTTAGAAATAAGTTTTCATACTCGTCAACAATTTTATCCCAGCTATAAGCCTCTTTAATCCTATCTTTACTTCTGTTACCAAGTTTATCAATTTCCACACTGTCAAGCCTGTCAACATGATTGATAACATTACAAAGATTACCTTCCGTTTTTTCCCAATAGATTCCTGCTTCTTTTCCTACTTCTCTATTAAATCCAACATTCAATAACAAATTAATTTTTGTTGTTCCAAGAGCCTCTAATAGTGATGGATTTGTACCTCCCACCTCGTGTCCATGTATATAAGCAAATGCATTTTCCCTTATCTTCCTTAATAATTCCTCATTATAAACAGTTCCTACAAATTTAATTCTTTTATCAGTTGTAAAGTTCAACTTTCTTTTTAACCTTTTTAAGAATTTACTTTCTACATTTGTTATAATGACTAAATCCCTATATGTATCTGACTTCATAAACTCTTTAATAATAATTTCAAAATTATTTTCCGGAACAAAACGGCAAACAATTAAATAATAACTTTTTTCTTTTATATTATATTTAATTAACCATTCCGCAAATTGTTTAGAATTTTTGTTAAATGGAGAATTTTTTATATCACAGCCGTATGCTATATATGTTG
This sequence comes from uncultured Lachnospiraceae bacterium, assembly GCA_902786365.1. GTDB lineage: Bacteria > Bacillota > Clostridia > Lachnospirales > Lachnospiraceae > Bovifimicola. The sequence continues at coordinate 1,607 of CADACD010000040.1, read as the reverse complement.
TTTTTGGATTATACTGAGCATATCTCTTTTGAATATAATTCTCGATATTTATACTATCGCATACCACTAAATCTGCATTTTTTACCATTAGTTTTTCTGAAAACTTCCAATATTGTTTGATAAGCGTATTCCACTTAGCTCTTTTCCATTCATGTCCATCCGGATTAAGATATAACTTTCCTCCAAATTTTTCTATTTTTTTCTTATAATGCATAATAAATGGTCCTATTCGACATGCCATTATATATATGACAGGATTCTCAATATGTCTTTGTTCACAAATACTAATGCACTTTTTAAGAGATAGTACATCATAAAGTACTGCTTTGCTTGTGCCAATATTTCGTATATTCAAATTGAATACTTCTGCCTTGTTATATTCATATATCTTATTCATGTTAGAAATTCTGGAAACATGATATTTGATACACTCGCTTTTCCGGTATAACGTCAGTTTTTCTACAAAAGTTTCAAATCCTCCATAAGAGGCCGGTATTCCCTTGCTGCCAATCAAAAAAATATGTTTAATATCGTTTCTGCTATATTCTGTTGATTTATCATTTATTTCAATTACTTCTTTTCCATTAATAATCATTATTATTTTCAACCTTATTTGACAATATCAAACTTAAGCACTAAATTTTCCCTTTCTGTGTCTTAATCAGAACCTCACTTTTTCAAAGCAAGTTCTTATTCTTTGGATTTATATTAGAATTTAAATCCCTGCTATAAATATCTTCAATTTCTTTTCCATAAATCCCACTCCTCATTTCTTTGCTCTATATAACTTCAAGATATAGCCATTTTACACTAATCAATTTATCATATCAATATGTGACAATATTGTTTTTTTTTATGAGCAGTCCTGTCACACTGTACCAGCCTGCACATTATCTTGGATTCTATCTTTCAAGATATTGTTGACAATCCACTTGTCAATTTCTCCATATCATTACAATGTACCTATTACTTATTTAATGCACCACAAACATATACAAAAATCCTTTGCCATTGACTGTGAGTTTCCCACTATCAGGGCACTCTACGGACTTTCACCGGTTAGACTACGCCCCTGCTGGGCGAACTAAAAAAAGCCGGCACCTATCCGGTGCCGGCTTTCACTTTCATTCTATTTCTATTTTTGTCTTTCGCTTTTCTTTTAAACTCTAGCAAATCTCCGATCCACTGATAATATCCCTGTCAACTGTCACAACTGAAAGATTGTCCTCATCATCTAATGCCGAGAGTATCATTCCCTCCGATACAAGTCCACAGAGTTTTGCAGGTTTCAGATTTGCAACAACAGCAACTTTCTTTCCTATCAGTTCTTTCGGTTCATAATATGCCGCAATACCTGATACAATCTGTCTTACTTCACTTCCAACTCTGACCTTAAACACAAGAAGCTTCTTTGACTTTTTCACCTTTTCGCATTCAAGCACTTCTCCGACTCTTATCTGAACCTTATCAAAATCATCGATTGTAATCTCTTCTTTCGGCTCAACCTGCGGATACTTAGGTCCATTTGCTTCCTCCTGTAACTTTTCAACTTGTTCCATTACCTCATTCACATCAAGTCTGGCAAATAAAATCTCCGGTGTATCTGT
>CADACD010000039.1 GCA_902786365.1 uncultured Lachnospiraceae bacterium | reverse complement strand
CTGTTCTGCTGATAGTGGCTCTGCAGGTAGGTGTCCTGTCGGCTGTCGTTGGTCTGACGGCTGCGGCGGTTCTCGTATTCGGCCATACCGAAGATGTCAAGTCCGCCGGTGCGGTAGTTCAGGTTCAGTTCCTCCAATCCATAGACGTAGTGGTTCACGCCCGCTACCGTGCGACTGTTGAAACTGAAACCCTCGCCGACGGGACGGATGGTCTTGATGCGGATGACGGCCTTGACGGTGGCATCGTATTTGGCTCCTGGAGTCATCACTACCTCCACGTCCTTGATTTGATCGCTGCTCAATTGGTCAAGTTCGCTCTGGTTGTGCATCAGCCTGCCGTTGATGTAGATGAGCGGAGTGCCACGGCCTATGACCTCAATGCTGTTGCCATTGCGAATTACACCAGGGATATGGGCGAGAATGTCATTACCTGTACCCAACTTCGAGAGGTAGGTGCCCTCTATAGTTGTCAGCAAGGCATCGTCCTTGATTCTAACCAACGGACGGGAACCTTTTACTTCCACGCCGTTCAACTTGTAACTGTCAGGCTGCATCCGTATTGTTCCGAGGTCTGTGTTACTACATAGTTTGTATATAGTCTTGTAGCCCACGTATGAGATACGGGCAAGGACGGTAGGCTGCTCGTAGGGGATGACGAAGACGCCAGCCTCATTGCTTACGCCTCCACCGATTACTGTCGAGTCTGATGGATGAAGCAGGTAAACATTGGCGTAGGGCACGGGCTGGCGGTTCTCGTCAATGATAGTGCCCGTCAGATGGCGCTCGGTCTTGTGGGTACACTCGACGTAGATTTCGCTCTCGCCACGTTTCACGACGCGGACGGGATAGAAACCAATGATCTGCATGATGGCCTCCGTGACAGACTTGTGCTTGATGCTGGTGGTCACACGGAAGTCCTCCAGTTCGTCGTAAATGAAGTTTATGGCGTACGTCTGTTGCAGGTCGTTGAGTTCCATTAAAGCCTTCGACAGTGACACATTATCATATTGTCGGGTGATGTCCTGTGCGCTACCAAGCATGGTAATGACGCAGAAATCGTACTGTCGTTCAACACCAAGTGAATGCGCTCAAACATATTCAGCTGTTCCAACACCTTAGACGCTTCCTGTCGCTGATTCCACTGGAAGAACAGACGCAGAGTCTTGGCATCCTCGTTTCTCAACTCCACGCGCAAACGGTAGTAATCGCCCATGTCGGTGAGAATCTTCTGGAGTGTGGCTTCGTCGTAACGGATAATCTTGGGTGCAATGGTGTCGGTCTTGACAGTATCGGCAGGCATCGTCGTGGACGGATCAGCTGTCACGGGCTGTTCGGTCTGAACGACCTGAGGCTTTTGGCTATTGACCATCCGCACGATGTGGATAGCCGCAAAGGCCATGCCTGTAACAAGGAGCACGCCGATGAATGTTGCGGCGACCTTCAGCCATCCGCGACGTGGGGCGCTGTCGGCGAGATGCGCCTTTGCAAAGTACTGCCACTCGGCATCCGTGTTTACAGGTTCCTTGCCCGTTTCCTCCCAGGTCATAGCTTGCTTCAACTGCGCCGTGGCCTCCATGAGTTCGCGCACTTCGGGGTTTTCGAGCATCGTCTCCAATGCCTCCTCCGAGTAGTTTTCGGGATGCTCCTGCATGTCGAGCAGCATCTGGATTTTGGAAAAATCACTCTCGCTCGGCAAATTGTGAGCGAGCTCACTTTGCACTCGCTTACTCGTGATTTTGTCGTTCTGTGCCATAGTCCTATCTGTTATTCTGTTTATACTCCTTGATGGTTGTCATCGCTTTCGTCAGGTGCTTATAGACCATCACCCTGCTGATGCCCAACTGGTCGGCTATCTCCTGATACTTCATGCCTTGCAAGTGACGCATCTGGAAGACCATCAGCGTCTGGCCCGTCATGTTCAGTCTGGCATACGCCATCAGCCGCTCCCACCGCTCAGCGTAGACAGGTTCCGTTTCGCCTGTCAATGGCGGTTGGCTGGCCGATTCCGAAACCTTCTCTGCCGTGTAAGCCTGTTCAAACCTCTCCCTCACTTCCTTGTGCTCCAGCAGGTTCAGGCACCGGTTCCTCACGCTCGTTGTCAGATAGTTCTCAATGTTCCTGGGCATGATGTCCGTCTTTACCAGCATGGCAAACACCTCGCTCACCACGTCACGCGATTCCTCGTCGTCGTAGAGCATCGTCCTCGCCAACCGTATCATCCGGTCGTAGTGCTGACGGAAAATCCGTTCTATCTCGTTTGCTTTCATCTACTATAATAGACAGGGAAGGGGGTGCAAAAAGCTAACCGTTTAACAGAATTTGTTTTTATAAACATCGCTTATAACAAGATATTGACTCAAAAGCAATTTTTTTATTATACTTATAATATTAGTACGACTTACTTCTATTTGAATTGAAAATGACAAGTCCTCTATAGTGAAATACGAATTACATTGTTTGAGTGTTTTTAAAAAACGTATCGGTCCCAGGATTGCTTGCTCATCAATTCTTAAATGGCCTGTGGATAAATGCTTGGGGATTATGAAATATTCGACATTTTGTTTTCTGTATGCAATTTTATCATCATTTTCAATTGCAAACATATAGTTCGTTTTTATAAATTTACAGAAAGGATTAAGTTCTAATGGAACTTTGCTAAACTTCGTTTCTGGTAGGTAAAATACATCTAACATATTCCTAATAAATACCTGTTCTTTTTCTGTAAAATCATTGAGAGTTGAGTTTATGGATTTCATATACAAATATTCTTCATTTTCCAATTTGTACGCAGATATGATATGAGCATGACGATACTCATCTAACATTGTTAAAATATCATCGATATCATCATAATTTATTTTTTCTTCGCACAAAAAATATTTGGTCTTAAAAAATGGTATTGTTACATCTATCATAGTTGTTTCTTGTTATGTAAACTAATAATTAAAGTGTAATATTTGGGGAAATGATACCATAAATGATAAGCAATGCACTCTCCAACTTTAAACATTTTCTTATAAAAAGCTAATGCGTGTATATAGTATTGCTTATTTGGTACCATATCAAATCTGCATACTTCATTAAATCTATTATCTACATTTTGAAAAGCAAACATCACATCTTTTTGTTCACATCTTGCAAGACACGAAAAAAGGTACTGCTCAAAGATTGTGTTGAAGAAATTGGGATATTTGAACTGGCATAAGCATTTAATATTTCTATCTAGAAATTTTAAAGCTTCATTTGAGTACCTGAGTAAGAAATCAATGTCTTTACCTCCGATTATGCCAGCATTAGCTTCATCGTAAAAGCCTTTGCTTTTTTTTATGGCATCTGGCAAATAACTTACTTTTGATATAACATCCAAGATAATTGCTCTATTAAAAGTATAATTATGCTCATTGTGTTGCGCTAAAAGTTGTGCTTCTTCAATATAGTCAGGAAAACGTTTCCATATATATACATCATTGTCAACATGGATAAATGGAGATGTCTGCAAACTATATGTATATATTTTCCCTACAGCCCATGCGCTAGTGGGGTAGTCTCTGAGATTATCTAGCACTATATGAACATTCGAATAAGGAAGATGGAGCTTTTTTATAAGCAAGTCGTAACCTTCTGCATCTGTATAAAGTTCCACATTTTTGTAAAACTTGCTCAAAGAAAGGCAACTTAGAGCGTGGCTCATATAATAAAAGACGGGGGCACACCACCCTCCAGAGTTTAATAATCCTCCATCTTTACTCCTTAGTTCAAATGGTTTCGACCAGTAGCTTTGTATTATTTTCATTGTGTATTTTTATTTAGCTGTCCTTTAATATATAGGGGCAATTGACATCTGGATAATACCATTTATCTTTTCCGTATTTCTTTATGATTTCCCGATAACAAACCTGTTTTACTGATCTGCATTCTACATACTTATTACAACTATGACATAATGAGTCTTGTGGTATATCTTCTTGCCTTAAGTGAAAAAGGCTATTAGCCTTGGCCGAGTTCCATATGTCGTTTAGGCTTTGACGCAAGACATTTCCCATAATAAAGTGAGGATTCCAATATAATTCTTCACAAATAGTTACATTTCCATCGGGCAGAATAAACATAGAAGAGAAATTGCCACTACAGAAGCCCCTGTTGAAAAAGTCAGATGCAGTATTCTTGGCTAGAATCTGGTTGGGTATTTGAGGACGTGGGAATCGTATGTCAAAGCTACTTTGCTTTTCCAACCCCATAAGATAGTTACATAATGTGTTTAATGTGTCATTGCCTATCTCAATGTCTGCATAATCAGTTTCCGCATACATGGATTGTCCTGCTTTGTCAATTTTCCATTCTCTAATTTTATTAATGGATCTTATGAATGAATATATAGATTCCATATCCTCTATTGTGGAGTTTTTTTGTGATAATACGGTATGAATCATGACTTCAATGCCATGTTTTCCCAATAGATTAATTGTTTCTTTTATTTTGTTCACATATCCTTGTTGAACTTTCAAAGAACTAACCAGATGTTCTTCAATCAGTGAATCTAGTGATATTTGAATATCTCTTATGTTCAAATCTTGCAAGGTGCATATAATATTTTCATCTAAAGGAATCTTTGTTGACAAATATGGGTTATAACCCATATCAAGTAGTTTCTCAAGTAATTTCTTCCAGTCCTTATATAGAAAGAATTCTCCGCCTATCACATCAAAACTTCTGACATTTGATAATCTCGCCTCACTTATAATCTCAAAAATACGTTTCAAAGGTATTTTGCATTGAATAGGCTTTGATTTATCTGCGTAACAATAATAACATCTTGTTTCGCAGATGTTATTAACCATTAATGTAACAGAAGTTGGAGTTAAATGTCTTTTATAACGCAAATCTATGTAATCATAGAAAAACATCTCTGGTTTAAAGCGTATGTTCCTGATGACACCGCTTGATTTTATAATTGTATGTGGTGGGAAAAAAGATGCACCAGTTGTCGTCTCTATTTTCACATATTTAGGATTGTCCAATAGTTTGTTAACAAACTTTTCTATTTTTGAAGGAGAAACATGTAAATATTGTGATGCTGTATTAATGCAGGCTTGAGAACCTCTGCCGTCAATAAAACTAAGGATCATGGCATATACCGGATGTATGAAAGTCTCAAAATTCTCATTCATGTTCTTTAGAGAATCTCTCCCAACTTCAGCCGCTAGTATAAGCGTCCGACCACTATCCGGCTTTAATACATACTGAGGGTTAAAGATTATTGCATCCATAACTATCAAATTAATCAATGAAAAATACAAAAGGGCTGGCACTCTTTAAAGCCAGCCCCATCTCCTTTAGAACATGGAACTATAGCAGAGATAAGCACATGTAGTGCAACTTGATTCCGCACCACCTTCAATCTCGTTCATTTCCGCAGAAAGGAGTTCATCTGCGTTCAATACAGGTTTATTCAAATCTTTTTTCATCTTTAATAATTTAAATAATAGACCTACTCTTTTCTGGCTTTTCGGTTTCCGCCTTTATATATTATGATTGCATTCATATATAACAGTCTTTTGAGTGCCATTGATATTTTAGCAAGACTTTTTTTATCTTTTATCCTCAGACAATTTACGATATCTAAAAGTGTGAAGGACTCACTTTTTCCATATTTTTCACACAAACTAACATAAAAATCGCTTATAACACCAAGTTGAAACTGTATCATTATTAATTCCTTCTCAGATAGGATACTAGGCATTATTAATACACACTCTTTTTTTCCACTATAATTATAGTGTTTAATGCTTTTTACATATGGGTTTATAACAAATACCAATTTAGATTTTATAAATTCCCAATTTTGTGAACAATACAAATTATAAGACACAAAATTGCGAATATTTTGTGTGATTTCTTGCAACGCATATTTCTCTAAAAGTTCTTTTTTGAAAAGTTTAAATTCATGGTCCTCTGAATTTGAGATGCTTTTTACATGAAATAGCTCATATAGACTTTCCTTGTTATATTGATATTTATGGAAATAACCTGGATATTCGCAAAATAGTAAACGAGCCACATATTCGCAATATGCATAATTCTGTTTATGATATCCTATTGGATGGATGTATTTTGTTTCAAATGGAACACTTAAGAATTGGACAAATTGTATATAGTCATCTGTAACATTTTCATCAAATAGAAATCTTATTTTGCATTTTTGTTTTTCTGCCAATTGATAAAAAAAGAACTGCTCCATTATGGTGTTAACTGCGGTTTCTTCTTTTTTGGATTTGATATTGTTTATTAGTTCTTCATTTGATTTAATAAAGTCAATTGCGGCATGATAGTATGCTTGAAAGAACTTCAGATTGCATCCTCCTATGATTCCTGCATTTATCTCGCAGACATCTTTTAAATTCCAGTTTATAGTATAGGGAATTTTATACCCTTTGACTTTTAGATCCTGCAAGAATTTTTTATTATGTATGAAATTGTATTCTTTGTGTTGTGCTATTAGTTGTTCTTCTTCCAGTGGTATTCTATCCCATATAAATACATCTCCATCTACATGTATAAACGGAGCTTCTTGCAAAGAATATGTATACAATTTACCTACAGTCCACAATTTTGGGGTATAGTCTTGTAGAATATCTAAATTTGTTTTTATAGAACTATATGGAAGATTGAGAATCTCACCAAATATCGTTTTACCTCTGCTATCGGTTACTAAATGGACATCAGAATAAAACTGTCTAAGTTTCAAGCAACTATACATCCAAGAAATGAAATAGAGGTCAGGAAGTCTCCATCCATTTCTTTCTATTCCTGGTTTGCTCCAATAGCTCTGGACAATTCTCATATTACGAATTTTGGCACAAAAGTACGAATATATAAATTAAATACCAAATGGGATGTTGCACCATAAGCTTTAAAAATGCCTTATAATCAGGCAAATAACTTGTTTTTGGTAGTAGTATTTGCAACAAATTTCCTGCAACATCAGATGTCTTGATGGTCTGATTTCGTGATGGCTTTTTGTAATTGTTCAAATAGCATCTCGTAGGCGATATTACGTAAAGGGCTTTTTACTGAATGCAGTTTTTCTATACCTTTACGTGCATATATGATTTGTGCTATATAACCAGGATATTTGCTAAGCAGATATTCACTTCGGAGGAACCATTCAAATTGTGCTGGGGTAATGGGACTGAATTTCTGGACTTTACGAACTTGTATCCATGAGCGATTCCCTTGAGAATCAATCTTCCAGAGAATATCCGTACGGTTAGTAAGGGTGTCGCGTTCAAACTTCAAACCTTCTTCCTCATACGCAATATATTCCCTTACGAACTGGATCATCTGAGTCTCAACTTCCCATGAAGACATTTCTATAAGGCTTGGCTGAATGTATCGGGCAGGAATTATATTTTCTTCAGTTACGGCATGACGTAAGTTCCACCCTGTAACATCTATTGGCTGGTATGTGCATGGATCATACTCAAACAGGCATGGCACGAGCCGACTTTTTATACAATTATCAATGAACATTCTCCTTTCCAAATCCCATTTCCAGGGTTTATCGGCATATTGGTTCCGCAATAGGTTTTCTCCGATTCTAAGATAGGCTTCTGGATACGTCAGTTGTACTGCAAACACCTGATTTCCGAAGATAATCGAAAAGTCCTCGAAGATTGTATCACTTTCATCACTGGTGAAGATATATGTATGTCCAAACAACTCCCCGTTGGGTCGCTCTGAAATACATTTCTCTATTCGTTGGATGGCAACACGTCGCAAATTACAGAAATGCTGATAACGCTTCCTTCTGTTTTCTTCACGAATCCGTTCTTCCTTTTCCCTTTTCTTACGTCTCTCTTCCCGCTGCTTTTTATTTTTTTTCTTTTTTTGCCGTGCCAATTCTTCTTGCTGTTGCATCCATCTCTCATGTTCACGACGAATCTTATCCCTCTCTTCCATGAAAATACGGTGACGTTCTTCGGACTCTCTCTGTTTTTGTTCAAACTCTTTCAGCCACTCTTGATATTCCTCTTCACCCCTTTTACGCTCTCTCTCGAAACGGAGATGCCACCTGATACGTCTGCGGCGATAGATCTCATCACGATATGCCGTCTGTTTCAAATCAAGCCATATAAAGGTTGAGAAGAATCCAATTATGGCTGTTACCGAAGGCAACATCCACGAATACATCTCCCTCTTTGTCGTACTATGATATTCCCAGAAGAAGTCAAAGAACCAATAATATAGCCAAGGAAAAATGAGATAATACCAAATGAACGGGAAAGCAATCCATAAAACCAGCCCCCAACCTGCCCAAGGATATTCACGCCATGCCTTATAGTGTTGTTTCCCCCAAGCAAGTTTGAGAACTAATCTCCAATGATGTCGTAGCATGAATACTTTTTTCTTCATCCCCTATCTGCAATTAAAAAGAGCCATTCTCGGAAATGGCCCTTCTTAGGCGCTAATAGTCTTTTGTCAGAAATTTATTTTGTAGGACAAACGCTTCCATAGTTTGTCAATATATTCTTGATAATTTACATCTATATGAATGTACAATAAGAGTATCATCATTATTGCTTTTTGTCGAAATCTGCATTATAATTGTTTTGGGTAAATCTTCTGTAAGGCATGAGATATAATCATTGGGCAATCTTAGCGACATTTTATGTTCTAAACAACTATCCTCTTTTTGATAAATTAATGCTCGAATAACATTTCCAAACCATAAGAAAGAAACTTCTCTCTTGTCGGAGATCCTTTCGAAAAAATCTTTTTCCTTAGGCAGCATATTACTTGTACTTTCTAAGGTTATATCAATTCTATTTCCAGATATTATATTGGTGTTTTTCTCATATGTTATTATTGCAGTCTTCCAGATTTCAATTTCTTTTTTCGACATGGAATTCCCATTTCCATCAAGATACTTCGTGAAAACAATATTTACTATTTTCCCAGGATAGACCTGTTCTATATTATTATTGCTTTCATCGGTCATAGATTTGATGGAAGCAGTTACTCTATCCCATTTATCTCCAATTTTCACGGGAGAAATAGCCACCCTATCTTGAAGGTTCAGAATACCTTGGTTGTTTTTCCACATGTAGGTATCTCCCATTCCATCTACATATATTTTTTTACTATAAAACATAAATAAAGAATCGGATGAATTTATTTCACTTTTTCTCATATTTGCTTTCAACAAATCCATCAAGCATTTTCCTTGATACCATTCTAAACAATTACTCTTGGTAACATTAATATCATTTCTTCCTTTTACATCTATACTGGTAGGGATAATTGTCACATTGTGTACATCTTCTTTGATAATTTCGAACAAATTATCTTTAGCCTTCTCGTATTCTTCTTTACTTGGATTTAAATCTTGTTTTGTAAGCAGTATCAAAGTATTGTTTATTCCGTGAAGTCGCTTCCATATATACCATGATATAAAGAAATTATTCAAATCTGTGAAACTGTATTTGTCTTTATTTAGTAATTGCTTTATTTCAATAGCGAAGATGCCGACATCAGCTAAAGCCAATCCTCTATATCTTTCTTTGACATAATCTACACCTCCGGGCGTATCAATTAAGAAAAAGTCTCCAATTTTTCTTATATGTACATATTTTGATGTTCCATGAGCAATGGTATTTTCATTAAGCTGTTCATTTCTTTCTACACTTTTCGTATATTCATCGAAATGGTCATCAACGAAATAACTAAATAAACGGTTTGATTTGAATTTATCACCTAATTTTGTTTTCAACTTATTTACTTCTATCATAAATTGTTCTTCTGAAAGATGTCTTGTCTGAAGATAGCCAATTATTGTTGACTTTCCTACATTTGCCGGGCCAAAAAAAACATAAGCCCCAAATTTCCCTGTATTCATTTTCGTGTTATTTAGAATTAATATAATCAATTAATGCTTGTGTTTGTAATAGTAACAAGTTACAGTGTTTGGTAACAAAACACATAATTAAGTTCTTCTTTTTATATTTAACTATTTCGTTATGCTCTATGGTTATGAAGATTTGTTCACTTTCAATTTGTGATGAAATGATTATATTGTCTATTTTTGAGCGATTTACCATTATTTTGACTTCTCTGCATAATTCAAGTTTTTTTCCATAAACAGTGACACCATTATTTGTTGGTCTTACACCATATATTACAATTGGGCATTGCCATTTAGCATTCTTTCCTGGTGTGGTAATCTGAATTTGATTGTCTATCTTAACTTTGCTATGTGGTGGGATTGATCTATATATAACGGCATTAGGACATATCTTGGAGTTATCTCCGACCTTTATGTTGCCTGTTATTCTTGCAAATGCACCAATGTGGACATTGTTCCCTATAGTTGGGTGGCGTTTTCCTTTTTTATTCCCTTTTATTTTGCTAGCACCTAATATAACCCCCTGTAAAATGTAACAATCATTGCCTATTACACATGTTTCTCCAATAACTGTTCCGTATCCATGATCAATAGCAAATCGCTCTCCGATTATGGATGCTGGATGTATTTCAATAGCAGTCCTAACTTTTGAATTTTCTGACATGTTTCTTGCAATTAATTTTAGATATGCTTCTAACATAATTAATGCTTCATTGCCATTATCTTTTATTGCATATTTTGTTTTGCTGTAATAGTAGATAAAATGAGAAATTCGATAATCTCTCACAGCCTCAAAACCTTTATAAGTTGCTTGTACATATTTTTGATCATAACCTTTAATTACTTTATCGTAATTATGTTTTGCAGCAGGATCAAAAGTCACTAATGCCATTAAATCACCTTGAACTACTTGACATAGTTCACTTACAATTACCTCTTTTGTTTTGTTGTCTGTTGGTACGCAGGAGAAGAACTCTTCATCAAGAATATCATTTATAGTATTAAATGTTGTTTCAAGATGATCAAAGTATTCAGAGTACTTTTTATCTTTTGTAATCATATAAGTTTTTATTAATAATTCGACCCTCCATCAGGAGCAATTGTAACAATATTCTTTAGATTAGGATGTGAGTTCGCAACTTTAATTGCCCCCACAATATTTGCGATTGAAGAATAGCCTAGATACAAGCCCATTTTGTGGGCTAATTCATTTTTCATTTCTAACACACTATTTTCTTCCACATCATTTATCTCGTCAATAAGCGACACATTAAGTACTTTAGGTAACTGGCCTATGGCTATGCCTTGGATTATATGAGGAATGGCATAACCATTTAACACATCGCATCCTTTAGGTTGTACACCACATATAAGAGTTGAAGGATAACGATCCTTTATAGCCATACCGATTCCAGATAGAGTTCCACCACTCCCAATTCCTGCAACAACAGCATCAATTTTTTCATTAAATTGTTTCAAGATTTCTTGGCCTGTACCAAAATAATGAGCTCGTGGATTTGCATCATTAGAGAATTGATTCAGGTGAATATAACTGGGATTATCCAATAATAATTCCTCAACCATTTTTATATGAGAATCATTTCCAATATGATGGTCGGATAGCTTAACATCTGCACCCAGTTTCTTTAAGATATTAACGCGTACTTTACTATAATTATCTGGAACAACCAAGATGCATTTATAGCCACGAAAAGCACACATTTGGGCCAAACCGATACCAGTATTACCCCCAGTTGCTTCTATTATTGTTACATTATTGGGATTCTTTGGAATACGACCACTTTTTTCTGCGTCAATAATCATTTGATATGCAACCCTTGATTTGATGCTACCTCCCCAATTATACTCTTCAAGTTTTACCATTATTGTTGCATCACATTTAGTGATTCTTTTGTCTAATGCAATCAACGGGGTATTTCCTATACAATCGGTAATCCTAAACATATTACACTTGTTTATTTATATTTTGCATTCTATATTTTATAATGTCTTCCTTTTCTTGTATGGCTATTAGTGTTTGCTCTAGTAAATAGTCGAGTTGCCATTCCAACATATCAGCACCTCCTTTTATCACAGTTCTAGAACATTTCGCTGCAAAAGCCTTATCTTTAAACTTCTTTTTTAGGCTCATCAACGTTATATCTTTCGTGCTGTGTGATGGCCGGACAAGTACCATCGCTGATATTATACCAGATAATTCATCAACAGAATATAGTATTTTTTCCATAAAGTGCTCTGGCCGGACTTTAGTACATATTCCATATCCATGAGAACATATAGAATTGATGAAAGACTGAGAGTACCCGTTTCCTGACAGTATTTCCACATTCTTTATACAATGTTCGTTCGGATAAAGTTCATAATCTAAATCATGCAAGAGTCCTACTGCCCCCCAATAAACAGGATCATAATCATATTTTTGGGCATACCAATCGAGGATTTCATCAACAGTAATTGCATGTTGAATATGAAACGTTTGTTTGTTGTATTTTAACAACAGTTGTAGGGCTTTTTCTTTTGAGTCATTCATAACATTCATATCTAAATGGAACTGTTTGGAGCTTATCTCGGAGGTTCTTCCCAAAATGGGTCTCTATGGTATCTTTGGAAGAATTTGGACATAATTTGTTCTCCTTTCTTCTCGGATTGGATGGAGGTATGCTTAATATTGCCATCTGAATCATAGATGACGACAATATTCTTTGTATAACCGCCAGATTCATATATGGTCGCATTTCTGCCCAGGGCATTGGCCTTCTTACGGTTATCGTGAAGTATAGCATCCATAATAGGCATATCTTTTACACCATCAATTATATTCAGCAGTGTGCATAAAGAATCGTAAGGATCATATACACTATCAAGTACCCCCAATTTTACATGCTCTGCATATTCTGGAGGATATACTTGCTTCAGGTATTCCACAAGCCGATCTTCATCCGTCTTTCTACAAGCCCAGACAGTTGATAGTAAGATTAGCAATAGACACAAAAACAGTACTTTCCTCATATTTACTTTTTATACTTAGAAACCATCCACAATGGGTCTTCCTGAAATTTCTTCCACGCATCTTGCAATTGTTGTTCACATGTAATAATCAGTTGATGGTTTTCATTCAAATTATCTCTCTTCTTCTTTATCTTATCAATGTAATCCAATAGATTATAGCAAATTGTGTACTGCCCTGCAGCAAGAATTGCTTCTGGGACACCCTTCTCTTTGTCTCTTTCCGTAAACCAAAGTGTAGTTCCCATATTTGCTGCTTTATAACTATTTTCTTGTATGGATATTGATGGCTTGAGGTAACCAGGTAAGGTGCCATTTTTGAATCTTGAGGCCCATTTCTCTCCAGCCCTGAGTTCATAAATGGTATTGGTTACCAAGCGATTCTGCCAGTCTTTGTCACTATACAGAGTTGCATAAGCCATTCTGCGGATTCTTTTCAAAAAGACTGAGGAACTCATCATGATGACAGACTTTGCACGATTCATTAGCAAAGACTCAATATCGCCAAAAGACAGGTGGTTAATAAATGATGCGTTCTTCCCGATAATCGTATTTGAGACCAATCCCACAATTTTATTGTTGATCCAATTGAGCGCAACATTTACTATGGTTACCATTCCCCAGATAACAGCTATGGCTCCGATCATATAATGGTTGTTGGCAAAGAAAGCGACGATCAGTAATAGCGAAATAACGAATTCGGCAAACAGGGCATATTGCTGCAATTTTGTAATTGTCCATCCCCCGATGCTCTTTGGCAACCTTTGTTGGCAAGGAGAATAACCGTTCATGTTCAAACTTGACACGTCAGATACGATTACGAGTTCCAAAGCCTTGTCTTTTCTTCCTTTATTACACTTTCGCATACGCTCTTCTGCTAAGAGGATTGGTTCTATTCCCTGGTTATCAACGACTCCACCATCCATAATGCCAAAACAGTCTTTCTTTGCAGCAATTTCATTTTGACATACTTTGAAGTCATCTGGAAACATCATTGGCTCAAATCCACTTGGAAAACAAGAAGAACAGGCAAGCGCCTCGCCCAATGTAACATATTGCGCAATATCTCGTTTTAATCTATGATTGCTATTTCCGAATACTCCGTATGTGGATTTTGTGTCATCAATCATACGACCCTCTGTAACCTGAAATCGGAATGGCAGTCCATTGTCAAAATCTGTCGCGTTAGCCGAGAAATGCTTAATTGGTATATCATTGACACAATCCATAAGGTCACCCATAACAGATTGATTGAACAATCTGGCATCATAAATGCTTGCCATGATTTTAATTAATGATGCCCCATAGTCTGTCCGTCCCTTTTCTATGTTTGCAAATGCATCCTCAATCAAATCCTCATTATATAGAAAGTCGAACAATTCATGCACCATAGTATTGATATTTTGCTTCTGGGCCAGTGCAAGCATATACTTTAGTCCAGTAATAGTACCCCCAGAGACGGTTGACATTACTGAAACACAATCCAACAATGATTTTCCATCATCGATATGGATCGTATTAAGGAATGAAAGTGTACCTAAATGAAAGGTAGCAGCCCTGTAACCGCCACCTGAAAAAGAGATTCCGATATTTAGATTATCCATAGAAAATATCATTACGTATTATATTAAAACCATGTTGAAGTACATTCCTTCTAACTCGTGTCAGAATTAAACACAGAAAAAGACAATTGCTTGTTTAATATTTGCATATCTGCATTTCCATCCTAATTCCTTTTTTGTCAGTCAATTTGATGAATACATGAGAGTCATCTATGTTTATTTTCTCCATATCTTTTATATTAGATATGAATCCGTCAACATTCAACCTGCCGTCTGGCTCGATATATGGATTAGCTGGTGACTTAGATGGTACCCATATGAAGATGTAATGATTACCAACTTTCACGAGAACCCAATGGCCGAACCATCTATTATCACCAGGAATAGGTTTTGTTACATTCACCGAAGCGATTGGTGATTTAGCCGCTTCACCAATTTTCTTTAAGAGTCCGATGCGCGTAGCAAGACTAAACTGATTGAATCTCTGAAAACTTGTAAATTCAAACTTGTCTATGACACGCTGATTTGCAATCTCTTTTTTTGATGCCACTTGAGTGACCTTTTTTGCTTTGTTATTCATACACTTCTTTAATTAAATAAATATGTTTATGTGATATTTGTGCCACAAAGATACCGATTAGTATTTAAAATATCGCATTTTGTTAAGTGTAATTAAATACATTTTATTTTATTTAAGTTTTAATGGTAATACAGAAAAGAGGATGCGGTATTTTGAGTGTATCCTTCCACCTATACTTACCACAAGGAGCACAAATACATCAAACCCCGCATCCATAATAGACTGAATGGTATTTTCTACAAAAGTACTATTATTTTTTGGCTAAACGAAAAAAATATCTTATTTTTGCAAAAAAATAACAGAAAAATGAGAAAAAGTAACAAAGAAACGCTTTACAGAGCAGCATTTCGGCTCTTCCTTATTAAACAATTTGATGGGGTTTCCATAAGTGATATTGAAGAGGAGTCAGGAATGACCAGGGGGGCCGTGTTTTATTATGCCAATACGAAACTAGATCTTTTTAAAAAAGTAGTAGAATACTATATATTGGATACTCAAGATGTAAATAACAAGGTCTCATATACTTCTGAGTGCACACTAATAGACTATATCAATATGTATGTCAATGGAATTGAAAATACTATGCAGCGATTGTTTGAAAACATGCAAATGCCTTCAAGGGAAAATGCTTGTAGGGCTTACATTTCAACGCTATTGCAAGTTTGCACTTTATTCCCTGACATAAAAGAACGTTATCTTCTGAATTTGCATAACGATATTAGCCGTTGGGTGTCAGTAATTAATTCTGCAGTCGATAACGGTGAAGTTGTAGAAGGAATAGATGTGCTTTCAATTGCCAAACAGTTTGTTTGCATTTTTTATGGACTATCTGTTGTTGACTCAATGTCTCACGGTTTAAATATCCCACAATTGCGAGAACAGATGTACACCTTATATAATATAATTAAAAAAGTCTAAAAATCATCTGATTTTGAATTGAATTTTGTAATTTTGCACCTACATAATAAACAGTATGTAAAATTTATTATTTTTATCAAATTATGGTGCAAAAAGTTTATATAACAAAAACTGCGTCTTTTTTCCCAAACTTGCCAGTTGGGAATGATGAGATGGAAGATTATCTTGGCTATATTGGAGGTAAAAAATCCAGAGTAAAAAGTATAATTTTAAGGCAAAATGGAATAAAAACTCGTTTTTACGCCTTAGACAAAGAACAGCACATTACACATAGCAATGCTGAAATGGCGGCTCTGTCAATAAAGAAACTCTTACCAGAAAAGAAAGATCGAGATGATGTTCAGGTGTTATGCTGTGGTACATCAACACCCGATCAAATGCTACCATCTCAAGCAGCAATGGTTCATGGAGCAGCCTTTAGTCACCCTATGGAAATCTTCTCATTGGCAGGTGTTTGTATGACAAGTATTGCTGCGCTAAAAACTGCGTATATGTCCGTATTATCAGGAAATTCTAAGAATGCGATTTGTTCAAATTCTGAGTTAGTCTCCCCTGTTTTGCTATCTAAATTTTTTGAAGAAGAGTACCATTTTTTGAAAGCGATAAAAGAGAATCCTATTCTGGCATTCAATAAGGACTTTTTGCGTTTTATGCTTTCTGATGGAGCAGCTTGTTGCTATTTACAGAATAATGTCAGTCCTGGCGTTAATCTTGAAATTAATTGGATTGAAACAATTTCATTTGCCAATCAGTATCCTGCTTGCATGTATATGTGGGGAGATTATGATGAAGAAGGGGTGTTTAGAAGTTGGAAGGAATTTGATGGAAAAGAAATTTTAGAAAAGTCAGTATGGTGCATAAAGCAAGATATCAAATTGTTAAATGAGGTCGTGGTCGTACGTTTTGTTGATGCTATTGAAATGGCACTAAACAAATATCACGTTAATGGTGATTCGATTGATTATGTGATTCCTCATATATCATCAATGTATTTTTATAATTTATTGGCAGAAGAATTGGAGAGGAGAGACATTTGTCTCCCAACAGAAAAATGGTTTACTAACTTAACGACTGTGGGCAATGTCGGTTCCGTTGCTATTTTTGCAGGATTGGACGAACTCGTACACTCCGGTAGACTTATAGATGGTAATAAAATACTATTGCTTGTTCCGGAAAGTGGCCGATTTACATACGGCGTGGTGTTATTAACTGTTAAATGTGCTTGACTTTCTAATTTTTTAATTACCTTTGCCAAAAATATCGTGGGATCATGTTTGTCTTCTGTGTAATTGTGGTAGATTAAGAAGAAGAAAGATGAATATGAAGTTCTCACTATGCTCTACTATGGAGTATGGGGACTTTGCTATTCTTCTACCAATACCACAAGGGACACAGATGGTGAAGCAACCCCATACTCTTTTTTAATTATGGCAAAGAACAATACGCGTGATCTCATTTTAGACAAGACTTATAGGTTGTTGTTTATCTACAATTGGGAGGCAATAACAATAGAACAGATAGAAAGTTCTATTGGAAGAACGCGTGGAGCCATTTTTTATTTCTTCAAAAACAAAAGCGAGCTGTTCAATTCTGTTATTAATGAACGATTCCTTTCGAAGTTTTTGACCTCTGAAGTTAGTACTCCTGCTATTCAGGATTCAACAATTTCGGGTTTTTTCAACCAATATCAAACTCCTTTTGAGAGGCTTTGC